>OZ246410.1:135401-773982 GCA_965231065.1 uncultured Methanosarcinales archaeon | reverse complement strand
TCTTCAAATTCAAGCCCAGGCATTTGCAGGTATTCCGTGGCATACTTCTTTATCAGGAATGTAAGACATTTCCTGCAAAACTTGTATTCATAGTCGTCAAGTGTTTCGTTACAGTATATGCACTTCATACAGCTATTATGTCAAGAAAAGCATAAATAGAACTAGAGCAGAAAACACTCAAGAAGATTCTTGAGAAATTAGGAGTTACTTATAAACTGCGGAGCTAGTAGGTATATTTCATGAACTCCCATGTCTACTTTTCTTAAGAAAATTCTCTAGATTTATAATCAACCATAGAAAAGTTTTTAATGTCGAGCATCTTAATATCTCTATTAAGGTTAAAACAAAGAGCGATACCAGTACCTCATCAGAAATGGGGTAAGGTCAAGACCTTAAACGGCTATAAACCAAGAATTCTCAAGCATTAGGCCTTGGGAAGCTACTGAGAATCAGTAAGGCAATTCCAGGAAAGATGCTCACGAGACTACCTGATACAGTTCCGGCGATGATTGACTTGAATAATTCCATTTTCGAAACAGGAAGATCATTGCTGATCCGCTGTTCAGGGATCTTCACCTTCTGCGACAATGATGTCAACAACATCGAGATGCCGAATAATCCTGATAACATAGGGAACAACGGATCTTTCATGTTCAGGCTGAATACGATCACGCCGAAGATGCCGGCAAGCATGAAGATGAAGAACGCCCAGAACTTGTTGCGCCACGTCTTCTCTCGCAGGATCATATAAATGACAACTACCAATAATATGATGCCAATATAATTCTGCAAATGAGTGAATATCCACGGCACTGCGACGAGTAATAACGGTAAGAGTAGAACAACAGTAAGCAATCCAAGGAAGCTGCCGACGGATGCGAGTTTCACTGCTTCAAATCCTCTTCCTTGTAATAATAAGACATGTGCCGGCAATGCAGACATGGCGGTGCTTTCTTCCGGCGCTCCGAGAAAACAGGATGGAATGAAATCAAGGAACGTATGCACGACCGACATCGCGACAATGACCGTGACCAAGAAGACTCCCGGGACGTGCTTCAGTAGAAACGGACTGATACTCAACAGCAATGCAGCGACCAGATTGATATGTATTCCTGGTGTTATGCCGGTGACGATGCCAAAACAAGAGCCGATAAGAATCGCGAGGAATAATTCAAGGAAGATCATAGTTCTTTCATCAATTCTTCAAGCGTGACGCTTGCGGTCCCGACTTTTCCTACTTTGATCCCCGATGCATGGTTTGCGATGTTCGCTGCCTGCACAAAATCAATACCGCTGACGTATGCCAGGGTGAATGCAGCGAGGAAGGTATCTCCGGCACCGGTGACGTCGTAGACCTGCTTCGCTTTTGTCTCTATATTGTATACTGAAGTATCCTTCCTGAAGATGCTTACTCCTTTTTCTCCTCTGGTGATGATGATGTCTGCCTGCAGTTCCTGGACAAGTTTCTTTCCGACTGCTTCGATGCCATCGCCATTATGTTCCTTGACTTTTGCGAGTTCACACGCTTCAGAATGATTTGTCTTTATCACCGTAGCGCCTGCATAGTCGATATTATTTGCCGGCTTGACATCGACGAGTAACGGAATATTTCTTTTCTGCGCAGATGCTTTCAGTTTGTTATAGAGTGATTGTGTCACGACACCTTTCGCATAATCAGAGACGATGATCGCATCTGAACCTCTGCTTGCTGATCTGCTTATGATAATATCTTCAATGTCTGGATCGATGTGTTTCGTGAGTTCTTCATCATATCTGAGAAGCTGTTGCCTTCTTCCCATGATCCGTGTCTTGGTAGTCGTCGGTCTGCCGTCAGAGAAAAGAAAAGTCTCGACATTCTGTTTCGTGAGTTCTTCTTCAAGTTTATCCCGGTGGAGATCCTCTCCGGCGACACCGATGAGGACAGCTTTTCCGCCGAGCGCAGTGATGTTTGTCGCGACATTCGCCGCGCCGCCCGGAGCATAGGTCCTGTTCTTGACATTGACGACTTGTACATCTGCTTCCGGTGATATCCTGTTCGCTGCTCCCCAAATATATTCGTCAAGCATGACGTCGCCCAGTACGAGAATCCGTTTGTCTTTCACCTTTTGGTCTAACTGTTCCATCTCTGTCCTACTCCCTTTAACTTATTAATAAGCATTGTGGATGTTACTTCACTACTCTCACTTCGTTTCCGATCAATTGTAACTCTCCGGTATCGCTCTTGCTCGCTTTGCCGGTGACTTCGATGTAATCGCCCTTGTGCAGATCGACCGGATATCTCTTGAATAAAATGACCGTGAGTTCATCTTCTTTCTGCAGATCGATGTACGTGACTTTTTCTTTTTCTGTGATTCTTGCGACTGATCCCTGCACATCATAAGTATTATCTTCTTCTAACAATGAGGAAGATGGGATCTTTATGGTCTGAGAAATAAAATAGAGCGCGATGACACCGACTATCGCAGAGATCAGTGAGATCTTGAGCAGTGTTGATTCTTTCATTTATTCTTGCTTCAACTTCTTATTTTAATACCTTTCCGAAAACTATCTTTTTCGTACGTAAGCCTACTCGTAACCTTTAAATACTGCTTCTCTATCGTATTTATTGGGGGACAATGGCTTTAAAGTACAAGACAACAGCTGATCTAAAAGTACCAAAAGATACCATAACGCAAGTTATCGGTCAAGAGCGTGCAGTCAAAGTTATCAAGAAAGCTGCACAGCAGCGACGTCATGTTCTGTTGATCGGTGATCCAGGCACTGGAAAATCCATGCTTGGTCTGGCCATGTCTGAATTGTTGCCGAAAGAAAAATTACAAGACACGGTTTCATTGCCAAATCCTGATGACGAAAATCAGCCCTTGATCAAATCATTGCCCGCCGGCAAAGGACGGGAGATTGTCACGAAAAGCAGACTGGAATCATTGGGCGCGTTACGGATACAGAATGTTGTTATCTTTGCATTAGCTATCATCGCGATGTTCTCGCCATGGTGGGTGAGAAGTTATTACCATTCAGACCTCTTGTTCACTGCTTTTTTCTTAGGCGGCATGATATTTATCGTCGCTGCAGTATTGTTTATCAATATGGGCAAGCGCTTCAATCAGAAAGTAGTCATGCCGAAAACAATCGTTGATAATTATCATAAAGATAAAGCACCGTTCTTAGACGCGACCGGCGCGCACGCAGGCGCTTTGTTAGGGGATGTTCTTCATGATCCCTTCCAATCAGGCGGATTAGGAACACCGGCACATGAGCGAGTGGTCGCTGGTATGATCCACAAGGCGAACATGGGTGTACTCTTTATCGATGAGATCGGAAATTTAGAACCTTCGACACAGCAGGAATTATTGACCTCATTGCAGGAAGGAAAATATGCAATCACCGGTCAGTCTGAACGATCCGCAGGAGCGATGGTCCGGACAGAACCAGTGCCGTGTAATTTCATCTTAGTCGCTGCAGGAAATATGGACTCGATCAAGCATATGCATCCCGCATTGCGGTCACGAATCAGAGGTTACGGGTATGAAGTGTACATGGAAGATTCCATGGAGGATACTCCTGACAATCGGGACAAGATCGCCTATTTCATCGCACAGGAAGTCACGAAGGATAAGAAGATCCCTCATTTCACGAAAGAAGCAGTCGATGTGATGATCGAAGAAGCAAGGAAGATGGCGTCTCACAAAGGACGACTGACATTACGATTGCGAGAGCTTGGCGGTTTAGTCAGGGCAGCAGGAGATGTCGCTCGGGAACAGAAAGCGAAATTTGTCGAGAAACAGCATATTCTAGACTCAAAATTGATCGCGCGTACCTTGGAACAGCAGATCGCTGACCAATATATCGAACGAAAGAAAGAATATGAAGTCATCCATATCGATGGCGAGAAAATTGGTCGTGTAAATGGACTGGCTGTTATCGGCGGCGGATCTGCGATGTCAGGCATCATCTTACCGATCGAAGCCGAGGTCACGCCTGGCGGCAAAGAACGGGAAGTCATTGCGACTGGAAAACTAGGAGATATTGCCAAAGAAGCAGTGAAGAATGTCACTGCTATTATTAAGAAATTATTCGGTAAAGACATCAAGGAAAATGATATTTATGTTCAATTCTTACAGACGTATGAAGGCGTCGAGGGGGATTCTGCTTCCATTGCAGTAGCTGTCGCTATCATCTCTGCATTGAATGCGGTGCCGGTGAAACAAGAGTACGCGATCACTGGTTCATTATCGGTACGCGGCGAGGTGTTACCGGTCGGCGGCGTCTCTTCTAAGATTGAAGCGGCGATCGATGCAGGCATGAAGAAAGTCATCGTGCCGAAATCAAACCGTGATGATATCATCATCGATAAGAACAGATTAATGAAGATAAAGATCATTTCGGTAGACAATATCATGCAGGTCTTACGTGAAGTTCTTGATTGGAGCGGTAAGGAATCGATACTGAAGCGGATTTCAGCTGTATAGACGAAAGGTTTTTAAAGTCAAAGTTGGATGATTTGAGCATCATGGCAGACGAAAAAGAGTGTCCAATGTGCGCTTCTCGGAATGTTTCTTTTAGTCCTCGAGAGAACGCATTGGTGTGCAGAGACTGCGGTAATGTATTCGCTGGCACACCTATTGCGCTGCCTATGGCGCGGGAAGAGGTCGTACGTGAGATCCTGCCTGCTTTGAAGATCAAGGCGAAGCCTCTGATGAAGAAGCCTACGAAAGTTGTTAAGAAAGCAAAGAAGGCTAAGAAAGCTAAAAAGATCGTCAAGAAAGCAAAGAAAGTTTCTAAATCAGCGAAGAAGAAGCCGATGAAGAAATCATTGATGCGGCGATTGTTACGACGTTAACTTGTAATTTTTTATTTCTTTAGAGGATAAATAAAACATCTTTGCATTTATCGCTTCTTTCTCTGAATAGTGCTTCTCTCTAAATTTACGGCATTCAAATAATTGGTTTCTATAACCTCTTTTAATTACATCTATGTCTGTTGTAATCTCGATTTCTCTTTTATATTTTTTAAAGAAGTAATACTTTAAGCTGTTTGCAAAATGTTTTGGGAAAGTAACTGCCATGCTCTGCTCCATGTGTATCAGTTCATGTGCTAACATACCTGTAAGCATTATATTGTTAGCACTTGAGTATTTTTCTGGATGAACATAAAGCAAGTGCCCGCCAAAGATCGATGGTTTGGTCATTGCAGAGGCGCCTATCTTCTCAATTATTATTTTTATTTTTTCATTCTTTAATTCTGGAAAATCGATGTTCATTTTAGAGATTAATGTTTTGCATTTATTTGCTAGTCCATATTTATCATTTACTATTTTTATCTCCATGTCACGTTCACCTGGTCTGTTCGCCAGTGCGGTAGAATCTTGAAATCCGTCGTTACAACACCTGCTTTGTGTTCAATCAATCCTAAAAATGCGATCATCGCTGCATTGTCAACAAGATACTGATTTTCCGGACAGAAATACTTGGCGTTTCGTTCTTTGCACATGATCTGACACATCTCTTTTAATCTGCTGTTGCAAGCGACACCACCGCCTAAGACTAATTCATCCTTTCCGGTATGTGCTAATGCTCGTTCTGATATTTCTACAAGCATAGCGAAGATGGTTTCCTGCAGTGAGAAGCATAGATCATTGACATTTTCTCCTTTGTCATACAATTGTTTGCATTTGGTGAGTATTCCGCCGAAGTTTACATCCATCCCTTTGACGTTGTATGGCAGTTCAATCAGTTTCTTTCCTTCTCTCGCCATCTGTTCTATCTTTGGACCGCCGGGGAATCCTAAACCGATGTATCGTGCGAATGAATCGAGGACATTTCCAATGCCTTGGTCTAAAGTTTCACCGAATATCCTGTATTTTCCCGCTTCATACGCGATGATTTGTGTATTTGCGCCAGATGCGTATAGCAAAACAGGATCTTTCGCTCCTGTGATTCTTCCAATTTCTAAATGTGCGACACAATGATTGATACCGACTAATGGTTTATTATTTTCTTCTGCTAATTTGGTTGCAAATACTTGTCCTGCCCATAATGCTGGATCCAATCCTGGTCCTTGTGAGAATGAGATGACGTCCACATCTTTTACTTTTATGTTTGCTTTCTCTAATGCCTTTTTCAGAACTTCATCAGCGACTCTCTTGTGATGTTCTGCGACTTCGTTCGGAATCATGCCGCCTTTCTCAGTTGTGAATGCATCTCTCTCATTCGCTAATATCTTTTCATCTTTCACGATACCTATTCCGAAAGTGTGGGCTGTTGTTTCGATTCCTAAGCAGATCATTGTACCTCGAAGAAATTCAGACTTCCTTTTAAGGGTTTGTTCGGCAATCGCTGGCAGTTTTCTAGGATAAATCCGTGCGCTTTCTCGCTCCAGAATCCCTGCGCGAAATGCTTGTTCATGTCTTTGTTGAATTCCTGTTCTGATTTGTATTTCTTGACATTAATTAACGTAGCTTTGCCGACAATGCAGCCGGTTGGCAGATTCTTATAGCCTAACTCTTTCTCTCTTTGGAGATCAGTATTCTTTGAAGCATGGACTAAGAATTCCCCTCTGAATTTAGTGTTCCAATTACGGACTTCTATTGTCTTCTTACCAGAAGCGATAAGTTCGGCCCATGGTTGTTTGAGGGACAATGCTTTCATATCAATAGAGCTCTCGCTATGTCTATTTAATTTTTGTGTAGAAATAATTCTGCATAACTCAATCAAGTAGAGTTTCTATAAAATAAAAAATAGAAACCATGCATAGTTGAAAGTTCGAACTTTTGGTGGTTGCACGCTGAATGCGTCGTTACCTTCGCACGTACACGCCAACTCCATCAAACGAGTCTTTTACTCGTGTTCTCGGAAATCTCTTTTCGAGGGGGGTTTCGCTCTTAGATGCTTTCAGAGCTTATCCCGTATGGCGTAGCTGCTCGGCGTGCCCTGTTGGACAACCGATAGACCAGAGGCCACGAGACTCCGTTCCTCTCGTACTAGAAGTCCCTTCCCCTCAGATTTCCAACAATTCCAGTAGATATCAAACCAACTGTCTCACAACGTTGTGAACCCAGCTCACGATCCCTTTTAATGGGTGAACACCCCCACCCTTGGCCGCTTCTGCACGGCCAGGATAGGAAGAGCCGACATCGATGTAGCAAGCCGCGCCGTCGATGTGAACTCTCGGGCGCGACAACTCTGTTATCCCCGGAGTAACTTTTCCGTCACATCAGGGCCCCATCAAGGAGCCACTGAGGATCGCTAGACCACACTTTCGTGTTTGAATTTAGGGTTATTGTAAATTCAATCAGGCTAGCTTTTGCTCTTGCACTCTCCACCGGATTTCTGACCCGGTTGAGCTAACCATTGGGCACTTTCGATACCTTTTCGAAAGTGTGCCACCCCAGCCAAACTGTCCACCTATAGTTGTCCCCTCTTTCGAAGGTAAGTGGGGCGAGTCTTAGAGAGCGGTGTTACATTGGCGTGTATCCTTGGACCGAAATCCAAAGCATGACCACTCCCGCTTACACTATGCGACAAAACTCACTCCACAGCTACAAGCTACAGTAAAGTTTCACGGGGTCTTCGCTTCCCACTGGAATTCACTGGCGTCTGCACCAGTAATGTGTGTTCAGGGAGATCTAGGCAGGGACAGTGACGATCTCGTTACACCATTCATGCGCGTCGTCATTCAAACGACAAGGTATTTCGCTCGTCTTGTTACTGTCTTCCTTTCAGAAAACGGACACACATTTCTGCATGTCTCTTATCATCGCTGATAAGTTCGGACTCTATCTTCATCATTGCTGATGTTTGGCATATAGTCTCTGAGGATTTTTCTTTTTCAAGAAATCTTTCCTGCTGATTGTCTCTCCGCTTTCATTGTTAGATTTTATTCTGTCACCAAGATAATTTTCTAGAAAGTTTCTTTGAGATGTTCCAGCAAATAGCCAAATTTGTATCCCATTTTTTTGGTATCTGTTTATCAACTTGGGACTTAAGGCAGCAATTCCACCTTAAGAGAGTTATAGTTACTCCCGCCGTTTGCCTGTCCTTGGCTCCGTTGAACCGGAGTTTCAGATGCAGGTACTGGGCAGATGTCACGTTGCATACACAGCTTTGCAGCTTAGCGCAACGCTAAGTTTTTGATAAACAGTCGGACCGTCCTAGTCACTGCGCCCTGCTATCGCGTACAGATTTGATTCGATACACAACAGCAGGGATCCCATATGCCGAAGGCACGGGACTAATTTGCCGAGTTCCCTTGCCTAGTTTAACTCCTCACGTCTGAGGCTTCTCACCTAGGGGCACCAGTGTTGGTTCTGGGTACGAATGTCTGAAATTTTTCACTGTTCCTTTTTCAATGGCTCTTGGCATAAACGAAATACTCCAGAGGAGTACCATTCCCAGATTGATCAGGTTCTCATCATTACGATACTTCCCTGATCTGTCTTAGTTAGCACAGATAACAATCTGTGTCCGTGTAGCCGAAAACGTCAGAAACAATGCTTGTGTCGCCACGCATATTCAGACAGGAACGGAATATTAACCGTTTTCCCTTTCCAATAATCCAGTTAGGATATTAGTTAGGATCGCCTAACCCTTGGCTGATTTACATTGCCAAGGAACCCTTGCCCTTTCGATGGTGCAGATTCTCACTGCACTCAGATCCTACTATCACCAGGATTCTCTATCACGACAGGTCCACACATACTCTCGCACGTGCTTCTGCCCTGCCGCAATGCCTACCTATTATAATGCTCTCGCATATCCGCAGTATCGGTAACCAATTTAGCCCCGTCCACTTTAAAGGCTCACGTCCTTGATAAGTAAGCTGTTACGCACTTTTTAAAGGATGGCTGCTTCTAAGCCTACCTCCTCACTGTCTTCGGACATGAACGCTTTTCGCCCGTTAACACTGAAATGGTATTTTGGGACCTTAACTGCGGTGTGGGTTGTTCCCCTCTCGGACACCAAACTTACTCCGGCGCCCCGTCTCCCGAATTCTACGATGTTGAGATATTCGGAGTTGGACAGGAGACCGACTCCTTTCGGAGCCTAAATCTCTAATCCGTCGCTCTACCATCTCAACGATCTCATTCGAGGCTTGACTACGGTCAACTTGGGTAGGAACCAGCTATCACCAGATTCGATTGGCTTTTCACCCCTAATCCTAAGTTAGAAAAACGCTTGCACACAGAACTTCTGCAGGCCTCCACGAACCGTTAGGTCCGCTTCACCTTACGAAGGATTAGATCATCTGGCTTCGGGTCGTATCCCTGTGACTTTCGGCCCATTAAGACCGGACCCCTCATTACTTGCGGGTTCTCGCTTTCGCTTCGGGTGCTCCTTTACAGATTACCCTCGCCACACGAATAAACTTCCTGGCACGTTATTCTAAACGTACGATAGAACACCTTAGTGCACTATCACTCGATAACCATTAGGTTTCAGGCTCTTTTGACTCCCTGTTAAGGGTTCTTTTGAACTTTCCCTCGCGGTACTCGTTTGCTATCGGACTTAATACGTATTTAGAATTGGAGGTCGATGCCCTCCGACTTCCCGCCTCGTATCCAGGAGACGGTACTCGGGATACTTCTACATCCAACATATTTTCTTACGGGACTATCACCCTCTGTAGTATCTCTTTCCAGAGAATTTCAGAATCTATGTCTCGGACTAAAAAGAAGTCCACACCCCACATGTATATTGCATTACTGCAACATATTCGGTTTGTTCTGTGCTGCGTTCAGTCGCTCTTACTACCAGCATCTCAATTGATTTCTTTTCCTTCAGGTACTGAGATGTTTCAATTCCCTGAGTTCTCTATCCTTTCGGATTTGTTGCGATGTCGCATTCAGGAATCTCCGGGTCAATGCTTGCCTGCGGCTAACCGGAGCATATCGTAGCTTGCCACGCCCTTCTTCGACGATTAAGCCGAGTCATCCACCTAATGGTGTAAATTATTCAACTATGCATGGTTTCATTAACAGGAGATGGGATATAATTTCTCTGTCTCTAAACCTATCGCATACACATCTTGTAATGTGTGTGCTCATTCAAAGGTATTTGAATGTGAATTTCGAAATTTCTTTCGACATAATTCTTTGTAAATCTTTTATTTACAAAGTGGACCCGGCGGGATTCGAACCCACGACCCCCGACTTGCAAGGCCGGTGCTCTACCGGGCTGAGCTACAGGCCCAATTGTGAATATAAAAAATTAGAGTTGAGTCAAAAAAATGATAATGATTTTTTTCTAAAAATCTAAACTATTTTATTATTAAAAATAAAAAGGAGGTGATCCATCCGCAGGTTCCCCTACAGATACCTTGTGACGACTTAACCCATCTCACTGAGCTCAAGTTCATTTTAGTCACTTGAACTAAAATTCACTTGAACCCTGCTCGAGTGGTTTGACGGGCAGTGTGTGCAAGGAGCAGGGACATGTTCACCAGACTGTGATAAAGTCTGATTACTAGGGATTCCGACGTCACGAGGGTGAGTTACAACCCTCGATTCGTACTACGATAGGATTTAGAGGCTTAGCTTCTCCTTTCGGAGTTGCATCCCATTGTTCCTACCATTGTTGCGCGCGTGTAGCCCAGGGAATCCGGACCATACGGACCTACCGTTGCCTACACCTTCCTCCTTGTTTCCAAGGCAGTCTCTCCAATGTGAGCAATCCACTAACGTGTCGTTTTCAATTGGAAACATAGGTCTCGCTCGTTGCCTCACTTAAGAGGACACCTTACGGCACGAGCTGACGGCGGCCATGCAATACCTCTCGGCTCGTCAGGCAAGCCCTTTAGACTGGCCTTCATCCTGCCGTCGTTCCTGGTGAGATTTCCGGCGTTGAATTCAATTAAACCGCACGCCGCACCCCTTGTAGTGCTCCCCCGCCAATTCCTTTAAGTTTCAGCCTTGCGACTATACTTCCCAGGTGGCCAACTTGCACCTTCGTTTCGATACCGCGCAAACACGAAGTTTACGCCATATCTAGTTGGCAGTGTTTACGGCTAGGACTACACGGGTATCTAATCCGTTTTGCTCCCCTAGCTTTCGTCCCTCACAGTCGAATCTGTCCTAGTAAGCCCCCTTCGGCACAGGTGGTCCTCTTGGGATTATAACATTTTACCGCTCCCCCAAGAATACCGCTTACTCCTACCAGTTCCAAGCTCTGCAGTCTTTCCTGCCGTCTGTTACGTTAAGCGCAACAAATTCACAAGAAATTTACAGAGCCTGCTACGGACGCTTTAGACCGAATAATCGTGATCCCCACTTGTGGCGCCGGGGTTACCGCGGCGGCTGGCACCGGTCTTACCCACCACTTATTCTCCAAAGTATTTACCTTTGGCAAAAGCCTATGTTAAACATAAGCACTTAGGATTCCCTTGTCACACTTTCGTGCATTGCAAAGGTTTCGCGCCTGCTGCACCCCGTAGGGCTGGGACCAGTATCTCAGTGTCCCTCTCCGGGCTAGAACTTTCATTCCCCGTACAGATCGTAGGTTTGGTGGTCCATTACACCGCCAACTGCCTAATCTGCCGCCACCTCATCCTTATGCGTTGCCTTTCAGAATAAAACCATTCCAGAAAATATTCCTATCCGGTATTAACCTCAGTTTCCCAAGGGTATCCCAGACGTAAGGGTAGATTAGTGACGTGTTACTGAGCATGTCGCCTCTCTTGCGAGATAACTTGCATGGCTTAGTCGAATCCTAATAGCAGCGATCTCCTGCAGGATCAACAGGAATTCGTTGTGTCGCTAAATATTGATTATCGGCTGAAACTTAATCTTCTCTTGACTCAACTCTAATTCATACTTAAGTGAACACTTAAGCATACATAGTTCTGATATGATGTATTTGGTGGTGATTTCCTTATCATTGGATTTCCGTTTTTCGGCGCGGATTTTGATACCGCAGAATGAAAAAGTTCGAACGGACTTGCATCCTCCTTTTTCTTTCCAATGAATATGATTTTAACTTTCGAAGTTATTTATAAATGTTATCTTTATGACGATCTGGCTACTCTTCGGCGCTTTTCCTTCTTCATCCTCTTTCTTTGCCATTTCCAGCGCATCTGGCCTTTCTTCTTCCAACGTCTTGAAGATCGCTTCATTATTGATATTAGAAGTTTTAAGGTGATTTATAAAGGTTACGGATGGATTCTAAGACTTCAAGGTTTGAGTTGTAAAATTCAATGACTTTTTCCCTTCATCAAATTAATTGTTTGTAGTGATGATTCGCCCATTCTTAACATTTCTTCAAATCGCACCATTAAGTGGGCAATAGAACAACAATAAAGATTTAAAACTAATTGGTCTACAGCTAGCGTCTTCATCGATAATCTTCTTTGAAATAAAACATGTGCTGCATCATGCCTCAAATCAAAATCCATACTGTTCGATAATTTTTCCGACATCGTTTTGACAAAGTTGGAAATTGCTTCATAGCTAGGCTTATCTTTTGTTCCGGTGATTTTAGTGTAG
The DNA here is from genome assembly GCA_965231065.1 of uncultured Methanosarcinales archaeon. GTDB lineage: Archaea > Nanobdellota > Nanobdellia > Woesearchaeales > UBA10107 > UBA10107. The sequence continues at coordinate 761,507 of OZ246410.1, read as the reverse complement.
ACAGGTTTTATTAGAGCAATATTTATTTCAAATAGAATTAAGTATAGATATAATAAATTAAATCTTTTCACGTCATCATCCTTTTCTATTGAAATTTGTCCATATATTTTAATAACAGTTTCAAGAGATTTACTAATTGTGTTCAGAGTATCTTCCTTAAAAAGAAAATCTTCATTGAAATCTAGGTCAGGATTCTTTGTTTTTAGTTTTAATGAAATCGCCTTTATTACCTCTTCCGGAGAAGAATTTTTACTGAACTCTTTTGGAATCTCTTCTAGTGGTAAATAACTTTTGAGTGTTTTCCGTTCGTTTATTATTTTATGTTCAGTATAGTATTTCTTAAGCTCTTGCTTAGCAGGTTTATAGATTTCAAATTCACTTGGTTTCTTATTATTTATTTGCATATTTTCTATGCTTTTAAATAAATTTTCGAGAACTTGCATAGTGTCTTTAATTGTTTTTTCAGCTCCAAATGAAGATACGGATGACAAAAAAGTTTCAAACTGATCTGTTCTATCTTCTTTTGCTTTTTCTTTATTGAACTCTTCTCTCCTTTCCATAAACTTTTTTATAAGTCCTATTCCTTGCCGTATTCAAAATTTCTGCATGATCTATTCCGTAGTTTTTGCCGAAGATAAAAACAATGGTAATTCCGACAATCACTATAAGCCATGATTCTTGTTTTGACAAGATTTCATTATTATACATAAGAAAGACACCCCAGGTTGAAAACATCAAAAGTGTCCATAAGAACAACGCAACAATATTGCCGATTATTTCCTGTTTTCTGAATTCTCTTTCAAATAACTTATCTTTTGTGTTTTTTGTCATAAGTATGAAGTGCTCCCGCCGGGATTTGAACCCGGGTCGTCGCCTCGAAAGGGCGACATGATTGACCGGACTACACTACAGGAGCGATTGTGAACGTATAAGGCATTTTCGTGCGAGAGCTTATACCATCTCGCCTATCTTTTCTAAAAAGATAGTGAGCCCGCCCGGATTTGAACCGGGGACCACTGGTGATCCTAAGCTCGTGAATCGAGGCCATATAAGACCAGCGCTCCACCAGACTAAGCTACGGGCTCATTAAGCAATTTAGGGAAAGAATTTGTTTATAAAAGTATAGGAAATAATGGTGCGGTGACCGGACAATGCCCGGCTTTTCGCCGTGCAAGCCCGTTCACTCGCTTAAATGCGGTGACCGGGAATCGAACCCGGGCCACAACCTTGGCAAGGTCGTATTGTACCATTCAACCATCACCGCATACCGATTAAGCGATAAGGACGTGTTTATATAGTCTTCCTCTGACTCTATCGATAACAACTTCTTGATCAAGTTTCCAGCCCCATTCTTCCTTTATTGCAGGCCGTTTATGAGGTGTTATTATCACTAATGAATCTGATATCTGACTTAGTTTCCAGCATAGCATCGGTAATTTATCAATCTCAGCTAAATGCAGAGCAAAAGAACAAACAATAGTGGAATATCTCTTTCCATCCAATGCTCCTTGAAGAATATCTTCAAATGAGATTGGAAGACATTTCTTCTCTGTTGTTTTCTCATATAAAGCAAAAGTAAACGGATCGACAGCATCGATCTTGAACTCACCGACTCTCTGCAATGCTCTGGTAACCTCACCATTTCCTGCTGCTAAATCTAATGTTTTAGAGAAATCTACCTTCCAGTTCTTATGAGCGAATTCAATGATCTTCTTGACTTCATTCTCATGTGGATTCTCATAGTCATTAGAGAACTCTTTATAGAATTGTGTTACGCCGTGTTTTTCGTATGCTGCTCTAATTGCCATAAAATTAAAGTGGACCCGACCGGACAATGCCCGACTCTGTCGTGCAAGCCCGTTCGGCTCCATTATATTGCGAATATAATATGGACCCGACCGGATTCGAACCGGTGACCTTCGCCTGGCCTAATGACAAAGGAAACGCATGTTTCCCGTCCCTTGTAAGGGCGACGTTATAGCCACTAAACTACGGGTCCATTAAGGTTTTAGAGTTTATAGATGGTTTAAATAGTTTTTCGTTAGAAAACCCTTTCGGGCATTGGTTTGCCATCAGCTTGGTTATTTATTGCATCACATCACAGTTCTGGTTTTTGATGCTTATATATCTCGTCGTGATGATCATAGTCTTCAAGAACCACTTTCTTATTGACTTCATCGACAGAATAGGTGAGAACAAAATTTTTGTCAATATGGACTCGTTTCCAGTTATTTAATGGAGCTCGCAAATTCTTATATCGGTGTGGATTCTTAAGGATCTCCTCAACTTTCTTGAATATGATATCGAGCTGCTTTGGGCTTTTCTTTGCGAGTTTATCGAACACTTTATCTAAATCAGGATTGATCGATAAAGAATACATTTTAAGCTAAATGATACCTCTTCCTAAGGTTAGCGACACTACCGACTTCGATAGGTTTCTGCTTCATTATTCGTTTAGCTTTTTCGATATATTCAGGTCTTAATTCGGGTTCTAGAACATTTTCCTCATATTCCTGAGCCATCATCTCTATTGCCTGGCTCTTGTCTTTGAGGGCATATTTAGCCTTGACAATATTCAAGACTCTGTTTGTATGCTCATCCACATTGATTATCGCTTGTACCATTTGTTCACCTTAATATCATATTAATATGGTATTAATATATAAGCTTTTCGACCAAAACTAGACCTTTTCCCAGTCTTAGAAAGAGATGGTAAAAAATCAAGTGTTAAGAAATTGAAATAAAAAATAAGAAAGTATGTGATTAACTGTAGTCAATCACAATACCGCGTTGATTCTCACATGCCTTACCGCCCTGTACAGGGTATACGATAAAGGATTTGACCGCTGCACCAACTTGTGTTGCGACCTGATTCAAATCAACAGTGTATGCTATCGATGCGCCTGGAGCGACTGTATCAGAATTCTTCTGATAGCTTACCTTTCCAGATGCATCTGTAAATGCAAAGTATGCGCCTTCCTGTGCGACTCGTCCGTTGTTCTTGAATGAGACCGTGACTACATTGTCTTTGATAGTCTTCGTGCCCGGTACGATACCGATTGCGATTGTACATTTCTTATCAAATGCAGGAGCTTCAGATTGAATCAGTTTTCCTGCGCCTGCTTCGCTTGGAGCTGTCGGTGCTGTTTGTGACGCAGACTGATTTCCTCCTCGCATAACAAGATAAAGTATTACAATTACGACTACTGCTGCGATAATCCAGCCTAGTGCATTGCCGCTTTCCTTTCGCGGTGCTTTTTTAGAACTTGCTTTCTTTTTTGCCATATGTTTAACCCTCTTAACCTCTTAAATTATTATTAAACCTAAAAGTACACTTTCTGTATTTAAACTTTACGCTAATTTCGGGCATATAGCCCGTAATGGCCCTGGATAAGTTTATAAATGATAAAAGGTGACTTTTTAATCATGGAGCAGCGTATCTATGACATCATTTTCAAGGAAGATGACGTTACTTGGCAGACCTTGCTTCACGACTTGGTTCGCGCAGAAGGCATGGATCCCTGGGATATCGATATTTCTGAATTGACCGCGAAGTACATCGTCATGCTGAAAGAGATACAGAAGATGGATCTGCGCATCTCAGGCAAGGTCGTTCTCGCTGCGGCGATCCTGTTAAAATTCAAATCTAATTATCTTCTTGGCGAAGATATGCTGAACTTCGATAAGATGCTGCATCCGGAAGAATATACTGAGGATGATCTCTACGCGCAGGCAGCACCGCGGCCGGTCATTGATCCGAATGAAGTGCGCTTGATTCCAAAAACACCGCAGCCGAGAAAGAGAAAAGTTTCCATCTATGATCTGGTTGAAGCACTGAAGCAGGCGCTGGAAGTCAAGAAGAGACGAAGAGAGATCTTATCCGCAGTCACGATCACTTTACCGGATAAGCGTGTCGACATCTCGATCGTCATCGAAGACTTGTATTCGCAGATAGAGCGGATCCTTGGTCAACGAGACACCGTGAAATTCAGTGAACTGGCTCCTTCGAAGGACAAGAAAGATATCATCGGTATCTTCTTACCAATATTGCACTTATCAAATCAACGACGCATCGATATGGAACAGCAGGTCCACTTCGGCGAGATAGAAATTACGTTACCGAAGGAAGAGGAAGAACGAAAGACAGGCTCTGCAGTAAACTCAGTCGCGAATCTCGACAAGGAATATGATTTTGTCTCAGATGCGCTGAATGAATCAGAAAAACCAAAGAGGAAACGATGAACATGTTTACAAAACAAGAGAAAGACGTCATGAAGAGCATCATCAAGTACCATATCGCTGAAGTCAAGCAGGACAAGAAGGCGCTCAATCAAGAGGTTGTTGGTTTACTTGGCGCAGAAGAGAAATACGAACACGTATTGAAGGAGCTGCTGAAGAAATTACAATGACGAATCCGGAAGCAGAGTTGCAGCTATTGAATTCTCAGGCGCAGATGATCGCGCAGCAGCTTGATCATATCGAATCAAGTTTATTGGAGATCGAATACGTCAAGAATGCGCTTGATGAGATGAAAAAGACCAAAGAAGGTTCTGAACTGCTTGCACCGCTGAGCAGCGGCATCTTTGTCAAGGCAACGGCGCAGCCGGTCGATACTTTATTAGTCAATGTCGGCAATGGTGTTGTCGTTGAAAAATCAATTGCTGATACCAAAGCATTGCTCGATGAGCGTGTCTATGAGATGACTGGTGTCCGCGAGACACTCATGACGCAGCTGCAGAAGATCGAACAACAACTGATTAAACTGGATGCGAAGTAAGATGTTCGGATTCCTCAAAGAAAAACTGAAGGGTGCGCTTTCTAAATTCACGAAAGATGTCGAGAAAGAAGTAGAAGAAAAAGAGAAGACCTTTTCAAAATCAAAAGGAGAGAAAGAGAGACCGCCGAAGAAATCAAGATCGACTAAATCCGAATCGTTCATTAAAAGGAAGACGACAAAGATATCAAAATCAAGTAAAAAAGAAAAAACAAAGTTCTCGGATGCTCCAACGACATTCAATGCCGCTACTAAGAAGTATGAGCCTGATGTTGAAGAGATCAAGAAGATAGAGGACGATATACTGGAAGAAGATAAACCAAAAGCAAAGAAAGGATTTTTCTCAAAATTATTCGGCAGGACGGAAGACGTAGAAACACCCTCTGAAGCGCCTGAAGAGGTCGATGATAGCGAGACAGAAGAGACTGAGGGAGAATTAGAAGAAGATGAGATAACTCCCAAGGAAGCTGCTTTTGAAGAAGGCGAAGCAGATGCAGAGGTTCTTGAAGAACCCGAAGAGAAGAAAGGTTTCTTCAGCAAGATCAAAGAAGCAGTCACGCAAACATCCTTATCACAAGAGAAATTCGAGACTCTCTTCTGGGACTTAGAGGTTATTTTATTAGAAAATAACGTCGCGGTCGAAGTCATCGAAAAGATCAAGGACGATATGAAAGAATCATTAGTCAAGGGAAAGATCAGCAGATTCAAGGTCGATGAAACAATTTTAAACACGTTGAAGAAAAGTATCGATCAGATTTTGACATTTGACACTATTGATCTGTTGAAAGAAGCAAAAAAGAAGAAACCGTTGGTTATCTCATTTGTCGGCGTCAATGGATCAGGAAAGACAACCACGATCGCTAAATTAGCACATTATTTCCAAAAGCACAAATTATCCGTCGTCATGGCAGCGGCAGATACTTTCCGAGCAGCAGCGATACAGCAATTAGAAGAACATGCAAATAAATTAGGAGTAAAATTGATCAAGCATGATTATGGTGCTGATGCAGCAGCAGTCGCGTTCGATGCGGTGAAGTATGCGCAGTCAAAGAATATTGATGTCGTTCTCATAGACACGGCAGGAAGATTGCATTCAAATGTAAACTTGATGGATGAGATGAAAAAGATTATTAGGGTCACGAAGCCGGATTACAAAATATTCGTCGGAGAGTCAATCACCGGCAATGACTGTGTCGAACAGGCGCAGCAGTTTGACAAAGCGATCCAGATTGATGGCATCATGCTCGCAAAGGCTGATATCGATGAGAAAGGCGGTGCCTCTATATCTGTTTCATATGTCACTAAAAAACCAATTCTCTTTTTAGGCACCGGTCAGACCTATGATGATATCAAACCATTCAATAAATCGGAACTTATAAAAACACTGGGATTATAACGATTCACATGAAGCACGATTCAGCAGCATTCAGCAAGTCCTTCAAGGAAGGATTCTTTTATCCATGGGGAAAACCATCGCGATTATGGAATGCACTGTGGCTTTTATTGCCGATCTTTGGCTGGTTCGCGTTAGGCGGCTATGCGAAGAAGATCGTTCAGAATCTTGTTCAGGGTCATACCCATGAATTGCCGGCATTCGGTAAATTCTGGGAGAACTTCTCAAGCGGTTTCTTTATCTTTATCTTTATGATTCCGACCGTCTTGGTCTTGATGATCCTGCGATGGATACCATTCTTCGGCAGATTCGCTATGATGTTCGCATCCTTGTTCCTCGTACCGTGGCTGACTGTCAACTTTTTCGTAAAAGGAACATTCGATTCATTGTGGGAGATCAATAAAGCAGCTCGCATCGTCTTCAGCAATTTTGTCGATTATCTATTCACCTTCTTGAAAGAACTTCTGTATGGTATTGTATATATCATATTATCTTTTGTGTTGGTCGGTATCCCGTGCTTGTTGTTCGGAAAGAATTTCTTCATGGCTGATTTTTACAAAAGAAATCGTTAATGCAGTTCTACGATGCCATTCAGATACGTGCCTTGATGCAATTTGACCGGTCGCCAGGTGTCAACAACTAATTTGGCATTCAGCCAGTGAGCTAATTGCTCTGGATTGCCAATGGTTGCTGATAACGCGATGATCTGCACATTCTTCAATATCTCTTTTAATATTGTTATTAATACTTCCAACGTCGGTCCCCGTTTCGGATCATTCAACAAATGAACTTCATCCACGATGATGACTGCCACATCCTTGAGCCAGTCTACTTTATGTCTGATCAACGAATCTAACTTCTCGGAGGTTGTGATGATGAGATCCTGTTCGTGCAGGTACGGATCGACATCATCCATGTCGCCGATGCTTAACGCTATCTTTGTCTTTTCACCGTAGAACTTCTTGAATTCCTTGTATTTCTCAGTCGCTAATGATTTCAACGGCGCGATGTAGATCGCCTTGCCGATGTGATTTAATATTGAGCTGAATGCCGCAAGTTCTGCGATCAAGGTCTTTCCTGATGAAGTGGGAGTTACAACCAATATGTTTTTCCGTTCTAGAAGTTCTGCCTCTAACGCTTTTACCTGTGCCGGACGGAGTTCAGTGATGCCTTTCTTCTCCAGTGTCTCGTACAGGAAATCAGGTATCTTATTTTTTAATGATTCCAGTTTCATTTAGTAGAAGGATAACTGCCCATTTAACTACTTTACGTTATATTCAAAATAATCATCATACGGATTCTCTAGTTTCATCATCTGTTTTATTGACAGTTTCTCGAAATATCGTCTGAACGGCCGCATAGAGTTTCCATGTGCTGAGATCGCGACATTTATCTTGTGCCATCTCATGTACGTGAGTGTATCTTTTATGAACGCTCTGACTCGTTTCTCCACCATCTTGATAGATTCTCCTTTTGGAGGAGGAAAATCATATGCTCGGTGCCATTTATTGAATTTTTCCATTCCATACTTTGCAATTACTTCCTTATGACTCTTCCCTTCAAGATCGCCGTAGCATCGTTCGATCATGCTGTTGTCTGTCATTATTCTTTTGCACTCCGGGTGATATCTGAGAACGTATTTCAGTGTGTCTTTCGATCTTGATAATGTTGTTTGTACTGCGAGATCAATTCTTTTGTTTTTTAATTTCTTAGCGATGATCTTCGCCTGTCTTATTCCTAATTTCGTTAATTTCGCATCAAGCCAGCCGGTGAATCGCTTATCTCGGTTGAATGTCGTCTGTCCGTGTCTGAATAAGTAGATCTTCATTTGCGTAATTGCTCTTCAATCCGTAATAATTGATTATATTTTGCCGTTCTTTCTCCTCTTGCAGGAGATCCTGCTTTGATCTGGCCGTTTCCTAAACCAACTGATAAATCAGCGATTGAAGTATCCTCTGTTTCGCCGCTTCGATGAGAGACAATGACCTTCCATTTATGTTTCAGTGCAAGACGTGCTGCTTCGATAGTCTCTGTGACTGTGCCGATCTGATTCATCTTCAATAATAATGAATTGCACGTCTTGAATTCGATCGCTTTCTGTATCTTTTCTTTATTGGTCACCAATAGATCATCGCCAACGATCTGTATCCTATTTCCCAATTCTCTCGTCAAGATGTAGAAACTCTCCCAGTCATCCTCAGCAAAGGGGTCTTCTATTGAAACTAATGGATACATCTTTGTCAATCCTTTGTAGATATCAACTAATTCGAAAGGATCGTGCGATTTCCGTTCGATGACATATTCATTATTGACTTTCAGTCTGGTGGCGGCGACATCGATGGCTAGTTTTATCTTTTTCTTATACCCGATATTATTCGCCGCATCAAGAATGGCGTCCATTGGTTCTTCGATGAACTGCATCGGCGGAGCAAAACCACCTTCATCACCGACATTTGTTGCTGATCTGCCGAATTGCTTCTGCAGATTATTTTTTAGTTCATGATAGATCTCTGAACCGATGCGCACATTTTCACTGAATGATTTTCCCTCGGGAATCACCATGTATTCCTGGAAGTCTAGTGCATTTCCGGCGTGCATGCCGCCATTGATGACATTGAAGAACGGTTTTGGCATTACAAATTTAGTATTTTTTGCCAAGGTACCAAATGTTTTGTACAATGGTTCGTTATTCTCCATCGCGTGCGCTTTCGCAGTCGCCAGACTTATTCCTAAGATTGCGTTTGCTCCATACTTTGATTTGTTTTTAGTACCATCAAGATGAATGAGTGCATTGTCGATGGCATGAACATCAACTCTTCTTCCGATCAATTTCTTTCCGAGGATATTTACGTTGTTGACCGCTTTTAAAACTCCCTTGCCGAAATATCTTCGTGTGTCATTATCTCTCAGTTCAACTGCTTCGAATGATCCGGTGGAAGCGCCGGAAGGAACTATTGCACGAGAAATGCCATTGGTGGTGTGAATCTCAACTTCAACGGTCGGATTACCTCTTGAATCAAGAACTTCGCGTCCAATCACTCTCTTGATGACAGCCATAACTACTGATTAAAGAAGTTTGTTTTATAAATATTGCTTAAACCAATCCTTGTTCTTTCTTTGCCTGTCGTCTGTATTTCCCGAATTTATCTTCAGGAGAATATTTCGCTGGTTTTGGAGGAATCGTCTTCTTATCACAATGAACATCCTTCATGGTGAATGCACCACAGACAACACATTTTAGAATATGCTTTGTCATTATTCCTCTGCAGCTGCCTTCACAAAGGTGCCTGAACCGTCGTGCTTCTTGATCTCATTCAAGACTTCTTCAATCTTGAGATCCAAGGTCTTCTCATCTTTCTTGACATCTTCAGAATCCATCGTGATACGGTATGCACCGGCACCTAAATATTTCACGTCGACATTCTTTATCTTTTCAACATCTTTCAGTAGCTTTTTAATAACTTCGATACCATCTGCTGCGTAGGTCTGTAATTTTAAGATACCGCCGACAGGAATTTTCTCTGGCTTGAATCGTTTTAAAATTAACTCTTCGAATTCTTTGTGATATTCTTTTGGAATCTGAAGATCAGAGATTTTCTTCTTCTCCTGAGCGACGTCCATGAACGCAAGGTGCAATAGCACATACTCCTGCAGTATCGGTGTCGCGACTTCATCATAGAATTTCTTGAAATCGATCTTATGTTTCTGCGCGACTAGTTCGATGATCTTTTCTGCCTTCAATTCCTGCTTAACTTCATTCAGTTTATTTCTGCGCAGTGTCTCATTGACCCGTCGTAAAGAAAGATCGATATGTCCCTTTGCCTGATCGATGTGCAGCACTTTGCAGACAATGACCTTGCCTTCAAGGACAAAATCCCTGATATTTCTGATCCTGCCGGGTGAAATCTCAGAGATGTGGATCAGGCCGGAGCGATTATATTCATTGATATTGACAAATACAGAATTCGGATTTATCTTCGTGACCGTGCAGAGAACAACTTCGCCGTCTTCAGGAAAACCTTCTCGTCGATAGAGCATTATGATTTATTCAAGGACTTCCAATGGCCTTGTATGTAAGTGCGATTTGCCGCCGTGCGGTTCTGAAAGGACATTTTGGCAGACTAAGCAGACAACCGTGGTTGTCGCTTTCTCAAAGATGATCTGCTCATTCTTGCACTTTGGGCATCGTACTTTCATGAATTTACTAGTTGGATTCATCTTCATCATTGTTTAAATTCCACCTTCTTGGTACGCTGTCCTTTTCTTTGAACATGCATTTTCTTGCAAACCGTACATTCGTATCTGATATCAGTCTTCTTTGTCTGTTTCTTACCAGTCATCTTTGGTTTCGGCGGTCTGGAATAACGTCCATGATTACCGTGGCCGACGTCCTGGCTTCGTTTGTGGATCCTGAATTTTGAACCGCGTGACAATGGCCGTGCTGTGCCTCTGGTTCGCTTCTTTGCTATCGTGATCTTATGAGTAGTATGCTTCTTGCACGTAGGACAAAATCTGTTTGTTTGTTTTGGTAATTTCATGTTAATAGTCTTGCTTTATTTGTTCTGAGCAGCATATCCGCGATCTCGGGATGCAGCTCGATTTCTTCATTCGCGTTAAACGGCCCGTAGATCTCAAGATCAATGCCAACGAACTTAGGCACTTGCTCTATGACCTGGACCTTTTTAAGCTCTTTATTAATGGGTTCGCTAGGTTCAATATTTAACTCTTTCGCTTTTATGGCTGATTGAGAGGCTTCTAGAGGCCTTTTCTGGGACAATAAGACCGGTTCAAGGGCATTGGCTCTGAATGTGCTGATGATCCTGATCTGCTCCTCAAAGAAGGCTGATTCTTGCGGTAACAAAGCGCTGGTATCGATGATATTTGATCCTGTCTTGGCCTTATTCACTGCCATTTCCATGATCTTGCGTTCTCTCCGGTCAAAGATGTCTCTGATTATTTTCCTGATGTTCTGGAGCTGGATCCTAACTGCATTTTGCTCATTTTCATAGCCGTCGATGAATTGGTCCAATCGCGGCTTCTCCGTTATGATCTTAGTCTTGTCTTCGACATATTTCTGGACTTCGGCAAAGAACTGTTCATCGAGTTTTTGGAGGTCTTCGTGATTCTTCTCTCTTCTCAGAATTTCAAAAAGTGTCTCATAAGTGATTGTCATATTCCCCCTACTATTTCAGGGAGCATTTCATATTTATAGTTATCGATAGAGGTATCAGAAGTCGTAGAAAAAATAAATGAAAATAAAAAAGAAAAGGTAAAATCAGCTTACGCTGACTTTGTTACCTTTATATCAGTCAAGCTTGTTCCTGTAACTGTAACGCTACTTCCGCTTAATGCGAATGTATCGTAGTTAGCCAAGACTCTTGTTGCTCGTCGTGTGTCAACTGCGTTGTAACCTGCAACGACTAGAGCGACCTTTCCGCTTGATTGCGCAACTTCCTTGATAACTGCTGTGTCTGCTGCGATTCCAGAGTCAGCGCCGCAAGCTGGGAATGTCTTTCCAAGCACTGTTGCTGCTAATCTGTTTGCGCATGGGCCACCAACAATGATTAAGTTGTTTGCACTTGCATCGGATATTTCGCTGTCTAGCTTTGCTGCTCCAACGTTCAACTTGCTAAGCGTGTATGTTGGCACGCCGCCTGTTGCTGTTGATACTTGCGCAACAATCGGTGCAATGAATACGTTACCAAAGACTTCTGACTTTGGCATCATTATCTTTACATCGTTGAAATTGTTGTCGTCAGATGTGACGATAGTACCGATACCTGTTACACGGACTCTGAAGTCAGAATCGTGTTCAGAATCGACGCTGTACGAGACAGGGACTGTTCCCAATCCTGTTGTCAAATCGATTTCCTTTCCATCGCTGCTTGGTTTTGCAATGACTGAGATGTTTGTTGCAGCTGTCTGCTCATCTCCGATGTCATTTCCGCCATTTCTGTTCTGCTCTGAGAACTGGATGGATAGGTTGTCGTCGTCAGTAAGGTTCAATGAACCGCCTGCGTGTGTCTCGATCTTTGCTTTAACCGAGTTACCGATCTGGATTTGCGCCGCTGAGATGTTCAATTCGATTGTTCCGAATGAACCAAGGTTCAAACTGCTGTACTGACCTTTGCTGAAGTCAACATTGTTGAATGTTCTTCCGTATGTAAGGTCTTTGATGTCAGTCTGATTCTTGTTCACATCGATGTTATCGATTCTGAACATGTGTGCTTCTCCATTTGTTGTAGCCGCAAGGACCATAACGCCCTCACAGTCTGTAACGTCTAGTGACGAAGGTACACATCGGTCTGAACCTGCTTGTCTACCTGCTGGTGTCTGGTTTGAAGTTCCAATGCCTGTTCCGTTGAATATAACGGCTGCATCAACCTTGTTGCCAGTACCAAGCATTACTCGTGCACCTGTCTGTTTAGTTGCATTCAGGAAGTACGGTATCTCGACTGTCTTTCCGTCGTTGTTCATGAAGGTAATCTTACCGTCTTCGGCTGAGTTCTTCACTGTGTATGTCTCGTAATCAGCTGTTAAGCCACCGTAGACAACCTTCCAGCTCTTGAAAACTGGATCAATGAATTCTTTGCCTGATGACAAGTAGACATCGTCATTCTGGTCACTTGGTTGGTATGTAACCTGGATGCTATTAAGATTTCCGCCAGTGTCACCGATGATTGCTTTTGAACCATCAAGTGTAGAGTCGTCAACCTTAAGTTCGCTTCCGGACTCAAGTTCAATCTGGCTTGCACCGATTGAGATCTGACATACGTCTACATCCTGCAATTGTGCATGGATTGCTCGAACGTCTGTGACTCCAATCTGGACGCCATTGACTGTCTTTGTGTTGTCGACATCGATGATTGCTGTAACGTCATCAACCTTAACCTGACATGCATCTGCTGCGTCAGTGACATCAAGAACTTCGATAGTGTGTTCTACACCGCCGACTGTCTTAGTGATTGGGTTGTTTTGTGTTAACCACAATACTGACTCTCCAGCTAACAATGTCATCTTGTTGATCTTACCTGCCTGTAAGGATACATCAGTGATGGTGTAAACCTTTCCTTGCATGGTAAGTGCTGTTGTCTTGAAATCATCCTTCGCGTTTTGCGATGATGAATTATCGTAGTCAACCTGACTATCGAATTCAAGTGTATAGTTGTACAATTCAGTATTCTTGTCTATGAACAAGTAGTCGCTTGCCTTTGGTGCAAGATCGTCGTCTTGAGCATATTCAAGCTGTGCTGTTGTTCCCTTGTTGAATCGCAGATTCTGCGTGTATGTCTGGGAATTCTTATTGTTTCCTTCAGACTCAACGTATTTTCCATCGCCCAATATTGTTGGAAGTTCATCCTGTGAGAATGCTCCTGCTTGGACTGAATTGATAGAGTCGTTATAGTTGAACTTGTTTCCGGTCTTCTGGACCTTGACTCCTGTGTCAATCGTTGCTTCTGCTGCGCCTGCGCTAACAGCTGTTGTTTTCTTCAAAGCAAATTGTAAACTTGCTCCTACGTCAACTGCTCCGATAACGTCTTCTGGTTGTGCATTTGCTCCTACAACGATAAATGCATCAAACTGACCATCCTTAACAAAAGGACTTGGGTAGTTTGCCAAATCTTGTGCTACTGCGCCTAGCATAGTTGCTCCGATGAAGGATGCACTTGCTGCGATTGCAGTTGCCTTTCTTACTATTTTTCTTATTTCCATTACCTAAACACCTCCGTGTTTGTATTTTGGTATTCTGATTTTTTTTGTTCTAGATTATGAAATCTAGACCATAGGTTCATGTTCTTAGTCTCTTCTTTATAAGATTTTCGCAGGAGACTATGCCAATAAACAGCCTAATTTTCTTATAATGCATTTATACGCCTTATTGAACTTAGGAAATTAGTTCATCACTCGAAAATGATTAAACTCAGGATACTGTTTCCTTAATGTTTACAATACTTGATGTAGTATCTTGATGATATGTGCCATACAAGATGCTGATTTTCAGTAATTTTATTATTTTCTATATTGTAAATATTAAATATGAATTAATTTCAATATTGAAGATATTTAGCATAGTATATAATAATACAAAAGGTAACTCAAACCTTGAATTTTGATCTTAAAAGAAAATGCGGGGCACAGGATTCGAACCTGCGTAGGCACTAAGCCAACAGGGCCTAAACCTGTCCCGTTTGACCACTCCGGCAACCCCGCCTGCTAAGTGTAACGATCAAAGGCTTTTGGCCTTCACAGGATTTACTTTATGACCCAATTATAACTGCGAAGTTTAGCAGACTTTCCGAAACCGCAGGATGAACATATTTTCTTCCTGACGTGGTAGCTGCCTTTACCACAGCGTCTGCAACGTATTGTAGTGAGCTTCGTTGCTCGTTTACCTTGAGAATGTCCGCCTTTTGTCATTTTGCTTTAATCAGTACTGATTATAGTGATGGTATCTCCTCTGAGGAAGATCGTTCCCAGTTTTCTGGTCACTTCGCCATTCATGCGCTCTTCTGCTTCATCTAGTACGACATTGATGTGAATATCGAATGAATTGAGCTTGCCGACATATGATTTTCCGTTCTTCAGCTCAACTATGACTTTCTTATTTCTTGATTTGTTTAATGCATCTAATGGTCTTGATTCCATGTTTTAACCCCACTATATCTGCTTTTTACAATCTGGCAACGCTATATAAATGTTACTAATGTATTTATTAGAAAGCCTTATAAATCAACTCCTTCCTCAAATTTCCATGGCATTGTTGAGAACACGAGGCATCACCAAACGATCCGGCAGCGGAGCAAACTACTTGGATTATCGAAAGCCAAAGCTCTACGAGATCGCCGGCAAACCAGTTCTTACAAAATTAGGCGAGAAGAAATTGAAGGTCGTCAGGATCCACGGCGGCGAAGATAAGCGAAGGCTTCTTGATGCG
Organism: uncultured Methanosarcinales archaeon; assembly: GCA_965231065.1. Classification (GTDB taxonomy): domain Archaea; phylum Nanobdellota; class Nanobdellia; order Woesearchaeales; family UBA10107; genus UBA10107. The sequence goes on along the minus strand of OZ246410.1, from coordinate 746,405 downwards.
AACAAAGTCAATCTCTTCAATCCAAAGACAAAGAAATATTCACAGGAAACAATCCAGACGGTTATCGAAAGTCCTGACAACAGCCAATACGTAAGACGTAATATTATCACCAAGGGTGCGATCGTCCAAACCACCAAGGGAAAAGCTAAAATAACATCACGACCAGGTCAAGATGGTATTTTAAACGCAGTCTTGATGGAATAAATTATTAAACTGATTCTTTCTTATTCTATTGATGGATTTAAACACGATTTACAGAATTCTTCTGAAGACGTACGGTCAACAATATTGGTGGCCAACAACATTAGAGAATAATTTACATCCGACGTATCACGGAATAATATTAAATGATGCGATGCGTTTTGAAATTATTGTTGGAACTATCTTGACGCAGAATACATCATGGAAGAATGTCGAGAAGGCGATCATCGCATTGAATAAAGAAAAAATACTTTCTATCGATGGAATTCTTAACGCACCACAAAATAAATTAGCAAAAATGATCAAATCAGCCGGTTACTTCAATCAGAAAGCAGAACGACTCAAGATCATCGCACAATTTTTCAAGAAGAATACTTTTTCTATATTGCAAAAGAAAAATACGGATGAGTTACGAACTATTTTACTGTCACTCAAAGGAATCGGTCCTGAAACAGCTGATTCTATTTTATTATACGCATTTGAACGGCCAATTTTTGTGATTGATGCATATACGAAACGAATGTGTGCATATCTAAAAATCTGCAAAGAAGATTTCTCATATGATGAACTGCAGAATCTTTTTATGAAACAATTAAAACCAGACGCAAGACAATTCAATGAATATCACGCATTGATCGTGCGTCATGCAAAGGATTGTTACTCGAAAAAACCATATTCTGACTCTCTTTTGACTAAACCTTTATAAACCCGTTTTCATACATATTCTTTTTATGATGAATCCGGATTACCGCTTTGCTGCGATCATTCTTGTTATCGCCTATGGTGTATTCAGAACAGTGTCCTGGGTCATCAGCACCGCGATCAAGATGATGTTTGTCGTCGCATTTGTCGCATTAGCAGTACTGGTGATGTCTTCATCGGTGGGGTTAGTATAATATGTGGCCGTTCAGCAAGAAAAAAGAAGATGATCTCGCACAATTCGAGCGTGATCTCGGAATACAACCAGGCGATCGCTTAGGATTAGATAGTGAATCGAAACCGATCGATGAGTCATATGATAAATTAGGAGCTGACATCACTGCTCCTGAACAGCCGCGGTTTGAATCACGGAGACCTGAACAATCACTGCAGCAAGTCGCACAGACTGCTGATCTGCAGTTGATCGCTGCGAAATTGGATGTCATCCGTGCGATGATCGAGACATTGAATCAACGCATGAGCAATCTGGAGAGAAATGCACAAGAAAAAGAAAAGCAAAAGCTCTGGCAATAAGTATATTCTGATTGTTGTTCTGATTATCGTGCTGGATCAGATCACGAAATACTTTGTAAAGAGTAATGTACATCAGCCGATTTCATTAATTAAGAATTTTCTTTCATTGACTTTTGTTACGAATACCGGTTCTGCGTTTGGCATATTACAAGGGACGAATTCTTTGTTGATTTTTATGTATTTGATTATTTTAGGAGCGATACTGTTTTATTGGGATACGATTGAGCAAAAAGAAAAAATATTTTTAGCGTTGATTGTCGGCGGTGCATTTGGAAATCTGATCGACAGAATATTCTTAGGCCACGTCATCGATTTCATCTCATTTTCATTTTGGCCTGCGTTCAATGTTGCTGATTCTGCCATTACGATCGGTGTGCTGGGATTGATGTACAAAGAATTCAGAAAATAATTATTTCTCGGCCCGTTTCGAGATCAGATGATCCAATTCTTTCTTGAAGTCTTCCAGATCAGCGAACTGTTTGTATACGGATGCGTATCGGATGTACGCGACTTTATCTAATCTCTTGAGCTTGTCCATTACGAGTTCACCGATTTTTTTGGTAGAGACTTCTTTCGCTTCCATGTTCAGCAATTCCTGCTCAATCTCATTCACGGCCTGCTCGATCATCTCTCTCGAGATCGGTCTTTTCTCGCATGCCTTCAAAAATCCTGCTAATAATTTCTGTTTGTTGAATTGTTCCCGTTTTTCATCGCGTTTTATAACAGAAAGTTCTATCTTCTCGACTTCTTCATACGTCGTGAATCGTTTCTTGCATTTTAAACACTCACGTCTTCTTCGGGTGATAGCACCGTCTTCGGTCTCTCGCTTGTCAGAAACTCTAGTCTCTTCATTGCCGCAAAATGGACATTTCATGTTAAAAATATAACTCTAATCTCTTTAAATACTTTTACTTAGAATTCTTCCAATTCGCTCAGCTGTGAGAGATGACCTTTTCTCTTGAGATAATTGACCTGCGTATTCGTATATTTGTAGATGACATCTCCTTTCTCATCGCCGCCGAACTCCCATGGTTCGATGATGACTAAATCTCCTTCCCTAACCCATAACTTTCTCTTTAATCTGCCCGGGATCCTGCAGTTTCGTGTCTTGCCGTCGAAACATTTGACCAGCATCCGTGAACCGCCGACGCGCTGCTCGACAATGCCGAATGTCTCCTTTCCTTTCGGAAGCATGATACGGGAGATCTCTGCTTGTTCCTTTGCTGCCTGTTCTTCAGCAGTCAATGGCTTCCTAAACGGCTTTCGTTCCATCATTGAATGACTCGAATGGTGATTTATAAAGGTATTGCTTAGATAAAGTATAAAAACGCGGAGTTCTAAATCAATACTATGAAATACAATAAGCTCGTCAGAGACAAGATTCCTGATATCATAAAAAAGAACAATGAAACTCCTGTCTTTCATATTGCTAAAGATGATGCGGAATTCGAGAAAAAGCTGCATGAAAAACTGAGAGAAGAAGTTGATGAGTTCTTACAGCATGAAAGTGTAGCTGAGATGGCAGATGTATTTGAAGTGATCACTGAGATTCTGAAGTTCCATGGTTGGACTCTTGAAGGTGTCATAGAAACTCAGAAGAAAAAAGCAGCAGAGCGTGGCACGTTCTCAAAACGCATCATTCTGGATGAGACTAAGAAATAAAAGAAACTCGTGTCCCTTCGGTGATATTATGCTGTCTCGTGAAATCGTAATTGACTTCCAATACATACTGCGCAGGTTTTGAAGGATATATCTTACAGGGATCTTCAACACAAGGTTGTGCATGATGGATCGTTACAATTTCTTTGTTCTTATTGATGAATATCATATCCAACGGAATCAATGTGTCTTTCATCCAAAAGATCCGTGGCTGTTCATCGTCATATACAAATAACATTCCGCCTGTTAGATTAGTGCGTGACATCAGGCCTGTTGTTTTTTGCTCCGGTGTTATCGCCAGTTCAACAGGAATTTTTACAGAATTAATTTCAACTATAGTTATTTTCGATGGAGTGCATGCAACCAATATGAGCAGTACACTAATGAACAATAATTTTCTTTTCATGTTGTGTATTCTCCATGAGATCCAAATAATCAACGACCGGCCTTGGCAATTTGTGGTAGTCATCATACGCAATTCGCGGACACATTGTGTTGACAAAGCATTCGACGAAGGGAAAATCTTCCAAGAGGCTCCAATTCAGATCATCAAATAAAAGCAAGTAGAAGTTTTTATCCGGGAATTGTTTTTTCAACTCTAAGGATGCCTTGATCTGTTCCTGTCCGGGCTTCAAGGTTATCAGTACACCGATATCTTTTGATGAATGGAATTTTGCGAGTCCTGCGTATCGTCTTCGTTCAAATAGTTCCATCTCATCCTTTGTCATGACTCGCGCAATGTTTGAGATTGGATCGGCAAGGACGACGTAGGTCTGCTTGCCTTTCTTTGCCGGCATCGCTTTCGGATGGAACAATCCATCGCCGAAATATAATATGGTATCGGCGTCTGATTGTTCTGTTACTTTTATATTACATCCTAATACTTGGCCGAGGACGTCTGCTTTTATATTCTTTTTTTCTAAGAACTTTTGAACATCTTTCATTAAGTGAAGAAAGTTTATGGTGGTGATTATCCCCACTTTGCCTTTCAATAATGGCAGTGCTTTCTCTAGCACCGGTTCGACTGGTACATACTTTTTCGCAAAGAAATATCTGACTTTCATCATTTATGGTGCTCCTGGTTGAGACGGCGAAGGTGAACTGATGCCCCTTGCGTTTCTTGATTTGATGGTGAAATTATACGTCACACCGTTTGTCAATCCGTTTGCCACGAATGTGGTGATCGGTGAAGTTCCATACGAGCTGCCGTCGACTAAGACAATATAGTCAATTGTCTGCTCTGCAGAATTGTTTGCGTTCCACGTCGCGACGATATCTGTGTCATTATTGGCCAGATCACTCAAACTCAATCCAGTCGGTGCTGTTGGCATTAGTGGCGTCGGAGTGTACGTCGGCATTACGGTCGGTGGCGGCGTCGGAGCAGGAGGAACTGTCGGATTTGGTGTCGGTGTCCTCGTGTATGTATTTGTATATGTTCTTGTTGCAGTGTACGAAGTGATCGGCGTAGGGGTTCTTGTCGGCGCAGGATTTGAATTGCCCGGGCCTGCTGGATTTTTATCTTTTTTACTGCAGGCAGCGAAACCTATCATGATGGCAAAGGCAGCGCTCGCTACTATTTTTCCGAGTCTTTTTGGTTGGTATCTGTTCTCTTCGATCATCTTAGCTCTCCGTCATAAACGCCACGAGCTTTACTCGTTTTGGATTCGTAAACAGTCTGAAGTAATCAGTCACTCCTGATTTTGTGTTTGAACAGGACCAGCTTGAACTCTCCCAGACACAGTTGGTATTATATGTATTGGTGAATGCGCAGTTTGATCCTTCCGTGCAGGTAAATAGTCTGCTGTCAAGGAATAGTTTCTTTGTCAATGGAAGGAATCCGGTTGCTGTGAAGTTCAATACGACTTCAGTGTTCAAAGGAACCGCATAGCTTGCAGGGATCTCTGCTGCGGTCGCTGGGAATACGAGATCTGTGTAGATCATATTCGCATTTATAGCTGTCCTATTTCCAAGATTCATCGCAGTCTGATTGTAGACATAAGCGAAGATTCCCATTGCGCCCGGTGTGACGTTGATGTTCCACGTATGGATCTGGCTGCCGTTCGCATTGCTGACATTCAGCTTCAAGAGTTTTGATCCTTCTGCATAATAATCAGGAGCGAATATATAATTTGCACCGGTCGATACGATGCTGTTGTTCAGTATCCATTGATACGTTATTGGCTGCGTACCGTTTGTTGTTGCGTTGAACTGGATTGATTGTCCGTCGGTGAATGAAATAGTTGCTGCTGTCGGCTGTACTGACTCTATCTTCGCCGGAGCGATGAACGGTGCTTTCAATTCTGCGATGTTGTTGCTTTCATTTGATTCTTCGACTTGATTCTCGAAATCTATGAAGGCAAATGCACCGCTTAGGTTGATTCCTGTGAAATTATGTTGGTATGAATCTCCTGCTTTTATCGAATCAACAATCACTTCAGCGACTTTTTCAGGAACGCTGTTGAATAGTGAGATGACGACTCCTGCTGCATCACCGGTGCCATTATTGTGTATGGTCACATTGATATCAGTGTCATCGCCCTGGATGTCCTGGTCATTGATGTTGAGATCTGGCAATGGAGGCGCGGTGAAGTTGCTGTATGCAAGATCTCCACTCACTGCAGTATCTACTGCATAGAGTAATCTCTGGTTGCTCTTCGAGATGTGTATGGATCCGATCCGATATGGTCCATTAATCTTGCTCTGGTAGATGTCTGTACCGTTGAACCAGAATGTATGCGGCCATGAACTTACGCTTTCCTGCGTTACATTGATCATCTGGTTGTACTGATTCTCCAATGAAAGCGCTACGTCGTATGTTCCTGTTGCATTTTGTGTGTTGAGCGTGATTCCTAGTTCAGTGATCTTACCATTCACCTGCTTGCTGGTGTCAAATGTGTAACTCGTTATGGAGATTTCTTTCGGATCAAATTGCGACGTCGTGAATGTTGGCAGGTTTGGATGATCCCATGTGTTGTAGTAATCGATATTCCACGGCTGATCAATGACGTGACCGTCAACGACGATACTGCGGAGCAGTATTGGTTGGTTGTTTAACTTGAAGTCACGCAGTTTACTTGAATCAAAGCTCAATGTGACTGGTGTATTGCTATTTGCGGTAACCGTGATTGGTATCTCTGCAAACGCAGAGGCGGATATGTTGTCCCAGATATATGCGCCTACTTTGTAGGTCTTGCTCTCGCCGAATGTGAGATACAGTGTCAGGTTTAGATAGTCAAATCGTGGGTCATTTATGACGTTGACTGGCAATGGCGCTTCCGATGTTGCGCTGTCAAAGAGGATACCGTATGTAAAGCAGTCTGGCTGGACCGGAACATCTTTTATTGCCTCGATATCGAATGTGTTCTCATACTTTTCAATGCCTGCCTGGAATATCTTTACTTTAGTTTTAAACGTGAGCTGTGGTTGATAATAAGGAGCAAAATCAGTGAGGTAGTAGTTTCCGTCATACATGAAATTTGCAGTATGGATGCCGGTATGTGATGTGACGTTCTCTTCCTGGACCTGTTTACCGCCGAGGAATCCCCATCTATCTGTATCGATGTCTAGTGTCGCAAGTACTGCGTAATCATTGGTATTTGTTCCAGGACCACTGATGTTAAATTGTAACTGTAAATTTCCCGCTTCGCTGCCGTAGATTGCAGCGGTGCATGTCTGTCCCGATGGTATGACGGTGAAGCTGCCATCGTCGTACGATGAACGATACTGGTTCAGCAGGTTGTTCAATAAGGTGGTATTGTCATATTGCTGCGCATTCGCTATCGTTGTAACTAATGCGAACGCAATACACAATCCTATTATTATTTTAAGGTTCATTTGTTTCTTATTTTATGAATGATTAATCCGATGACTCCACCAAGGATGAAATAAAAGATTATATCGATTATGAACAATATCTTCTCATTGGCTGTTTTTAATAGTTGATTTATTACTAGTCCTGGTGTTTCATAGATTAGACCTATTGCTAAGCATCCTAATCCACCTGAGCAAGTTGCTAAAAAGATTAATTCTGCCAGGAATGTAACTATTGCTAGTCCTATTCCCCATTTCAAAAATTGTTTTAGTTTTTCGTTCATTTTATCCGTTCACCTGGTTTTCAATATTTTCCGTTAAAGGATCGTTATTAAGGAACTGTTTAATTGTTCTTTTGATTGTTGTTGTCTCAGTCATACCAAGGTGCCCATCCCAGACGTGTACTAAAATCTTTTTGTTCCCAAACCCTGTTGTTACATTAATATTTGAGTAAATTGAGTCGACGTCACTTACCGGCACTATTTCATCATTTGTTCCAAACAGAGTTCCTGCAATAAATAATGATTGCTTAAGACTTACTCCGATTCCTGGTTGGGTGTCGGCTGTTGAATTCATGAAATTGAAATATTTCTTCCATGTGTTTAGTGATATTTTATCTGTTGATACTTTATTAGTGAGGAAATTACCAACCGTAATGAGATCAAGGTATGAGATATGATTCATTGAGGACAACTTCTGATTAATTATATCTCCTTTTGCAAGGATTAGTGATTTAAGGTTGCTATTCCCATTAAATGCGCCAGGTACACCAACACCAATATAGTTATCAATTGGATTTGCAGGAAGACTGAATGGAGTTCCGTCTGCTAGTTTACCCGCTGAAGCTTTTCCTGAAACGCTCCAATTCTTCAAAGCATCCAACGCGACGCGACCGCCGTTCGAATGTCCAACGTAGGCGACTGGCCATTTATTGGTTAATTTGATCACACCGCCGACTAATGCAGGCCAATGCTTATCGACGACGTCTTCGTACGTATAATCAGCACAGGAATCACATTCAGTGTTCGGACCGCCGGTCAATTCAATCAACCAGACATCACGCGGACTATATTTAATTGCATCAGAAGTATAGCCATCCTCGATGCCAGAGGCGATCTCTTTTCCGGCTTCATCCCATGCAGTGATGTCGCTCCATAATCCGCCAGCCATAATAACAGGGGATAGCCATGGTTTATTGATATCTAAATGTAACAAGAAGTCAAGGAATGCTTGGGATAACTGCGGTTTGTAATGTCGTAGACGTAATAATGTGCCGTCTGTCGTCTGCACAAACTCTTCGTTCACTGACAAGCCCCCTCCCAATGCTTGCTTCACCAGATTCTCATTCAATATCTTTCCAGCGAAATAATCCAGCACCGCGATCGCACCAAGATCATTCCTATCGAAGAATACTTCGCGGTCCTTTGCGACATCCTCTTTATTCAATCGCTTGATCGCATTGACTAATCCTTCGATTCGAGCGCCGCAGATGTTCACATTGGAGACACCATTGCTTTGTTCCGTGTAAATGACACCGGTATGTACATCATCCACTGCTTTACCGCCAAGGTAGACTGTTCCTTTCTTGCAGCCGATCTGTGTGTTGCCGAGATCATAGCCGATGTTGATGACAACCCTTGCATTTGCCGGTGAAGCAACAATGTTATAGCTTCCCAATGTCTTCTGCAGGTATTCTGTAACGACGCCAATGAACTGCGGCTGGATCGTGAAATTCAGGTATGCATCAAGATTCTTATAGACGGTCTCTGCTCGGTTATTTCCCTCTGAAAACTCAGCGATGTTGTTTGTGTAATCCGCAATCACCGTGATCACACTTCCTCGCTTGATATCGAAGTTCGTGACGGTCGTCGTGACTGCAGACTTGCTCTCGATACTCGGGATAATGAAGGTCTTCTCCTGTTGTTTCTTGTTATTGTATGTCTCGATGATCTTTACATCGACATTGCTCGCATTCATCTTGCCTACATTCTTGATCGTGATGTTGACTTTCTCAGGATCATTGGTATTTACTACTATGATATCTGACGGAGTGACGACTAAATCAGCAGTCGGTCCGCCCGGTGTGACCTCGATCGGAACCTGTCGCGTCGTAGACAGACTATTTTTCGTCGCCGTGATCTGGCAGCTCATCAATCCGATAAAGTTCAATGCAGGCTGCACGACGAGTGTGTTATTGTTGATACCACAGTTGCCTGAATTGATCACGAACGAATCGCCGTCCGAGTAATCATGCAGATCGATCGAAAGTGTCATGTTCTGCTCTACGGTCAAGGCTGGCACATTTAGGAACGGTGCTGTCGGTTGAAGCATGAATGAGATGATCTCGGAACCACCATATTGGCCGAAATATGTTCCTTTGCCAAACAGGAATCCTGTTGTGGGAGATAGCACTTTGACATTATTGAATGTCACATTTTCGATGATTAGCGGGAGGCAGGAATTATTGATGAGGCCATCTTTATAGTCACAGAATCCCATGGAGAAGAACGCCTCCCCTTCTGAATGCAGATTCCACGTACCGTTATTAAATTTCAATATCGTCGCGTTTGAACCTACTGCATAGCCTAATGTTGGATCAGCAAAGCTTACACTGTAGAGATTGTTTCCAGTCGGTGAACTGTCGCTGGTCCATACATTTCCGTCCCACTTCATGATGGTGCCATTGTAACCGACTGCATAAGCAAGAGTATTGGTGACGATTTCCATTTCATTTAATTCTCCGCGTGATGTTGAATTCATGTTCGCATCAAGTGTCCAGGCAATCCCATTCCACTTATAGAATGATTGGCTGATGACTCCATTATTTACAGAACTGCCGATGGCTAGTGCGAGAGTCTGATTTACGAACCTGATATCTTTGATCGGTGCAAATATCATTGATTCAGGATTCCATGCGCTTCCGGTGAACTTGTAGATGATCCCCTGTCCATTTGATGAATTTATTCCGCCAGCAAAGCCAACACTGCCGCTGAAATCAATCGCTTCTAGATCAAGTCCATCACTATGGAGTACTTCTCCCCACATATTGGTTGTGCCGTCCCATTTCATGATCCTATTGAGACGTGATCCGTATGCAACTGTCGAGTTTAGTATTTTGATATCGGTGAAGTAACCAGTTATTGGATTTCCTGTATTATTGTAACGATGTATTCCGGTCGTGGACCAATCATCATCAATGTTTTTTGATCCATTGAACGTGTGCATCGAATACATCCCAAATATGAAGCCGAAACTGCTGTTATACATCTCAACACTCTCCTCTAAATCCCAATAATATGGCTGATATACTTCTGACCAAAGTCCTGGATCGAATCGATACCAATTGCCCGCTGATGTTGTCGGATTGTCAGCACCGAATCCTTTGACGATGGTATTCTTACTTGCTTTCTTCGGTTTTTCTGTTTCGTAGTGTATCTCTGTTTCCTGCGGTGTTTCAGTGATGAAATCCAGATTCAATTTTCCAGAGCCAAACACTGTATCTTTTCCTGCGCTGCCGAGATCTTTTGCATTTAATTCAAGCAGTGATTTGATCTCCAGCGGCTTTGCATGGTATTTCTCGATGAGCAATGCTGCTGCGCCTGAGACAAATGGTGTTGCGATGCTCGTGCCGCTCACTGATGAACCAGCAACGCTGACTGGTGCAACAACATCTGGTTTGATATAATTACTGAATGAATCTCCTGATGAATAACAGACCGGTTCTTCACCATTGATTGCACCGACCGTGATGACATCCGGTGCATTGCCTGGCGTCGCGACGCCGATGAAACCGGAACATTTTGTGCAGCCTTTGCCGCAATTGCCAGAGGCAACAACAACAGTGACGCCTTTCTTCGTCGCTTCTTCGACCGCGGTGACTAATGGTGAATTGAGATCATTGAAGAACCCACCTAAGCTGAGACTGATGACATCTGCTCCCTGTTCGACCGCATAATTGATGCCAGCGACAACACTTGCTTCGCTGCCTGCATTGTCTTTGTCAAGAACCTTTGCATTGATCAGCTTCACATTCGGAGCCATAGCAACGATGACATTCGCGATCGCTGTTCCGTGGCCGCTTTCATCCTTGGTTGTTCCTGAACCGCTGAAATCTTTTGATGTGATGACGCGGCCTGTATTGATTCCTGAATCAAGGACTGCAACGATGACATTCTTGCCGGTGATGTCTTGATCCCAGAGTGTCTGTACATTGGTCTGAGCAGTCTCATCCACAGAGAATGCCTGTACTGGTCGATTCGGCAATATCTGTAACACATCTTGTTCTGCTGCTATCGCATCGATCTGATTTTCAGGAATACTCGCAGCAATAACATGTCCTACTTTATGTTTGCTCACTGATGCTCCTTTTGATTTCAGAAGTTTGGAGACAGAATCCATTTTATCTGCATCGACATTGATGAGAACACCAATAGGAGCATCTGAATCATGTTCATAAGAAACAAGTTTTATTTTTGAAGCAGGTTGCTGTACTGCATCGCCTGCAAGATATACTGTCTGTTGTGATTGTATCGATATAGGACTCTGATGTTCGAGGAATGTAAATAGCAAAACAGAACCTGTTACGAAAAGAATTAGTGCAATAAAACATACTGCAAGCTGGTTAGCTTTCACTTTTGTCCCCCATGGGTTATAAGAGGCGAGTTTATATATAAACCTTTTTATTAAACTTAAAGCAGCTTATAACGTCTATAAGATCATCCACAAGCTTTAAATATTAATCTTATGTCGATTATTTTATGGAAAAATTGAGGCTGAGAAAGACAGGAAGTAAAATGAACCTACGAATCAATGCGATTGTCTTGGCAGTACTGCTTATTGTTGCTATTGCTGTTGGTTATGTTGTTGGATCAAAAGGTGTCATCACTGGTAAATCAGTCGGTGCATGTATTCCACAGAAAGATTTCCAGTTCTTCATCGACAAGTCAAATATCGTTCAGGCAGATTATCAGAAGTGTGTCAGTGACTTGTGGGCATTGCAATTCACCTACCGCCAGCAGACGGGTGCAGTTCCATCTAAGGTGAATATCACAAAGACAAACGCGACGAAGTAATTCTTTTTTAGAAATGCAAATCTTTTTAAGATAGATGAATGTGATGACAGCAATGAACCTGAAGACATATCTGAAGACAGCTCTGAAGGAAGACGTTGCCAGCTACCAAAGACTGATCGCAAACAGAGTACGATCTCTGCAGTTTCTCGATGAAGTAGGCATTAAGGACGCAACGTACGAAGTGCATCTTCGATCAATGTGGGAGAGAGAAGGAGAGAAGTCATCAACAACGATGTACACCGGATCTCTTGAGGGTGCGATCAAAGAGGCAGAGAAACGATTCAAGGGCTTGAATCACAGAGATGATGTCCAGGCACAATACGCTGTCAGCATCAACTTGGGCGCAAAGCTGTCATACACCGTGCCGGACAAATACTGGACTAAATTCAAAGAAAAACACTAATTCTAATTTTATCTGCTCGAATATAAGGAAAAACTCTTTTTAAAAAGATTTATATTTTAGTTGTATCTTGAACTGGTATGTCCAACGAACACATCAAGGTCGCAGCTTCTATGGTCTTATCAAAATGGGTTTTTATACGTTAAAACCGCAAAAGATGGAAAGTGGGGTATTCCTGGAGGCAAAGTTGATCTGTTCGAGCCGGCCGCAATCGCTGCACCAAGAGAAGTGGCTGAAGAATTAGGCATCGAGACTGTCATTGAAAAATTTCTCGGTGTCTGGAGTTTCAGAAGCAACAGGGAGAGCAGCGTGGTGAATTTCGTTTATTCAGGAAAGATTGTCGAAGGTACACCTCATTCGATGGAGCCTGAAAAAATTATTTCTGTTGAATCTTTATCTCTAAAGCAGATCAGGAATCTTCATAGAAAGGGTGAGATTCGATCAGGTCTTGCTAATGTTGAGCCTGTAGAAAGATTTTTGGCGGGAATCGAATATTCTCTTGATACAATAAGATCTTTTACTCAGTAATTCTGATTTTATCTGCTTGAATCAGCCTGTCGTTCCAATTCATTCTTCTTAGAAATGGCGTTTGAATTCGGGCTCAATTGATATGCTGCAAGGATCTCTTCAGCTAACGCATCTTCAATCGCTTTCTTCGTGCCGAATGATTTCTGCGCCGCGCCTTGCGTCATGAATCGGATAACTAGATCAACACGTCGCTGTGGAGCGCATTCGACTGCTTTTGGATATCGCGCACCACCATATTCGATCGCGATGATTTCCTCTCGCGGTGCTGCATTCTCGATCGCACTAATCAAAACCTGCAATGGATTCTTTTTTGTCTTTGCTTCGATAATCTGCAATGTCTTGATCATGATGCGTGATACTAGCTGTGATTTTCCGCCATTGTGGCCTGAACTGATCTTGTGTTTCTTCGCACGATGACCTGAGATCATGATCTTGTTCATGAATCGCTCAAGAATGAATGTCTTTGATTTATGGAATCGCTGCTTCGCATTCTTGCCGCCAGTCTTCGGTACGATACGGGGAGCGACATTGATGTAGCTCTGCAATCCCGGATCCGCGACTGCGATACCTTCCATGCCCCATCGGTTGAATGCTTTGATTTCCATTTACTTTCTCGCCTTTTCGATTATTCCTTTTCGTAATGCATCTAATGATTGATCATTGACTTTGACGACACACCATCTGACTCCTGGTAAATCTCCCTTTGCCCTTCCTTTGACGCCGCCGATCTGCTCGACTAACACTTCATCGTGTTCATCGATTAGTTTTGTTGCGCCGTCGCCGGTGCAGAATGCAGTGATCTGTTTTCCATTCTTGATTAATTGAACTTTAACACATTTTCTCATCGCTGAGTTCGGTTGCTTTGCCTCGACCTGAACCTTTTCTAGAACAATGCCTTTTGCTTGAGAAGCTCCTTCCATCGGATCGTATCGCTCCTTACTCTTCATGATGCGTTTGACATATTTCTTCTTATGCCATCGGCTGAGCTCACGTCTATTCTTGAGCTTCTTAGCTGCATTCAATCCGTTTGATTTGCCACTCATGTGATTTTCTCTCAGCTAGTTGTTTATAAAGATTGCGTAAGCAATTATTGTTATTTATCTTCTATATAGAAAATATATCGAAGTTAGCTTTAAATATCATAAGCATCCCTCGTTACAAAAATGTCAAGGGAAATCATCTACAAAGTTCTGGATCAGTTCAAACGTAGGAAGTACTATGTCTCTTTGCACCGAGAACTATCCCGATATGACGCTCGAAAAAAACTATTCTCAGACCAGCAAAAAGCAGAAGTCCAGGCAATTATTGAAAAGTACGGGTTTGTCAGCGCCTCTCAACAATACGCCCAAGGTGTTTACTATTTATTGCTCGCAGAGAAAAAAGCAGTCGAATCGCCGATCATCGTCAAGCCAAGATATAGCAATTCAGTCATCCGTAAACCAAAAGAAGCAGATCTCGAAGATATCGTTGATGTTTAAACAACCCGTATCTCTTTCAGATTCTCGAAATATCGTTTGATGTATTGTTCTAATTTCCGCAGATTCTGTGCAGCACGACCGATCAATAATCCTTTCACTTTTGTATCAGCGCTTTCAAGAATAACAGTTCCCTCTTCTTCATGTATCTGATCCACTTTCAGCGGATGGATAAAATTCTGGATCAATTGCAGCATCTGCTCATTGTATTCGACAATTTTAATTTTCTTCCTGAATTTTTCAGCAAGTTTCTTCACATGTTCAGCGCCTTTGCCTAATGCTTTTCGTAACTCACCCGGTTCGACGACAAAAATGATCCGTTCTTCCTCGACGATACAGTCTTTGATGCGTGCATGCGTGACATTCTCAAATAACTTCATGTCATTGAGGATGTTGACATCATAGACGACTTTAGAAGCATTCATTTTAATAGCGCAGCAACAGCGACCGGAAATGGTTTCTTGACCACGACACCAAGCTCTTCGCTCGTGACGCTCAATTGCGAGACTTCGACGCCGAACGATTTTGCATTCGCTTCGATGTCTTCCTTGACGATCTTTCCGCAATTGACTGCCAAAAACACTTTCTTGACCATGCCTTTCTTGAGTTCTGCAAATGTCTTGTCAGTACCTAAGATCAGCTTACTGTTACCTACTACTTTCTTCAATTCTGCTAAGCTCATTTCTTCTCCGTTTTGCTTTTCATCACGATCTTCGGCAATCCAGTGCCGATCGGGATGATCTGGTTGATCATGACATTCTCGACGACAGAATTCAATGGATCCCGTTCGCCGATCAATGCTGCGTTGATAAGATGCTTAATTGGGGTCTCGAATGATGCTCGTGCCAATACTGAAGATTTCTCACCGATGATGCCGTATCGGGTGATTCCTTTGATGGTGCCATCAACTGTCATCATATCTGCGACCAGCATGATATGTCGTTCATCGACATTCAGACCTTGGCTTTCGATGACTTTGTAGATCTCGTTGATAATGGTCGCGCGTGCCGCTTCGATGCCAAGGATATCATTCATCTCGAAGATCTCGTTCGATACTGTCTTGGTCTTGTCGATCGCTTCCAGGTCCATGATCGCTTTTAGATTCGTACCTGCAGTGATGATGACATATTCGTTGCCTCGTTTGACGGGAAGGACCTGTGTGATGCCTTTGATGCCTGCGACAAATACATTTCTCAATAATTCTTTTAATTTGTAGACTTCATTGACACCTGCTTCTTTGCTGGTGACGGCGACGGTGTATTCTTTTCCGGCATTTTTGACTGCAAGTTTGGTGACTTTCTCGATGCCCTTCGTGATACTGGATGGTGTCGCGCCGACTAGTTTCGCTTTTTCATCATCGATGGTGAATGAGACTGCATTTTCTGCCAGATCGATGACGAATTCCTTGACGATCTCTCCCAATCTTGTTTCTTTGATCTGCATCGCAAGCTCTTTGATATTCTTGCCTGAGCGGAATGGTTCTACTAGATGAAGTTCCATCATAGGAGTCTCGATTGTCTTTCTGCCGTCTAATATTTCGATCAGTCTTGGGAGACCCATGGTGACGTTCATCTCTGCGACACCGGCGAAGTGGAAGGTATTCAGTGTCATCTGTGTACCAGGCTCTCCGATTGATTCTGCTGAGATGATTCCTACTGATTCTCCTGGTGCGACTTTCGCATTATTGTATTCCTTGACAACCTCTTCGTAGATCTTCTTGATCTTATCTGAAGAGAGTCCCTTTGGGATGAGTGATTCTACCTCATCGATGATCTTTTCTGTCAATTTTCCTTTCATTTCTTCTAGTGATGCCATGATTAGATTCCTGCTATTTTCTCGACGATGCGCTGGACGTTGATCTTTCCTTTTTCTGACTTGGAGACATCGATGCCGTCTTCTCCGTATTTGAACTGGATGACTTTACCTGATGAGTCTCTGACAGTCTCATCGTATTCGACTCTGAGATCCTGCATCGCATTTGCCAATCGTCTATATAAGTAACCTGACTTTGGCGTTCTCAACGCAGTGTCCATCAGTGCATCTCGTCCGGTCATGCTCATGAAAAAGAATTCTGATGGTTTCAGTCCTTCTTTGAATCCGCCTGAGACAAATCCTCGTGCAGCCGGGCCAAGATCGTTCTTCTTGAACATCGATAATGTCCTGTCTTTGTAACCGTTGCTGATTCTGCCGCCTCGCAGTGCTTGCTGGCCGACACAGGCAGCCATTTGTGTCAAGTGGAGGAATTTACCTGCTGCTCCTGACTTGACCATGACTTCCAAGTGTGTGTCATGTATTGCGCTGTCTGAAACGATATTTGCAATCTTGTTTCTGGCTTTATTTAATGTTTCGAGGCATTTCATCTCGAACGTCTCCTTGATTGTCTTGCCAGGGAATGTTTCCATGCTGTTGTCTTCTAGTGATTCTATGAGTTCATCGACCTTCGCATACGTATCTTCCAGTATGCGGCTGATCTCGTCCTGTGTTTTTTGTGAAAGATCTAAATCAGAGATAACTGCGCTCTGTCCGTGATTCATCAGTGTCGAGATTCCTAATCTGAAGATCTTGCCGAGCATATCTTCAGTGAAGTTCTCTCCGTACTGCTTGTGGATGCTTCGCAAGAACAATCCTGCTCCTTCACCGAGGTTTGCTGCATCCATGTGTCCTTCCGTGAGCTGTCCTTTTTTGATTATGACTGGTGCGCCGTCTTTTGTCTCTCCCTTGAATGAGAAATCTTCGGGGATTAACATGCTGAATATCTCTTTGCCGGTCAATGTCTCTTTCTTCGGCAGTCTACTGAAGTCTTCCATGCCAACATCAGCAAGCAATTCAATCGCTTTTCTTCGTGAGAATGAAAGATTCTTTGTCAATAGGTAATTGCCTGACAATGCGTCCTGGATACCGCCGATGACTGCTAATCCATATCTTGGTGAGATGATCTGTGTCTGGACAAGCATCAATATCTCTGCTTCTGCACGCGCTTCCTCTGTCTGAGGGATGTGCAGGTTCATCTCATCACCGTCGAAGTCTGCGTTGTATGGCGCACAAACTGCAACATTCAAACGCAATGTTTTTCCGGGAAGGATCCTGACCTTGTGACACATCATGCTCATTCGGTGCAATGATGGTTGTCGGTTGAAGATCGCGATGTCTCCATCCATCAAATGACGCTCGACAATGTAGCCTGGCTGTAATTCTTCTAAGCATGATTCCTGTGTCTCATTCGTGATCTTCTTTTTCTTGCCATCAGGTCTGATGATATAGTTTGAGCCTGGATATTCTGTCGGTCCGCGCTTGACAAACTCTTTCAGGTATTCCATATTCCAGTCAGTCACTCGTTCAGGGACGGTCAATTTCTTCGCGATAATCTCAGGAACACCGACTTCGTTGATCGAGATCATCGGATCAGGCGAGATGACTGTTCGTGCTGAGAAATTTGTTCGCTTACCTGCTAAATTGTGTCTGATTCGTCCTTCTTTTGACTTGATTCTCTCTGAGATTGTCTTCAGTGGCTGTCCGTTTCTATGTCGTGCCGGTGGTAATTGAGCAACTTCGTTGTCAAAGAATGTCGTGATATGGTATTGTAATAAGTCCCAAAGATCCTCGATGATGATCTCAGGCGCTCCTGCATTTATGTTCTCGAATAATCTTTGATTGATTCTTACGATATCTCCTAATTTGTGAGTCAAATCATCTTCTGACCGTTCACCTGATTCCAGGGTGATCGATGGTCGCATCGTAACTGGCGGAATCGACATGATTGTTAAAATAGACCACTCAGGTCGTGCAACTTCTGCATTGATGCCCATTATGTGGAGGTCATCATTCGGTATCTTTTCAAGTCTTGATCTGATCTCGATCGGTGATATTCGCTTATCATCTTCTAAGTATGTGTATGGTTTTTCGATTGTGATCTTCTGCTGCTTTGCTTTACAGTGCGGACACTTCATCGTTGTCTTTAATGAAGCGACAATTTCTGCGATCCGCTTTCTTCGTTCTTCCGGACCGCCTTCTTCTTCGATCTTCTTCAACTCGTCTGCGTGCTCTGCGACTTTCTCATGCGGAATCAGTATTCTGCCGCATTGTTTGCAGGTGCTTCGCAATAATGAAAGGATGAGTGTGACGAATTTGATGTGGATGACTGGTCGTGCCAATTCCATGTAGCCGAAATGTCCTGGGCATTCCTTGATCTTCTGACCGCAGGTCTTGCATCGCAATCCAGGATCGATGACACCCATACGGATATCCATCAAGCCGCCATCGACCGGATATCCTTCTCTGTCATATAATTCAGGTGTCACGATCTTCGCTGCTGACATTTTCTTGAGTGTCTGAGGGTGGAATAGGCCGAAACTGATTGCACCGATTTTCTTGTACACAATCTGGTCGTCCATGTTAATATTTATCCTCCAGTGATAGTTTTGGATTGATGCCCAATGATTTCAATTCATCAAGGATCAATTTGAATGCGTATGCCATCTCAACATTGACGATCTCTCCGTCTTCGCCGTCGATCGGACACATGTATATTTTCTTGTATTCGTTGTGGAATCCCATGGAACCGCATTTCTCACAGACCGGAACAATGGTCCTGTCTGAGTCGAATCGCTCTTTCAACAGCATCGCTGCACCGTTCGCGACGAATGTATCCTTCTCCATCTCTCCTAATCTCAAACCGCCTTCCTTTGCCCGTCCTTCTGTTGGCTGTCTGGTCAATAATTGGATCGGACCTCGTGCTCGTGAATGTAATTTATTCGCAACCATGTGTCTCAGTCGTAAGTAGAACATGTTGCCGATGAATATTCGTGCGGTGTATTGTTCTCCGGTCTCACCATTGTACATAACTTCAGTACCATTTTCTCTGAAACCGAGCTTTGCTAGTTCCATTCTCAATGCCTTCTCTGGTTCTGCTTCGAAGATGGTACCATCGATGAATCTGCCTGACATCGCTCCTGTCTTTCCGCCAATCAACTCGATCAGATGTGAAACGGTCATTCGTGACGGGATACCGTGCGGTGATGTCATGAGGTCAGGAGTGATTCCGGTCGCCGAGAATGGCATATCTGATTGTGGAACAATAAGACCGACAACTCCTTTTTGACCGTGTCTGCTGGTGAACTTATCTCCGATCTCTGGGATTCGCTGGTCTCGGATTCTGACTTGGACTAATTTATTTCCTTCTTCGCTCTCTGTGACGAGTACGAAATCAACAATACCGGTCTCGCCGTGCTTGATCGCCGTTGAACTTTCTCGTCTTGTGTTTGAACCTAAGTTATATTCATCCATAGAACTCAAGAATCGAGGTGGTGATGTCTTTCCAATGACGACGTTGTCTTCATCTGCTCGTGCTTCTGGGTAAATGATACCGTCATCCTGTAAGAATTGGTAATCTTTTTCTGATCGGTAACCTTTGACTTCCTTGTCAGGAGTGCCGATCTCATCCATCAAGCCGCCTGAGTATCTTATTTCCTCAGTCGTTTCTGGTCTGTAATACGTTGATCGGAACAATCCTCTGTCTAATGAGCCTTGATTGATGATGATCGCATCCTCGATATTGTAACCCTTGTAGCTCATGATCGCGACAACAATGTTTTGTCCGGAAGGATGTTTGTTGTAATCAATGACATCATACATCAATGTGTTCACTAACGGAACTTGTGGTTCGTGCAACAGGTTGACATCCATATCAAATCTGACGGGATAGTTCGCTGCATAGAAACCGACTGCATGCTTCTGGTTCTTCGAGCCGAAGTTCATTCGCGCTCCTTGGTTGTAATTTCCGTACGGAACTAATGAAGCAGTGATGCCAAGCATATCCAACGGCGTGATCTCCATGTGTGTATGTTCTTTCGTCAGATCCTTCTCGAAGAATGCGACAAAAGCATTTTCCTCTTCAGCGGCATCGACGTATTCGAGGATTCCCTGTCTGACTAAGTCACTCCACGTCAACTCGTTCTTCTGCAGCTGCTGGATGTGCTTTTCTGTGAGCATCGGCTTGCCGTCTTTCACGACGATGAGCGGTCTGCGTATTCTTCCTCGTGAAGAATCAAGGTGGATCGTATCGGATTCTGCGTCATATTGGATATTGATGTTATGTGAGAGTGATCCTTTTCTTCGCTGGTCGATGAAGTTTGCGACTAGTTCTTTCGCATTCTCGGTATCTCCTGCGTATTTGAAATTCACATATACTTCTGTCATCTTAGTGCACCGTCTTTATGCCGTTGCTCTTGAGGAAGTCGATGACATCCTTCTCCGGCGATTCTTCTGTGATCTGTGAAAGCATGGCAAGATTCTTTCTTAAACCGATGTTGGTACCTTCCGGCGTCTCGACCGGGCATAATCTTCCAAGGTGTGTTGGATGCAATTCTCGCGCCTCGAAGTTTTCCTGGCTTGTTGATAATGGAGAAACAACTCTCTGTAAGTGCGATAGTGTTTCTAAATAGTTTAATCTCTGGATTCTTTGTGAGATTCCTTTTCTGCCGCCGACCCATGTTCCGGTCGCCATGCTTGAATAGATTCTTTGTGTCAATAACTTATCCCTGATGATGACCTTGATGCTCGGGAACTTTCCTCTCTTTACGATTCTTTGGAAGTTGTAGAGGATATCGCCGATCAATACTTTGAGGTTGACTCTGAATAAGTCTGCCAGTAATCCGCCGCTCATCTTCAATCGTTTGTTCAGATAGTGATCTTTCTCATCCGGCGCCAGTTCTTTCCGTGCGGTGCGAACGAATTGTTTTAAGTATTTGCAGATGTTCTTCGCCTTATACATACGGTCGCTGGTCTCTATTCCCAGATGTGGCAATAAGTATTTGTCAAGGATCTCTGACATTCGTTCTACTCTGATTTCTTTTGCTTGTGTGATGCCAGCTTTCTTCGCTAAGTAGTCCATCGCGTCATCTTCATTCTTGATCGCGTTGAACTCGATGAGATTGACGATGATTTCATCATATTGCGTATCCTTCGATACAGCATTCATGATCTCTTCGTCTTTCAACATGCCGAGTGCTTTTAAGAGTACGATCGTAGGAACTCTCTTCAATCGTGTGAATGTCGTGTAGAACAATCCGTCTTTCAGTCTTTCAAATACATGAGGGATCTTGAATGATCCTTTCTCTGAGAATAATTTGCCGACATATTCGCTCACACCTAATGATGCTTTTTCGATGATCAATCTGTTCGGCGCAAGGTCTTCGATGTTGACCAGTACTTTTTCAGTGCCGTTGATGACGAAATAACCGCCGGGCTCGTTTGGATCTTCTCCTTTCGCGATCAATTCTTGTTTTGTCAATTTGCTCAAGTGGCAGAATTTAGATCGTACCATGATGGGAAGATTTCCGATCTGAGCGGTGAATGTTTCTCGCTGGATGCCATTGATGTGGGCTGAGATATTGATGTAGATCGGCGCTGCGTAGGTGAGTTTTCTGATTCGTGCTTCTGCCGGATATATTTTTCTTTTCGAACCATCTGCTTCCGTGATTTCAGGTTCTGTAATCCAGATCTTGTCTAATCGTATCTTGAAATCATCGACGTTATGCGGTATGATGGTCGGTTCGATGACTCTGTTCTCTTCGATGATGACGTCTAATTCCTTCTCTACGAAATTGTTGAATGATGCGATGTTAGAAGAGACTAATGAATTCTCCTCGAAGTATTTCTTAATCAATCGCTTCGACTCAAGCATCGATCACACCTCGGTAGAATGTAGTTACTTTCGCTGTCGAACTCTGTCGCTGTACCTTGATGACATCTCCGTTCTTGACATCCATGTGGGCGATGCCTGCGTCATTTCGGTAGATCTTCGGCAAATCTTTGAAACTGATATTCATTTCAACAAGAAGTTTCTGTTTTTCTGAATCTGACACTTTTTCATGCAGAGGCACAAGCTCATGTTTGTGCATGTCAACTGTTGCTTTTTTTGTTGCTGTCATTTTTTTGCTTTTGATGAGCGGTACGGGATTTGAACCCGCGACCCCAGCATTGCTTTCTGTATCTGGATAAAAGTGCTGTGCGCTACCAGACTGCGCCAACCGCCCTTGATTGTACGCCCTGGCCGAGATTTGAACTCGGGTCGAAGCCGCGACAGGGCTTCATGATAGACCACTACACTACCAGGGCATATTGGTCATTCTAGATAGCTGAAACTAGCTGTTGGATAGTTTTGTCTCTAGAAATGACGCCCATGATGTTTTTGAGAAGGCACTCCTTTATAAAGGTTGTGGTTTTAATGACTTGAAAGGGGAGAATTTGACGGTCTGAGACTCTACATCTGTCCTGTTTCGTTGTATCTCTTCATCAGTTTCTCGAGAACAACCTTTGGAGAATATCCTTTTGAGTTGCATGCCCTGATGAATGTGTCGTATGTCATCTTGTCGATCATGACATCGAGTTTCGCTACCTGTGCTCCTTTTGGTGATGCTGCCATTTTAAAACTTTGATAAAATTCCGTATGCGCTTCCGTTGATGCAATAGAAGATTATAAGATCAACAACCAATCTGATCCTTTCTGAGGAAATTAATACTTTCAATCCTTCGTTGACTAATACCGTAAGCAGTATGCCTACAACAAAGATAAGAAGATGGTGCTTCCAGTTAAATTTTTTCATAGTGTTTGAATGATGTGCTCTGTATTTAAATGTTTCTCAGAAGACATTTAAATAGAATATTTTATGAAATAAGAATATGACGAAAATTTCTGGAGGTACGGTGCATAAGCTGCCGACTGATTTGCGGAAGGCAATTATTTCAGCTCCTTCTGTAAAAGAATTATGGGATGATATCACTCCGCTCACAAGAAATGAGTGGATCTGCTGGATCACATCCGGAAAGAAAACCGAGACTCATGATATTCGTATCAAGAAGGCACTTTCAAAAATGAAAGACGGAATGCGCCGACCTTGTTGCTGGGCTGGTTGTCCTCATAGATAAAATTCAATCTCCGACAGTGCCTGTCTTGACTTTTCCAGCTCGCTTGTAATTGGCGATAATCACTCCACTGGGTGTAACTGAACTCTCTAGTAATGTGAATGCTGCCGGGATCGTGCCGTCGTCAAACAACTTTTTACCTTTACCAAGAGTCAATGGATAGATCTTGAGCCAGAGTTCGTCCACGAGATCATTTTTCAATAGTAGTTGAACGAGCTTACCGCTGCCCCAGACTTTTATGTCAGAGCCTTTTGAATTTTTGAGCTTTTTGATATCTGCTAAGCTTTTGATAAATACTGAATTTTTCCAATCTGACTTTTTCTTGGTTCTGGACATGACATATTTTGTGACATCATTGATGCCCGGCCAAGAGTCTGCATGTTCTGGCCAGTAGTTCTCCCAAATATCAAATGTTTTTCTGCCCAAAAGAATATCTGCAGATCTCATCTGTTTTTCCATAACATTGTTGAAGACTTTGTCACCATACGGCGCAGACCAACCGCCATACTTGAAACCGCCTGATGTATCTTCTTTCGGGCTGCCCGGTGCCTGCATGACGCCATCCAACGTAATGAATTCTAAAACGATTATTTTTCTCATTTAATCTAATACGGTTGAAGTGTATATAAAAATTATCTTTTTTTATAGATGGAATACTACACATTAAGAAAAATAAAATATCCCCTCGGCCGGACTCGAACCGGCGATCACTCGGGAACCGCTGATTCGCGGTCATCCCTTGCATAACGCGTAGTCTGCGAATAGTCTATGACTTACAGCCGAGTGCTCTTGCCGCTGAGCTACAAGGGGATGATAATAACAGCTTTAAAGTTGTTTATAAAGATTGTGTTAGAATTAATCAATAACCATTCTATATGGTCCAGAACTTGTTCGTTTTCCTTGCGAACCGTATTGAACCACGCAAGGCTTCAATGTATATTCTCCGACAATTGGTAATGATGATTTAACCTTATACGTAAAGATTCTCTCCTCGTGCGGTGCTAACATGATATCCCAATCTAAGATGATTCCTTCTGTGCCGTGTCGTCTGTATTTCGGTTCAGGTGTTCCTGGTCCGAAATCTTCTTCAACTCGGTGAATTACCGGCAATCGATCCAAGACACGGACTTTCTCAAGTGTTCTTCCGGTCCTGTTCTTGATATGTAGCACAACCTTCATCTCGTTGTTACCTCTATCTTTCATATGTAATGAATATGCTTTTTTCCTGACCACAATCGGACTGCGTGTCATGTAGTATGCGATGATCGCCAATACGAGAACCAATCCAAGACCGGCGACCGGTCGATAATCTTCGGTAACAGTAACAACGTATGTCTGTCCCGGTGTCAGTGAGATTCCGGACCATGTCAAATAGTTCTGACCGTCGAATACATCAGCGACTGCATCTGGGTCTGTCAGGACAAATGCCCACGTATGGGGCCGCAAGACAGATGCATCTTGTGTCTTCTGAACGCTTTCTGTATTCGTGAATGTGATCTGATGCGTAAGGTGCAAGAATCCTCGGATATCGACAGTCTCTGACTTGTATGGCAATCGGTATTCTTTGATGTAGATAGTCTTCTTTGCGTTTGCGATCTCAGTGCCATTCTGTGTCACCGAAATCGTGACCTCATCTTCTTGCTTCGGTGTCGATGAATCGATGTTCAGAGAGAATTCAAGAACTTTCTCTGACTTTGGCGGCAGATCGAATGTCGCTTTCTTACTGAGGAATTTGCTATTTGCCGTCACTTCAAGATTCTGCATGTAGACAGTATATGGATTCTTGACCAATGCCTTGATCGAATTAGTCTTTGCAGGATCAATCGATGTCGGTTCAAGTATTTCTATCGGTATCGTGGTTGAGTAATCAACAACTTTTGGATCGATGGTGATGATGAATATCTGACTGGTCACTTCGCCGGTCTCTCGTGATCGTGCACGGAGCTCAACATAGTGTGTTCCTGCCGCTAGATCGGCGCTTGGTTTGATGAATATCTTTGTATTCCGCGATTCTTTTCCTCCCAGAACGATGCCCGTCGTATAATCCGGTGCGTATGCGGTTCGCAATGACCATGCGACATCAGAAAGTTCAAGGACAAATGTATTTTCATCAAGACCGTTGTTGGTTATCGTGACATCGAATGATGCTTCTCCTAACGGAGAGACTGTTGCTTCGTTGACAGTCTTGCTGACTGTCGCCTGCGCAGCTGCAAATGGCAATAAGAAGATAGATAATAGAATCAGTGCAGACAACCTCTTTTTCATTCGACAAATCCTCTTTAAGATGTTCAGAATTACGTGTTACTCATATATAAATCTTTTTAAACGATTTCCAGGCTTCAGGACTACAAAACTAAGCTTTCGTGGCCTTTTTTCGCTATCCGGATCACATGGTCGGCGATGCTTTCGATCTTGGTCTCATGCGATACGATGATGGTCTGCTGCGCATCCAGTTGATCAAAGATATCCCGCATCTTGTCTAGCTGTTCTGAACTGAAGCCATCAGTCGGTTCATCTAATATCAACAGTCCGCGGGTATTGATGTGTGAGATGATGCTGTTTACTGCCTTGTGCAAGGCCAGTCTGTATGCAAGGCAAACGCTGGTCTTCTCTCCGCCGGAGAGGCTTTCGAACTCTGATTCATGGCCGTTCTGTTCAATCCGCGGTGTGAATGATTCGTCGATCCGTGCGACTAACCGCTCATCGTCTATCAGTAATTCAAACATGTCCTTGAAGAAGTCATTGAAGGTTAGGTAGATGCTGCTCAGCACATGCCGTTCCATCATCGAGATGATGTTCGCAAAATTATTCTGGAGCCAGTGTTCCATCTCTGCTATTTTTTGTATATTTGTCTTTGCTTTTTCTTTGTCTTCGATATCTTTCTGGAGCATCGCGGTTATTTTCTCACTATTCTTTATTTCTGTGGTGATCCTGGTCTTTTCCAGCTCGATGCTTCGTTCGATTATTTGTGCTTTTTGGATTTCATTTCTTGACTGTTCGTATTGTTTTTCTATCGTGTCTGAAATTATTATTGTTTTATTCTTTTCTTGTAATGTGTTAT
Organism: uncultured Methanosarcinales archaeon; assembly: GCA_965231065.1. Classification (GTDB taxonomy): domain Archaea; phylum Nanobdellota; class Nanobdellia; order Woesearchaeales; family UBA10107; genus UBA10107. The sequence goes on along the minus strand of OZ246410.1, from coordinate 720,044 downwards.
ATTCTTCTGTTATCCTCTTGATCTGTTCTTTCTTTTCATTCAGAGATGTTTCTTTGTCTGTCTTGTTCTTTATCTGAATTTGTATCACGGAAAGTTCTTTTTCCGCCTGATTGCTCTCATGCAATTCTTTATTTTTTTGCAGAAGATTCTCTTTTATTCCATCGATCTTCATCTGTATCTCTGACAATTTCTTCTCTGCGGATGTTATTTTTTCATGTTCTGCATTACGGATAGTATCTTTATGAGTGTGCGGAACAGTCTGCATGCACAGCGGACAGTCCTGCAGTTCTGATATCTGTTTTTTTATTTTTTCAGAGTTGTTCTTGATCGCTTCGTGCTCACCGATCTGTTTCTGTAACTGTAACTGTTCCTGCTCTATTTTGACGATTTCATCTCTCAGTCCTGTCTTGATCTTCCCTTTCAATATGTTGATCGATTCAGGATTGATCTGCGATGCTTTCAATTCTGACTCGAGTCGTACGATCTCTTTCTGCATCTGTTGACTCTGTTCTTCTTTGTGTTTTATGGAGGCTTCCAGCATCGCTTTTTCTTTTTTGATCTCCTGGACTTTTTTTAACTCTAATTCAGCAGCCATGGACTGTTTCTTTATCTCATCCAAAGCAACTTTTGCAAGATTCAGTTTCTGTTCTGTTTCCTTTTCTTTTTTCAGGAATGTGATTCTTTCTTCATTGATCTTATTCAATTCATTCTTTTTTGATTCGAGATCGATTATTTGTCCTTGCAGCACCCGTTTATTCTCTTTCAATTGCCTCGCAACGACACTCGTATTCTCGACGATGCGCTGATATTTGTCGATGCCGAATATCTTTCTGATGATATTGATTCGTTCATCCGCATCTTCGTAGAGGATCTGTTTCATCTCGTCTTGAGGAGTATATGTAGTGAAACGGTAGATCAACGGTTTCTTTGCCAATGATTCGGAAGGATATCCTAATAACGTAAGGATCGTCTGCTTCATCTCGATGGGTGTGAGGTCTTTTTTCATGCCATCGACTGCGATGAATCCATTGGTCTGTCTGATGCCTTCTGATTTTCTTTTCAGAAATCTTTTAATGGAAAATTCTCTGTTGTTCAATAAAAAAGTCAATTCAACAGAACCATCGTTCGTTCCTTTACGCAGTAATCCGGTGCCAGAATCAAAGATGCCGAATAATGCGAATTCAACAGCCAACAGCACCGTCGTCTTTCCCGCGCCGATATCTCCCGCAAGGACAATCACACCATTATCGAAATCTATCTTCTGATCGACGTAGCTGCGGATATTATTGAGGTGGACTGATTTTAATAACATGAGAATAATCTATTTTTCTCACTTAAAAACATTGTGTCGTCATTACCTCGCGATGAGCGAGGTTTAAGAGCCTATGGCTCTTATTATATGACAATACTCGCTGCACCAAGTATCGCGGAATCATTCAGTTTCGAGCTGACGATCTTCACCCGTCTGCTGAACACTTCATTCGTCTTGCTCATCAATGAACTTTCTGCCGCTTCCATGAATGGTTCTGATTTCGCTAACGGACCGCCGACCACAATGAGTTCAGGATTCAGCGCATGGACCATGTGTGACATCGACATACCGAAATACGTGCCTGCTGATTTCAAAATGTCCTTAGCGACCTTATCTCCGGTCGCTGCCACGATATCTTGGATCGATTTTGCTTTTCGTGTCTTGATCTTGAATTGTTTCTCAATCGAAGCAGGAGACGCATAGTCTTCCAGTTTTCCCTGTTTGTTGTCGACAATCGACCAGCCGATGCTTCCTGCCGCATAGGAACAGCCTTTTGCCAGTTTGCCATCGATGATCAATCCAGAGCTGATGGAATCGTTAAATAATACACCAATAGTGTTCTCTGTCTTCCTGAATGCACCTGATTTGTATTCAGCCAATGCAAAGCATTTGCCTTCGTTCTCGATGAAGACGGGTACATGGACCTGATCTTCCACTAATTTCTTAAGAACCAGATTGCTCCAGCCAGGGAACGGGGATTCAACCACAATACCTTTCTCTCTGTTCACGATGCCTGGCACCGAGATACCGACACCGATGATCTTGTTCTTCTTCACCTTGTTTATCGCTGACGCGATATTGTCTATCACTTTCTTCTTCCCTTTGCTTATTTCAGAAGGAATGATCAATCTCTTGACGATCTTGCCGCTTAAATCCACTAAGCCTGCTGTTATCTCCTTAGAATTTACTTCAACACCTATCAGGAATTCTCTGTCCATCTATACACCCCATATGGAAAATAATTCGAGTTTTTATAAATAGATTTACAACTACTCTCAAGTTAATAAAGGAAAGCTTTATAAATGAACCAGGGTTTGGAAGAAGTAGGAGATGTGAGGAGTTGCTTCCTTGAATCCTTGAAATAGAGTAAAAAGTATGGAGGCTATGTAATATGGGAATGTACAAATATGTAAAGGCTTTTTGGAATGATCCAAAAGACATGGACCAGTTTCTTAGAAATAGGTTGGTGCAATGGAGACGAGAACCAGCATCACTTCGTATTGAATATCCAACACGATTAGACAGAGCACGATCATTAGGTTACAAAGCAAAGCAAGGTATCATTCTGGTACGACAGCGAGTCCCCAGAGGCGGACATCGAAAACCATTCCCTTCGGGCGGAAGACGTTCAAAGAAGTGGACAACGACAAAGACATTGGCGTTGAACTACCGTACGATCGCTGAACAGCGAGTATCAAAACATTATCCGAACTGTGAAGTTTTGAATTCATATGAAGTCGGCCAGGACGGAAGAAATTTCTGGTTTGAAATCATTTTAGTTGATGTCGCGCATCCCGCAGTCAAGGCGAATCCGCAATTATCATGGATGGCAAATCACCGAGGACGGGCATTCAGAGGACTGACATCGTCTGCGAAGAAGAGCAGAGGCTTGTACAATAAGGGCTTAGGCGCTGAGAAATTGCGACCGAGCAAGTCTGCTGACCGAAACATCAGGCGAAACAGAGATACACGTCTGAAACATCTCGCGCATCTGAAGCGACGCACAAGCAAGAAGCTGATGTAGTTTTTATTTTATTATTTTTCGAACCATGGCGAGTCGCCTGGTTTTTGTTCATACCATTTCTGTACGTAGAGCGCTAGATCCCAACCGTCGAATGGAAATACGGTCTGATTGTTAGGTCGTTCATGACCGATGCATATGAGGTCGTCGTAGAACTGGCGATCTCCCTCAGGAACTTCATCGAGTCGCATGCAAGGACCGGCTATACCGCATCGTTCTGTTATGGTTGATCTGTTCAGATTCAACCTCTTCAGTATTGTCTCCAGTGAAAGTTTATTTTTGCTCTCGGAGATGATTGCGTAGCAAGTATCAGATACCTCGACGCTCGGAATCTCTTCTTCGAACTCCTTTTGTTCTTTCAGCATCGCCTCATTCTCTTTCAGTAAAGACACAGGAATCTCGGTATCGTTATATTCCTCGCTTGGCAAGTTGTATGTCGGATCACGCTCGTCGAATTCGATCTTCGTCGGGACACCATGTTTATTTCGTTCTTCTACATAACTATACATAAAACTCGGCTTCAGCAGTTTTTTAGTCGTATAGGCGCATCGCAGATTTCCCGCATGATCCATGACGGTGCCGGCGTGCTTTTCTACTGTGCATTTCTTGTTATCAACAAAAGGAAGTTCAAACTTCTTGTACAGATCCTCTATTTTTCTCTCGTGCCACAACTTTGTGAAGTTTTTCTTATTTTGCCGCATCCAGTTTTGTACAAAATGTATCAGTCCGGTGACGGGCATCTCGTACATGACATCTGTCGCGCTTCCCCAGCGAGAACTGTCCAGACAAGCTCCTAGATATTTGCCTTTCATATGTCCTGATTTCAATAAGAACTGTGCTTGTTCCTTTGGCGATCTACTATTTTTATCTAGAAATGGTTCTTTGCCTTCCATCACTCGTGTGAATGCATACGGAATTGTCATGTGCATACTGATGTTATGTTTCTTAAATACCTTTTGATTTATGTAAATACCGGTTTGCCAATTAAGTTTCCAAGAAGTATGCCGATAAAGTAGCCAACGATCGCAGCGATCAACCCTACCAGTAACATCTCAAGCCCTTCTTTTTTCCAATTTCGCGCAGTGAGTTTTCCTTTTGCAGCGCCGATCAAGAATAATACGACACCGCTGATCACTACAGAATAAATGATTCCTTGCCGTACCGGAAGCAAAAAGAACGGCAGTAATGGAACGATCGAGCCGATCATGGTCGCAAAGAACACGTAGAAACCGATACCGATAGGATTTTCATACAGCGCTTCTTCTTTTTTCTGTTTGAATTTTCGATAGTAATCATGCGCTGCTTCCGTCGAGGTGAATGCCACCGCGCCCATTGATATCGATTCCGCGAACAAACCAGCCAAGCCTGAGATCAGGACGACTTTTGTATCAAAGGTCGCTGATGCGACTCCCAGCACCAACCCAAGAACATTGACGATGCCGTCTTGCGCACCAAGGATGAAATCTCGCAGGTTTTCACCGGTGGTCTGTTTATGGTTCATAGAAGTATCATGCAAATAGGTGTTTATAAATATTGTTTCCACAATGTTTATAAATTCGCCAATCATCAGTTTTCTTATGGTGAAGTTTTACTGTCAGAATTGCGGGTATAGTTTCGCGCCAAGAGAAAAATCAACATTAGTCCCGCCTAAAGTATGCCCGTACTGTAACAGAAAAGACTCTGTCAATATAGAAAAGACCGCTGAACAGCTTCTCAATGAATTCACCGGCTCAGACTGAATATTTTGATCCGCTAAATCGCGATATGTTCTGTAAATAACCCTGTGCGACCTTCTGTGTGCGGAGTTTCTTCGCTTCATCACGGATGCGTCTGAATACGTTCTGCAGCCGCTCTTCCAGTGTCTCATCGTCTTCAAACATGACGACCGTCACATCGCCTAAGAATTCTCCTGATTTCTGGGAGTTGATGTCTTTCTCAAGCTTTCGTACTTCTTGTATCAACGTTTGAGAAAACTCCTCGATATTGTCGAGCTTTGTGGTCTTGTCCACAAACTGTTCCTTTGAGCCATCCTTGAAGTAGATCCGCAGCAGAAATTCATCCCGATCGAACTTTTTCACTTCAACTGCAGTGAAATCGACATTGACGATTATCATTATGTATGACGTATCAAGAGAATATATAAAACTTATCTCTTCTTTCCGAACCAACCTTTTACGATGAAGAATACGACTATGATAATGAGCCAGAACAACAACGCTGATATAAGCTTCAGCGCAAACACGATAAGATTTGCGAAAAGGAGCACGATCAATAATCCTACTGCCAGGTATTTTAGATCTCTTTGGTTCATGGTGTTACCGGTATCTTGATTGCTTGCGTGAAATCTGCATTGAAGCAGTCGATGTATGTGTATGATTTTGATGCATCGCGCAGGAAGAGATAGATCTGATCGTATGTTTCGATCTCTGTTGACAGTTTCTCAGTGACTGGTTGCGGCATGCCTTTATACCGTACGCCAGGATATGCTTTCAGTGTCGCTGTCTTTGATTCTCTGTATACTTCTAGTGCTGTCGTGCTCATGCCGAGCTGCGATGCTTGTTCTTGCACATCCCAGCGTACATCCAAATACGATGATGCTTTTTTCTCACTATTGTATAGACATGCGGTCGCTATCGGTAATTCATATTGTCGTGGTATGAACTTATTAGTAACGGTGACGGTGTAAATAGGTATCGCAGGTGGCTGATACTGTGCATCGCCTTCTTGCCGTACTATGACGATATCTTTCAACAGCACCGATGCGACAGGATGTGTTTCGACGTTCAGGCCGATGCCTGAAGCACTGACTGCAACTATCAAAAGAATCAGAATTACATCAAGAAGCGCAAATTTCATATTTTTCATTGATTTCCTGCGTTTCTGTTTTCCTATGAGCCTTCCAATCAGAATCATGAGGAGTGAAGAGATTACAAGCAATACGATAATCGCATTTCTATTCAGTTGGTACGAGTCAATCCAATACATGATGGTCATCGCATAGGTAAATATAGATAGGATGTATGCTAACCGGTATGTTTTCTTGCCTTTTAGATACACTATCAATAAAACAATGATTAGCGGTACTAACAGGATCCAAAACACAATCGGTGCCCAGGTCGCCATCACCAATCACGCTCCCTGAGATAACTTCCCACAAACCAAAAGAATTTCGTCAATAGTAATAAAATGGCTATTTTCAACAATCTTGATAGCGAAAACAGATATTCCCAGGTGAAATAGAGCACTGCAGCGAGCGCAAAGATCACTCCAACAGTGTAAAAAATGTATTCTGTCTTCATTTTCTTGATAATATCTCTTCTTTTTTTAAATGTATTCATCTTTTTGCATGTTTTTCATTAGAATTTGAATCAAAAATCTTCATTTTCCTCTCTCAAAATACAAAAATAACATAAAAACTAATTTCTTATTTGAAAATGACAACAGAAAAATTATTTTTTTCTTTTCAAAAAAATCTGAATAGAAACCTTTTTATATACTGGAACGAATTATTACTTAAAAGCAAGTTCTCAAAAACTTGAATCGAGGTGAAAAACAAATGGCAAAGAGAAAAAAGGCAAAACGATCTTCCAAGAGAAAAGCAAAGCGATCTACTAAAAAAAGATCAAAGGCTAAGAGAAAAAGACGATAAGTCGATTTCACTGCCTTCGATGTAAGGCAGTCATTTTCTTATTCTAATAACGGAACGCCGTATTCACCGTCGAATCCTGGTTTTACCTTCAGTTTTCCTTCTCTGCTTAGAATTATTGCATTGACCAGCTTCGGTTCTGCGTAGTTTGCTAATTCTTCTTTCGGGACATGCAATAAGATATTGAATTCTGTCTTGAACTGTTTGATGAGCTCATCATAGGTCTCCTTGACTTTTTTACTCGTGAGCAGTTTCACTCCTTTTACTGCTGAGATTAATTCATGCAGCGGAATCAGTTTGTAGAACTTCTTTGGATTCTTCGGTACATATCCTTCCGGTTCTTTCGCGAGTTCTTCGATACGATAGTCAACACCGATCGTCATGGGTTTCTTACAGACAGGGCAGATACCCTTTATTTTTTTTGTATCTTTCGGAGCAGAACTAAAGTTACAGTTTCGGTGGCCGTCATAATGATATTTGCCGTATTCAGGCGGTGTTTCTATGGTCGCAGAGATTCCAATACCGGTCCGGATTGCTTTCATGATATTGTTGTAACTGAGTTCATTGACATCAAACATAGTTGCTTCCCGTCCTAGTCTCCAGGGCCAGTACGAATGTGCGTCAGAGAAACTTACGATCGTGACATCCTCTTTCAGTCGCCATAGCATCGCCGGATCAGCTGACATGCCTGATTCGATCGCATAGATGTGCTTCAATTGGTCTTGAAAGCAATCTTTCAGCGAATCAAATCCAGAATCACTGCCAAATAACCCGAACCAAGGTGTCATGCAATGCGCAGGAATGATCTCTATCTTTTCATCAATCGCTTTCAAATCTTTGACAAATTGAGGACAGGTGATCCCGAAAATAGGTCTTCCATCATAATCTAATCTTCCTTTTGAACTTAAGTATGCTGTGATTTTGTCTGCGATGTTCCTATCCGGTGCAAATACCAGAAGATGAATCGCTCGTCTGCCGCCTTGGCTATACATCAAGGAAATCTCAGTCTGCCACAGGAATGGATAGCCTGTTTTTGTTCTTAGGATCCCTTTGTTATCTTCAGTAAGTTTCTCATCGATCTCTTTTCTTCTCTGAGGGTGCTGAAAGTCACCGACACCAAGCAGATCGATACCTTTGATCCTGGCATATTTTTCTAGATTCTCTATGCTGATATTTTTTGAGCACGCTCGCGCATACTTAGAATGAATCTGGAGATCAGCGATGACTTGCATACTCTGTTTCCGGAATTACAGGTATTTATACTTTAGGGAAACTCTTATATATTGGTTACCGGTCGTGATTTTCATGAAATTGGAAGATCTTTTGTTGTTGCCTCCAGTAGCGGTCGCCTGCACCTCATTGTGCTTTGGATTGTTTGAGTTCGCTAGTACTAATTATCCCTATGCGGCACTCGGACTTGGATGTGGCGCGTATTATTCTCTGCTCCTGTATACTAACTATAAAGAGAAATGATTATTTATTCGTCATCTTTGGATATAATCCCGGATCCATGAAGACTGCATCCAATGTCGCAGCCAAACCTTTTTCTTTTGCCATGACATCAGCCGAGCTCATCTTCGCGGTGCCCAAGGCGACTAATTCATTCTTCAGTGTCATGATCGCGATGACATCATTGACATTGATGTCGCTCTCTATTTTTGAGATGCCGGGTATGTTTAAAGCGCCACCATGGCATAATGAATTGACTGTATAATCAGTTATCCAGATTTTTGGCAGATGGACTACTCCTTTTTCTACTGGCTGTATGCATTCTTTGATGAGTTTTTCATTGCCATCTTCTTTCCAGAAGATATATGCGTCATGCAATTGCTGCAAGGTAATCAATGTCTTCTCGTTGAACGGACCTGCTTTTGTTCTTCGTAACTCAGCCATATGGGCATTAGTTCCTAATGCCTTGCCGATGTCAGTACATAATTTTCTGATGTAGGTTCCTGCCTGACAGCCGACTCTGAATAATACATCTCTGCCGTCAATTTCAATAATATCCAAGTAATAAATGCTTCGCTCTCTTATTTGTCTCTTGACCGCTGATTTCAGTGGAGGCAGTTGCTTGATGTTCCCTAAAAATGAATTGCACGTATCGCGTATCTTTTTTTCAGGTACTTCATCATGGAGATGCATGACGCAGACATATTCTTTTCCTGCGTTCAACAATGCCTGCACTATTTTTGTTGATCTTCCTAATGCTACGGGTAAACAACCAGTTACATTCGGATCCAATGTGCCGGAATGTCCTGCTTTTGAGATGTTGAGCATCTGTTTGACATATGCAGAGACTTGATGAGATGTCGGTCCTGCAGGCTTATCGACGTTGACAATACCGTAGTCAAGTAAAAATTTGACTGATCTTGTCTTCGGATCTGATCCAAACTTATCAGAAGTAGCTGCTTCTTTCTTTACGAGAATGGTTCTCTGTATAGTTTCAAACGGTAATGTGTTCATGTTTATACTCTCTGATGGGTCATTATAAACGGTCTAGAACATATTATTTAAGCTTTCTGGATGTTAAAATTTATTTCTTATCTCTATGTCCGCCCTGTATTGTGCCGGTCGTGACCTTCATCTCTTTTTCCTTGGTATTCATCAATGCTTTTGTATTATCTGCCGGTGTGTGATCGTGCGGATGCGCGTGATCATGGATATGTTCGATCGCTTCCTTGTTATGTTCTTCTGCCGCTGTCTTGCCGCCTAATTTCTCTTTCAGTTGTTCTAGTTTTGATTTTTCTACCTTTTCGACTTTTTTCTTGTCGACATAGGTGTGTCCAAACAATTCTGCCTTGACCAGTCCTTTATCGTCTTTCGTGACGACAACTTTTACTTTTCCTGGCGGATGCCTGATTCCTCGTTCCCACAGCAATAGATTTAATTTCTGTCCTAATTTGACATCTTTTGATTTCATGTGTTTTGATAAGAAGATCCTGACCGTATCGACTGCTTTCTTCGCTCTTCGATACATTGGAGATTTATTCACTTGCCTTCGCAGAGGGATGATATATGTTCGTTCTAGTGTTGCCATTTTATGCTTTCGTTCGTGTTCGTCTCCAATTTCTCTTTACGAATGTCTTTCGTCCTGGATGGACTCTTCGTGTCTTGCCGAATATCTTCGGGATGATCCAGAATGGAGCCCATCGGGTCTGCCGTCCGAATTTTGCTAATCGTACCTTTCTTCCGGAGCTCATGAATCGTGCCATTTACGCAGCCACCGGTTTCTTGCTCTCGTTCAATATTTTTGTTGCGATCGAATCTAATAGTTTCTTTCCCGCAGGCGTGACAATCCTTCCTTTGTTGACTCCCTTTGCTACTTGCTTGATGAGTCCTGCTTTTTCCAATTGCTGGAGTGATTTTCGCGCGACAGAACCAGAGCCTCTGAAGAATCGGTCTGGTTTGTAACCCATATTTCGTCTGCCGCCATATTTTATTCTAAGTGTATTGACACCGATCGGACCTTGTATGTAGATCGTGCGGAGAATCGCTGCAGTTCTGATCTGCCACCAGTTCTTTTCGACCGGAGGTCTTTCATTATGGACGCCTGTCTTTGCGAAGACAGTCCATTCAGGCGCCTTGAATTCTGGCTTTGATTCCAGCTCATGGGCTGCTCGTTTGATCAGTTCGTTTGGATTGACATCGTATGCTGTTGCCATGGTTATTTTGGTTTGGTGCTTGTTTATAAAGGTTTTGACTCATTAGAAGGCTATCTTGGTATTCTGATATTCCTGATATTAAGTCCTTATCAAGGCTCCAAAAGCCTTTTAAACTGACTGGTTCACCAAAATAGTATCATTAGCGAACTCGAATGATATCATATAAGAAAAAGCCAGATACAGATGATTCTATTTACTCTATGTTGAGCCCTATTGTCAAGGATTGGTTCAAGAATAAATTTAAGGTATTCTCCGATGCGCAGAAATTTGCGGTCATTGACATCAATTCAAGAAAAAATATACTGGTTTCTGCAAGCACTGGTTCAGGAAAGACACTCACTGCGTTCTTATCTGTCTTGAATCACTTGATCGACTGTTCTGAAGCAAAGATTCTCGAGAATAAAGTCTATGCTGTCTATGTCTCTCCATTGAAAGCATTAAATCGTGATATTTCTGTTAATCTTCTTGAACCGTTGGCAGAGATGGAAGAACAAGCAGGAAAGAAATTCGGAATCAGAGTGGGGGTAAGGACAGGAGATACGACACCGGCAGAAAAAGCAAAGATGCTAAAGCATCCGCCGCATATTCTGGTCACGACACCTGAATCATTAGCTATCATGTTGTCTTCAGTCAAATTTAAGGATCATCTGAAGAATGTCGAATGGTTCGTCACGGATGAGATTCACGCATTGGCAGAAAATAAGCGAGGCGTTCATCTTTCTATATCGATGGAACGATTGCAAAGACTATCTCCTGCAATGAGCAGAGTTGGATTAAGCGCGACAGTGGCGCCGTTGGATGCCGTTGCGCAGTTCTTGGTCGGTACCGACAGGGATTGTGAAGTGGCGGATGTTCCTTCGATAAAGAAGCTGGATCTGCAGGTACTGAGTCCGGTAAAGAATCTGATCAATACTGATTACAATACTGTCAGCAACGAGACGTATTCCTTGATCGATAAGCTTATCCAGGAGCACAAGACTACTTTGATATTCACGAATACCCGTTCAGGTACAGAAAGAGTTGTTCACCACCTGAAAGATCGCTTCCCAAAGAATTATTCAGAGAATATCGGCGCTCACCACGGTTCTCTGTCGAAGACACATCGTACTGATATTGAATCGAAGCTGAGAAAAGGTGAATTGAAATGCGTTGTCTGTTCAACATCGTTGGAGTTGGGTATCGATATTGGTTATGTTGATTTGGTTATCTTGTTGGGTTCACCAAAATCAGTTGCGAGGGCATTGCAAAGGATCGGACGATCGGGTCATCGATTACATGACACGACGAAAGGAAGAATCATTGTTCTAGATAGGGATGATCTTGTGGAGTGTTCTGTCTTATTGAAATCAGCATTAGAACGAAAAATAGATCGGTTGCATATTCCTGAGAATGCTTTGGATGTATTGGCGCAGCAGATATTCGGTATCGCATTGGAGGAACAGATCAATGTCGATGACCTGTTTAAGATGATCAAGAGTGCCTATTGTTACCGGAATCTGAAACGCGAGGATTTCGATCAGATCATCGCCTATCTCGCAGGAGAATTCGCTGAACTCGAAGACCGATACATCTATGCGAAGATCTGGTATGATCCGGAGACAAAGATGATCGGCAAGAAAGGCAAGATGGCAAGAGTAATCTATATGACGAACATCGGCACCATCCCTTCTGAGTCAGGCGTTGTCGTCAAGGTGGGAGACATCGCGGTCGGTACGATTGATGAAGGATTTTTGGAAAAATTGAAGCCAGGAGATGTCTTCGTGCTTGGCGGAAATACATTCATGTTCAAGCACGCATCAGGCATGGTTGCACGGGTTGAATCAGCGACTGGCAGAAGACCGACGGTACCTTCGTGGTATAGCGAGTCATTGCCGTTGAGTTTTGATCTTGCGAACGAGATCGGACGGTTCAGAAAATTGATGCAGGAACATTTTGCGAAGAAAGAATCTAAAAAAGAGATAATGAAATTTCTCAATGATTACTTATATGTTGATGAGAATGCTGCGAATGCGATCTATGAATTCTTCAAGGAGCAATATGAGTATGCCGCGATTCCGACTGCATCGAATCTTCTGGTAGAACATTATGCAGAAGGAGATAAACGATATGCAGTGTTTCATACTCTCTATGGCAGACGAGTCAATGATTGTCTTGCGCGCGCGGTGGCGTATGCTATTTCAAAGATACAGCATCGTGATGTTGAACTTGGTATTTCTGATAATGGATTTTATATCGCATCAGTCAATCCGGTCCAGGCAGTCAAGGCGTTTGAGTTATTGAAAGCAAATAGACTGGAAGAACTCATGAAGTTGGCATTGGAAAAGACAGAGGTACTGAAGCGAAGATTCAGACACTGCGCAGCACGTGCATTGATGATCTTAGGGACATATAAAGGAAGAGAAAAACGTGTTGGAAGACAGCAGGTGAGTTCAATGATTTTGTTGCAGGCAGTCAAACGAATCTCTGAAGATTTCCCGATATTGAAAGAGGCGCGCAGAGAGGTTCTTGAGGATCTCATGGACATCGAGAATGCGAAGACAGTCTTGAAATGGATCGAAGACAAGAAAGTGAAGATAACAGAATTTACCTCAGCAGTGCCATCTCCATTCTCTTTCATGATTGTCTTGCAAGGATATCTTGATATTTTACGGATCGAAGATCGAGTTGAGTTTTTGAGAAGGATGCACGAACAGGTTATCTCTTCGATTGAGTATAAGCGAGGCATAAAACCTGCAAAGACTATTGAGAAAATAAATTATGATGAATTCTGGAAGAGTGTCGAAGAGAAACGACAAGCAGAACGTAATTCAAAACAAGGTCAGCTGAAAGCAGCAGTATGGTCCTTGCCCTATGTGCCTGCGTCTGCAAAACAGGAATTGGTTAAATTGATCGATGATGAGAACTATGAGCTGGAAGAGCGTACGATTCGGGGTGTCAAAGAACACCAGAAGGATATTGAATCGTCATGGCCTGCTGAACTCCGTAATTTTGTGTTTGCACGCTTAGGAATAAAGCCAAGCAGGAAGTTCAGCAAGGATGAAGATGTTCTTAACCAGCAGCTGAATGAAGTCATTAGAAAGACAAAACTGGATCATGATATTGTCTATGAATTACGAAGATTAATTTCCGGAGAGCGTACTGCATTCAATCAATCATTCAGGAAATGGCTGCATGAACTGCTTGAAGGTTCTGTCCCGAAGGCATGGCCTGATGAACTGATCAAGTTCTTGGTAAAGGCCCAGAAAGAGCTTAAATAATATTCCCGAATCCTTCTATGTCTGTATTTACTGGTTCTTTGGCGATTGTCTGATTTGTCTTTTCCGGTATCTTGTCTATCACGGTCTTTTCGACCTGTTTTATATCGCTGATGCTCACCTGTGTGCACGCTGAGATGATGAGTAATAAGAGTATCAGCATGATGATCTTCTTCATCCTTCCTCCTCTATCCGTTTCAGATTTTCGACTAAAAAGTTCTTGATCGAACGGAAAACAGTTCCTGCGGTTGAGAATATGTTCTTTGCGGTGTCTTCCACTTTCTTTTCAGTATTCTTCTTTGATTTGAGCAATTCCTTCAGATCACTGGTGTAATTTGATAAACTATTCTTTATCTCTTCTTTGAATTGCTCTGCAGTGTCTTTCATGGCCGCGTAGTGCTCTTTGAATGCTTCATCATCGCTACTTTGTGATGCTTGCTTCAACTCATCGGAGAATTGTTTTTTCAGATCAGATAATATTTGCGTATCGATGCTCTTATTAGTTGCGAGATCAATAGCGATATTCATCTGCGAGATGAACTCATCTGCTTTTATTTCCAGATTGGCTTTTTTTGTATCCAATGCAGAATTATTTGCATACGCCATCGGAATCAAGAACAATAATAAGAGTAACAATCGTTTCATATCACTCTCTTTTGCAATGCTGTTTAAATATTTTGTTACAATAACCTTTAAATACATAGACCATCAAGACTATCTCATGGGTTTTGATCCTGTTGAAGACTTGAAATTGGCACTGATCGGCGTTCTCAATCATAATGTATCGCTCTCGGCACTGTCTGCGAAGCGAGGCGTCCATGATTACAAAGAACAGCGTGCAGACTATTATCGTACGTTAATCAAGAATAATGTCACCAAGCTCAAGGAAATGGCAAAAAATGCAAGCGAAGACATCCAGAAGCAGGTCACAGAAGTAGAAGAATTGTCTGCGCGAGGAGATCCAAAAGCCATGCTCGGCATTGTTGCGCAGCTGAACTTTCCAAAACCGCATCGGCCTGTGAACAAGTCATTCTATGACAATCTGAAGGTTCCCGTCGAGATCAAGGACGACATCTTTTTCGATATCGCCGAAGCGGAACGCTGCTACAATGCAGAGGCATACCGTTCAGCGATGATCCTGTGCGCAAGAATATTAGAAACAGCACTGCACCGCAAATATTATGATGTCACCGGAAGAGATTTGTTAGAAACAAGTCCTGGTATTGGTTTAGGTAATATCATCTCTAAATTAAAAGATTCAGGAATTGAGATCGATCCGGCGATTTCGCAGCAGATACATCTCATCAATAACGTCCGTATCTTTTCAGTACACAAGAAGAGCGTGCCCTTCCAGCCTTCGAAGGAGCAGGCGCAGGCGACCATGCTGTTCACGGTCGATATACTGAAGAAGATATTCTGAGATGGAAATTGTCAAGGGCATCGAGATTATTGATCTGTCTTTATTCATCAAAAAGAAGAAGATCCTGGTCATCTCTGATGTTCACCTCGGTGTCGAGGAAGAGCAGCACAAGAAAGGATTTCTGATCCCTAAATTTCATCTGAAAGAGCTGCTGAAACATTTTGAATATATCTTCTCGAAAGCAAAACCAGAACTGATTGTGATCACCGGCGATCTGAAGCACGGCTTTGGCAATATCTCGACGCAGGAATGGCGAGACTTATTAAGATTCTTTGATTATCTTTCGCAGCATTCGAAAAAAGTATTGCTGTTGAAAGGCAATCATGATCCGATGCTGGGACCGATTGCCCGGAAACGGAATCTTGAGGTTGTCACGGAGTATCGTTCAGGAGATGTGCTGTTCATCCATGGCGATTATGAACCAAAACTTGATTCAAAGGTTAAAACGATCATGATGGGACACGAACATCCTGCTATTGCATTACGGGAAAAGACAAAGACAGAGCGGTTCAAATGCTTCTTGAAAGGGAAATACAAGAAACGTGATCTTATTGTTTTGCCTTCATTGAATCTATTGACTGAAGGCACTGATGTGCTCCAAGGATATTTTTTAAGTCCTTTGCTGAAGAAGGCCCGGGATTATGAAGCATTCATCGTCGAAGACAATGAAGTATATGCGTTCGGGAAATTAAAGAATCTGAATCAGTGATGCGCTCGTTTTGTGTTGCCGTGATTCATTCCGCCATATCGTTCTGCCGGACAGCATTCCAATTCTCTTAGGAATCGCTCCTGCTGTTTTGATGTTTCCCCGTTTAGTTTGAACTTTCTTCCGTGTTTCTTTTCCAATGCGGTAAGAATATCTGTGATTGATGTTGGTGCTTTACTGAACAGATCATCGAGTCTGAGGATGCCTGTCTCCAGGACCTCTGTTTCGATATCTCTGGTGTGATTCGCTATTCTATTCGCTATTTTCCGTATAGGCACCATCGAATGTGCAGGGACACGCCCTGAGCATTTGTAGTCGAGATATGTCTTAGCAAGTGTTCTATTATTTTCCAATGAGCCAGGATGATATACCAATTCTAATCTTCTATAGACTTCGAATTCCGGTTCATCTTGTTTTGCCATAATCACGCCAGAATTAAGGTGTTTTATATGCTTTTGCTTAACAATAAGCTTTATAAATGACCTGCTGTTCCTTCTTACTATGGGTATACGACATAATAGACCACGATTGGCAAGCCGAGGAAGGCATCGAGCGAAGCGAGCGCAGACCTTCTCATCTGAAGCGAAAGCTAAAGTGTATGCTCAGAAGAACGGTATCAAGAGCTTTGATGTCGTCAGGATGAACGCAGGATTAAGCAGAAAATTCAAGATTGTTTCTAAGTAAATGTTTAAATATCGGTTCTTTGTTGGTGGATGCATGTTAACACTAGGACCGGCTGATAATGAGGACGTCTTATCAAAACCCGAGACAAGATCAGAAAGGGCAGCAAGAATTGGCAGCCTAATAGATCGTCTTTCTCAATTAGAAGAACGAGTCAAGTGTATCGACATTAAGCATATCAAAAGCGATGAGTTTCCTATTCTTTATGAACATCATTATCTTTCTTCGCAGGCGAGATTGTATTCGGTTGATGAACTGATGGCACTTAAAGAATACTTTGATGACAGACAGGCTCGACAAATAAGACAAGACCTATTCGAACGAAATCTTGGGCGAAAGAACTTTTTAGACGCATTGAAACTTACGGCTACTCCCTATGCATACGAACAAGTTGTTCAACTGTTCGATCGTTATTCTTAATTAGTGTTTTAATCTTTTCCCGTATTTCTCTTCATACATCTGTCGTCTGAGTGTTTCCACTTCAGTCTTCAAGTCTCTAAGTCTATAATCTGACAGTCGTTTCATTAACCATCACCCCAATTGATAGAATATGATGTTGGAATATTAAAATGTTGCGATAGAAAGTGCGGGAGAAGGGATTCGAACCCTCGCAACCACTAAGGTATACGAACCTCAATCGTACGCATTTGACCAGGCTCTGCCACTCCCGCGTTATAGTTTTAGTTTTTATGCTGATTTTTAAAGTTACTTGTTTTTAATGAGAAAGGCATATATAGTTCTATTAAATAAACTAGTTTATGAGTGATGGGCTTTCTACTGCAGTTACTAGTCCCATAGACACTCTTCTCGCTCTTTACAAAAAATATTCAAAGCCTGACTGGGACGGGTATCTCGCAAATCCAATCACGCAGGCGACTCATCTCAATGCAGAACAGTTTCTTGAACAGTTGATGAGCCAGGGTCTTCCTGTTCCCTCATTCTCACCAACACCTGACGGAAGGATCAAATTTGAGTGGAAAGCACCGAATGAAGATCTCTATGGACTGAGCATCGGCGATGAAAGTGTTGTCCGATATACACAGATAACGAGCGGAACCCGTCGTTCAGAGAATGGAATACACCATGGTGTGGTCAATATTGATAATCTGGAAGAGGTTATAAAAAGTATCAATGCAACATTAAAACTATCAGAATAATTTATTCTGCTTTTTTCTTCCCCTTCATCGGTTCTTTGACTGCTTTTTCGGAGATGATCGCAGAATTGCCGTCAGGATCTTCGATGATGATCTTTATTTTTTCATCACCGAACAGAACTTTATTTATTTTCTTGAGCATGTTCTTCGCTTTATTCACATCCTCTTCTTCCTCAGAACCTTCTTTCGCTATTTCAACAGCGTGTTTTACTCTGCGAATCAATCCTTCAACATTGGTGACGTAACCATTCGCCGCTTCGCCCGGTTCGATGGTAGTGATGTGCGGAATCTTTACCGTCGCTGAAGATGCTTTCACAATCCGTATTTTCAAATCCTCTTCAGAAGAGACTTCAAGTGTATATCGTGCAGGTTCGTGAGGTGTTGCAGCTTCAAGATCCGCTTTGTGATATTTGCAGTTCGTGCAGCTCATAGAAAAGACAAATACTTCACCGAAGTACGGAATTTCTTTCTTCTGCTCCATCAATGTCAATGTAGCGTGATTGCAGAATGGACACGGCTGTCCTTCTAAGACTTCTGGTGCTTCTTCAGTCATATCAAAAATTTAAGAATGTAATTTTATAAATGTTGTGATTAAAGAAAAATAAAAAATTAATACCGATCGAATCGTTCAGCGCGCTGTTCTGTTGGCGGCAACTTCTTCTCTCGGTGGATTGATGCGAATGCCGGGACGACTGCGATCCAATCTTCTCCGAATCCTGCGATATCGCCTTCGATTGCGTCAGTTGTCTTCTTCAGCTTGTTGATCGCTCGTTTCAATTCAACCAAGTCCTTGTCTTTCAAAGGTTTGATATTGATCAATGGGATTGTGTATCCTTCTCGCAATGAATCAAGAATCGGTTTAACGTCATCAAAATCTTCCAAAACATACGGTCGCAGAACAATCTTTGCTTTCTGTCCTGTGCCTGCGTCATCGACATGGAGAAAATCCTTGTCAACTTCGTCTGGAATGTCGAAATCAGAATCACCTGAGAATTTGTTTTTAATTTTGTTGAATAAAGCTTTCATGTGAGATTCACATCCTCCTTTTGACTTGAAAATTTATTTGCTCTATTAATATATAAATGTTTCTAAAGCGCTTGAAAAGAGCGATTTAAGCCAAAAATGAAGCTATCAGGCAGTGTCGAATTTCTTGTTTTCTGCATAGAAAACTATATAAATGAAAGAAACGCTATTTTTATAAAGAAACGAGGGGTCTTTTTATAAAGAACACATAAGACGTAGGTATAACAATGGTACAAGGAATTGGCGGAAACAGAAAGAAGACACGGACTATCTTTAGGAAGAAACCAAGTCTCAGAGGCAAATTCAGCCTGACAAAGTACTTCCAGGCCTTCAAGGTTGGAGAGAAAGTGCTTTTGAAAGCAGAGCCAGCGATTCACGGTGGCATGTATTTCAGACGATTCAACGCTCGTATGGGCATCATCGCAGGCAGACAGGGAGATTGCTACTTAGTTTCAATCAATGATCTGGGAAAGAAGAAGACACTCATTGTGCACCCGGTGCATTTGAAGAGATATCAAAAATGAAGACCACACTAGTATCAGAACAACCAATCAGCATCTACGACCTCAAGCGGTCATTGGAAGCGATCAAGAAGCGAGACACAGAACTCGGCTTCAGAGCGAACAAGACAGAAGAGTTCCTCGCGACCTTCGCAAAACTGGATCACAAGAAAGCAGATGAGATCAAGAAAGGTATCGAGGCGTTGAACATTCCACGAATGAAGGCAGAGCACATCTGCAAGCTCTTGGACATCCTCCCGACCGATATCGAGGATATCAAGTTGGCGCTCAATTCATATTCAGTAACCATAACAAACGAAAATTTGGCTAAGATTTCAGATGTCATTAAAGAACACAAGAAGTAAAGTCAGGACTGACGATCATGAAGGAAGAAAAAGCAATAGTTTTGGACTTTTTGCAGCACGGATATCCGAACGATCCACGGCCGAGTCATCGCAAGACTCCGATAGTGCAAGCTATGGGCTTAGAGCACTTCACACTTCTTGAATTAGTTCCGAAGAAAGATATATTCTTACAGCCACTAGAGGACATCTACATCGGTGAAGGGAAGAGAGATAAGATCCATCACATCATCGGCAAGATAACATTAGATAAACTCACTGGTACTGCTCGTTCTGAACTCGAATTTGTCGTCAAGGACCTTGTCGAGAAAAATGAGCAGAAATTTGTGGAATTCTTCAACAAGGCCCAGCCCTTGACCACACGAATGCACCAGCTTGAGCTCTTACCAGGACTTGGAAAGAAGCACATGTGGGAGATTGTCGAAGAAAGACGGGTAAAACCGTTCGCGGATTTCCAGGATATCAAGGCACGCATCAAATTGATGCCTGATCCGGAGAAAATCATCATCAAACGGATACTCCTTGAGCTCGAAGGCACTGAGAAACACATGCTGTTTGTCGATGCGTAGTGATGTCACAAAGTTTATATACTAGATTTTGATACGAAAATTGTTCATGGCGAACTCAAACAAAGGCACTGTACAAAAAGCAGTTTGGTGGATACTGGCGATCGTTGTCTTCTATATATTTACGACAGCACGAGTATCTACTGAAACTGTTGAACTTTCCAAGAAAGTTGGTTATGCTTCTCAAGAACCTATCGTGGTCGAAAAATTAGTCAAGACGACAAAGTATAGGACTGAAAAAGTTCCGTTCGGCTCGCCGCGCTGCGAACAGATGAATTATAATTACTCCTACAGATACTCATATGCTGAGAATTATGCGGACGGCAAGAAAATTGGCACATGTACATTTAATGTAAAGAATGAAGAGGATATACCTGGCACCTTTGATTTCTATGTGCAGTTCTTCAGGAACGGACAGGTCAATGATGGTCCTGATCAGGTAAAGACAATCGAAGCGTTCAGCACAGAGACATATGAATGGAATCTGACGATGGGTGTCAGTGATACATTGACATGCTTATTGCAGGTACAGAATCCTCCGCATCGGGCAAAATGCTTCTACTTGGAACCAATTACCTATTCGATCAAGGAAGTTCCGTATACCGTCGAGGAATTGAAGAATGTGACCGAATACAACACAATCCCGCTTGGTCAGACAAGCATCAAACAGAATGTGACACAGAACGTGTACACCAATAGATTTTTCGGGTACCGACAGTTCTTCTTCTTAGGATATTAGTTCTGGTTAGTGACTACGAAAGTATTTATAGTTTAATTGCTTTTATTGATCCTATGCCCTGCGGACCTCATTTTGAATTCAAACTGATTCCATCTTCTAGATTCACTTACTTAGCAAGCTCGGCGGCACTCGAATTTGATCGCAGACGCATTGATGGATCTGAGATAATTGATAAAAAAGGCTTGAAGATGTTGGCCACGATCCTTTCTTCTGTCGCAGAGAAAGATATCCGAGAGATGGCTATATTGCATGATGCTTACAAACGACTTCAGCCTCAATACAAACTTCCCGATGTCCGGACAACTCCTGAACTCATCTCAGCAACATCCCCTTTGGTCGATCTGCTGCGTCATCCTGATGAAAGATCAGTTCCCGATATCGAAAAAGCAAGAGACTTTTGCTTGTCTCTCTGCGGTGCTGCGAGAGCTTATGAAAGCCGTTACTACCATCCATCTCTGACTCGTCCTCTGAGTGGGCCTTTAGAGCCATTCGGGTCCAGCAAATTCCTTACAGGTGTCCGCTGAATGACATACGATTTACCTTTCTTGGCAAGCAATGCGGCAGTCGAATTAGATTTACTGCGAAAAGAAAAAGTACCGGATTTCTTTTCCGGATCAGCAAAGCAGCTGGGAGATATTATTCGGGACCGTATAGTCCCTGAGATCAAGAGGGATCCTGTCGCACTCAACATCGCTTGTCAGGTCCTCAAGGATTTCTCAGGCGCTGAACCTCGAACAATAGATGAGCTGTTGTCTGAGTACGAAAGAGTCAGTGATCGTTTTGCAAAACTTGATACTCTTTCCCGCGAAGAGCTTCAGCAACTTATGAAATTCTCCTTATCTGTGAGCAGAGTGTATGGCTGGTACAGGGGCTCGTACATGAAATTCGTGGCTTAAAGCTCATAAGAAAGCTTTTTAAATCTATTCTATATCACCAAATTCATGAAAGGACTAACATACCTTCTTGTTTTAGCAATCCTCGTCAGTTTCATCTCCGTCGCAGCACAAGATGAGAATACGACCGTAAACCAATCGATCGTTCCTTCTGTCGTCTGTACCCAGACACAATGCGACAGTGCGTGCATGAAGTGCAGCGATCATCAGTGCCATGAACCTGATTTCAGATGTGTCGAGGAAGTGACGTTAGACAAGTTCTTCCCTGCTCAGGTCAATCTTGGTGTAACCCAGCTCAACATTGTGCTGAAAAATACCGGTACTGTTGATCTTGATGATATTTATGCGGTCGTCACCGGTGACGGCATCGAAACAATCGATAAGATTCCGTTAGATAAGCTCAGCAGCGGTAGCCGTGATTATGTTTTCGCGAAGATTAATGCATCGAAGACCGGAACCATCGATATCGTCATCAAATTATACGTTGCTGGCAATGTGCGGTACAAGTATGTCGACCAGATCGAAGTGCTTGAAGCGCCGAAACCGACAACAGAACAGATCAATGTCACCGGATTGACGAATGCATTGGATCAATTCAAGCAGCAATACAAAACACTTGAACAGGAATATCAAGATAAGAGAGACCAAGGGTATACGGTCGATCTGACGTATGATAAATTGCGTGAAGTTTCTTCTTACATCATCGAAACGCAGTCTGCATTGTTCGAGCTGAATTACAAGAAAGTCCAGGCGAATCTTGCTATCATCAAGGACGGTCTTTCCGATATCACATCACAATTACAGAACGCAAAGCAGAAGCAGCAGACATTTAAGGATAAGCTTAGGAACAATCTTCTGCTCATCGGTTCATTGGCTGCCGCTATTGTATCGATATTCACCGCATACAAGCTTATCCAAGGCAGTGTCGACAAAGAGAAGTTGCTGGCGCTGCACAAGAAATTGATGACTTCACGTAAGCAGAAAGCGACGAAGACACGGAATAAGCGAAAGAAGCTCGGAAAGAAGATCGCGTTGGAAAGCGCGACCAATGATTAATGTTTCTTGTGTTTTACATATTCAATGATTGCAGGCACTACTGACAGTACGATGATTGCCAGGATCACCCATTCGAAATTTGCTTTCACAAAAGAAATATTGCCGAAGAAATAACCGCCGAACAAAAATAACGAGACCCATGAAAGTCCTCCGATGATGTTGTAGGCGATGAACTGTGGATACTCCATCTTACAGATGCCGGCGATGAATGGCGCAAAAGTCCTGACGATCGGTACAAACCGTGCAATTACAATTGTTTTCTTGCCATATTTCCGATAGAACGCGCTCGTCCGGTCAAGATAGTCCTGTCTGAAGAAGAAGCTGTTCTTCTTGAATGCTCTTAAACCGAAGAAATGGCCGATCCCGTAGTTGAGACTGTCTCCGAGGATTGCAGCTGCAGCTAATAGTCCGAATAAGACAAATATGTTCAATGAATTGATCCCTGCGAGCGCGCCAGCAGCGAACAGAAGAGAATCTCCGGGCAAGAATGGTGTGAATACTAATCCTGTCTCGCAGAAGATGATGAAAAAGAGCAGTGCGTAGACAATGATGCCGTATTTGTCGACTGCAGCGACCAGATATTGATCGAGATGCAGAAAATAGTTGATCAGTGCCGCTACCATTGTTTTTTACTCATCACCCATCCTTATTAAATGTTTTTATGTGTTCAATCGGACCAGATAAAATAGTTCATTCTCATATTCTTTTGTCTTATATTCAAGATTCAATCTTCTCAGCATCTTCTGGAAGCCTGCTCTTCTTGGAGATGTCATCTTTTTTCTTCCCAATGTCTTCGTCGAGAAGCTTGCGACCAACCAATCCGTATTGAGATGCTTCATTATATTTTCGGTTGTTTTCGTATCAAGAATATCGAACAGCTTCCACGCAAAGACGACATCAGTCTTGATTGTTTTCAGCAAAGCGTAGTCTTTCACCAGATTGATCTTGGTTGTTTTCAAGTCGTATCTATCGTATTGCTGTCTTAGGAACGTAAAGTATGTTTCGATAAATGCGACATCCTTCTCATTGAATTCAGATGCCAGATAATGCAATTCATTCAGTTTCATCCATGGGATCGAGAACGGATTGAGTCCGCAGCCGATGTCGAGGATTGAATCTGGTTTTCCGGTGATAGAGAACAGATCTTGATATAATCCATCATATAATTCCAGACGCTCCTGTGTTGAGCTGTGTGTCATCATGATCTTTTTATGTAACTGCGTGAATTCTTCAGAATCTTTTTTTGTTTTCTTTAATTGTTCCAGCAATTTTTCCCGTTTCGCAGCATCTTTCTGGAATGCGCCGTAGAAATAATGCAGTTCCTGCTTCACGGATTTCACCAGATGCTTGAACTCAGCTGATTTTTCATGCAACGAATCAAGATGTGAAGCGATCTTCTGATTCCTCTTCAGGATGTTGCTCAGTACTTCGTTGATTATTGCTTCATCGACATTTTTCAGATTCTTGGTCTGGATCTTTTCGAGTAATTTTTTCTGCATATTCTTGTTCATGTCCTTTTGTTTAAAATGTCTTTCATTATTATTTTCAATATAGAAAATATATAAGATAAAAAGATCTTAAAATATACCTATTTATATATCTAATTATAGGTAGATTTATAAAACAAATATGCATTATTCTGATTTATGGTTAAGCTCCAATTCGACAGCAAACAATACAAAATAACGCTGCCAAAGGCGATTATTGAGGCGAAAGGTTGGGCAAAGGGAAATGAACTCAGGGTTGTTCTGAATGAACGAGGTGAACTCGTATTGGTCAAAAACGAGGTCACATGACAGATATCAAGAAGCTCATCAGGGAAACATTCAAAGATGTCGAGAAGATAGAAGCGATCCGTGGAGAGTACAAACCAAAACAGCTCCAAGAGACTAATTATCCAAAGCCATTGAAGCGGCATTTCTTTGTCTACCAAAATTTTGGCATGTCTCTGGAAGAGCACTATTTCTGGATCAAAGACACGTTAGAAGAATTCGGTTTCATCGATATCGAGAAGATTGTTGACACATTTACTGCATCTGAACAGAGCGCATTCTTTGGATCGGCGCAGCAGCGATTAGGGATCCAGCAGGATAAAGCATCAAGTTACTTAGCAGTCATCGGAAAGATGGTCAAAGAATTATTCCAGATTGTTCGTGATATTAAACTATTGGAAGAGCGTGAAGTGCTCTACAAAAAATCAAAGAAAGGAGACGATGCAGCTGAAAAGACATTGAAGGGAGTCTGGATTGATTTTGTCGATAATGGGCCAGGACAATTGAAAGCAAGTTCAGTGTATGGACTGGCAGCCCAGATCGGTTACAACATATTGCCTGACTTATTTTTCTCAGCTCCGGCAGCATTGAAGCTCGATGATGTCGGTGCGTATGTCAAGAAACTCGATTTCAATGAGAAAGTCAAGACGGTGCTTATCAGAAAGTTAGAGATGTTCATCGCGTGGCGTGATGCGACTGAAAAAGAAATAACGTCGAAGAAACGATTCACGATCCAGTATTTGCGACAGCATTATAATAGTATTAAATTATATATGGATTGGGTGAAGCCATATCTGCGTAATGTAAAACGGTTGGGCATGGATCCAGAAACACAATTGTCTGCGAATATTGTTGGCGCATTCGAAGGTTCTGTCGTTGAAGTCGAATTGCTCGCGAAGAAACCGCATCCGAAACCTGGCAAACCAGTACCGGTCATCTTGCTCTCCTATCGATACCGAACACGGCCCGTCATGCAGACCGGTCAGGATTATCAGCGAGGACCAGTGCACCTGGGCAGAATGGAATTGACGTGGCGTGCGTATGTCTGGACTGAGGATGAGATCGCTGCGTACCGGCGCATCAAGCAGGAAGAAGATTTCGAGATGCTCAAAAGTATCGATACCTCGATCGAACAGGCGATGGACTATCTTGGCGATGAACTGAGAAAATATCTGCAGGAAGCAGGCGAAGTCTTTGGCAAGGAAGACGAACTTGAACAGCTCGCGAAACAATTATTGAAATCAAACGCTGCCAACACTATCGATGATGCGCGTGCAAAAGCAAAAGGAATTCTTGAGAAGAAATCCAAGAGACCATCTGCATTCGAACCATTCACTTCGGTGTTCAGAGGTTTCAAAGAACTCGGCGGCGGATTCATTCCGGGTAAGAGTGCTCACAAGGAAGCTCACAAGCGTGAGCAGGAAATCAAAGAGGAGAAAGAGAAACTCAAGAAAGCAGCGGTCGGTTCCATGAATAAGATTTACGAGATCTATAAGAAAGCATTCAGACTCATCGTACCATAATGGCGACCATTCAAGAAGAGCTGCAGAAGCTGCCTCCGAAGCAGCGTATTGAACGATTGCATCAGCTTGAAAAACAGCAGAGTGAGGAAGAGAAAAAAAGAAAGAAAGATATCGAGGAGCAGCTCAAACGTTCTATCGATGAACTTGCAGAACAGGAAGAAGAGGAAGAGAAATTAAAGAAAGAGCAGGCAGAGAAGAAAGAATCATTGGAAGAGATCGCCGGCGAAGTCAAAGAAAGCAGGCAAGAACGAAGAAATGATGAGCAGGCGTATCAATTGCATCAGGCGTACGCAACGAGGCTTGCACAACAGCCAAGCGCTTCCCTGTATGAGACTGCTCGGGATTTAGCTGTCGCACAGCAGCGCGGATCACTTTCTCCGGAAGATCAGTACCGTGCGCAGAATATCAGAGGCGCGATCCAGCAGAAAAAAGATACCGGTTACCAGTCACCGTTCATATCAGCGACAGAAAAACTATTGGAGGATATCAAAAATCCCTTTAAGTCAAAGTATGATCACTAATGGCAGACGATAATTATTACACACCAATGGACCGCGCCTATCATGCAGGATTTCAGCGCACTGACAGACGCTCTGATAATCTTGAAGAGCCGCTGTTTCCAATACGTATGGTCGGTCAGACTGTTCCTGAGATAGACCAGACTGGCAGGAACAGGAATATTGTCGAGGGCGTCGAAGCGGCTTTTAGAGGAGGCGCAGGAAATATTCAACTGGTCATGCAAGTTCCCGGGCAGATCAGCGCAATTGGTGGTGGACCGAAAGCATATGGTGATGAAGTGCGTGAAGCGATCCGAGAGATACAAAAAGTCGCTGGTGCACGTATCACCGGTGTTGAATTGCCGACACAGGTAAATAATCTTTCGGGCTTCGCACAGGATCGATTCAGCGAAGAGCAGCGACGGACATACTTAGAAGAAGTCAAAGACACGATCAAATTTGTTGGTGACATCGCCGGTGGCGGTAGTGTCGACCTTGTCTCATTCGAATTCCCAAGAAATTTCTCAGACGCGAATTGGGCAAAGAAAGATAAGAATTTCAAGATGAAAGGCGAAGAACGTCCGATGATCGTCGATACCGAGACTGGTTCGATCCAGGCATTCCATCCGAATCAGACATTTTTCCTTCATAGGAATCCAGAAAATAATAAGATTGATACCGATCATGTTTACAAATGGCAGTGGAAGGATTTTAAGACGTGGGCAGACAAAGAAAATAAAAAACCAGAAGAGATGTGGGTCAAATACTATCTCAAGACTGCGCAGGAAGAGGATCTTTCATCACAACGAAGTATGGTACTGATGCACAAGCTTGAGGCAGAGGAAGGACTTGAGCAGTACAAACGTGCCCTGGGACAGGCGACTACCGATGAGGAGAAAAGAAAGTTTCAGAATCGGCTTGACATCTACAATGAACGAATGAAGAGTTCGATAATGAATGAACAGGCATTGCATGAAAAAGAAGAGAAGCTCAAGAAGATCGAAGAACAATACAAGACTATCGGTGATGTCGGTTTCAAGAAATCAGCAGAGTCATACGGTGAAGCAGGAATATGGGCTCTACAGGAATCACAGAAGAATCAATTTGTGCAGAAAGGAAAAGGATCTATCCATGTGGGTCCTGAGATCAGTTGGCCGCAATATTTCGGAAGTCATCCTGATGAGTGGATTGATCTGATCCGTACTTCAAGAAAAGAGATGGCACGTCAATTGACTGATAAAGATTCAGCATATTATGATTCTTCGATGACAAAAGGTCAGGCAGAACAGGCAGCAAAGCAGCACATCAAAGGAA
This sequence comes from uncultured Methanosarcinales archaeon, assembly GCA_965231065.1. GTDB lineage: Archaea > Nanobdellota > Nanobdellia > Woesearchaeales > UBA10107 > UBA10107. The sequence goes on along the minus strand of OZ246410.1, from coordinate 692,223 downwards.
TGTTAGATACATCTCACTTGGTCATGTGGCTGCAGAATTTCAAACCAGAACTGCCGTGGGATCAGCGAGTCGGTGAATTCAAGAAGTGGTACAAAGGACAGATCGAACACATCGCCGAGGTCAACAAGAAAGAAGATATCATCGGCGGCGTGCAATTAGTCGATTCAGCGACTGGTGCTCACGGACATTTACCGCCCGGTCAAGGAATCTTGGGCAAGGATGTGTATGAATACATGAAGATCCTGAAAGAGAAAGGCGGTTACAAAGGAGAGATCACTTCAGAAGGTCATGAGGAAGAGAAATTCGGTCAGGGAAGAATATTGACAAAAGCATGGGAATCGTTAGGATCACCGATCGGTTCAGGCTATTGGTATGGAAGACCGGCACCTCAGTTTAGAGATATCAGATATTCACAGTCACAGTCAGGATATGGAACGACAGGAATCTTCCAATCCTATGTGCCGAGCAATGACTTTACTTTGTGGAGCAACGTTCCATTAGAGTAATAAAGCTTTTAAAGGCTATAGTCAATATTCAGTAAAAGAGGCAACGATGGATTTCAGAGTACAGAAAAAAGAGCATTGGAACATCAACAAATATAATGCGGATGATTTCAAACTGTCATGCAGATTTGCTGATGTCCTTATCAAGGAAGCTCCTGGATTATTGAGTTCCATCGTCTTGTTCGGCAGTTCCGCGCGCGGCGATAAGAAGAGCAATGACATCGATATTCTCTTGATCGTGAATGATGTCTCGATCATATTGACGCCTGAATCTTCTGAAGCATTCAGGATCATCATCGAAAAATCAGCAGGAAGGATATCGAATAAATTCCACATTACAACTGTGAAGCTCTCCAATTTCTGGGATTATTTGCGTTTAGGAGACCCGATTGGTCTGAACATGCTCCGTGACGGTGTTCCGTTGTATGATTCAGGTATTTTTGAACCAGCGCAGCAATTATTATTCCAAGGGAAAATACGGCCGTCAAAAGAAGCGATCTGGGTCTACGCGGCACGGTCACCAAACACACTGCAGAACTCGCAATGGCATGTGCTGCAGGCGACGCTTGATCTCTATTGGGCAGTCAGTGATTCAGCGCATGCCGCATTGATGAGCATCGGCGAGATGCCGCCGACACCGGGTCACCTTGCTGATATGCTTCAGGAAAAATTCGTGAAATCAGGATTCTTAGAGAAACGATATGCTGAGATCATGCGGAATATGCACAAGATCGCGAAAATGATCGCACGCCGCGAGATCCAGGAAGTCTCCGGTCAGGCATACGATCGCTATCTGAAAGAAGCGCATGACTTTGTTAGTGTCATGAAAAAAATTATTGAGAATGAATAGATTCTAAAGATGATGCTTATTTTCCTCTGGCATTCTTTTTGATGTACACTGATATGATGTGATCATAGTCACATTGGATATGTTTGCTTCCAGACTTAACCAATAAACCTTTTGTACCTTCTTTCTGGCCATATCCAGTGAACGTGCCGATGATGGGAATCAAGTTTGACATATGTTCTGGCAAGAGAGATCGAATATAATCTGGAAGAGTATCAAATTCTTTGCAGTATTTCTGTACCAATATTTGTTTTCCAATGCTCTTACCGAGGTGCTTTTGGTAAAACTTTTGTGGATCTTCAAATATGTCTAGTGTTTTTATCAATTTGAAATTTAAAAGAAATGCCCTTAGTTTTTCCAGATCCTTGACGATATCAGCTAGATTTTGTGTCATGTTTTAAAAAAAAAGAAAAGTAATCTTCTTACTTTCGCAAGAAGAGTAATGCGATAACCAATCCAATGACTCCGCCGAATATACCGATGATTGTCGGTATCAGCCAATCACTGCCAATGCTGTATCCTGAGACATCCTTCAATGTCACATATGAGCTTGGTGTTGGATTTGTCACTGGTGCTGTTGGTGTAGTAGTAGTTGGTGGAACAACAACAACTGGCTCATCATTCTGTACTGTCGCTGTGCATGACTGCGCAGTAATCGTGATGTCCTGTGAGACGCTGTTCTTTCCATCATTGTAGTATGCAACTAATGTATACACATTCTGGCCTGATTTGATGTCAGTCAGATCGACGCTCTGGTCGAATGATGCGGTGAAATCGCTTTCATCAGTGAAGTCATCTCCCAATGAGATGTCTTCTCCGTTGTTCAGCTGCTTTTCGAATGCAGTCGCTGAATTTCGCAGGAATACCTGGACATCTTCGTTATTATCGCCGATGTTTCGGATCTCTCCGCTGATCTTTGTTCTCTTCACATCACATGCTAGTGTTGATGGAAGCGCGATTGCCTTTGTGATCTCGATCTTATCGTTTGGTACGGATGCTTCGATCTCTTTTGTATCCTGTGCGGTGAACTTTCGTGAGGTGCTGTCTCTGCTGACTGCTTCGATCTTTGCAAGGATAGTGAATGTGTCACCATCTCTGATGTCGAATGGCATCTCGAAGTCGAATGATTTAGAGCTGCTCTTGCCATTGCTCAAGTCATTCAGGTCTTCATCCTGTTCTAAGTCATCGCCGTTGATATCAGTCAACAATGTCTTAAGCTTTGTATCGTCACCTTCATAGATGCCGACCGTCAGCTTCAAGTCCTGAAGATCTGTTCTGTCTGCGATGTTCTTGTAATTGACTGTGACTGTGATTTTCTCTCCCTTCTCAACGTTCTTATCTGTGACGTCGATTTTGCTGATCTTGATCGCTGGTACTAATGCCTGTACCGGGACAGAATCAAGCAATACTGAATTTGACTGATTGATCATTGATAGTGTGCCGGTGTATGTTCCTGCATCGATTCCTGTGATAGAATCAACACTGATCGTGATATTCTTTGTCTCGAATGGTGCGAGTGTTATTACTTGATTGGTGATATTGATCTTATTGTCGCTGTCCAATGTCAAATCAGTGCCGACAAAAGTGATTGCGCTTGTTGCATTGACATTATTCTTAAGAAGCATTGATCCATCATCAGCTGCGTTGAAATTGAGTGATGCGTCAAGGATGTCTACGTCAGCTGCGTGTGCAACTGCCATTAGCATAAAGAATGCCATTACAATGCTAACAATCGTGTTTTTCATGATTAGTAACCCCCAATAATAAGGCTTTTTGTTGACTTTCAGACTTATCGCTTATATTTAAACCTTTCTGTCTTTTAGTTCTCTCTAGTAGTAAAAAGGCAACAGCAGGCTTTATTAATGGGTTTTAAGTGGAGGTTTCATGAAATTTGAAAGAGGAGACACCTTAGAGCCGCAGGGATTAGCAGTGGCATATGGGAACTATATATACAATAACAGATTACGATCCATAGCGGCGGTTGTCAAACCGATCACTTCTCTCAAGAGATCGGTGCGGGAACAGAAGAATTACATCTTTCATAAGCAAGCCCGATTGGCAGAATACCATGAGAAGGAATTCGTACAGCCGCTGTATGAGAAGAATTTGATCACTGATTCACGGTATGGTCTTCTGAAGCACAAACGATTGAATAAGATACGGAGAGCAAGCACGTTTCTGGGTCAATTACTCATCAATGGTCCGTATGATCGGGTCAAAGCGATCCTTGACAGAGCAGAAAACAGCGATGTTGTCTTGTTCGGTGCATACTCGAATCGTACTGCGCTTGAACATCGTATCGAACGATTCGCCGAGTATTATGCACATGCGACGGTACAGTATTTACTGTCGGAGAATATCGTTGTCCCTCCCGATAATTTTGACCGATTGAATCCTGATACGCTTGAACGCTTCCTCAAGGATCAGGCAAGCTACATCACCTTTGGATTGAAACGGGACCAGACGGTCGCACGAAGAAATCTCTACGGTCTTGCTGAGCACATCAGAGAGACAAACAATGTCAATGTCGGACCGATTGTTCTGTCTCTGGTGAAGCATGCGTACGAATTATCCACAAAACCACGATGGGATCTGCCGAAGCAGCTATTGGATCTTGAGATCAAAAAAGCACGCTATGTCTTCGAAGGATTATATGAGAAAGCGGAAGAAGTGAAACAAAAAGCAAGAGATGTTCAGCATGAATTACAATCGCTTAACTCACTTGCTGCCGGCATAGAAAAACTTCTCGACTGATACCTCGTCGCTTCCGGGTGTGTAGCCGCCGCTTCGCGGATGCTGTGTCTTGTCTTCCGGTTTCAGTACAACCTGTCGTTCAGAAGGATTCTTTGTTGGAACGCTCGTCTGCATCTTTCTGATTTCCTTGATTATCTCATTGACAGTGCCTTGCAGTTCGTATATCATCTTCGCCTGTTTGGTGATCAGTTCATTCTGTTCATCGATTGTCTTCTTCAACTGTACTGCATCCTTATTATCCATCGTCGGTACCTCTTTTTTTAATTGTGTAAAATAAGCTTCTTCTTTCGCTTTCAGAAGTCTTGCGCCTGCAGAATCAGAAACTTCTTCAAAGGTCGGTACTTTCGTGCCACCGACATATACATCTCTGCTTACTTCAGTGATAGCTTCCTGCGGAGAAATAGATATGTTGTGAATCCTCAGTGCCTTCTCGGTCTCCTGTATCCTCTTTAATGTCTCTATGTCCATCGTTCTTTTCGTATATGTCGTTGAATTTAAATGTTGCTTTTTTAAGCAAATTTATGCTTATCTGGTAGTTAAAATCTTCCCTTGGATGGTGATGGTATCTTTTTGCTGTTTTTCGCTCAGGATTGAACATTCAATGACTGATGCATTCTTGATTGAGGGGCAGTCGATCGTATCGCATTCTTCTTTTTCTAGGTTGGTGAGCTTGAATTTATCTTCGAACATACCTTCGTGGAGTTCAGAAATGATTGCTTCTCTGCCAAATGGTCTTTTCGGTATGTTTATGGCAAATACCAATGACTGTTTGATGAGTCTGTAGGTGAAGTTTGTTGCTTTCAGTTTGAACGTAATGGTCTTTGCGGTTTCTTCGAATTCGACCGGAATCATATCTTCTTTTTCAGCTGTTTTACCAAGAATCTCTATAGAAGCTCTCGCGGTTATCAGTCCGATCATTTGACTTCAAGATATTTGTTCTTGTTGCGGTTGTCTATCTTCTTACCGGTCTTGATGCCGATTATCATGTAGATTAATAATGGTAGATATTGGATACCGTAGAAGCTGAAATCAAGCGCGAAGAAGATGATCCCGATAAAGATGGTCGCAGATATTCCATAGATCGCTGTATTGAATATGTTTTTGTATCTGACTCTGTATCCTATCAGCATCGCAAGGATCATACCAATAACTGATGCAGCGATTGCGATGATGAAGAACTTGATGAGCATATAGAAGTATGCGATCAATAACAGTGTCGGAGCGATGAGTAATAATAGTACAGTGGCAATAGTAGATATCTCTGAACTCTTTGCTTTCGCATCTTTGTAGCTGCTGAAATCTTTCTCGTACTGCTTAAAACCGAATCCGTAGTAAAGGATGTTGTTGTTCAGGATGATGTTCGCTTTTTCATTTGGCGTGCTGTTTGCATAATTGATGATAAGAAGAGGATGCTGCTCAGGAAATGTCAATGGCGCATTCGTCTTGAAATCAATATTGAACGTGAAGGTATCGATGTTGTTGAATCTTGTTGCTAAATTAGACGGCATATGGACCACGGCAGGAATCATGAGGACGAGCATCAATAGTAATGCGTTGAAGATGAGTGAGAAGAAATAATTGAATGTGTTTCTGACAGTACTTTCTGAGAATCCTTCGTAGCTTCTGGGATTCAAGGTCTGGAAGAAAGTCCGATAGAATCCTAACACCTTTTTCATATGGTGTTTTTGGGCTGGATTGTTTATAAATTTATTCCTTGATTATCACAATGATATCTTTCTCTTCTTCGATCCGTTTGATGTTCAGCCCAGAGAATACCTGATTGATCACCGCTTCGATCATCTTCGCTTTGCCTGATTTTTTCAGGAACGTCAATGCAAATTGTTTTTTCCCGACTCGTTTTATCTCATTGATACCTTGCTTGATGCTGGTAAAGTTCTGTATCGCAGTCAAAGAAATAACAATATCAAACGTGTGATTCGCGAACGGCAGTGACTCAGCAGATGCCTGCTTGAATGCGGTCTTTGGAAATTTGCGTTTCGCGATGCTTAACAGATCCTTGCTTGGATCGACACCGACGACATTGCAATCGAATTGTGAACTGATGCCGGTGCCGCAGCCGACATCAAGAAGCTTTGTATCTGGTCTGATATCGAGCTCTTTCTTGACGATTGCGAGCTTCTTGATCTGTTCTGCTTCATGCAGTTCATCATAGCCTTCTGCGATGCTATTATAATACTCATCTGCCATGGTCTTATGGGCTTAAAAGGCTCTATTTAATGTTTTCTGAGGCTATATGTTACTACTATTCAATTACGAAATATTTATATACCAGTAATCCTTACCATATCTTCCAATGATAAACAAATCCGATCTTGAATTGATATTGGGAGAGGCCAGCACTATGAGGGCTATAATCGCTGAACATGCTCCCATGATGATAAAAGCTCCGAGATATATTGTCAACTCGGTATTTTCAGTATACGGTAAACGATGGCCAACATCATTCAATGATGTCGAGGCCGTACTCACTCGTACACTTGATGCACTTAAGAATACCGATTCGGACGATGATTCGCTTGGGAATTATTTTGCTCCACACCTTGAAACATCTGCAGGAATGTCTGAAGCTCAATATGATTTATCTCTCCTATTGAATCATTGTATGACTGAATGGCATGAACAGGGTGTGACAAAATCAGATGCCCAGATGGAGTTGACTCGTGCACTTAAATCATCAAAAGAAACTCTTGTACGGCTGTCTAATGAATGTGAGAGAAGGGGCGGTGGGAGATATACTGGCAACATTCACTGGCAGACTGATGATCTTTTTCCGTATTAAGGCGTAATCGACACTTCACCGAGTGCTGTCGTTTTAGGATTAGACAGCGGTCCGAATTCTCTACCTTGTGTGATGCCGATGACTTTATCAGTGTCAGTAACTATTGCTGCGGCATTTTTCTCAAGTCCCACGTTCACAGGATCTTTTGCCGCATTGAGTCCGATATTCGCCCGTTCAATGGCAGTGACAATGTTATCTTTAGAAAGTAGTTGTGCCTGTCCAGCACTGATGCGTATCTGCCTTGTGTCTGAGACGATCTTCCTGATCATCTCGGCAGGTGGAGCATTTGTTTTTGTCATATAATCTCCTAATTCTTTCGGTATGTATATGTTGAGCTCATCGCCAGCAACAACACCGACTGAAGCATGTGATTCGGCACCTAACCCTGCTTTCTGCCATTCTTGATTGAGCAGATCATCGATGCTGTTCACCATCTTGATGACTTCCTGGTCGGCGATGTTACGTTCCATCGTCGACGCACCGAGTAGATGCTCTTCGATGCTGGTGGTCGGCATTGACTCTAGTTCTTGTGCTAGGAGCTTGATGTTATTCTCCCCCATGTTATTCACGTCGGCTGCGATGATGTAATCTCCTTCTTTTGCGTTCATATCAGCAAGGCTGAACCATTTCTTTCTGCCGAAGATATCCTGCTTGACACCGTTCAATGGGTTGAATTTATCATGATAGGTGACGAGGTCCTCGAGCTCGGAGATGGTCGGTTTTACTTTCGCATCATAGGCAGTGATCAAGTCATCTCCTGATATTTCTCCTCTGTTGAATTTGGCGACCAGATCGTCCAATGACGTTTTCGAAGCGTCGACATCTGATGTGATTCGGATGAAGTCAGGATTTCTTCCTTCTGGGACGATATCGAAGAGGAAAGCCTGTTCCTCCGCATCAAGTGATTTGACGAATGAATCCATCAATTCATCGTAATGGCTGTTGAACTCACTCATTCCATGCTGCTTGAGGAAGGACTCCTTGTCAAGCACAACTCTGTTTCTGATGTTGAATTTATAGATTCCGCCGAGATCCTTGATCTCTTTGCCAGTAAGTGTATTTGGATCAATGAATTCCTCTTGCGCAGAGAGCCGCGAAGCGATGTTTGATTTCCCTCGTGCGATAAGCGCCGCGTCCTGGATATTCGCGGAAGGAAGGATTTCTGAGGTGCCGTATCTCGGAACTGCGTCAGGAATGGTGAAACCATTCTCGATTCTTGATCTTAATGCGTTGACGCGTTCCGCACCATGACGCGCAGCGGTTGCTAATTCTTCATCAGTTAAGTCTTTTGAGAAGACAATGACTTCCTTTTGGATCTTTGCGATAGTCGCTTGTTTTCCCTGTGGAAGTGCCTCTATCACTCCTTCGCGGAATTCTCTGATGACGTCATCACCGGTCGCGGAATTGATCTTATTCGCTGCTTTCGTGACATCTCCTGGTAACGCGAGCGTCGCGACTGTCTCTCCCTGCTCTGCTGTCTGTAACGCATAGTGTAATCTTCCCTGTGTCGCATCATCGAGGACACTGTCGATCGTCCTTCGTATCGTCGCTACTTCACGGATCACATCATCTGACGCAGGTTTGAAGCTTGCTATCTTTTTGCCGCCCTGCTCGATGTTAGCAAGTCTGCCTTCGAGCTGTCTGATCTGTTCGATCTCCTGAGCAGTCGTCGTCTTTCTTGATTCGGAGCGTGCCGCATCATCAGGTTCCTGTTCTTTCCCTTCACCGACGAACTCTTCCTTTGCATTTGCTGTCTTTGTCGGCAACTTCGCCTCCTGCGCTGTCGCTTCGACATCATTGAACGTATTTCTTACTGCAGCAGTCGCTTTCTGATCAAATCCGACCTTTCCTTCTGCGGTGAACAGCTGGAGCTGTTCGAATTCCTGAGGTGTGGAAAGTTCACTGAGTATGATCTTTCCTTCTGTCTGTTTCGCAAGGATGATCGAATCTTCAGTCGGTATCACCGTATCGAATAATTCTCCCTGGTATCGTATTGTCTTTCCTTCCATGAGATCTGCTGCGTGCTGGAACTCTGCTGCCTGTATCTCAGGAACAGCGATGCCCTCTGCAGCGGCGAACTGTGTTCGCTCTGCACCATAGAAACCTTCTGCTTCATCAAAGAATTCTCTGATCGCTACTTGCTGTGCTTCACCGGTTGCTTCTGCTGCTTCGCTGCCGAGCAATGCTTTCTTCGCTGCCTGGAATACATCTGTCTCGCCGATCGTGATCGCTTTCTGGATCAGTTCAGGCAGCGGAATCTCTGTTTTTCCAAAGGCAATCGCTTTCTGTATGATGATTGAGTCACCGAGAGACGTGATGCCGATTTTACTCAACGCAACTGCTCCTGCTCTGAATACGGAGGGCAATATGTATTTTCCCGCAGCACCGAGTACTGCGTTCAAAGCATTCGGCGCTAAAAATTCTTCAGTCAGCGATTCTGCTGCGGTGAATTTCTGCAAGGTGTCTTCATCTTGTGTAATGTATTTCTGTGTGAACTGCGTGATGCCTCCCTGTCCTTCTAAAAATGAGAGATCACCATAACTCTTGCCGCCTTCGAACGCGAATGGTGTTCCTTGCGGATTGATGAGAACTTTCATATCAGGGTTGCTGATCGCCGCTTCAAGATTCTGATGCAGAAATTCCGCTGCACGCACCGCTGCCTGTTTTTTCTGAGGATCGTTGGAATTGATATCTTCCAGAGCGAATAGTTTTGCCGTCTCAAGAGCGCCATTGCTTTTTGCCGCTGCAGTGATCTCGTCGAGACTGTATCCTTTCTCATGCAGCTGCTGGATCTCGTTCAGACCGGTATTCTCTCTCGTCAGCCGCTCTTGTTCTGCTGAGACGCTGCTTCCTAAACCGATGAACGTAGTTAATTTCCCGACTTCATCGATCGGATTCGCGAGGAGAATATGCCAGTCTATCTTCTCTGATTCTGCGATTATCTGTTCATTTGACGCGAGAGATGCTCTGTTGTGTGCGATGATGGCGTTCAGGGTTGTTTGTTCTTCTGCGTGCAATTCCTTCTGCAGTTCAGGATTCTCCGGATCATTTCGTACTGCGAGATGCCTATTTAATAACGCAAATCCTTCTTTTCCTGCACTGGCATCGGCGACAGCGCTGAAATGTTCTGCGAGTGCCTGCGCAGCGAATGTTCCGATCTCCGGATCTGATTTTAATTTTTGCAGCTCGATGACCATCTGCTGAGACGGTAGTGTGCTGATCACAAGCAATTTCTGTGCCGCTCTTGATTCAGTGCGCTGTTCCACGAGATCAGCAATCGATATTCCGTTCACGGTATTGAGATTGATCGCTGCCTGGATGAATAGCTCTTTTGCTTTTTCAGCAGCAATTGCCCGTTGTGTCTTATCTTGTATTCCTTGCACTGCTTTTTCAGCCTGTACTGCTTCTTGGAGTCGTTTCTGGTAGCTGTCTATGCCGGAAAAGTAAGCAGTGCTCTCTGCCGAATTCGGATTCTGTATCGCGAAGCTGAGCTTCTCGAGATTGATCGGCGTATTTCTCGCAATATAAGAGCTAAGCTCAGGATTCTTCTTGATCGTCTCGATATCCAATGATTTGAGATTTGAAGTCTGTAACGTAAGTAATTTTCCAAGCTGATCGGTCTCAGCAGGTGTGATGAGAAGAACTCTGTTCTGTATCGTGTGTTTGCTGAAGCCAAATGCGAATACGTTTGCACTCTTATCACCGGTCTCAGCGCGTATCATGCCGTTGCTGTTTTGACCAAGCGCGGTATCTCCGGCGATGAGATAGAATTCTCTGTTGATGATGACCGTCGCAGTCGGATCATCTTTGAGTGCTTGTTCAAGATCTCTTCTGCCTTTGTCATCTAGGAGAATCCTGATGACACCGCTGTCTTTTGTGATGTACGTCGTCAGTAATTTGTCAGTAACGGGTGTTTCAAGGCCGATGATCTTCAGTTTCTTCTCGATCGTCGCGATCGGTCCGTTGTCTTTACCGTCGACTGTGTATTTGTCTGCCGGATCTCCGTCGACTGTCTTACCGATGATCTTCGTCATTGTCGCTGAAGCTTGCAATCCGGTGTATCTGCTGTCGCTGTCTTCGACGACAATCGTTCCCTTTGCTTTTTGTGTTGTTGTGGAAATAAATGCCGCGTTGCCTTTTGCTTTTATGAATGATGCTTCAGTCACATAGATTGATGCTGATTCTTTGTTTGTCGATGTCGTGATGCTTTGGTATATGAATTGTGATTGTTTCTCATCGATCGGCTCGATGGTCGCTACGGAAATCTTTCCATTGGCATCGAAATCAATCGAACCTTTTCCATTGAAAACAAAACCAATACCACCAACATTCGCATCATCTGCTTCCAGATGAGTACCTGAGAATGAAAGCGTTCCGCTTCTGCTGGTGAAATCGACGCTTGATGTTCCGACACTGAGTTTTCCTTCAGCAGCGCCGGTGACTGTCACTGATCCTTTTGCATCGACAGCAGCTGATTGGTCTTTTCCATTTGCGGCGAATGTGATGGTGTTGTCATTCACCACAAAGATATTATTTGCATTATATTCGATAGTTGCTTTTGTCGCTGACGTGACTTTGATGCCGTTGACCAGCCATCCATCTTGGATCGCTTCGACTGTTGATCCTTCCTTAATGCTCGCGAAATTGAGTGTGACGCCATCGTTGTTCGCAATACCTTTGTCATTGAGCGTGAATCCGGTGCCTGCTGCCGCATCGATCTTATACTCGTTCTTCAGCACGGTATTCAGTGCAGCGATACCAAGATCTTTGGCATTGACGAGCGTCAGAATTACCAGTGTTCCTTCTGAGTTTTTGAAACTGATCTGGTCGGCAGTGAGTTTTTGTTTTTGCTCGGGTTTTAGCTGTTTGATAATTGTTTCTTGTGCGATAATATCTGGTGGAATACGAGGCATAACATCAGGAGGAACCGTGCTGAAATCTTCCGGTTTCACATTTGCCCAATCCTGTGCAGTCCATGTCTGTGTATCCGTATTCCAGTCAAAGCCTTCTTTCGTATAGTCGGTTGTTTTTTCCGGAGCTGTTTCCTGCGCAACGGCGCTGACTAGCAACACCAGTACTAGGATCCAGATTGTTACTTTTTTATCCATATTTGTTCGCGAAGAATAGTTGATAGGTGACGCCTTCTGTCTTTGATTGTCTGTCGGACACACCGAATACGGTCGTCGTGCCGTCAAACGGAATCGCATTGACACTCACATCGAAGCTTGACATAAAGGTGAGATCAAGGAGATCCGGATTTTTGATCTGATGCTGAATGACCTGTTGTGCAACATCATAGATGTGTCCTAGTCTGACCGGTACAGTGATGACAAAATTCTCTATCTTTTCTTCTCTGCCGGGGAATTTTATCGTTAATGGATAGAACGCTTTGACGAGCACAGCCTGTTCAGTGATACGTACTGTTGCTCTGATCGGTTTTTCGTCGACCGTGAAGGAGAATTGCTTGAAACGATCTGTGCAAGCAGGAAGTGTTGTTTCGACATATGTCGCGATCTGATTCTCCAATGCAGTAAGTGAAGGCATTGTGTTCAACCCTCTGTTGTAATAATATGGTATGATTGAATTTTCCGTGTAAAGCGATCCTAATGGCGGTGTTATGTAACCTCCTTGCACTCCCATGAAGAAGATACCCGGAACAGACACTTTATTGAGACATTGATCCACGAATAGCTTGACCGGTTTCGCTTCATCTGACAGACTTGAAAGCGCGTCTTCCTTGAAGCCAGTTGTCTGTATCTGTTGCTGGAGATAAATGATGATTGCGACAGAGAATATGAGAACAATGCCGATAGTTATGAATAGTGTTAATTGCCCCTTCTTCATCTAACCCCTCTTTATAAAGAAATTCAGCTTGTATCTTATATAAACATTATGGTGCTGTTTAAATATGATAATCTTTAAAAGAAGCAGTGTTCTCTGATTGAATATGGCGTTGAAATTCCCCAATTCTACCGATGAATGCATCTATTTTACGAGAAGAGCTAATGATAATTGGCGTATCATCGCATGGGTCTTCAAGAAACAATGTCCGAAATGCAAGAAAGGACTGATGCAGAAGCCGCGGGATGAGAAGACCGGCAAACCGAAGATACGAGCGAAAGAATATGTGTGCAATAATTGCGGTTATACCGAAGAGAAGGCAGTGCATGAAGAATCTTTGACTATGGATGTTCGGTACACCTGCCCTTTCTGTTCGCATGAAGGCGAGGCGACAACGCAGTTCAAGAAAAAGACATTTGAAGGAATTCCTTCCTATCTATTTGAATGCGGCAAATGCCACAAGAAGATCGCGATCACGAAGAAAATGAAAGAGAAAGGTTCAAAGGATGAACCCGATGAAGACGAGGAATAATTTCTATGCCTAAATCACGTAAAATCCTTGTAACATCTGCTTTGCCATATGTAAATAATGTTCCGCATTTAGGCAATATTGTCGGTTCTGTATTATCAGCGGATGTCTTCGCGAGAGCGATGCGCATGCTGGGCAAAGAAGTTTTATACATCTGCGGAACAGATGAGCACGGAACAACCACTGAAGCGAAAGCGATAGAAGAACATACGACACCGCAGGCAGTTTGTGACAAATATTTCAAGATACATAAAGAAGTCTACGACTGGTTCAACATCAGCTTCGATCACTTTGGAAGGACCAGCAAGAAGAACCATCACAGGATCACACAAGATATTTTCCAGAAAGTGTACAAGAACGGATTCATCTCTGAAGATGAGGTCCAGCAGGTCTATTGCAGGGAGTGCGATAAATTCTTGGCAGACCGGTTTGTAGAGGGAAAATGCCCGTATTGCGATTACGTCGACGCACGCGGTGATCAATGCGACAACTGCGGAAAATTACTGACGCCGGTCGAATTGAAAGCGCCGCGGTGCAAGATCCATGGCACCAGGCCGGAATTACGGAAGACAAAACATCTCTTCCTGGAATTGGATAAACTCCAGCCGCAGATCGAGAAGTGGGCAAAGAAACAGAAATCAAACTGGTCAGAAAACGCAATAAGAATAACTGATGCGTGGTTCAAAGAAGGACTGAAGAAACGAGCGATCACCCGAGACTTGAAGTGGGGCATACCTGTTCCATTGAAAGGATTTGAAAATAAAGTATTCTATGTCTGGTTCGATGCGCCGATCGGTTATATCTCGATCACTGAAGAAAAACTAAAAGACAAATACAAAGACTGGTGGATGAATGCCGATGTAGATCTGTACCAGTTCATGGGCAAGGATAATATTCCGTTCCACACGATATTGTTCCCTGGAACTCTCTTAGCGACGAAAGATAAATACACCTTTGTCAACACAATCAACGCGACTGAATACTTGAATTACGAGGGCGGCAAATTCTCAAAGTCAAGGAACATAGGAGTCTTCGGCGATGATGCCATGAAGTCAGGCATCCCTGCGGACGTCTTCAGATATTACCTAATGGCGAACAGGCCTGAGACATCTGATTCTGAATTCAACTGGGATAAGTTCAAGGATCGGTTAAGCAACGAGATCATCGGCAATTTCGCTAATCTGGTGAACAGATCGATCGCATATCTCAACAGATCGTTCGATTCTGAGATAGACAATGTGGAATTAGATTCAGAATCAAAGAAATTATGGGAGCAAATCAAAAAGGAAGAAAAGAAAGTTATCAAATCATTCGAATCATGTCAATTACGGGAAGCATTATCGCAGATCATGCACATCTCAAAATTAGGCAATGAGTATTTCCAGAAACGAGAGCCATGGAAAGCTGATACGAAACATGCGCAGGTAACGATGCGAACAATAGTGAATATAGTGAAAGACTTAGCGATCCTCATGAAACCGTTCATGCCTGAAGCATGCGATAAGATTAATTCACAATTAAATATCGAAGAGAGTGATATAAAAGAATTAGGAAAATTAAGTATCAAGAAACACAAGGTTGCCAAAGCAGAAGTCTTGTTCCATAAGCTTGAAGATAAGTTCGTCGCTACGTTACGAGAAAAATATGCAGGCGCCAAGGAACGCGATCCGTTCGAGAAATTAAAATTAGTCGTTGGCAGAATCCTAGAGGTAAAAAAGCATCCGAATGCTGATAAATTACTGATAGAGACAATAGATATCGGGACAGAAACGAGAACCATTGTCTCCGGTATCGCGCAGCATTACAAGCCGGAGCAATTGAAAAACAAAAATGTCATTCTGATCGCAAACTTAGCTCCCGCGACAATCAGAGGTGTCGAAAGTAAGGGGATGTTACTGGCTGCTTCTAAAAATAATGAAGTGAAAGTTTTGGAGGCGCCGAAATCAAAGCCAGGTGATATTGTCTTTGCAGAGGGCAGAGAACCGCAGCCGGAAAAAGAAGTGACTATCGATCTGTTCAAGAATATCAAGATGACGACGAAGCATGGTAATGTCGTGTACAACAACATGAAAATAAAGACAGAACATGAAGATATCATCTGCACGATTGCCGATGGTGCTGAAGTACGATGAAACAAGTACTGTTCCTTTTCTTATTTCTTGCGGCATGTGTACAAATTCCTTCTCCGACTAACATAACAAACACATCGCCTGCATCGGTGATGAATACAACTGAATCAATTCCTGTTCCATCATCTGAACCGACAATCAAAGAGCAGGGATTTCTTCCATTTGAATCAAATGTCTCGCTGAAAGCGAACCAGATCATGAGAGGAAAGATCAAAGGATTCATCCATACGATCGAAGTCATCGATGTCACCGAAGGATCCGATGCTTGTCTTATCAGAGTTGATAACTCTACGGTGCTGATCAACAAGGATGACACTGAACATATCAATGATCTGTGGATCTTTGTGGCTGATGTCCGTGCGATACATTCGCAATTAGAAAATAATGATGTCTGTCAGTTGGTCATAGCTTGATAAATTTCAATATGGAAAGTAATTAATCAGCAACTTCTCACGTCCCATAATTCCTCGTTTTTAACCATTTTAGACCACAATATTTTTAAACCCTCTATCGCTTTTCAGTAATATGAAAAAGAGGGGGGTAGTTAGACATACTTCTGAGAGGCTTCCAGCTTTACCGCCCGGCATCAAAGTGCTTGTTACCTATGCCAGTTTCATCGCTGTTTTCTATCTTCTGTATGTGCTGTTCGCAGTCGCGAAGCCAGTGTCAGTCATCTTTGGTGTCTTTGTTACCGGAACAGCAGCGACAATCATTGAATTCGTCTCATTATTGCTTTTGATCGCGATCATCTATGGCTTATTGAAGCGTCATTTCTGGGTCTTTTATATCTCGTTGTTGTGGTTTTCTTTCGGTGTTTTGAATGCCATCGTCTCATTGATCAAATTCAGATCAGAATTTGATATCCTGCGCAGTGTTTTGTTGGTATCTTCTGTTACGGTCATTGTCTTGAATGGCATCATCGCGTGGTACATCTATTCAGAAAAATATTATTTCAAAGTGAAGCATCTCAACAAAGAAACCAGAGCGAAAGACAAATTCTTTGTCTATCTCATCAGCGTATTCCTTATTGTTTCTGTATTGCTTCTCGTCACCTTTGGAGTCAGATTTTACAACACAACCATACGAACCACTGACAAACTTATCGGAGAACTCAGCAGCGCAGAAGTCCCTGATCTGGTGTGTGCGCAAAAGACTGATTCAGAGAAAGATATCTGTTATCTGGTCCTGTCTATCCTGCGTGAAGGCAAAGAACCAAGCATCTGCGAAAATATCGATTCAGACTTTTACAAGATGACTTGTTATCGGGCGCTGATATGAAACGAATGAACAAACGAGGACAATTGACGATCTTCATCATCATAGGTATCGTGCTCCTGTTCTCTGCCGCACTGACGATCTACATCAAGCGCAGCATCACCGCATATCAGCCTCCAGTTGAAGTCGCGTTCGAACAGGTACCGACTGAACTGCGGCCATTGCAGAAATTCATCACCGAATGCGCTCAGCAGGTAGCGACCGATGCGATCAAGCGTGCCGGACTCCAGGGAGGTTATCTCGATACGTCGCAATTGCTCATCAATGATAAGAATCCGACAGAGGGAGAAGGCATATCATTCTCTCCCGGCAGCGATATCAGGATTCCCTATTGGTATTACATGAAAAGTCCGAATACCTGTGACGGACAGTGTGAATTTGCTTCAAAGCAGCCGAATCTCTACCGTGTCGCAGGCACCGGCAATTCTTTAGAGGAACAGATCGACAAATATGTGCAGGATAAGTTACCGTCCTGCCTCGCGAATTTCGCTGAGTTCAAAGATCAGTTCCAGATCGAACAGCAGAAGATCACTGCGATTACAACCATTGCGAAGACCGATGTCTTTGTGCAGCTCAGCTATCCGCTGACCGTCAAATTCAGCGGACGGGAAGAGAAGATGACGAAATTCATCGCGCGTGTTCCGGTCAACTTAGGAAAATTCTATGATCTCGCCTCAGACATCACGAAGAAACAGATCGAGAGCAATTATCTCGATTTCATGGCACTCAATCTGATCGATGTCTACTCAGGTGTCGATGAAAACAAACTGCCGCCGTTGGCAGACACCACGATCGAACGCGGCGGATTCAAGAAATGGTTACTTCCGGATGTCAAGAATAAAGTCGAGGAACTTTTGATGATCCACACACCAGCATTGCAGGCATCCGGTACTTCGAACTTCCAGGGAAATTTCTACAATGGCAATGATCCGTTGGCGGAAGGATTGTACAGTCTCTTTATCTTGCCACTGAACAAGACATACAAGGCAGATGTCAATTTCAATTATCTTGCCTGGTGGCCATCGTATCTGAAAGTGACGCCAAGTGAGGGAGAATTGATCAAACCAGACACTGCGGAAGGGTTTGATGCATTCATCTCATCCATCGGCATCAATCAATATAAATTTTCATATGACTTTTCATATCCGGTCATGGTGCAGATCTCTGATCCTGATGCATTGAATGGCGAAGGATTCACCTTTGAATTCGCATTGGAATCCAATCTCAGAAATAATGATCGCATGAAGTCTGATACCAGCATCATCTCCTACTCAGGACGGCCGAAGCAGACCATGGCATGCGATCCGAATAATTTCAATTCAGGAGAGACCGTGATCGATGTCTCTGACTCCATGACAAAAGCAGCAGTCAGCGGCGCATTGGTCTATTTCTCATTCGGCAGAGAAGCATGTTTCATCGGCGAGACGCAGATCATCAACGGCAAAGCAATCATGAAATCACGGTTGCCGGTCGGCATCGGTTCATTGGTTGTTTCAAAAGACGGCTACATCTCCAAGACCATTCCGTTCACCGCTCATCTGGATGATAAACAGACTATTGCTGTCGATCTTGATCCTTTTGTCGATGTCGATGTCTCAGTCAGACGGATACCAGTTGTCCCCTCCTCTGTCTCACTGCAGCTGAAGAAGGGTACAAACATCAACGATCTCAAGCGAGGTCAAGGTATCGAATCAGAGATCAACTGGGAACCGATCGCTGCGACGCCTGATCTTGAATCGACACAGCAGGCGATCATCTCGCTGATCAGGACACCTGAAAATCCAGCGCAGGAACCATTCGTGGCAGTGGTGCAATTGAACGGCAACGAGAACAGAACCGTGCGTACAAGATTAGTGCCGGGTGTGTACGAGATCATCGGCAATCTCTTTGATAATCAGCGCACGATCATTCCTGAAGACCAGGTCTGTTTCCCTGATGATTGGTATGATAACTTCGGTTTCGGCAAGGATCGCTGCGAGACGTTGGATAAGATCGTATTCGATGTATTCCCAAAAGGCGGTGTCTCGTTGCAAAACATCAACATATCGAGCGAAGCGCTGAAGGGAAGCAAAGAATTAGTGTTATCATTATTTTCAGTGCCTGACGGTTATTCACGTGACAGTTCAGGCGTCACCAACATGAAACATACTGACCTTGAGCAGGCAGACAAGGTCGAGGAATATTCAAGAGACTATCGCGAGTTAGTGTTGCCGCAATTCAAATGAATACACATAAGCTAGAAGGAATCGCACTGTTCATGGTCTTGCTAATCATCAGCATGCCGATCTCTTCAGCAGCATTGATCGGCGATGTCTATTCGATCAGCAATGGCGGTGTCCGTGATTATCGCGCCGCAATCGATAAGACAACCGTTGTCGCAGAGATAGCGCAGTCAGGAATATCAGTCTCTGATGTGCGGTTGCATACACAGCAGAATCTGCCGTTCAAATCATGTACCTTTACAGCAGGAAAGAGCATCTGTACCTATAACTTCACCGAGGGATGGGCATCTGGTTCTGTTCCGTACTTCGTGACATACCAGGAAGAGCAGTCACCGGTGCACGAGATCACCGTCGATAGTCTTGCGCCGAATGTATCGATCACCGACTTGAATTCCGGAAAGCAGTTGAGCGTGAGTTATCATGTGAAAGAACGGGCTTTTGATGAAGGAGATTCTGATCATTGTTCAGGAATCAAGACAGTTTCATTCGTGCTCGCAGGAAAAATAATCCAGACATTGAATCTCAGCACTGCACCAGGTGATTGTGACAAAGATCTGCAGGCGACCATGACTGCTCCGTCGACAAACAATGTCGAACGAAGCTTCTGTGTACAAGTTACTGACGGTGTCGGCAATAAAGGACAAGCATGTAAAGATGTTCTTGTTGACAAGGAAGGAGCGACCGCTTCAAATCTTGAGGTCTTCAATTCACAAGGTCAGAAGATAACCTATGTGTCTTCGAAGATCGGTCCGATCGACGGCAAACTTACTTTCACCGTGCATGAAAATAATCTAAGCAGCATCGTCGCAGACGCATCTGACTTCAGTGTCTATGATGTCCAGAAAGATGCGATGAAGAATATTGGTGTGAGTTGCGTTCCGCAATCCTGTGATGGGACATGCTCCTGTGAAGTGCCGATCACCTTGAATCTGCCTGACGGCGGAACCCCTGCGTTACGGCTGATCGTCACTGATAAGAGCGAGAATACCGCTCCGATCACACTTTCAACAACAATTTTAGCAGATAATGTTGCGCCGAAGGTTTTGAGTTTAACAGGCAAGCAGTGCGGTTCTACGAATGCGATCGGTCCGCTGAGTAATACAATCACCGCGACCATCGATGAATCCGGCTCAGGATTGAGCGCGAGAAAAATATATCTTGATCTGAACTCAGTGCTTGGCACTGAACCGAAATTCGGACAGGTGTATCCGAATAATTGTATCTTGTCAGGAACGCAGTGGAAATGCACCTGGGGACCGTTCAATGTAGATCCAAGCAAGAGTATCGTGAGCGGAACTCAATTGCCGATCAACATCGTCTCTCCGTCGCAGGATGATGCAGGTAACTTCATCGAGACATCACAGACTAATTTCATCTATGATAATAAAAAACCTCAGTTCATCTCTTCAGATATCTTCGCTTCATCATCTGCTTCATTCGGCAATGAAATAACAGCCTATCCGACATCCGGCGGCACGATCGAGTTGACTGTTGTCGCCTCTGATGATCTTCCGCTGACTGCGACTGCTGATTTCTCGAATATCGCATTTGTGAAAAGCAAGACCGTGTCATGTTCCGGCGGAGCAAATCAGACATGCACGTTCACTTTGGTCGGTCCTCTCTATGGCGGTCCGTTGAAGAACGCTACCATTCCTGTCAATATCACTGACTGCGCCGGCAATGTGCAGAGTGCTGTTGTGTACACTGATATTTCTGTACTTGAATCTTCCACGCAGAATTACTGGGATTATTCTGTCGGTTCACCGATGCCTGAACGTGTCGATCGCCAGACATTGAAAGTATTCCCGCATCAGATCTACTTCCCGTTGATCAGAGGCGGATCTCCATCCGTTGTTCCGATCCTGCAGCAGATCGAGAGCTGTTCCGGCGATACCGGATTTTTTGCATACAATCTCCAAGGTAAGCGGTTGCCCGATGTCATTGGTTCTCCTTCAACGTCGCAGTATGCGAAATTCACCGTGCAACGAAATGTGCAGCCTCCTGATTCAGTCTCATTGAATTGCATCATTAAAACAATATCACGGACATCGACTGGAAGAATATCGTTGCCTGAGTTTGATAATGTCACCTTTACCCTTGATTTCTATAATTCACCGCTTGGCACGATCGATCAGAATCTGAAAGATAAAGTAGACCGCATCAAGAATTCAGGGTTGGTCAAAGGAAAGATACTCAGTACCTTGAATGATATCGTCACAAAAGCGCAGAGTGTGTGCGCTGCATGGAGTTCATTGCTGAGTATCGGAGCCGTTGTCACCGGCGTCGGAACTATCATCGGTATCTTCCAATTCACACCAGCAGGAGGCGTTTCAGGTTCTATCAGACGAGTCGGAGAAGCGATCACTGAAGGCGCGATTCCAAAGATCGGTCCGATCATGATACGGTTCTGTAATTTGGTAAGCTGCAAGACATTGCCGTTCAGTTTCAATGATAAGATCGCGAAAGCGCTTGATGTCTACAAAGGAGCGAAGTTAGAGAAAGCATTCGGTCTTGGAAAACAACCTACTGGAAAATCAGCTGATCAAGGACTGAATGTCAATATCGATCTGAAAGACAGTCTGGTATTAAGCACTGCAACATTATGTCTGCCCGGTATCGTATATAATTTACAGAAGGCACGTGCGATCGAATGCAGCTACTTGTATTGTATCGACACACAGGTTCGAAACGGTGTGCCGCCATTCTTCTGCGAAAGTCAGCGAGCAGCAGCGTGGTGCAAATATGTCTGGGGAGAAGTATTCCAAGTCATTCCATTCACACAGTTCCTTGATGATGCACTTGGTCTGGTCAAGACCGCGATCACTGAGCCGATCTTCGCAGCCTCTGCGATATTCACCTTGGTGTGCAAGGTAAATCCAAGTGATGCGATAGCATCCGCATGCAGTAATGTGCGGGATGTGCTGCAGGGAGCGAGTGCTATCGGTCATTTAACGAGTGCAAATAATTGGAAAGGAATCTTAGCAGGATTCAAAGGAGGAGATGACATCTGCAAGTCAGTGCTCGAATGAATAAAGACTACTTCATAACATTTGGATTCGGAATCATGATCTTGTTAGTGGTTGGTGTCTTGACAACACCGTCATTGACGAAAGGAAACAAGATCAGCGGCGCAGATACGGCGACACAACAGCAGATAGTTCCGAGCAATACTCCTCAGCAAGTGCAGGGTCCGGTGCCAAGCAATATTCCTTATTCAACACAACCAGCTGCAGTCGGCAGTACTCCTCAGCTTACGTTCCTTGACAAAGATAGCAAACCAGTTCAATTCAATAATCCTGGAGGGATATTTGATGGAAAAACAATCACTAATTATTATCAGGGGAAAATAACAGTTGACGGTCAAATATATTATGAATCGATTCCAGGTGGAGTCAGGGAAGTTCAATTCTCCAGTAATCAGTGGAAATCAACAGGAAACAGTGTTACGGAATCAAATGGTATTGTCAGGAATACGCAGTCGGGAACAACTACTTTTAGTACCGTTAAATCATCCGTAGTATTCGATGCAGGTATCGCTTCTGTTCTTACTCCGATAAAGAATGCAGACGGGACATTGCAATTCACGTATGCAGGACAGACGATCACTGGTCAAGGCCAGACCTTTGTCCAGGCAGGAGATAAATCAGTGACTGCGTATGGCGTTTATTACTTGATCAAGGACGGAGATAAATACACCGTTGCGAAGAGTGCCAACGGCGGCAATCCATTGAGTGATATTCCGACAGTAAAAGGTACACCGAGTGCAGAAAATACGATTGTTGATAGCAGTGGAAACATATTGATTGTCACCGCAGACGGTGTTACGTATAAGACAAAAGATGGAACCAAGGATGTCATTGTCAATGCAGAGGGAACAACAACAGTGAAACGAGATGACACCGGCAAAGAGATCTATAGAAAAGTAGATTATGGCGATGGTAGCTACGGTCAGGCTTCCTATGATACGAATGGTATTCAGATTACATTCGCAAAGTATTCTACAGATGGTCTCTTACTCCAAGTCACTGATATAAAAACAGGAGAAGTCTATTCTCTTTCTGCAGACGGAAAGACAATCACTGATTCGAATGGACATGCTATCAGTTCAAGTGATCTTGCAAAAACAAACGCTGATGTCGCCAGCGCAATCAGTTCAAATGTCTTTTGGTCAGGAAGATCAAGCACAGCGAATTTCATCCGTGAGGTGAATAAGAATTACCAAGCATTGAGCGTTTTCAATCTCTGGCTCGACAAATGGGACAATCTGCAGGAGTGGAAATCAAGTGTTGATGCATTCTTTGCAAGGAATTATCTTGGTACTGAACCGATCATCTCAGGCATCTGCGGCGTCTGGACAGATCAGACTGATGCGCCATCGAATATCGCACTGAGCGAACGCGGACTGCCTTCGGCGCATATCGAAGGTGTCAGAAGGAATTCAGCGAATTTCAGTGAAGGTAATCTACATGCGACGTATCTGTACACCATTACCTTTGCAGTAGATCCGTATGGCATCATTGTGAATCCATCAGATGAAAAGACACTGACCTTCAGCGTCTATGCATACACTGCAGGTAGAGCTGATCGTGATCCGTTGAATATCGAGCGAAATCAGAATTCAAATATCGTCACCTTGAAAGCGACCGAGGGAGAATATCGTATCGATAACACTGATGCGATCATCTTCGAAAGTTCAAAGCCGTATGATACGGTCTGTCTCGAATTCGGCAATGGTCCTGAACTGAGTGCGTATTTCAGGAAACAATTGCAAGATGGACGATTATGTAACTCATTGATCGGAGGGGATTGATATGGAGCTGTTTAAAAATATAGATAAAAAAGAATATCAGCGGCTCTTTTGGTATGGCGCTGTATTTTATGGATTATTTTTTTTAGTGAGCGAATTGTTTGTCAAAAAGATAGAGTCCAGTGTCGCTAAAGTACTTGCAGTCATCGGTGTGAGTGATGTCTCTCAGCTGACTGCTGATCAGGTGAATGCGTATGCGCCGCAGGTGACCGGTATCTTGTGGGGGATTTTGTTATTCGGAGTATTATTTGTGATCGTCCAGGCATACAACTATTCATTCTTTGAGAATCTTATGTGGAACACAATATTCAAGAAGAAGACCACATTCAGGAATACGAATACGTTTTTAGGTCTGAATGTCGTATTGGGAATTATTTTTTCAGCGATACTCTTTATACTATTCCTTGCGGTGACACAATTCCCACAATCAGTGCTGCCGTTCGGCATCGGATTGTTTTTTGTCGCTATCTTTTTCAGCGTCTACTTATTGTATGTCAGTTATATATCATTCGCAAAGACACATCTTGTATTCAGATCAGTGAAGAACGCGTTTGAGATCGGCTTTGGCGCATTGAAAATAACATTCATGCCTCTATTGATCGGCATTGTCATTGGCGTTATTGTCAATGCAGCGTTATTGCTGCTTTCATTCCTGCCTTCCTTGGTCAATTTCATAGTGCAAGGCATCACCTTGTCAGCATACCTTGCCTGGTTCAGGATATACTTCGCAAATGCCTTAAAAGGCGTAAAGTTTTAAAAACATGAAGATAAAACCAATGGTAATGAAAAAGAGGGGTCAGATCACGGTATTCATAGTAATAGGTATCGTGATACTCTTTGCCGTTGGCTTTGTTCTTTATGCGGCGACGATCCAGGAAAAATTAAGACAGTTTACGACCAAAGAGACGGAGATTGAACAGTTCATCGGCAGCTGCATCAATGATGTATCGAAAGAGGCGATCCAGCGCATCGGTGTCACCGGCGGTTATCTGGATGTGCCTCAGGAGATCCAGATCAATCCGCGTTCCTATCTGTCGTTCGCACCGAACACCGAACCGAAGATTCCGTTGTGGTATTATCGCGGTGAACAGCGCATCCCTTCGCGAAAATCGATCGAGCAACAGATCTCTCGTTATGTTTCAAGCAATATCAATACGTGTATCAATGATTTCGCCGCGTTCAAGGATCGGTTCACAGTCAGATCGATAGGAAATATAACGACAGAGACGACGATCGCAGATACGAGCGTGTTTGTGAAAGTGACCTATCCGGTCGAGGCGCAGGAAAAGAGTACTGGAATATTGTCGCGGACACAGCCAGTGGGCAGATCGATCGATGTGAAACTCGGCAGGATACACGACATGGCGATCGATATACTTCGTTCTGAGAATGAAAAGACTTTCTTCGAGAATCTCACGATGGATCTGTTAGCGACCAACATTGATTTCCCTCTCACCGGACTTGATTTTTCCTGTACTCCAAAGACATGGCGAAAATCAGAACTCGTTACCTTTGCGAAGAATATGATTTATTATAATATCAGAAAAGTCACGGTCGACGGCAATCGCGTAAGCTTCTTTGATATCAATGATGCGTACGCGCAGAATAATTTCCTTTTCAAGCTCGACAATAAGTACAGAGATATCGGCGCGGCGTTCTTCTATCCGCAGAGTTCACGGTTTGATCTGCATGTGCAGCCGAACGACCGAGAGGTATTGCGGTCAAATGTCGGCAAATCAGACAATGTTTTATTGCGTGCAGCGAATCTTTGTATCAATGAATATCACTTCACGTACGATATCGAATATCCTCTCTTGGTCACATTGAAAGATGATTCTGCATTCAGTAAGACAGGATTCATCTTCAACTTCGCATTCCCGGTGACGATCAATCACAATGCAGGAGATAAGAATGATATTCCTCAGACGATCTTCGATACACAGGAAGAATCAGCGGACTTCTGTGATTCTACTGCTTCGCAAGTGACTGACATCCGAGTCAAGGACTTTTACACACTTGAAGAGTTATACAAAGCAGATGTCGATTACAAATGCGTCAGGATGTTCTGTCCGCTTGGTCAGACTAAGGAAGATGTCGGTTCCTATCGATTGCGTACGCAGTTGCCCGCACGATGTTCCAATGGAATCTTAGAGGCGCACAAGGACGGTTACTTAGATGGAGAGACTACGTATGATGAATCCGGCAACGCAGAGATCTTATTGAAGCCATTGAAGAAGTTCAAGGTCAGTTTCGACAAACGTGATTCAGATAATCTCGGCAAGTCAGAAGCATTGCTTAAGGGAGACAGTGTCGTATTGTTCATCCACAGCGATACTGAAGACTTCGAGCAATCCTATTCGACTGACAGTCCTGGTGAACTATCATTGATCGAAGGTGATCAATCCTATCAGATCGAAGCGTTATTAGTGCAAGACGGGTCACGGTTGATCGGCGGTTACGTCGGAACATGGAGCGTTTCCTATGGTGATTTAGCAGGCGCGAATGAGATCACGTTCCATATGGTGCAGAAGACACCAGTCGCTGTCACATTGGATCAGCAGGCAGATACCTCTGCCTATGTCTATGACAATCAGGATTATCAGGCTCGATTGAAGCCGACATTCAAATGAAGATGAATATTAAATTTGGGATGAGAAAGCAGTTCAGCATAGTTGTCATGCTGCTGTTTTTATTATTGCCAGTATCATCCGCATTATCTATTAATAACGTACAAGTATCAGAGGTCTCTGATAGATATGCGATTGTCAATTGGCAGTCTGATATCGATTCATCAAGCACTGTAAGTTACGGTACCGATGAATCATTGTCCTCATCAAAGAGTTCAGCGGTAAAAACCACGAATCATTCTGTCTTGATCTCTCCCTTGAATAATAATACGCAGTATTTCTTCAATGCAAGCTCCGTCAATGGCAGCGACAGTGCGATCGTAGGGCCAAATACCTTTACGACGACATTGACTGATACGATCAATCCTGCCATCAATGTCAATCTTCCTGATTACGTCGGCAGCACGACAATCTCGATTACCGGCAGTTCTGAACCAAATACGCAAATCTATGTCTATGTGAACGGAAACTTATCTGGTTCTGGATTTATAGTTACCGGCAGCGATGGCTCATTCACATTGAGCAGCATACGTCTGACTGCTGGTTCCGGCAAGGTCACTCCGAATGATGTCAAGATCGTCGCGATCGATCCATCAGGAAATCAGAATGAATTCAATAAGGTGGTGAATGTCGATAAGACACCCCCTGGAATTACTTTCGATTCACCGGTGCCAAGCGCATGGGGAGAGAAGAGTCTGCTCATCAAAGGAAATTCAGATGAACCGGCAAGTATGACTATTTACTTAGACGGAACATTCCAGACATCATTCAATATCAGCAGCCCCTGGCAGTACACAGTCAATTTCGACAAGGATAAGAAATATGCATTGCGATTCTATGCAGTCGATCTCGCAGGCAATGTCTTTGATCAGACATACACTATTACCGTCGATACTGCATCATTCCCGCGCATGACTCACAATCTCGCTGATCTGAATCCGTCGTATACGACTGTCAGAACAGTTACCGGAAAGACAAAACCAGGCGCGACTGTAATTATATTCGTTAATAATCGAACATCAGATGCAGCGGTCGCCGTGACGAAAGAAGGGTTAACAAATGTTCCTCTGAGTTTCCAGGAAGCATATGAACGCATCTCCCGAAGAGCTTCATCAGGTTCTATTTCAGGCAATGTCGGTCAGTATGTTACCACCGCTGATGAGAATGGTGATTTCTCTGTCGAGATAGAGTTGCAGCAGGTTATCCAGATCAAGGAAGCGACCCAGATACAGACTGGTTCTACAAAGTTAACGTTCGAAGCAGGTGATGCATGGAAGAACGATGTCGAGATTGTCGCGATCGACGCAGTCGGCCGAGTAGATACCTCTGGCAATTATGCTATTTATTATACACGGTGCGGAGAAGGAGGATTCTTCGATATCTCTACTCCTGTTCCTGATCCAACAATCCTGCCTGAATCATTGATACAGCAGGGATACGGACAGTTCATCCTTGCTTCCAATATCAAATGGGGCGGACCAACACCACGGGACAAGGTCGTGTTCGTAGAACCTCCGAGGTTCGCAGTCCAAGCGTTAAGTGTTGAAGATCGGGAAGGTAAATATAATCTGACTGTCGGTTCACGCGCAGGATTGCTGAAAACGCCGATCTTGACGTTCCCGAATTCATTAGGTGTGAACGATAATACAATCTATGCGTACATCAATCTGAATCCGACGACGCATGATTTCGGTGCTGGTGTCAAGGGATTGTACAAACCAGAACTGATATTCCCGTTGATTATCGAGATGAAATATACATATGAACTGCCCGGCGGACTGCGAAGCGGCGTGCAGATACAAAGAAAGTGCGTCCCTGCTCGTATCTCGGTCGATCCTAAAGTTGCTGATTTAAAGTTATTTAATCCGCGTGGATTTATCAGAACGACAACTGCTGCGCTTGCAAGCATCACAAAAGGAATTGATACGGTCTTGAAGCCAGTGCAGGATGCGCAGAAAGTAGCACTTGGATTATGTGCCGTAGGTATCATCACTGATTATGGTAAATCGTTCTGGACGAAAGCAGTGTGTCAGGCGCATGGTGTTCAAGGCGGTGATATCAGGACAAAGCTCCAGGATGGATCCTGTTCAATATCATATGACGGTACCGGTGCTCCATCCTGTAACTGCGACAATGCAGGCGCTGACAAGGATAATTACGAGGCATGCTGCCGATCGACGATCAGTGCGATGAAGTTCGAGACGAAAGCAGTTAATTTGGTGTGTGATAGAATATTCTGTCCGGCAGTGCCAAGTCTTCCGACACATGCGACATCATACTCTGACCAGATTATTTTACCTAGATCAACGACGACCAAAATAACAGATCCTTTGTTCGGAGTACCAAAGAGTGATCGTGGAAATGCAGGCAGTAAATGTTATTCACCATTCCCTGCGAAAGATTCACAAAGTGACTGCAAATTTGAATTCCAAAGAGCATGGGGCAATGTTGTCTTCTTTGGTCCTGCAGCGAATGAATATAATTACGCGTATGATGTATTGAATTCTCAATCACGACCAGTGACTGTGGGCGGATCGGCATTCAATCAAGTGAGCTCAATTACTGATAAGGTCATCAGTACCGTCGGCAGTCCGACTGGTTTCATCAAGAATGTCTGTACGCCACCACCTGCTGATCAACCGATCTTTATACCGAATGGAGAACTGCCGAAAGACAATAAACAGAAAGGATATCTCATCTACCGTCAGGCAGGTGTTCAGTATGTTGATTTCGGAATCGCAGAGACAATTACGGCGACGCAAGTCGCTCAGCGGCAACAAGGAGTAACGCAGCTGAAGACTGTCAGTGAAAATAGATACTTCACACCAACGTATGAACATATCAAGACGACTCAGTACGGTTGCTGTGAAAAAGGTGATGCAGGTCTTGACTGCAGAAGAGCAGTCACTGATACACAAAATCCGGCAGACAGCGATAAGATATGTCTTCCTGACTATGTCCGCGGACAGATCGCATTATTCTACTCAAATGATGAAGTATTCAATCCGACCGCAGGTATTGTCGCTTCAACTACGTCTGTGTGTCTTCCTGCGATAAACGGATATCTCCAGACGTATCGAAACTTATTGGAAGAAGCGCGTCTCTGCATGCAGGAAGTCGGTGTGACTGGAAAAACAAACGCGAAATCATGCAGCGCATTCCTATCGAGCGTTGTCTGTGATCTCGTGACAGATGCATTCACCTGCGGCGGCAAATTGTTGAGTCCTGCGGTGAGATCATCAGGCTTCAAGCTTGGTCCAGGATTAGGATTCAATCCATTCAGCGCCGCTCAGGAAGCAGGTCAGACTATCTCACAATCAATCAGCAACAGATACGGTAAGACAGGAACGTTCAAGAATCTCATTAGTTCAGAAGGCTTGATACATTCAGCATGTTCCTTCGCATTCACTGGTGATTGGGATCTGAACTCGATCAGTGAACTCATCACACAAGCATCTATTCCTCCAGTAGAAAGTACGTGCGTCATACCAACAGCGACACGACGGATCGGTCCGGTCAATCCTCTGACAGGAAGAGCAAGTTATGTGTATACGATCGGTGCGATGGTCGCTGCTGGTTCAGATATTCAGCATCTGTCGGTGCAATTGGTCTGTTCAAAGAAAAACGACTGCACACAGAATCCTCTTGGGGAATGTGATTGCGCACATGATTCAGAATCCATATTGAATGTACCGATTCAACAATCCGGGTTATTACGAGGAGAAGTCTTTGATGAATTACATACCATCCCGGTCCAGGAATCCAAATTCAGATACGATGAAGTACGTATCTCTTATGATTTCACCGATAAAGACGGAACGACAAAACCAATTACGTGTAAGACAACTAAATTAGATGAACAGGGCTCTATACCAGCATCATGCAGTACGCTGCCAGGTATCGGTTTCAGATGTGATATCAAATTAGGAGATCAAGGTACGGCACGATTTGTCAATCAGCCATTGACACCAAAGAATGCGGCGACGGGACAGGATAGAGTATTCACGATCGGAGATACATTGAACATCCCGATGCGGATCGAAGTATTGAGTCCTGACACGAAGAGTCCGATATCGAAGTTCGTGCAGGTCATCACCAAGGATGCAGCGACTGGCAGAGAGATCAATTCATTCATAACAGAACTTGATCAGGGCATCAAGGATTACGAGACACTTCCAGGATTCCAGATCACGAAAGCGAATTTCGGTCCTTCTTACGCAGATCCGATCACCATCGAGCCGCATGGAAGCAACGGCGTCATCATACCAAAGGACAGCAAGGCGACAATCACCGGATTGTCTGAGACAAAAGCGATCGTCACATTCAAAGCAGGCAATAAATATGTCTGTAATGGCATCGATGATTCAACAGGCGGTCCATATATATTGAACACTAGAGCAACAGTAGATGTGGACTATAGTGAAGGATCAACAATTAGTTGTAATGGTATTAGTTTCAGAATCACGAATGTCGGCACCATATCACCAGGCACTCTGCCGGAAGTCAACCAGAAGTTACCTCTAGCTAATTACCAGGGCACTGCATTCACTCTTAGGTACATACCGCCTCCACAAGGTGTTGTCGGATGTTCATCTGATCCGCAGACATGGCTTGTCGATGTTTCGCTCTTAAATTCAGAGACTATCGGCGGAACAACGAAGGCTGCATTAGGTTCAGTCGTCTATGCGGATGGCAGGTACCAAAGAACAGATCCGCCAGTACCAGTCAAGGTTGTGTGCAGTCCGATCGGTCAGGCAGAAGCAGGATCACAGGACTTTGTCGTACAGGATTTCAGGATTGCACCGATAACGATCGCAGTCGGTGGTCAGCTTACGGTGACACACAGAGTTTCAGGACCTGTCTCGATTACTGATATGAATCTGCGGTTGAAGAACGATCAAAAGAGTGTATTATTCCCGCTGAACAAAGGGGTTTCAGAAGAAACAGTCACGATAACCGGTGTCTCTTCAGGGACATACACTGCAGAATTGATCGTCAATGGACAGCCACATGGAAGTCCTCTTTCAATTAGTCTCACTTGAAACTGTATTTATCTTTCTGCCATTGCTGCATATTTTTCTTGAAGAATGCGGATGCTTTCTCGTGATTACGTTTTAATGCAAGATTGATGTAACGTCTAATGTCTGAGCCATCACAGGTATTACAATCACCGCTATACAAAGCGAGTATTGCATACATATGCCAGTCTCCAATACCAAATGAATCTAGTTCTTTATACATGCCAGTTTCAGCTTCACTATATAGACCATTATTATATTTCTTCAGTCTTTCATCGATTGTTGATCTAAACACCTTGAGCAGTAATGTTCCCACATCAGATGGAAGTTTCTTTTTATCTTGTTTTGATAAGAATGCTTCTGACATCGCATATGCTCCTTCGAATCGTTTCTGATTATAGAGCACCTGTATGTTCGGTACTGATACCTTGAGTTGCTTTTCCTCTTTTGGCGGTGGCGTATCATTTCTGTTCGCCATCGGATCGCCCATGACGGTGTTGTTATTTTCATCAATGTAGTAATCGATCGTTAATCCGCCATTGTTATTATAGGTATAATGTGGCTTGTATTCGGCATGTAGAGAACTTGCTAATCCAAGTGCTGTTATGGCTGCTAGCATCTGTTTCATGTCTTTATAGAGAGTATTATGCATATATAAATCTTTCTATTAATCGTCACTATGCAGTAGCAATATGAATAGAAGATAAAGCTGTTTATAGACTGTTTAAATGTGTTTTAATCAAATATATTGACACCAAAAGCTTTATTCCCGCATTTCGGGCACTTGACCTGATTGTCTGAGAAATACTTGTTGATATTGGTAGAGCGGCAGTTCTTGCACTCTACTTTCTGATTGACTGTATCTATCGTGGATAACTGATCGCAGTTCTTGCATAAGAAGGTGTCTTTTCTGGTATAATCGTTCGGGTCTCTGTTCTCGACATTGATATAGATATTCTCGATATGTCTGCACTTATTGCATTGAATGTCTCTGATTCCTTCTACCATAGTCACATCTTCGGCATCTTGCCGCCCATCTTCTTCATCATCTGCTGCATGCCTTTCTCTCCTTTCATCGACTTCATAAGCTTTTTGCTTTGTTTATATTGCTTTAATAATTCCCTCACGTCAGTCGCTGATGTTCCTGCTCCCTTCGCGATCCGATCTATCCGCCTGCTGTCAATCTCATCAGGCTCTTCCAGTTCCTTCTTTGTCATGGAATCCATGATGAATTTCCATTTTTTTAATTTTTCTTCCTGGCCTTGCAATGCTTCTTTCGGTATCTTTATCTGACCGAAGCCAGGGATCATCTCCATGATCTTTCCCAACGGTCCCATCTTGCTCATGGCTTCCATCTGTGAGTATAAGTCAACTAAATTAAATTCTCCTTTCAGTAGTTTCTTGCTTAAATCCTGTGCTTCTTCCTCTGATATCGCTTCTTTTGCTTTTTCTAATAACGATTCTAAATCTCCCATGCCGAGCATCTTACCGACAAATCTCTTCGGATCGAACTCTTCGAAGTCATCTACTTTTTCTCCTATGCCAATGAATCTGACTTTTGCTCCAGTGATTGCACATGCTGATAATGCGCCTCCTCCTTTCGCGGTTCCATCTAGCTTTGTGATGATGACACCAGTTACGCCAACTGCGTCATGGAGTGTTTGTGCCTGACGTTCTGCTGCCTGTCCGACGTCAGCAGACATAATTAATAGTGTTTCATTTGGTGTTATGAGCTTGTTTACTTTCTTTAATTCTGTTATGAGTTCATCGTTCAGCGCATCTCTTCCTGCGGTATCGTAGAGGACGAGATCGTATTTATTCAGATCCTTTTCGAATTGTTTCAGGATTTTTTCAGGATTCTTTTGCTTTGGATCTCCGAAGACCGGGACTTCTATTCTTGCTCCTGTCTGTTTTAGCTGTTCATACGCAGCGGGACGCCAGACATCAAGACAGATCATCGCCACTTTATGACCTCGTTTCTTGAAATATTTCGCTAATTTTCCTGCCGTCGTGGTCTTACCGTTACCGAACAGACCGACTAACATTATTTTGGTTTGTTTCTTATCTATCTTGATCGGGACTTTTTCTTCTCCTAAGAAAATGACTAATTCCTGGTAGACTATATTGATGAGATATTCTTTCTTTGTCAGTCCGCCGGGAGGTTCTTCTTTTAATGCGCGTTCTTTTATTTTCTTTGTGAGCTCTAGGACTAATTTGACATTGACATCTGCTTTCAGTAACGCTTTCTGGATCTCTTTTACTAACTCGTTTATGAGACGTTCATCTACGAATAATGCCTTGCTGATCTTGCCTAATGTATCCTTTAACGATGTTCCGAGGCCTTCTAATACCATATTAATAGAAAGAATGTTTTGTTTTATAAAGGTATTTGTCTTTTAAAGGGGTTATCCTGTTGATGGTCATCAGTGATCGTTTTGGTGGTAATCATTCTGCAATAACATATTTTAACTTAGCCGAAAGAAATATGCTGGGGGCATATGAATAACAAGTTTAAGTTTAGTTTTGCTGTATTCTTGGTATTTCTATTAGGCTTCTCTGTTGTTCTCGCAAAATCTGATAACGGCAATTCAGGTGGTGGCAATTCCGGAAGCAGTTCATCACATTCTAATTCTCATTCATCTGATAAGTCAAACAACGGCAACGCGTATGGAAAATCAGATGATAAGACAAATAATGGAAAGCATCTTGGTCAATTGAAAAAAGGGCTGAATACAGTCACCGGCCTTGTTACTGAAGTTCCTGTTCTATTGAAGTCATTTTTACATCTTGTCGCTGACAAGATCGTTGTTCTTCGGGGAGAAGTAGTCAAGATAGGCGCTACTCTTTCAGATGAGAATAATGCGCCGGTATCTGATAAGGAAGTCACCTTCTATGTCAATAAACAAAAATTGGCGACAGAAATTACCGATCAGCAGGGTCTTGCGTATGTCAATTGGGATACAGCAGAAAAAGCACCTGGTGTGTATCTGGTAAAGGTAGACTTCCAAGGAGATGCGAATTATCAGGCAAGTTCTGATGCGGATCAGATCACTGTTCTGGCTCCAAATGCAACGACCAATGAGACTTCTGATGATATCAAGAAGATAGAACAATGTGAAGACGTACCATATACTGACGTTGAATCTGTATTCGAACCTTGTACCATTCAAAGAACAAATACTGTCTGCGATGCAGAGATGAATAAGACATGCCATACGGAGACTGTTGATTCAACTGAACAATGTTTTACCGGCAAAAAGACAGTCCAGAAGACAAACAGAGTCTGTACGACTGTCGGTTACGTCATCTTCGGCAAAGAGATACGTACTGAAGGGTATGTTTGTTCCATTGAAGAGAAAGGAAACAAAGTGACACTCATCTGCGATAGTCGCTATGACGGCGACGGTAATGGTGCTTGCTCACCAGGAGAGAGTTGCATGAGATTTGTCGTCACCCGTGAATCATCTGAGAAGGCAGAAAGGAATTCACACGATCAGTATCTTGATTTCGATGATAGCTATTTCCTAAAAAGGGCCTCAATTAAAGACATTGGAAGTGCAAAGTGAGAATGACAAAAGTCATTTGGATCCTTGTATTTTTCCTATTATGCAATGGTGCTTACGCTGCTTCGCAGGTCGAAATAGCCACTAATGCTACCGGAGATCAGCAGTTAATACCGTCGGGCAGTAGCGATTGGCTTGGTGAGACATTCCTCTATAAAGGAATTACTGGTAACATACCTGCGGAAGTGAATTTAACAATCACTTTTGCATCAAGCACATTGACTAAATGTACCGTTTGGTTGATGAATACAACAACACAGTCTTCAACAAGTCAGATGAGTTCTCAATCTTTTGCGAACGCAACATTGAATGATTGCAGCGGGGCATCAGGAACTGTCTTGCAGTTCAATCTTTTTTCCTCGGCAACAGCAAACGGATTCTCACTAATCAATAACAGGTACTATGGTATTGCGGTCACCAGCGAAGGCGGTACCGGATCCATGTACTTGCAACAGTGTTCTCAGGGGTCTCCTGGTTGTTATTCTGATGGAAGTTGGTGGCAGGGAACTGACAATCCACCGACAGGAACTTCAGCAGGTCTTGATTTAAACCTTGTCGTATATTCGGTTAATGCTACGACGACAATTCCTGTTGTCTCAAACCTTAATTGCACTTCCTGTAATCCACCAGGAGGAGATACTACGCCGCCATACAGCACCTCTGATACGACTCCGACCTTCACATTTAATACAAGCGTAAGTGCGAACTGCAGGATTATGGATCAGAATCAGAATTATACTGCGATGGGATCCTCGCGGCAATGCACCACAACAGAAGGAACGCTTGGTCATATCTGTACTCTGACACCACAGGACGAATTGAAGATATCATCACCGACTGTTTATATTGCATGTGCATCACCGACGAATGATTCTCTTTCAAATATAACTTCAGCACTGATGGATATCACTGGTTTATCAAATTCATCGGCAAATGCCATCGATGATGGCATCCTGGCATCATCAATCGGTTCCGGCGCTACGACGTACAAGAATCAGAAAGTATATCTGCGTAATCTTGCGAACACACAGGTCCTTGCGACCGTCGACAGAGTCGCAGTATACGGCAGCCAGCGCTGGGTCATCAATTATCGGGATGAAGGCGAGGCGTCAGCAAATCTTTTCAACATAACGCCGGTTGTCTATTCGCTTGAGATGTTCAATCTATCAACTTCTCAGATCAAATCAACCGTTGAACTATTCATCAATAGTACAAAGACATAGGGGGTTCGATGTCATCTCGATGGAGCATTTTTATTATTGTATTAGTTCTTGTTCTTCCACTGAGCTTTGCGGATGCGTATAAACCGTATCTGCACAAAGCATCTGTTCCTGAATCTCCGAAGATCAAGATCTACGGACAATATGCCACTTCGCTGTATCCTGGAGCTGCGACCTATGCATATCCGATTGAAGTTCCAAAAGGAACGAACGGATTACAGCCTTCCATCACAGTCACGTACAACAGCGAGAGCATGAAGCAGCGTCCGGGTGTGCTATCGGCAGGATGGTCACTGACTGATTATATCTATCGAGATATCAATTATACCACCGATACTACCGCTGACGACCGTTACTTCCTTGTTCTTGAAGGAACTCCGTATGAGCTCGTCGCTCAGGATGGACTCTTCCATACGAAAGTAGAGTATAATTACAAGATACAGAATCTCACCGGCGGATCAAACCAGAACAATGCATATTGGCAGCTGACCAAAAAAGACGGAAGGAAATATAGATTTGGATACAATCAAAATTCTGAGCTTGTCTCAAATACAGGAAAGAACTACACACTGAAGTGGAGTCTTGACCTCATCACCGATACCTTCGGAAATACAGTCTCTTATTCATATTCCGAAGATCCTTATCCGGAAGACAGCGGAACAGTCTATCTCAACGAGATCGATTACAACAATGACCTGAAGAGGAAAATAACATTTCAATACGAATCTTCTGTCCGTCCTGATCGTCGCCGTATATATGAGCAAGGCAATATGCTGGAAGAGAGTAGACGGCTCTCTGATATTTCTGCGTTTGCTGACGGTTCTTTGGTGAGAAGATATCATCTTGATTATACTGCGCTGAATCCTGCGTTGTCTTCTATCGCTTCGATCAAACAATACGGCAACGATAATACTTCTCTGCTGCATACAGTATCATTCAGTTATTACGGATCCACGAACGGATACAACAAAGAGACGACGTTGTTGAAGCCGCCGGTATTGTTCTCTGACAACAGCCACATCGACTATGGCGTCCGACTGGTTGATCTGAACAATGATGGATTTATTGATGTCATCCAAGGCAGAGCATCGACATCTGAAAAGAAAGCATGGATCAACGACAAGAACGGGACGTGGTTGGTCTCGACTGCTTATGCATCACCTGAGTATATCATCTCAGGAAGTGCTGTCGATGAAGGTGTCCGTTTCGATGACATCGAT
Source organism: uncultured Methanosarcinales archaeon (assembly GCA_965231065.1). Taxonomy (GTDB): domain Archaea; phylum Nanobdellota; class Nanobdellia; order Woesearchaeales; family UBA10107; genus UBA10107. The sequence goes on along the minus strand of OZ246410.1, from coordinate 654,868 downwards.
AATGATGGCCTTGTCGATATGCTGCGTTCGAAAAATGGAGCGAGAACTGTATATCGTAACACAGGTTCAGGATGGAACAATGTAAGCACTTCATGGTCTATTCCTATTGATTTTGTCGACGGATCCGGCAATGATCTCGGTGTCATCGTCGCAGATGTGAATGGCGATGGTCTGGCAGATCTTGTGAAAGCGAAGAACGGCGAGACACGAATTGTCTATTTGAATAACGGTGCAGGATGGTCTGCATCTTCATGGACTGTTCCTGCTGACTTCTACAATTCCGGAGATACCGGTTCCAGACTCATTGATGTGAACGGCGATGGGTTGCCTGATATCCTTCGTGCGATCAATACCGGAGCGCCGACGAAAGATGCATGGCTGAATAGCGGAAACGGCTGGACCAATTACACTTCTGTCTGGGCTCCGCCTGATTATTTCGTGACTACTGCTAAGCCTGATAATGGTGTCAGGTTCGCTGATGTGAACGGAGATGGATTAGTCGATATGCTTGAGGATTATGAGAACGCATCAGCGACTTCACGGAGCGCATGGCTTAACACCGGCAATGGATGGAGTTCTGACGGCTCATGGCAAAGTCCTGAAGCATTCACTTTGAATGATTATAACATCGCGCGCCGTCTTGCTGACGTCAACGGAGACGGCTTCGCTGATTTTGTGGTGTCACATCAGGATTCTTCCAGTCAGTATACATGGATACGGAACTATTCGACTCCTTATTTCCTGAGAACGATAACGAATGAATATGGCGGAACGACTTCAATTTCGTATGGTACTTCTACACAGTTCAACAACTCAGGACTTGGTTTCAATATATATGTCGTTTCGAATGTGACGGGAAGTAACGGGCTGAGCGGAACGTTCAATGCAACCGCATTGACATCGTATTCATATGCGCTTGGAAAGTATAACTATCCGAATCATGAATTCCGAGGCTTTGGATTAAGTACAGAAGTGAAACCGCTTTCTATAGTAAAACATTACTTCTATCAGGATGATCCTCGCAGAGGAAAGGAATATAAGAATGAAGTGTATGATCCTTCTGGCAAACTGTACTCTGCTTCTGTGAAGGATTTCAATTCTACGGTGAACGGCAATGGCATCTACAATGTCTCATTGTTGTTCTCCGCTTCCTATCAGTACGATGGCAGTCCTGATCCGATGGTGAGTAATAAATCATTCGTGTACGATCAGCACGGCAATATGCTTTTCATGAAGGACAGTGGTGATGTTGCGATTTCTGGTGATGAGCGGTATATGAATTATACATATGCGTATAATGATAAAGACTGGATCATGGACCGGGTAGCTTCAGTCTCTACCTATGATTCTAATTTCCAGAAGGTGAAAGAGACGTTGTTTTATTACGATGAACTCGGTTTGAACGATGTCGGCTCTCTCGGTGCGTTAAGTAAGAAAGAAGAGTGGAACAATCTGGGAAATAACTCATTCACGTATTTTTCCTATGATTCATACGGCAATGTGATCTCACAGACTGATTCTCTGGGGAATTCCATGAAGTATACCTATGATACTCTGAATACATATCCGTCCCGGGTGATCGACGCATTAGGACATATCACTGAATATAACTATAATGTTGGTAATGGTAATGTCAACTGGAAAGAGATGAATGCCATTAGGACATCATATGAATACGATGTCTTTGGACGGATGTCTAAGGAAATACTGCCGTATGATACCTCATCTCTCCCGACTAAATCGTATTCCTATTCATTTGACGGTGTTTCTCCTGAGTCGATTGTTGTTTCACAAAAGACATCCACCAATAAGACGAATGTTGTCAGGTTCTTCTATGACGGCTCCGGTAATCTGGTGCAGCTGAAGACTGATGTTGAAAACGGTCAGCAAATAGTTAAGAATCTGTATTATGACGGCTTCGGGAAAGTTCTTGCTGAAGATAATCCATACTTTGTAAATACAGATACGGGATTGAGTACGCCTATTAGCACACCGAACACTACTTATTCGTATGATGCGTTGGACAGAGTCATTTCTGTTCGGAATCCTGATTCCACGACTAAGACTGTTGTATTCAGTAAAGATAATATCACCGACTACGATGAGAATGGCCATAGGCATGCGTACCGATCGGATGCATACGGAAGGATCGTTGAAGTCAGTGAATTCAACTCTGATGCGGTGGCTGAAGTCTACAACATGACGTACCTGACTTCTTACTCGTATGATGCGAATGATAACCTTGTCAAGATAACAGATGCCGAGGGGCACGTGTTCTCCTTTACGTACGATTCATTGAATCGGAAAGTCAGGATGAATGATCCTGACATGGGAATATGGACCTATGCGTATGATCAGGACGGAAACATGGTGAGACAGACCGATAACCGCGGTTTTGGTGTTGTGCTGAGTTATGACGGACTGAATCGTGTTGTCTTGAAGAATTCGACTAATGTCACTACGAATTTTTACTATGATCAGCAATTCTATGGAACATTGTCGAATGTAAGTATGGGTAACATCACAATTAAATATGATTATGATAACAGACTGCGACCAATAACAGAGACAAAGATCATCGATGGCATCACGTTCGAGCGAAGAACCATCTTTGATTCGATGGACAGGATTGTTTCATTGCAAGGTCTTGGCCCTGATATTGACTTTTTGTATAACAAACAAGGAAAGGTTCGTAAGATTCCTAATTTCGTCAATGATTCAAAGTATAACGCATTCGGTTCGATAGTGAACAGAACGTTCACCAATACACTCGTATCTTCATATACGTATGATTCAAATACAAATAGACTGACTTCGATCAAGATTCCAAATGTTCAGAATCTAACATACACCTATGATTCAGTAGGAAATATCCTGACAATCAATGATGCAGTGAACAATAAATTATATTCGATGAAGTATGATTCATTGGATAGAATGACTGAGGCAGTCATCGGAAGCGACAGATACTCTTACGGTTACAATCCAATCGGCAATATCATGAAGATCGCGAAGAACAATGAATCAAAGAAGTTCGTCTACCAAAATTCACCAGTTCATGCACCTTCAACAGTAGTTGAAGGTCAGTCAGGTGTCGATGTGTATGACATCGAAGAGTTAGACACCAGGAGTAAAAACAGGACATTTGAGTTCTTCCTCGTGAATGATAAGAATTCATCCACTTCGAATGTGAATTGGTCGATTGATTTCGGTTCTGAAGATGCAGCATCTAATATTCCAATTACATTAAATAGCAACGTCATGGTCATCGTGCAGAATAATTATTCCAATGGCGGCGACCACAATTTCACCGTTGAAGCGGGCTCACCAGGGATCAGGGATCAGGAGAGTGATTTATTGAAGTTCGGTGTCAGAGCGAAGAGATTGGATAGGATCTATTCTTCCGGTTCAGAACAGTTGTTTGAATTTGAGGTCAAGAATGATCTTGATCAGCAGGTGAATTCAGTATCATGGAACTGTTCTGATGGCATTTCATCGCTTTACGTAGCTAACCTCAGTAATAACCAGTCACTATACGACTATATCAGTCACAATTACACCACACCGGGCATCAAGACATTCGCCTGTACCGCATCATCGCCTGACGGCAATGAGACGCAGTCTTTGACCTTCAAGGTCAAAGGATTAGAGGTTGAGAAGTATGATGTTCTGGTGAAGAACGCATCAAGGCAAGTGCTTTCATTCAATGCGCACAATTATTTCAATGATCTGAGCGCGAATATCTCATTGTTCGGAGATGCTTCTGTATTCTCGAAACAGGTGAATCTTACGAAAGATGAACAAGTCATGGTATTCTCAGAAATAAACTACTCATCTGACGGTCAGAAGGAAGCTTCTATATCCTTACAATCACCATTGCAGAATACTTCATACGTGAATGATTTCACCGAACGAGGAGTCTCAATAGAGAATTATCAGCGGACAGGTGATAATTCGACGACACAAGTGTTGTTGTTTGATGTGAAAAACAATTGGGATCCGGGCAATGTGCAATGGAATGTTTCCAATGTTGGAATAAACCAAGTCACGAGCTTGAACACAAGTGAAAAACTGATGGTCTTCGTACAGAATAACTATACTCAAGGAGATAAGAGAGAGGTTATACAGGCACAGACTTCATCATTTGTAGACAGAATCACTGATTTCTTCAGTGTGAGACCATTGCAGCTGAAATCATTCCAGACGTTGTTCGAATCATCATCGAGCGCGATATCTGAGATGGTTGTCAAGAACACCATCGGCGGAAACCAAAGATTCTCATGGAAGTTAGACGCCGAGACACAGAATATCACATCAAATGATTCAATCTCAATCAATTCATCTGATGCGTTCATCTTTGTAGAGAATTCAATACCTGATGAAGGCGTCTATCGATTGAAAGCGTTGATCAATTCAAGCAATTATAATGATTCAGCGACGGGTGTGGTGATAACGTGAACAGAAATACTATTGCAAAACAGGTAAGCAACATTGCAATACTTCTGATTGCATTAATTATTTCCATGCCGATGATTCATGCAGTAGAATTAAAATTAATCTACGATGCAAATGGTAATCTTGTTTCCGGTGACGGCAAGTATCGTTATTACAACTCACTGAACCAGCTCACAAAGATCTACAATGGAAGCGATGGTAGCGGTCTGTTACTTGAAGAATATACTTACCACCCAACAGAAGAACGAGTTCTTGTTAAGAAAGTCTATAATTCTGATGCTTCGCTAAAAGAGACGGTTTATTATATTGATCAGAATTTCGTGAGAGTTGTAAACTCAAGTGGTACTTTTGACACAACATATATCTATCACGAAGGACAATTGATCGCTCAGAAGAACCCCGATGGAAGCAAGTATTTCATACATGGAAATAATGAGGGATCAAGTTCTGTGATTACTAATTCATCTGGACAAGTAATAGAAAATACTTCTTATTCTCCGAGCGGAGAAATACTCTCAGGAGGAAGCTCAACAAGATATTCACATGAAAATAAAGAGTTTGATTCTAACGTAGGAGACTATGACTTTAATTTTAGGAAATACAAACCCGAATGGATGCTATTTTTACAACCAGATTCGCTTATACAGAACACATTCGACCCTCAGTCCTTAAACAGATATATGTTTGAACGGGGTAACCCTGTGAAAAATATAGATAAGAACGGACATTGCTTAGAAGACGGATGTGTTGCTGAGGCAGCTTTAATTGGTGGATTGTTTAATTTGGGCGCATATTTAATTACGAATGATAACCCAACATGGTCTGGTGCAGGAGAGAGCTTTGCAGGAGGAGCTATTGCAGGAGGAGCTATTGCCTATGGTGTTGCAGCGGCGCTAGTTGGTGGTGCAATTGGCTCCGCATTGGACAAAGTAGCAAATAATGATAAAATATCTACTACTGGTGACTTTATTGATATTGGTGTTGATGCGTTTCTCAACGCTGCCACAGCAGGAGTAGTGGATAGTCTCCCACCTCATCCAAAAGATTGGTTGCTAAAACACCCCATGAGTTATTTAACTACAAAGACAGGGCTACAATTCATATTAAAGGAGACGGTCGGAAACACCTTTTCGTATCTTCTAAGCTCTGCATATAGGAGCCTATCTAGAAACACACAAAATCAAGCAGATTCTGCTTTGATACATGTGTCAACAAATAATGGCGGAAGTTCAGATCCATTACCAAAACCGCAGAAATATGCCGCAAGTTCAAGCAGATATGGATCAGATAGAAAAGGAAATGAAGTAAAACCAGGAATTACTAAAGGAACGTGGTTATAATGAGTAAAGTATTTAAATGGAAGTGACACCTTAAGTATATGGAGTTTGTTTGGAAGGACGGACATATCTTAAGATCGATTCTATCGTTGTTCATGCCTATGCTTTTTCTTGGATCTGTGTATGTATTAATAAATTCAACAAATACCAATGTTATTGGTAGAACGGTAGTTATGATTACTTTTATACTCTCGTTACTATTCACCATAACTATCAATAGTACGAAATTGACCAAACTAAACAAGGGCGGTATCCTTGTTGGGAATGCTAAAAATGATAAATATGAATCAATAAACTTATCAAAACCTCAATTTATAGCATGGAAGGATGTCAAGAGAATAGAAATAATAAGGAAAGAAGTGAGGCATCCCGTGGGGTTTGTCTTAAATAATTTTTTAATAGTTACAACAAAGAGTCATAAAACAAATATTTGCTTTCTCGCAAATGCAAGAGGGTTTGTCAATGCCATTGATCAGTTACACAAATCAAAATTACTTACCAAAAAACCAAAAAACTTAACTTACCATTTCTAATCATCCATATATCAAAATTCACCAGTTCATGCACCTTCAACTATTGTTGAAGGTCAGTCTGGTGTCGATGTGTATGACATCGAAGAGTTAGACACCAGGAGTAAAAATAGAACATTCGAGTTCTTCCTCGTGAATGATAAGAATTCATCAACTTCGAATGTGAACTGGTCTATTGATTTCGGTTCTGAAGATGCGGCATCAAATATTCCTATTACATTAAATAGTAATGTCATGGTCATCGTGCAGAATAACTATTCCAACGGCGGTGATCATAATTTTACAGTTGAGGCTGGTTCTCCGGGTATCAGAGACCAGGAGAGTGATTTATTGAAGTTTGGTGTCAGAGCGAAGAGACTTGATAGGATCTATTCTTCCGGTTCAGAACAGTTGTTTGAATTCGAGGTCAAGAATGATCTGGATCAGCAGGTGAATTCAGTATCGTGGAACTGTTCTGATGGGATTTCATCGCTATATGTTGCAAATCTTAGTAACAACCAATCATTGTACGATTACATCTCTCATAATTATACCACACCAGGAATCAAGACATTTGCCTGCACTGCGTCATCACCAGATGGCAATGAGACGCAGTCTTTGACCTTCAAGGTCAAAGGATTAGAGGTTGAGAAATATGACGTGTTAGTGAAGAATGCGTCGAGACAGGTACTTTCATTCAATGCGCATAATTACTTCAATGATTTAAGTGCAAATATATCTCTATTTGGAGACGCCTCTGTATTCTCAAAACAAGTGAATCTCACCAAGGATGAACAAGTGATGGTTTTCTCAGAAATAAACTACTCATCTGACGGTCAAAAGGAAGCATCTATCTCATTGCAATCACCATTACAAAATACTTCATATGTGAATGATTTCACTGAACGTGGAGTTTCTATCGAGAATTACCAACGAACCGGTGATAATTCAACGACACAAGTGTTATTGTTTGATGTGAAGAATAATTGGGATCCGGGAAATGTACAATGGAATGTGAGCGATATCGGCATCAATCAGGTTACAAGTCTCAATACGAGTGAAAAATTGATGGTCTTTGTACAAAATAATTATACACAAGGGGATAAGCAGGCAGTGATCCAAGCACAGACATCAAGCTTTGTTGATAAGATCACCGATTTCTTCAGTGTGAGACCATTGCAGCTGAAATCCTTCCAGACATTGTTCGAGTCATCATCAAGCGCGATATCTGAAATGGTTGTCAAGAACACTGTTGGCGGAAATCGACGAAAGACATACAAAATCACGATTGAAACAGAAAGCTTTAAATGCGAGTAATAAGAAAAATATATACAATATATTCTATAGATATATATAAGATCAAAAACCAAAAGCATGGTCATGGGTGTGGTCATTAGTTCAAAGCGTAAGAATAACCACGTAATTCTATCGATTAAGCTTGACTTGAATGAGGTTCCGAAGCTCAAATCTACTATCGGAAACGTCCACGTCATCCCTGAAGATGATGCAGAAGAAAAATCAAGTATTCATGAGCGCGGCAGAGAAGGATGCACTAAATACTTCCTGATACCAAAAGCGCTCAGAAGAGGCATCAAACTTAAGAAAGAAGTTGCTTGTCTGAAGCAGGAATCAGACAAGAAAGTCATCTGGGCCTATATCATGGACAAGATCTAATATTCCTGCCACATCCAGGGTTTATCTCTTCTGCTGCGCATATATAATTCAAAGAATTTCTCGCCGTCTTTCCGCGGATCATGTGTCGGATAGGTATCAGTCTTGAACGTCTCCGCGAACAATCGTTTCTTGAACAGCTCCGTGAGATCCTCATCAATCAATGTGGAAATTCCTTTCGCATGTGCTGTCCGGGCAAATGCACTCACCTCTTCCCATAATCTGAAGCCGCCGACACGCAGTTCTTTCACACCATCCAAGTCTACATTCCCGTTGAGGATCACATCTTCTTTTCCAACTATCAGCAGATCAGAGACAGTGCCGACATAATGGACCTTGAATCCTTTCTTCCGATATCGTTCATCGATACAGGCATTCAGTTTTTCTTTGTAGAGATCTTTGAATTTTATGACCTTTTGATTGAATTCTTCAGTGTGATATTCTCGTTCCGTATGATTAAGAAGCGAAGCGAGCTCGAGCCTTCCTACTCTTTCCTGATGTTCGTTCCGCACCGTTTCCAATCGCTCTTCGAGTTTATCCGGTAGAGGAAACGCATGTGCTCCGCTGTTGATTTCCGAAGCAAGATTCTCTTCAGTTGGATTCAGAAACACGAACGCTTTCATGGAATATCACAGAGAAGCTATGTTATAAACCTTCATCGTCAAAACACAGTAGTGAAACATTATATTTATATACTGAATTATATCAAATAGTCTTTGATGGACAACAAGATACGTAACGCGATAGATGAGTTCAAGCATTCTGTTAAGAACATATTGAGTGTGAATAAACAGGTCCATGTCCATGAATATGCTCCTCAGATCATCCCGACCAGCGACTTGAATCTTGCGGAGATCGATATTGTCTTCTATGAAAAGCTTATTCCGATCATCCCGACCATTGCTTCATTGGGAATCAATATGCAGAACATCCTCAAAGTACGTCTCTATTTCGACGCTAGAAGCGACCAGCATAAGTATGGTATCGGCAGCATCTGTTTCAAGATTGCTGCTGCACACACAAAAGCGATCGGTACTGTCTATCATACGATAAAAGAAAATCAACTCAGACATCTCGCAAAAGAAATACACGCGCGAGAAACAGATTTCTGATCATGCGTTCAAAACTATTCAACTGGTATGTCTTTTTCTTACTTGCCTATGCAATCTTCACTGCGGTCAGTCTCAGTCAGGGAAAGACATGGGTCTTTGATGGCATCTTTGCGTTATTCCTTATCACCACTGCATATATCTTCTCAAAACAATTCAAGATAAACGTAACAGAATTTTTCCTTATTAACATCGGCATGATCCTCCATCTGTTGGGTTTTTTCGGCGCATATGGAATCACCGCGAAATACATCGCCTATGACAATCTGGTCCATCTCGTCAATGGAGCATTCGCTGCGTACATACTCTTCAACTTTGTCATCAAGACCATAGATATGAGGAAACACAAAGCACTCTTGCTATTCTTGGTCATCGCTTCCACCATCGCGATCTGTGTCTCCATCGAGATGATGGAATTCGCGGGTTTTATCTATTTAGGACATGGTGACGGTCTTTTCTTCGTAGGTTCAGGAGATTCAAAAGGACCGACGATCTATGGCAATTACATCGATGCCATGGATGACATCGCATTTGATATCGTCGGTTCATTCATCGGTGCATTTGTTTATTACCGATGGAAGTACAAAGGCATCATGCAGAAAACAAAATGAAACGATCATCCATCGCATTATTGGCATTGTTCATCACCTATTTGCTAGTTATTATTTTCTTCTCAAATGTAGTTCCCTTTGATTCTTCATTGGTATTAAAAATTCAAAGTATACGAACACCAACTGCAGATACCATAATCTCTTTGTTAGGTGAGATCGGTTCATTGGCTTTCTTTGTATTGGTAATAATCTTCTTATGGTTCAAGAAAGAAAAGAAAGCATCGGTATATCTTGCAATCTCATTGATCATCGATGGCATACTGATCTTAATTCTAAAGACAATCATCGCACGGCCAAGACCGTTCCAAGCGTTAAATATCCGACCATTGCATCTGGCGATGGGATCAAGCATGCCTTCCGGTCATGCTGAACGAGCTTTTCTCTCAGCGACTATCCTTTCGAATTTCTACAAACGATTTCAAATCCTTTTTTATGCACTCGCAATCTTCATCAGTTTCACTAGAATCTACACTGGCAACCATTACCCCTTGGATATCATCATAGGGGCCATGAATGGTGTATCGATAGCCCTAATATTACTGAACACTGAAATCCTCTCCAGCGCTTATAAAGCAGCTAAAAACATTTATAAATGAATTTCTGTATAACACGTTTATGGCAGTGCCCATTGTGAAAATAAGAGGTGTTAGCAAGAGCTTTGGACCAAAGCTTGTTCTGAATGATGTATCATTAGATATCAACGAAGGAGAGATCTTCGGTGTCATCGGCACTTCAGGCGCAGGAAAAACAACATTATTGGAGTCATTAGTCGGTTTCTATCCTATCAATAAAGGAGAATTCTCATTCAAGAAAGAAAACGGAACAGTCTTCAGTTATGCGACATTAAAGCAGGATCCTGACATCAAGAAATCAATTGGGTTTTCAGCGCAGGAACCAAGCTTCTATGATAAACTTACGGTCAAAGAAAATCTGGAGTATTTCGCTACGCTGTACAATCTTCCGGATCAGGCCATCGCTCAAAGAACAAAGAAAATATTAGAACTGGTTGAACTCACCGGTGAAGAAAATACACTGGCAGGAGAATTATCAGGCGGTATGAAAAAAAGGCTGGATATTGCCTGTTCCATCATCAATGACCCGAAGATATTGATTTTAGATGAACCGACCGCTGATCTTGATCCGGTCCTGAGAAGACATATCTGGAGTTTAATAAAAAAGATCAATTCACTGGGAAAGACCATCGTCATATCATCACATTTCCTTGAAGAGATGGATGAACTGTGCAACCGCATCGGTATCATCTATGATCATACGGTAGCGCACGTCGGCACGATCGATGATCTAAGACAGAATTATTCCTATGACAAAGAAGTCATTATTTCTTTGGCGTCGCAGAATTACAAGAAGATTGCTTCATTGTTAGGTGCCTTGCCGATCACCAAGATCATCCAGAAAGGAAATCGCATGGTCATCTATACGAAAGAGACAGAGCGTGTATTGAAGACACTGTTGACGGTGGTCGACAGAGAAAAAGAACGCATCCTTGATCTCCAGGTCCAGCAGCCGAGTCTTGATGAGGTCTTCGCCTCGATCATCACGAAGACAGGTGGCGCATGAAGAAATTATTCAGCATCATCCAGAAGAATTACCGCATCTTCATCAGATCAAAAGTATCTGCTCTTATTATTTTCTTAGGACCTCTCTTATTAGTCTCACTGATCGGTCTGTCGTTCAGCAATACGCAATTGCCCGGACTGACCGTCGGTGTCCACACCAGCTCATACAGCGAGCTTACGAATTCAGTCATAGAAAAAATCAAAGAAAACAAGTTCAACATAGAAAAGTTCGACAGCAAAGAGGCTTGTTCCAACGCAGTCAAGAAGGGAGATGCCGGCATCTGTCTCGAATTCCCTGCAAATATGGACAAATCCAATAATGAAGTCACCTTTGTCATCGATTACTCGAAGATCAACCTCGTCTGGATCGTGCTTGATATCATCAACAACAGAGTCTCTGAACGTGCTACTGAACTGCGGCAGAATTATGCCACTGATCTTATAACGAAAGTGATACAGACCAGAGATGATCTTACGACGCAGAAGACAAACGTAGACACACTGAGTACAAAACAGACAGAGGCAAAGGATACACTCGGAACTGCCCGTACTGAACTGAGTCAGATCGATCCATCCACTGACTTTAGCAACGATGTCACCGCTGATACGGCACGGAGCAGCATCAGTTCGATCAAATCAAATCTTGGTGACGCAAAGAGCCATCTGAGCGATGCGAAATCAGCTGTTGACGGCTCAAGTATGTCAGATACTGAGAAAGGCGTCGTCAATGAGGCGATAACCAAAGCAAAGGCGAGTATCACGACCGCATCACTCTATCTCGAAGGAAATTCAAGCGTCAAATCACTTGAATATATTGTCAGCACGATCGATTCTGCATTGCAGTTGGCCAAAGTACAATTGGAAGAGATTGGTAAGCATAAGACATCAGTCGATGGCAGTCTCACTACACTTCAGGCAAGCATCGATGATTCTATCACTGCGGTCAATAGTGTCAATGCCGCAGTCGCTGATATACTTTCCCGTATCGAGAGCGTCCAGAGTTCTGATACCGAGCAGCTGGTAAGTCCGATCAAGACCAAGATAGAACCGGTCACAACACAGGAGACACATTTCAACTATCTGTTCCCGACATTGATTGTGTTGGTCATCATGATCACTGCTGTCTTGATCAGCTCGACATTGGTGATGAACGAGAAGAAATCAAAATCTGTCTTCAGGAATTATATCACGCCGACGTCTGAACTCATATTTAATGTAGCGATATTCCTCACTTCATTCTCTGCGATCATGATCCAGCTGGTCATATTCCTGTTAGTCTCATTCCTTTTCTTCAGCACGAGTATCTCTTCCATCGGCACGAGTATCTTGGTGTTGTTCCTGATCACTTCAGCATTCATCTTATTAGGTATGATCATCGGCTACTTGTTTAAATCAGAAGAGACGTATGTACTTGCCTCTATAACGGTATCTGCTTTGTTATTATTCTTATCCTCTACGGTGATGCCGATCGAGAGCATCTCAAATTCAGTACGAGCATTCGCTTCAGTCACACCATTCGTCGTATCAGAAAATCTGTTGCGGCAGGCTATGTTCTTCAAATTCGGATTAGGATCATTGATCGTCGATCTCTCGATCCTGATTGGTTATATCATCATTTTCTTCGGTGTCATTGTCGCGGTACATCGCATGCCGCAGTTCAAGTTCCAGCTCAAGAAGCGGGAAGTAAAGAAGTAAGCTATAAATATAAGTTCTTGGTAGCAGGCATATGGCTTTAGAGGCATTATTCGAAGGGACTTTTGAGAGCAGAATCGGTCCTGATAGAAAATTCCAGTTGCCTGGATCATATATTGAAGTGATTAAACAGCGAAATGCAGACGCTTCCTATTTCAACAAGAAAAAATTCAATCCGAATCGCTTCAAGCTCTATTTGAGAGAGGTAGATGTTCTTAATGGAACTGCTGATTCCGGTATCCACGTCTATGATGCATTGCAACTTGATCATATCATGTATCAACTCAAGGATACGTTCAAGTCGGGATCGATGCAGATTGACGGCGTACATATTTACGGTTCTAATGACTATTTACGATGGTTCCAGCAGGAAAAGATTAAGGATGGCAGTATAACGATCCCGCCCTGGCTCATGCGGAACACCTCTCTGATGAACGCACCGGCAGTCATCGAACCGTCTGATGATGGGCAGGCATTCTTAGTCTACAAGAAAGTTTAAATACGCTGATTCTTGATTTCTTGATATGGATAGACAGAAAGCATTGAGACAATTAACAATACTGAAAAGACATCAACATCAGATGCGTCTTGCGGCTGAAGAGTGGAGTTCTGACTGGCAGACTTTAATTTCTACTATGCTTTCCGCTCGTACTCGCGATGAAGTCACCATTGTTGTCGCAAATATGTTGTTCAAGAAGTTTAAGACACCACGAGCACTTGCCGCCGCCCCAATCGCTGCCATCAAAAAAATAATCAAACCGGTCAATTTCTACAAGACAAAATCAAAGAATGTGAAAGAGTGTGCAAAGATACTTGCTTCTAAATACAAAGGAAAGGTTCCGCATGACTTTGAGAAATTAATTGAATTACCTGGTGTTGGAAGAAAGACAGCGAATGTATTCCTATCAGAACAAGGCAGAGATCATATCGCTGTTGATACGCATGTCTGGTATATTTCCCATTATTTAGGCTGGACAAAAGGAAAGAATCAGGAGCAGGTCGAGACTGATCTCAAGAAGTTATTTCCAAAACGATATTGGAAGCAATTGAATCCTATTTTAGTTAGATTCGGAAAGACGCATATGTCCAGAAAAAAGAAGAATGAATTGTTGGATGAGATCAAGAAAGTTTAACAACATATTTATTATTTTCTATATAGTAAATAATTCACAATAACCTTTAAGTAAATGAATCAAAACAGTCACTATATGAGCTTAATACGTGAAATTAAGGCATTAGAACGCTCTGAAGTTGGTAAAGAAGCAAGGCAGAGAATGAATGACTTTGCTTCCTTTAAAGACAAACCAACAGAACAATGGTTCTCTGAATTGTGCTTCTGTTTACTGACTGCAAATGCGAAATTCAAGACCGGTTTCGCGATACAACAAGAGCTGGGACATCAAGGGTTGATACATCATCCGGAAAGTGAATTAGTCAATTGCATAAAACGAAACAAGCATCGATTTCATAACACCAAAGCGAAATACATTGTTCTTGCCAGAGATCATATCGATATCAAGAATAAAATATCAAAAATAATCCAAACTGAAGGAGAATCTGCAGCAAGAGAATGGTTAGTTAAAAACATCAAAGGTCTTGGCTATAAAGAATCATCACATTTCCTGAGAAATACCGGTGCGAAAGATCTGGCTATCGTCGACAGACACATCCTGTCAGTTATGAAGGAAAATAATCTGATCAGACAGAAGCCAAATACAGTCACGAAGAAGATATATTTCAAGCTGGAAAAGAAACTGCAATCATTGGCGAAGCAACTCAATCTGTCCATGGCAGAACTTGACTTATACCTCTGGTATATGAAGACCAATGCAATATTGAAGTAAAGTTTAATAAGCATAACCTCATTCTTATCTCTATGGTCATGTACATCAAGGAACTGAACTGGGATGTCGTAAACGGTCTTGCCCAGAGAGCTGGTCATGATTGGATCATTTCTTTATTATTTGATGCAGAGAAGAGAGTGTTCATGGCAGTGCCTGAAGGCATCACTCATCTCGATTTTGTCGCAAAAATACTGGATGTGAAGCGTGCTCAGCTCCGTTCAGATGAGAGTGCAAAGAAATTCATACCGGTCGTGATCGCATTGGATGATGGAAAGAAATTCATAACAAAAGTATTGACTGGTTTGTCAAGTCTTGAGATCGGTATGCGGGTGGTGCACAAGAAAGAGCACATCAAGCTTGCACATCGTGCAGCAATTATTCTGATCAAACGCGGAGAAATCCCGATCAGCATCAAGTTTAAAGGAGAAGTCAGCTATAAATTCGCAGAATAAATCACTTGAATTTCTTTTTATAGTTCGCCATGCCTTTGAGTATTGCTTTTCGCGCTTCAGCAGGTCCTTTCAATGACAGGATCTTCACTTTCTTGCCCTGCAATTCCTTGTAGATCTCGAAGAAGTGCTTGATCTCTAATATCCTGAATTTAGATAAGTCGCTGATCGAATTGATGTGATTCACTCGCGGATCAGATGCGTGCATCGCGATGACCTTGTCATCCCGTTCCTTGCCGTCGCTCATCTGTAAGATGCCGATGGGACGAGCACGTACGATTGTGCCGGGATAGATCGGGAAATTTGAGATGATCAGTATATCCAAAGGATCGCCATCATCCCAGAGTGTCTGCGGGATGAATCCATAGTCGCCGGGGTAATGGACAGCAGAATACAGGACTCTGTCTAATTTCATGAGTCCTGTCTCTTTGTCTAATTCGTATTTCAGAACGCCGTCTTTCGGCACTTCGATGATCGCATTGACTTCATTGGGTGCTTTGCTTCCGTAACTGACATCATGCCAAGGGTTTGCCATACTTATTTTAGCAAGACACCTATTTTTAAAGCTTGTGGATGAGAACTATCTTCTTAAAGAAGCGATGAAGAACAGCCCGAACAATATCATCACGATAACACCGCTTGGTGGGAGATCAAGCTGAAAGGCAGACAGTATGCCTGCGACAATGGCGAATACACTGACCATTGATGTGATGATCATCGTGTTTTTGAACGATTTTGATATCTGTAGTGCTGTCAGCGTAGGTATGACAATGAGAGCAGACACCAGTAATATTCCTACAGCACGTATGCTTACCACAACGGTGAGTGCGATCAACACGGTGAATAGGCTGTTCATGAGTGCATAATCACGCTGTCGAAGTTCTGCAAGTTCTTGATTGAATGTCATGAACATGAACTTTTTATAGTATACCAGGATAAACAAAATAGTGCTGATCAATATGCCTAAAATCAAGTACAGATCCGTCCTGTTCAATGTGAGTATGCTTCCAATAAGAAAACTGAACAAGTCAACATTGAATCCGCGTACGATGCCGGTGACGATCACTCCCAATCCGACTCCGAATGAAAGGATGAGTGCGATAGCAGCATCACCATATATATTTTTGTCCATGACTTTCTTAATAAAGAATGAACCAATGACAACTACTATCAACGCGACAAGAAGTGGGTTGTAGTGTAGTAGGAATCCAAGCGCAACTCCGCCAAAAGCAAGATGCGCGAGACCGTCTCCCAATAACGACATCTTTCTCAGGACAAGGAACGGACCGATTAAACTTGTGATCAAAGCTATGCCTATTCCTCCGAGCAATGCTCGCTGCATGAATTCGTAACTTAGTGTTTCTATCATTGGTGATAATGATCGTGGTGATGGTGCTCCTCGTGCACACCATACACTTTTTTTAGCAGTCTTGTAGTCTGTGAAGCATGTCCAGAACAGCACACATTATGGTTTATACATAGCACTGTCTTTGCAATCTGTGGTACCATGCCAATATCATGTGTTACTAAAACTATGGTTACTTTGTGCTCATTGTTAAGTTTTTTCAATGATTCAAAGAATTTTCTCTGAGACTGTATATCCACACCTACCGTCGGTTCATCCAATATCAATAGCCGAGGATGTCTCTGCAAGGCGAGAGCCATCAAGACTTTCTGTTGCTGCCCTCCTGATAGTTCGGTGAATTTCTTATCGAGCAGATTATCGACAGAAAAATCTCTTATGAGATTATGAGGGGATCCACCGTGTGAATGCAATATCTCTCTCACCGTGCCGGGGAATAATTTGTCTATTGAATACTTTTGGGGCACATACCCTGTTGATTCCTTGTTTACAAATTTGCTAACAGACTCACCGAACACATCTAGTGAACCTTTCTGCATTTTTTCTAACCCAAGAATGAGCTTTATCAGGGTGGTTTTCCCTGCCCCGTTGGGGCCTATTAATGCTACAAAATCCCCCTCATCAATCTCAAATGATATATTCTCCAGTACGGAGACGCCAGGATAAGAAAAAGAGAGATTCTTTGCACGGATCATGTTAGTTACATTCAAGTGCGATCTTTAGCCTATTTAAATTTTCCTGCATGACTTCAACATACGTCTTACTTACCTCAGGAACATTCTCTACCGGACTCAAAGGCATGGTGATCGCCCCTACTTGCTCTGCGATAGTCTGTGAGATCCTAGGGTCAACGACTTCTTCGTAGAATATGTATTTTAGATGTTTTTGTTCTGCTAGATCTATCAATCTTTTGATCTGCTGAGGACTTGGTTCAGACTCTGGTGTCAATCCTGATATGAAATATGATCTAAACCCGTAATCTCTTGCAAGATAAGAATAAGCATCATGCGCTGCAAGTATGGTATCTTGTTTGCAATCCTTCAGTCCTGATGCATAATCGGCGTCAAGGCTGATTAATGACGCAATTAAAGAGTCTGCATTGTTTGCATAGTAGTCTTTATTCTCAGGATCTAATTCTATTAATCCATCTCTTATATTCTCTGCCATCTTTACGGCATTTTTAGGAGAAACCCATATATGCGGATCATTTCCTGATTCATCAGACGGGTCACCTAACTCATTTTTAACATCTATCAAGGGGATATTCTTCCCCGCAGGGATTATCTTGATATTGGTAGCCTCTATCAGTTTATTCTCAAAGCCTGCGAACTGTATTCCCATCGTGACAAAAGCATCTGCTTTGTTTAATTTAATTATATCTTGAGGTGTTTCTTCATACTCGTGCGGTTCTGCGTCGGTAGGTACTATGGAGTATACGTCAGCTTTATCTCCTGCGATTGAACGTGTGAGATCAAATAATGGATAGAACGTCGTTGCTATGGTGATTCTCTTTGTTGATGTAGTCTGTGTTTCGATGTGTCCTGTGCAGGCAGTCATCATTATGATCAATAGCAGACAAAGTATTTGTTTCTTCATGTATTCATCAGACATTGCCAACCTTTATAAATCTTATTGATTCTCATTATCAATAAGATGGCACGACAATCAAGGGAGACAACTCAGAAAAAGATCTTAAAGCACGAGATACTGCGCTTCAATCGTTTTTTCACCGCGGAAGAGCTTCACGCAAAAGTCAGGAATATAGGAATCGCGACAGTCTATAGATTTCTGAAAGAAGCGGAAAAAAATCATGAGCTGCATTCATATCTCTGTGACAGAAAAACAATTTACTCAACCGGTAAGATGAATCACTGTCACTTCACCTGCCAGAAGTGCGGCACAATAAAACATCTCAACATCGATTCAATCGATTTCATGAAGAGAAAAATCGATGGCAGCATCTGTCATTTCCAGATCGATGTAGAAGGAATCTGCAACAACTGCATCTAGCAGACGTGTCTGCCGTGCTTCTGCAGATATTTCTGATGATACTCCTCTGCTTTCCAGAATGTTGACGCAGGCGTAATTTCAGTAGCAACTTTCTTATTGATTCTTTTCTCTAACTCTTTTTTCGATTCCATCGCAGCCTTCTTCTGCGCTTCAGAGTGGTAGAATATCACAGACCGGTAGTTAGAACCGATGTCCAATCCTTGCCGATTGACCTGTGTCGGATCATGGATAGACCAAAATAACTCCAATAAATCCTTGTATGATACGATCGAAGGATCAAACGTCACTTCAACTGCTTCTGCATGTCCGGTCGTTCCGGTGCAGACATCTTCATACGTCGGATGATCCAGTGAACCGCCGGTATATCCTGAGATCACATCAACAACGCCTTTTACTTCTCTGAATCGTTCTTCGACTCCCCAGAAACAGCCTGCGCCGAAGGTCGCTTTCTCAAGTTTCTTTTTTGCTGGCATAACTACTCTTATGAATGTTCTCTTTATTAAATATTCGACGGCGAGGGCGGGAGTTTCAGCTTCGCAACTCTTCCCACGATGAGCATTTGAACCCACATGAGCAGGGAATGCTCAACTGGCCTTCAACCAGTCGCCTTGACCGGATTCGGCTATCGCCCGACATTGTCGTGCGGACGTTGCTATTCGCAACACACCTCGCCTTTATCGAAACATTAATATATTCATGATTGTTATGTCTTGATAGCAGGGAATGTTCATCTGGCATTAATCAGATGCTTTGGCCAATTCGGCCATTTCTATTATTTTAAAGAAAATATCAATTTAAATATCTCACGCGCACTTGTCCTGTGGTGCGGAATAGTTCCGACATAATTAAAAAAAGAAAACGATTAGAAACACTCTTTTCCTTTGCAGAGTTTTCGTTCGATGCTGAATTTCTTCGAACCATGGATGATGATCACGAAGAACGCAGCCATGTAGAGCAATGGCAGTTCACCGCCATTTTGATAGGGAAGGATCCCCATGCCTCTTGAGATATGGCCGATGTAATACGCGAACGCCATCTCGCCTACTGCGATGAATGCGACCAATCGTGCAAATAAGCCGATGGTGATGCAGATGCCTGCGGTAGTTTCAATGACGCCGGCGAACCAGAACATGCTTCCGAACGGCACGATACCTTTCGCGCCGAACCAGCCGAATAATTTCTGTGCTCCATGCACAAAGAACAATAATCCAAATATGACTCTGAACGCCACGTACAGGTCATCGTGATATTTTTTGAAGTATTTTTCTAACATATGGTGTATTATTATAGGACGGTATATAAAGATTTCGCAGAATTTTATCCACAGACAATGTAGACTGATGCGTTATTCTGAACATCGTTCTCGGTGACACTGCATGAAGTTGGTCCGGTAGTACAGAACCCATTGGAACTCATCGGAGATACTGCTGCTGACAAAGAGTTGCTTGAAGTATACCCTATAATTACTTTTCTATAATAACTGCAGTTTGCCTTTGCTGTACAGCCAGATCCTGAACATGATGCATTTATCTGTTCTAATTTAAGATCGTAGTTTGTCGCATTCACCATTGCTACATCAAGTTCAGTATCATTTGCTATATCTACGCCTAGAATCGCGCCATTTATGATGTTGGACGTTCCTATTGAATCATCTGCAAGATTGGAGTCATTGACCGCTCCATAATCAATATCAATACTCTGAATCGTGCGGTCAAGAATGTGGGTAGTATTTACTATGCCTACTGACAGCGGGTCGGTAGTGAGGTCTACCGCCAGTGCCCCTGACGAACTTTCTCTGGTTACATTGGCAGATGATACACATGAAATGTACACATTGCCTGACACATCTAAATCGTCCTCTGCTCGTAATGTGCATCGATGAATAGTGGTAGCTTCTCCGCCCGTGCACTGTCTGGTGCCTCCCATGGTAGTATAACTGTCACTGACGTTCTTACTGATCCTGCAGCTTGCATTTATTACGCTGTTGAACGTGAATGTAGGTGTTGTGTCGTAGGTCATGTATGGCGGAATCACATCTCCTCCCGGGGGACTGCATGAAGTACAATTCATATTGACAAAACTCGGTGGTCCATCCAAATATGAGATTTCAGAATATACTGATATGTCTAAGTCGACGCCGCCTGATGTTCCTCCTGGTGGCATTGTCGTTCCCTGCCAATACATTCCGTTGGCATAACATCCAGGAGATGTCTGTGAACAGATGGAGAAGTACGTTCCTCCTGTTGTCCCTATTCCGCTGAGCAGGATGCCATACTCTCTGTTGCTCATCAGTGTGATTCCTCTATTGATTGAATCGTTCGACAGGTTAAATCTTAAGACTGTTCCTATCGAACCGCCGCAATCACTCAGTGTCGTATTTGCCACTACCTGATCACTCATGTTGCTTGATATTGATGTCTGATCTGTTGTGTTCATGAGGAACAACGTACAGTTTTTCAGCGTTCCAGTCGCGAATACGACTGTTACATTTACCTCAGTCGGGATTCTTCCACTGGGACCAAGATATTTCCATGTCTCACCTATGTAACCTACATTTGCGTTGAGGAGTTGCTGATCTCCACTTGCGCTGGTCGCTACCTCGAGTTGGGATGCTCCTCGCACTATGACAGGAAGCAGAAGAATTACTATCAGTATGATTAATTTCGATATTCTCATTCTACTGTCCCTTCTTTGATTTTTTCCAGGAAGAAGCTTTTATCATCAGAGATAAAATCGTCCTTGGAGTTTTTTTCTGATTTTTGATATGAGTTTCCATCAAATATGAATTTCATGCAGCTTTCTCCGGACGTGCAGATGCCATCTCCGTTGCCATCAAAGTTGCTATCACATATGACGGTGATTTCTCCATTGTTCTCTTCCGTTGAACATCCATATCGTGATGTATCAATCTCAGTGTCATATATCTTGTAACCTGCCGTTGCACAGTCCCTTCTTGTCTTTTCAATCTTTTTTATTTCCTTGACGCATGATACGCTGAAGTCTTTCTTTTCCTGATGACAGCTGGTGTTGGCTTCATCGTCGCAGACTCTTACATTTCTTTGTTCTATACACACACCATTTACCGCTTCCTCTTCTTGCCACGTGACATCTTCACAGCGGGTCATCTTTTCAACGTGATCAGAAATTGCATCCCGTTCTATTTTGGAAGGAGGAGTCTGTGCTGATGCCGTCATGTTACTCACCAACGATATGATCAGAACGAATGATGCAGCTATTAACAGATATTTTTTATTGTTGTCCATCCCCATCGTTTGTTTCACGGCCATATGTTAAAATATCTTATGGTGAGTGTGTAGCCTCATTTTAATAATTCGAGGCTATATTTGTGTTCTTTTCAATAATGGTGTATATAATAGCAAAGATTTTTAATGGCTTAACGAGTAAGCTATGGATACGTATGGCCATAATCATCAATTCTAAGAGGCATGATGACCATATTGTTCTTTCTGTGAAAATCGACTTTGAGGAGGCTCGCGTATTGAAGGACATGGTTGGCACTATTTCTCTGATTCCGCACGAATCAGTAAAGGTAGAATCAACCGTGTATGAGCGTGGAAAGAATGGTGCGACAAAATACTTTTTGATACCCAAACTATTGAGAAAGGACACCCTGCTTACGAAGTCAATTTCCTGTATGAAGTTTGATGCTGAAGATAAGATTATTTGGGCATATTTCATGGAAAAGTTCAAGAAATGATTACTGTTTAAGAAAATTGATAATCAATTGTCTGTTTCTCACTTCAGGATGGAACACTATGCCGTAGATGTTTTCTTTCTTGATGGCTTGAACTCCTTTGTCATTCTCAGCGATTGCCGTGAATCCTTCCGGAACCATTACATTATTCCCATGTAGTTCATAGGCAGATATCATTGAATCATTAAATATTGGATCCTTTGTTATGATCTGCGTCATCCCTATTTCTTTCTGTTTTACTAATTGTGAACCAAACACTAAACCGATCATCTGCATGCCTGCACATATCCCCAGGACTGGTTTTTTATATTCTTTCAGCCATTGGAACTCATTTACGTGATTCACATATTCGTTGTCTTTCAACGCGGTGCCACAGAGGAGTATCTTCTTTGCTTTTTTAATCAATTCCTCATTCAGTTCTGAGAAATGGACAATTTCTGTTTTTTCTCCAGACGATTCTGTTATTCTTTTTATTGGCTGTACGAATTCCAAATTACTTAAAGAATCTTTTTCGTAGCAGAGATCGATGATCAATATCATTTATCGACCACCTTCGCTTCTTTTATGTCATACACTCCGGAATGGTTGGAGTATTTTGAATCAGCTTCAATGACCTCGATCTTTCTCTTGAACGTTGGTCCATCGAGCACCAATGATTCGAATTCACCGCCCTCGCCTGCGGGATTTATTTTGTGAGAATGATGCAACTTAGCTAATTCTTTGACTGCTTTATCATCCAACTCCTTTCCCAACCATTTCTTCGTGAATGGTTCAGCCATCACCGCAGAAATAACGACTTTGAACCCTGCTTTGATGATCTCATCCATATGATCCAATTGATCTGCCTGCCACAACGGATTGAAGCACCAGAGATCTAATTCATCGCAGATCTTCTGAATTCTAGTCGCCTGATACACTGATTCGATGGCGCCGGTCACGATGCCTTCGATCTGGTATTTTTCTTTCGATTTTTGTATGACTTTTCTCAGATCTTCCAGCTCTGCCTCTTTCTCTCCTTTCGTGATCTGCCGGATCAATGGAATATCCAAAGCTTCTGATTGTAATTCGACTAAGTGAATATTCGGTGTATGGAACATGAATGATTCTTTATTTTCAGAAACGACTGAAATCAAACATGAAATCTCGTGTCCCTTTTCCTGAGCCTTATAACAGGCAAATACGCTGTCCTTACCGCCTGAGAATAATACTCCTAATTTCATATACCAGTACTATATAACTTCATTTATATACCTTGAGGTAAACTATTTAAGTCGGATTCGCTGTCTCATCACCATGGATCTACACACCCAAGCGGCGATCATCGGCGTCGCGACAATACCATTCTACGGTATGTATCTGAATGTACGTCATCAGGTAACAAGATCACATGAGAATATCTACCGGATACGTATCAGCGACCTCAATGAAAAAATCAGACTCATGCGCAGTAAGGATCTTATCGATCAGGGATTTATGCAGGAATTTATCGAGATGAACCGTGAACTCTGTCGTGATGCATTAGACGGACATTTGTGCGGTGGACCGGCATTTGTATCACGTGAACTCAAGGCGACTGCTGCCTCATTGGCAGTATCGTTGGAAAAAGAAATACAGCGTTACTCTCCGTCCTTTGCTGGTTTCTAAGATTATCTTTATATATCACTTCTATTTTGAACCAACCATGTCATTAGAACAAGTCCTGGATTACAAGAGCAAGCGGATTGATCCATTAGTTTGGCTTGCAAGAACTGCATATATGGATGTAGTGGTGAGACCTCGTTATGTCGTTCGCTATGAAAATCTTGAGAACTTAGCATCAGTAGAAGATAAAGGATTTGTGATACTGGCAAAGCATCAGCACTGGCACGATATCCCGATCATCGGTACTGCGTTGCATAAATCTTTGAAGAGAAATGCCAATTATCCGATGGCAGACTACCTTCCTGCTCCGTTCGTATTGCTTGGCGGTATCCCGATCATGCGGATCAAGGATGTCAAAAAACTTTCGCAGTCAAATAAGCTCGGCAGAGAAGAAAAGATAAAGTTGCTTGAAAAAGCGAGAGAAGTAAAGAATGAATTCTATGGCAGAAAGATACCTTCCTTGCTCAAACAGGATGAGATTGTGGTATTATTTCCTGAAGGAACAAGGAATTTCAAAACCTACGGCATCATCAGTGATTCTGTCCTGAAGAAACTGGTGGAGACACAATCACTTATCAACAAAGAGATCCCGTTCGTTCCTGTCGATATTCACTATGAAGATCTTAAAAAAATAGGTTCAGAAATAAAGATTGATATCAGAAAACCGGTTTACGTGGATGACTGGAAAGAATTAAAGGACGAACTTCTTCTTAACGTGCATCTATTGAAGTAGAATTACCGTATCTTATACGTGACCGTTACCGTCGCAGTGACCGTAATCTTCGATGGTTCTATCTGCAGATCAGATACCGGCCTTCCCATCGCGACTGTCTCGGCAGCTTTTGCATAGATGAACGGCGGTGCATAGTAGCCTGATTCTGTCACACTGACGACTGCACCGAGGCTGACTCCGAGACCGTCAGCGACAGCCTGCGCTTTTTCTTTCGCATTCTCGCTTGCCTTCTTGAGAACGTCTTTCTTGATTGTCTCTTCTGCATCTTTTGATAGAGTGAACTGGACATTATCGACCGCATTTGCTCCATTGGCGACCGCTGCATCGATGATCTTTCCGATATCAGCTAATTTCTTTGTAGTTGCCTTAAGACTGTACGTAGCGACATATCCTTTGAATACAGGACCTTCGGGAGTGTAGTCTTCTTTTTTGTAGATATTATATGAGGTAGTCTCTACTTCTGCGCCTTCGATTTTCTTGACTGCGTCGATGACACGTGTTGATACTGATTTACTCTCATCCGCAGCTGCTTGTGCCGTATCTCTCAATATCTCGACACGCAGGTATGCTTCTGCTTGGTCAGGGGATGCGATGATCTCTGAACTGCCGGTCGAGGAGATGACTCTTGTCTGATCCAGTCGTTCAGGAACAAAGAGAAGTTTTGCTGCAAATAAGACAGCTATGACGACGATACCGATGGTGATGATCGTTGCTATCTGCTTGTGCGCCATATGATACATGATGTTTTATTACTATATAAATCTTATTCTTGAGAAAGCTTTTTATCCTGTTAGGATATTGAATATCATATGGTACGATCTGTTATTCAGTTTGAAAAGATAATCTGGGCCTATTACAAGAAACATGGCAGAAGGCTTGATTGGCGTAAGACAAGAGATCCATACAAGATATTTATCTCTGAAGTCATGCTGCAGCAGACACAGGTTCCGAGAGTGGTTACTAAATATCCGGAGTTTATCAGGAAGTTTCCGGATTTCAAGGCATTGGCTCGTGCATCGAATGCAGATGTCTTGAAAGTATGGCAGGGCATGGGTTACAACAGAAGAGCGTTGTTTCTGAAGAGAGCAGCCGAAGAGGTTATGAGAAACTATAACGGTAGATTGCCTGATGATCCTGAACAATTGGTGAAACTACCAGGCATCGGTCCAGCAACTGCTGCTTCTATCTGTACGTTCGCATTCAACAGACCTGTTATTTTTATCGAGACCAATATCCGTGCGGTATTCATCCATGAGTTCTTCAAAAACAGAAGAAAAGTGCATGACGATGAGTTATTGCCGTTCATTGAAAAATCACTTGACAGGAAGAATCCGCGGGAGTGGTATTATGCGTTGATGGATTATGGCAGTATGTTAAAAAAGTCAGGAAACCCAAGCAGGAAAAGTAAGCATCATGTGAAGCAGTCGAAGTTCGAAGGTTCTGACCGTCAATTGCGAGGGAAAATAATCAAACTGCTTGTCTCAAGATCATATACTGAATCGCAACTGATAAAAAGAATACAGAGCAGAAAAACACGTGTCCTGTTATTAAAACTCCAACAGGAAGGCTTTATCACAAAGAAAGGTAAGACCTATTCTGTTGCGTAAATATATAAATAAGCTCAAAGTTTAGATTTTTATGAAACGCATCGGATGGGATATTGATGAAGTATTGGCCGCATTTATTCCGTCACTCATGAGGTTCCATAACGAACGATACGGCACAAACTTCTCAAAGAAGGATGTGCACAGCTATCGGTTTGAAGATGTCTGGGGCGGCACACAGCAGGATGCTGATCACAAGTTGCAGGAGTTCCATACGACAGATCATTATCTGCAGATAGAACCGATCCAAGGGGCGCAGTCTATCGTATCTGCACTGAAAAAACAATACGAGATGCATGTCATCACTTCACGGCAGCATAGCACTCTCAAGGATACACTCCATTGGCTTGACAGACATTTTCCTCATCTCTTCACTGAATTGCATTTCAGCAGCAGCGTCTATCACGGCCGTAATTCCAGAAAACAGTCAAAGGCAGACATCTGCAAGGAATTAGGAGTTGAATTCATGGTTGAAGATTCTTTGCCATATGCAGCACAACGTGCCGCGCAGGGAATACCGGTCTTTCTTGTTGATTTCGAATATCCTTGGAATCAAGGCAAAGAACCGGCAGGTGTTAAAAGAATTAAATCATGGGATCAACTGGTTGCAAACATCAAATAAGTTCTATTTCATCAACGCTTTTGCGACAATCAACGGAAAGAGTATCGTCGCATCACCAAAGACTTTCACTGAACTTGCCTGTGGCAGTATCTTTCCCCAGCTCACTGCTTCATCTGGTCGTGCTCCTGAGTCAGAACCATCAAATTCCTGGGCGTTATTGATATATACCGCATAATCGCAGCCATTTCTCATCATATTTGTGTTTAGGATATGATGCTTGACAACACCGCTGCCGAGGATAATCAATCCTGTTTTCTTCGCATCGAACGTCAGATCATTTAATCTTTTCATGTCTCCGGCGATGTCAATCGCGAATTCCGGATGCTTGTATTTGAAGAAGTAGACCATATCTCCCATGCTGCCATCAGTCAATGCAGGACAGAACACCGGAATATTATTCTTATGGCACCAGTAGTATATCGATTCTTTGTTGTTTATCTCTTTTCCAAGTCTATCGATGAATTCAGACGGTGTGATGATGTGTTTTGAATCTTTCTGTTCAGTATCTAACTTTTCTAGCAAAGGATTCATGAAATCCTCGAAGCGGCAGTATCGTGAGTTTGGAACAAAGATATTGCCGGTTCGGTTGATACCTTTTTCTCTCAATTCTTCTCCTTTGGCTTCAAAATCACCAAGCATGAACGGTTCGATGCATTTTATGATATCTTCTTCGACTCCGCCGGCAGTAGTGACGATGATGTCTACTAATTTATGCTCAGCAAGATATCTGAATACATCCCTCAGGCCAGAGGTGACCATGTTCGATGTATATCCTAAGTATATTGTGCACTTTTCTTTTCGCATCTGTTTGATCAATTCTATCGCTTTCGCTAAGTGTGTTGCTTGGAAGCCTGTCGTTAGGTAAGAGTCAAGAATCTTATTGTAATCGACTCCGTTATTGAAATCGTAACCCTTGATAGCTACATAGTCTTTCGGCTCTTCGCTTTCCCGCATGACATTTTCATGTCCTTTCTGCATTTTATCTGATGATTCATTTTTCATGATAGTAACCTCACTGAGTCTGATTTTTGTCTAAACAACGTTTAACTGATATGATTAAGAAATAGAACTCTAACTGCCTGATGCGCGTACGGTATCGAAAAGATTGCCTGGGTTCATACAATCACTTTAAAAGCAGTTGTTTAAATATATTTGGCAAAGGCTTATAAATGGGTAATATGTCCGAAGGTTTATGACACGACCACTATATGTATCTAAGTTCAATAATGCTATCAATAAAGGAAAGACCGAGGATGCATATGCTCTCTTTGTGAAGTATGATGGACTTCTTGTTCCTAAGCTCCGAGAGACAGAAGCGATGGATGCCTATATTGATTTTGCACAGCACTTATCGTCACCCCGCGCAAGAAAGTTCTATTTAGCTGTAAAAAGTGAAGGAAATAAAGGTCTTATTGGACTTCTGGATGCTGCCGACATGCTGGCAGATTTCTCGCACGAATTTCATCTCTTGTCGAAAGGCGAACAAAAAGTGCTTGAGGACAGACTGCAGAAATTCGTCTCACAATAGGTATCTCAAGTCAATAAGCTTTATTAATGGTTCTTTGTTGCATCTTGCATGCTTGAAGCTATAATCTCGGATGTACGGCATCGGTTCCATAAAGGACGTGCTTCTGTCACAGTACATGATCTCGGTACGTTCGAGACCGCTATTCCCTATGTCTTCAATACACGCGCACTTTCTGAGAATATCTCTCTGCAATTGCTTCAGACCATGATGGCGTCAGAAGAATTGAAAGATATTCCGATCGATATCTACACGAACTTCACCAGCAGCAAATTTGATTCGCCGGAAGAAAAAGAACGCAAACAGGAAAAACAGAAGCTGCTTCTTGAACTCAGGAAAAAGCATCCAAAGTTGACGATCCATGGCGGTCCGTATGAAGTCATACAACTGAAAGGCACTGCTGATCTGAAGGAAACACTTTCACATATCTCCTTCAAAAAAACATCAGTCGCGTCCTATCTCTGTGATCCACGCTATACAGAGCAAGCGCGAAGAATAATTGCGAACCCCGTCACAAAAGTCGAACTCGATGAACAGACAGCACACTTACTTTCATTGAAGACACAGTTCGATGATGGGATGTTGGATCTCAGGAATTCTCTGTCGCAAGAAATAAAATCCAAGAGCCGTGCTACTGCATCATTCAATGCACTCAATGAACTATTCTTTGAAAGAAAACAAAGCAAGCTCACGACACATCCGTTGACACGATCACTTCCTGAGTCAATCATAGAAAAAAGAAAAGAACTCCATGATGTCTACAAACAATTCAGCAAGCACGCAGTCAGAGACAGCAAGAGAAGAACACTTGATCTTGTGCTTTCATCCAATCACATGAAGAGTCCGAGACAGCTGTCCTATCCTGAACTGATGGATCAGAAGTGGCTTTTCCTTGACATCGAAGTCCCTCGATTCAAGACCAACGACGAAGTGAGCTGGGTCGGTCTTGCATACAATCACAAGGGAACAGTCACAAAAGAGATGCATACGCTCAGTGATGTCGGTGCTCAGATTCACGAGGGATACTCGATCCACAGATATGATACCGAAGAACAGCTCGCTGAAGGAGTACAGCATTCGATTCAGAAAGAAAATCCTTTCATCATCTCACCTTACAATGCAAAATTCGACATCCTCAAACTGCGTGAATCACGACGTAAATCTAAAAATAAGTTCGATATCGGCGCAGCGCATACAGAGCCGAGGACAGAAGTCACGTTAAAGTTCTTCGAGCGTGTCGGTATCCAGGGTAGATCTGTCATCGATCTTCTGCGATGGGCACAAGCGGCATTTGATTATCTGCCGAATCAGAAATTGGAGATGGTCGCTAAGCACATCCTCGGCGATGAACGGTTCAAGAAGAGTATCTCATATGAACAGTTGGAGGATCTGGAGAATATCGCAAGAGACGGATCAAATCCGATACAAAAAGAATCTGCGCAGACGATAGCGACCTATCTTTCGCATGATGTCAATGTCCTTCTTGACATATTCAATTCGAATGAGTTCCGATCTACCTTCAAGATCGCGACAGAGCTTGCGAGAGACTTCAATGTTCCTTTGGCGAGTCTGCTGCATTCTCCGAGCGCTATCAATGCGATACAGAAGGCACGATTCCATAACGTATTAGGTATCCACCGAGATGATGTTTATTTACTGACAAAATCTCTTACCAAACAGCGTACCGCAGCGAAGTCTCATTTCAGGGATCATATCGAAGATCTGGTCGAAGATGCTGTCTCGATAAGTCCTGCGATCAAAGAGCACAAGATCGGTGTCTATGGCAATGTGATCAAAGCATACATACCATTTGGAGCGTGTCTGCGTGATCTCATCGCAAAGCGATTCCCTGAATCATCGCAGTTATTCGATAAGAAACCCGATTCCTCGCGAGATCATTGGACGAGCGATGAAAAACTATTCCTTGCGAAATATGAGAACGCCATCGCTGATTTCATGATTACTGATTATGCAGGACTGAAACTCATGGAGAAACAGAAGGATCGCATCGAAAAATCATTGAAGAATCAGGATAATCCAAAGAAATTGAAAGAGCTGCGAAGTTCTCTCGCGAAACTTGAAGAGAACATCGGTAAACGGAAGAACCGTCTCTGGGGAAATTACAATGTCGATGACGTCAGCATCGCGACTGCATTGGATAAACTTGCCTATCGCATCTATCAATTTGCAAACGATAACAAGCTCAAGATCATCCACCAAAAAGGACCGTATCTCTATTTCACCGGCGGAACTCCTGAGCAGTTCAGTCAGGCACATAAGAAACATGAACTAGGCATCGATGATAAGATCTGGACAGAGAATCCGCCTGTCGTCTTCGCTGATTTCATCGGCCGTGCTTTGATCGGCAATGAACGTGATGATGGCGAAGAACGCATATTCTACGAGAGACACGGCTTCTACAAAGGCATCAAGATCCTAGATCATCCGCAGCATCTGCTCAGCACATTCGAGATGGAGACCTATGGTGATTTCATCAAGAATGCGTTGCAGCATAGTTTTGAGAACGCTCAGGACACTATGGAGAAACAATCACGCTTATTACTTGAACAGAAGCTTTCCAATGAGAAATTAGTGCGTCACACCAAATCACAGGATTGGTACACTGGGTATGAAAATGGTAAACAGATACGATTCTATACTCCTGATGTCGATCTGGAAAAACATCTGAAGGAGAAATATAGAACCAAGAAGGATTTTGATATCATCATGGCATCCGATATTGCTACACACAGACCGTTTGTTTTTGAGTCTGTTTATGATCGAAAGAAAAAACAGCGTGAATTGAAACCGATCTACATCATGCCATTGTCAGAATTAGATCCAGACTGGGATATGTATATGGCGCGCCATAAGAAAAAAGCAGCTGAATTCTTTGGTGCTGATTCATTAGCAGCGCCGGTCAAAGAAGTACAGGGTTCTCTGTTCAAGGAACTGGATTATTAAGAGACATCTCGGTGCGTCTCATACATATATGCGGCTTTCTCGCTATACTTTCTGATTGCATTGACAGTTTTCTTGAAGATCTCTTCTGATGTCATCATGATCTTCTTATGGGCCCACATACGAATCTCTTTTGCGACCTTGTCGCATATCTTCTCGGCTTCTGCATGCGTCATGCTTGCTGCGAGACATGCTTCGTAGCATGACGAATAGACCTTTCGCTCGTCGAACTCTTCGCTGTGTCCTTTCCGTTTGACAATGCAATGCTTGCACGTCATCTCTTTTTTTATTTCTGCTTTCTTCATAGTTTCACCCGAAGTTGATGATGCCGTTCGCGATGAGGATGAGCAACCATCCTAACGCGAATAAGGATAATCCAATCGCTAATCTCATAGTTCCCCGTGATTCTTGCTTCCATTTCTTTACTTTATATAATTCAACGCCGGCAGCGACCATGAACAAGATGATCAGTAACGGTAGTACATAGATGATATTATATAAGATTAACAACAATAATGCTTTGAAATCGAAGTATTGTGATAATAAGGTCGTGATTGCGAGATACGGAGCACCAGTACAGGGCAGTTCAACACCTGCTACGAATGCGCCAAGCATCAAGACGCCGGGTATCGTTGTCTTTGACGCATACTGGTCGAGTTTCTTCGCTGCTGTTGCTGGAATTGTCAGTGAAAACCCTTTACCATACCAGAAGAAGTCTTTCACTTCCAGGATACCGGCAAAGATGATGAAGCTGCCGACGATGATAGAGAGATATTCAGTGACGATGAGCGGGATTCTCGAGAATAGATAGATCAATCCCAGTCCCGCAGCGAGATACGTCGCGAATATCGCAAATATATAGAGCGAACCAAGGAGCAGCATCCGTTTTGCAGACTGTTTCGATGCCATCAGTACTGAGATCATCAGGATCAATACACCGATCGCGCAGGGATTGATCGAATCAATGGCTCCTGAAGTCAGGATGACGCCGATTGTTGGCAGAAATGCTTCAACCGCCATAGGAGAGATCACCCTTTTCAATCGCTATGCGGTATGTTTCGCACATATGCTTTGTCGTAGTCTTTTCTGGACTAAATTCAACAATGATGCAGTCACCTGGCGGAACATTAGTGTAAGGAGACAATATATAATTTTCATCAACCTTTTTCTGGATTGCTTTTCCATCCTTTGTTGTGTAGGCAAATACCTGCACCATTCCCGGTCCGCCGTCGCATCGGTCTCTGTTGTGGAATTTCACTACATACTTGTCAGCAGGTACAATGAGCTCATCTTTGGTCAGTGATCCGCCTACTACATCGAAAAAATTATGCAGTGAAATATCCTGTGGATTTTCAACAACTCCTTCTACATGGATACGGTTGTCGCCGTGTGTATGGAATACTGATGTTCCCACTCTGTTTGATAATCCTTTCGGCGAGATAAGATTGATTTTATCATAACAGCCATAGATCTCGAAGTCAGCATGCCAGTGCACCGGTCCGCCTGATGTCGATATTGAATTAAGATAGATAGTGGCAGTCACCAGATATGCGGTCGTTGTTATTACTGGAATTACAATCCCTAAGAACAGGATCAATTTCTTTTTGTTGGTGAATCCTGAATGATGCTGCGCTTCGATTGCGTATATCACAAAAAAGAGAGTGATGCTCGCAGCAATCAACAAATACATGATTGAATTGCTTCGAATAACATCATCAATGCCTTCGTGGGCAAGTACTGTAGGAGAAACTAATAATAATGTTAAAATAACAGAATAAAAGATCTTCATCTTCAGCAGTATTCGCATACATTCGCTGATTTTTTCATTACCTTTGCTTTTTTCTTTCCTGGCATATTGCACACCTCTTGTGTTTATAGCTATTATTGTGGCTTTCTTTTATAAATGTTATTGCTAAAAATAATAAAAAAGAAAGGCTTGATCTAAGCCTTCAATGCTGCTTCGATGACCTGCTGGAATACCGAATATGGCTGTGCTCCTGAGATAACAACTCCATTCACGATGAAGCCTGGTGTTCCCTGGATGCCGACTGCCATGCCGTCTTTCTCATCTTTCGCTATCTCTGCTGCTGTCTCGCCTGAATCTAAGCATGCGTTGAACTTCGCAGTATCTATGCCGCTCACACCTGCAGCGATCTTCTTCAGATCATCTGGTGCGATACCGGTGCCGTCAGCCTGTGATGCCTGGAATATCTTATCATGCATCTCCCAGT
This sequence comes from uncultured Methanosarcinales archaeon, assembly GCA_965231065.1. Classification (GTDB taxonomy): domain Archaea; phylum Nanobdellota; class Nanobdellia; order Woesearchaeales; family UBA10107; genus UBA10107. Next base: position 621,209 of record OZ246410.1, on the reverse strand, counting down.
ACTTTCCTTGTTTATTCGCACAGTTAGCTGCTTCTGCTGCTTTTTCAGCATTCACGTGGAAACTCAAGGGGAAGTCTCGGTATACGAATTTGACTTTACCCGTCTTCACATAATTAGTTATGATCTGTCCTTCTGTCTGCTGGAAGAATGCCTTACAGAATGGGCATTGGAAATCTGAGAATTCTACGATGGTAACTTTTGAATTTGCGTTGCCTACGAATGGATCGTCATCAGATAATGTCTTCATATCAACATTGACTACCGGTGGCTGATTGTCGCCTGCGCTTGGTGCCGCTGCTGGTGCGGTGCTTCCTTTATTGAGCAATAATGCCAAAACAACCACTGCAAGAATCGCTGTTGCGACTTTCCATATTGTATCTTTCTGTATCGTTATCGTTTCTGCCATAAAATATCCCCCTTTGTATTTTGTGAATATGCCTTGCTTTTTAAATCTTTCTCATAACATTTAGATCATACTAAAACAGTGAACTTGATAAAGTTTAAATAGAGTATTTCTTATATTCACATGGTGATGGACATAGATCGTTACAAAGCAAAAGCACCCGTGGTGCTGCGCATCGGAATCGCTCTTCTGTTGTTATGGTTTGGATTTACCAACATATTCACGCCTGATCGATTGGTAGGATATTTATCTTCATCAACAGCGAATCTCTTGCCTATTCCGCCATTGCAGTTCATGGTATACAACGGTATCTTTGAAGTCATCCTTGGTCTTGCTTTATTGCTTGGATTCTTTACAAGAATTGCTGCATTCATTACGTTCCTGCATATTGCAGGGATAGGGATAAGTCTTGGTTACAATGATGTTGCTATAAGAGATATCATCCTTGCCATCGCTGCGTTCTCAGTATTTCTACATGGTCCTGATAAGTACTGTCTGCAGAAATAACGATGAAGAAGACTAAATATAAGAATAAAGTCTGCTTCGCCTGTGAGATGTGCGGTCTCATCTATGAGAATGAAGATGAAGCACATATCTGCGAGACCTGGTGCACAGAACATCATACTTGCAACCTTGAGATTGCGAAGAAATCTCTCACGCTGAAAGAGAAGGAGTAACTATTCTCTACACATACATTTTTAAACATCACATTATACTGTCAGCATATGAAACAGCATAAGAACTATCTCTTGGTATTTCTATTCTTTCTTGCCGCGGTCTTTATTTTTGACTTCATTGATTTTTTGTTCCATGGTTTAAGTCCTGCATACTCCGTTCCGGAGCGATACTTCAGAAATAAGGAGATCTATGGCACTATCATCGCGTTCATCACCTATTTGTTTGTTCAGAAGAAGAGTCTATGGACGCGCGTCTTCATAGTCACAGCTGTCACTACTATACTTCTGCAGATGCGATATTACCTCGAAGGATATCCGCTTGGATTTGTATTGGGGTTTTTAGTGATTCACGCTCTGATACTGATATTTGTCCTCTATTTTGGATTCAAATACGTCCTCGACCCATTCATGAAGACGAAATCAGTTTCTCGTTAACTATATAAATGGTTTCTTCATCTGCTACTGTATGAAAGCAGCATTTTCAATCATAGTCGCATCATTGTTGATTCTTGCAGCATGCGCTACTGTGCAAGAAGCCGGTAAATTCGATGATTTTGCGAAATGCCTGACTCAGAATGGCGTCAAGATGTACGGTGCATTCTGGTGTCCGCATTGCAACGCACAGAAGAAGATGTTCGGCAGCAGTTTCCAGTATATCGACTACGTCGAATGCTCATTACCTGATAAGTCAGACCAGACCGCAATCTGCAAACAGGACAAGATCGCGAGTTATCCAACATGGATGTTCAAGGATGGATCACGTATCGAGGGAGAGGTTACCATGATCCAGTTGAGCGACAAAAGCGGCTGTAGTCTTGATCTGATCCAATGAGGTCTCATGAATAAAAAAACATTATTGGTTATCTTGTTTGTCCTATCTTTCTTGGCGATTGTCGATAGTTCTTTGATCACGTATGAACATTATTCCAAAGCACCGCTCTCTTTCTGTAAATTCGGAAAGAACTTCGATTGTGGCATCGCTGCTCAAAGCCCCTACGCAACAGTCGATAACATATTTTATTTTTTAGCGGTTGATCTTGGATTGTCGGTGCCTATTGTCACAATCGGTATTCCTGTGGCAATCATGGCGATCGTTGTGTTCTTACTTATCAAGATCGGCGCATTGCATATCTGGCACGAGAAGGATATCGGCAGATTCAATACGAATCACATGATCTGGTCAATTCGCGGATTATTGATATTCTCCTTATTATACGGCATCTCTCTAATCTATGTGCAGGCATTCATACTGCGGACGTATTGTCTGTACTGTTTATTGCTCGATGCGCTGATACTTGCTTCTTTGATAATCTCTTTCCGCATAAAGACAAGTTGGAAAAGAACGAGATTTGCTCTTAGAAACTAGTTTCACCATAGTTTTATAAAGTATTTCTCTGTTATACAAATATGAAAAACAAGATTGCAGGATACCTTGTCATCAGTATCGCCGTTCTCATGGGATTTACCATTTATTCATATCACTCTGCATTACTGTCTCTGGCAGAGGGAACATGTCCTCTTGTCGGACCAGCCTGTCCCCATGAACAGATTGCGAATCAGCAAATTAAAATCAATATCATATTACTAATCTTTGTCGTCTGCATCGGTCTCTATCTGATATTCTTCTCCAAAGAGGAGAAACTGGTGACTAAGATAATGAGGGTCAAAGAACAATTACAGCCGAAGAGGCTCACCAAGGAGAATTACCAGAAGATCATGCATGGATTGCATACTGATGAGAAATCGATTCTTTCTGCGGTCGTCGATTCTCAGGGTTCTGTCATGCAGTCAGAATTGGCGGATAAAACAGGAATGACCAAGGTGAAAGTCACACGGATTCTCGACAGGCTCGAAGGCAAAGGTCTTATTGAACGGAAAAGACGCGGGATGACCAATGTTGTCATTTTGCGTGTCTAGAAACATACTGAAACTGGTTTCACTGCAATATTTATAAAGTATTTCCTCTATAACTCATCTATGGCTGATAATAAACAGGTATGCTCGCCCAACTCAAAGAATATTGGTAAAAGCGAACTAGTCGCGATATTCATAATTGTTCTTGGTCTCTATGTCTTATCACGGCAATTCAATCTTCTTCCAAATATCGGTATCTCCAATTCTGTCAGTTATGGATTCGCATTTGTTCTCGGATTGGCAGCTGCTGTTTCAAGCTGTACCGCTACGACCGGGAGCCTTTTGCTCATCGTATCTCAGAGATACAGTGAGCGGAATCCTCATCTGCATGGTTCTCAAAAATTCAAGCCGCATATCTATTTCAATATCGGAAGAGTAATCTCTTATGCCGTATTGGGCGGGTTGTTGGGCGTCATCGGATCATTTTTCATCCTCTCACAGACTGCCGCAGGAATACTCATGATTCTTGTCTCTCTGACGATGATATTGCTTGGTCTGCAGATATTGCACATCTTCCCTTCTTTCATCACCATGCCTCGATTTATCGCAGAGAAAATATTTAATGCGAGCGAACACAGCACAGGCAGAACTTCTTTCTTGTTTGGCGCTGCTACATTCTTTTTCCCCTGCGGATTCACTCAGGCTCTGCAGTTATATGTGATGACGCAAGGCAGTTTCATGACTGGTGCGTTGACGATGTTATTCTTCTCTCTGGGAACATTGCCCGCGCTTGTCTCGATCGGTGCTGCTTCAAGTTTCTCAAAAGGAGCATCTCATCGTTATCTTTCAGCATTCGCAGGTGTCTTGGCGATCGTATTTGGTTTCATCGCTCTTAACGGAGGTCTTGGACTGACAGGATATGGTATCCATCTTTCAGGAACGCAGAATACCGCAGATGCTGATGTAGTCGGCGGCAATCAGATAATCAACATGCGTGTCGATGGACTATCCTATTATCCTTCGCAATTCACAATAAAGAAAGGAGTTCCTGTCGAGTGGCATATCGACGGAAGAAATGCTGATGGTTGTGCGGGTGTACTTAATGTTCCAAAGCTAAAGATACTGCAGCGTCTTGATCGTTCACAGGATACTATTATAACATTTACTCCTGAAAAAATAGGAAAAATAGATTTTAGTTGTAGTATGTGGATGGCAGGTCCGGGAGTACTTAACGTCATATGAAGAAAGCGACGATAGGCATCGAAGGCATGGACTGCGCTTCCTGCGCGATGAATATCGAGAGAAGTCTGAAGAAAGTTCCCGGTATCAAGACAGCACGAGTAAGTCTTCTTACGAATAAAGGATTTGTAGAGTCAGATGATTCTGTTACTGGTGCTGATATCAAGTCTGCGGTCAAGAAAGCAGGCTACACAGCCACGTCTGTCTCATTTGAAGAATCCGAACATCCTGAGATGATGACTCACGAAAAGATGGAAATGGATCATGAAAAGATGAAGAGCACAGAACTCCATCTTGGTCATGAGCATACCGGCGTGACTGAAAGTAAAGAGATCAATGATTGGTCACGTAAGATGTGGCTGTCATGGTTATTCACACTTCCTGTTGCGTTCCTCATGTTGTCAGAACGTTTCTTTGGAAAGATGTTTTTCGAGCCGAGATTAAATTCAGTCGTCATACTTATTTTAGCGTTCCCCGTCATATTCATCTTCGGATGGCCGACGATACGAGGCGGAATACGTGGATTCTCCACGCTCTACTTCAATATGGATTCACTCATAGCATTAGGAACTCTCATAGCTTATATGACAGGAATTTTAAGTTACTTCATCAGCATGCAGGATTATTCAGGAGTCAGTGCGATGATCATGGCATTCTTCACGACAGGAAAATATGTCGAGGCATTGGCAAGAGGCAGAGCGAGCAGGGAAATCAAGAAATTATTGGAGCTAGGAGCAAAATCAGCACGGGTTCTCAGAGGAAAGAAAGAGATAGAACTTCCGATATCTGAGATCAAGATCGGCGATATCATGGTCATCAAGCCAGGAGAGAAGATTCCTACTGACGGAATCGTCGTCAAAGGAGAAAGTGCAGTCGATGAAAGCATGATCTCCGGTGAATCTTTGCCGGTTGAGAAGAGAATAAAGAGCAATGTCATCGGCGCCACGATAAATCAGGATGGAATCTTGTATGTCAAGGCTACGAAGGTAGGCAAAGATACCTTCCTTGCTCACATCATCAAATTAGTTGAAGAAGCGCAGGGAACAAAAGTTCCGATCCAGGAATTAGCAGATAAGATCACAAATATATTCGTCCCATCAATACTGGTCATCTCGCTTCTTACCTTCGCAGGATGGTTCTATTTCACCAGTGATCTGAGCAATACCATAGGAATCGCTGTCGCTGTCCTTGTCATCGCTTGTCCTTGTGCTTTAGGATTGGCGACACCGACAGCATTGATGGTCGGTTCCGGAATGGGAGCGAAGAACGGAATCTTAATTCGCAAAGGTGAAGCGATACAGACAATGAAAAAGGTCAAGATCATTGTATTGGATAAAACAGGAACCATCACTAAAGGGCATCCTGAAGTCACTGATGTATATTCTGTAGCTAAAGAAAGTCATCTTCTTGGTGTCGCAGGCAGCATGGAAAGGCTATCAGAGCATCCTATCGCAAAGGCGATAGTCGCAAAGACAGGACTTAGAACATATTCTGAGGTCAAGGGTTTCAAGATATTGAGAGGCAGAGGCGTAGAAGGAAAGATAGGAAAGAACGAAATCATAATCGGCAACAGGACATTGATGGAAGAGAAATCCATATCGTTGAAGAATCATGAGAATTCTCTTACAAAGTTCGAAAATGAAGGAAAGACAACCATGGTCGTCGTCGAGAATAAGAAAGTCATTGGTATAATCGCTGTTGCAGATGCAGTCAAAGATGACTCAATCGAAGCGATCAGCAGATTGAATGCAATGGGATTAAAGACAATCATGATCACAGGCGATAATGAACGTACTGCAAATGCTATAGCAAAGCAGGTAGGTATCTCTGATGTCATCGCGAATGTCCTTCCTGAAGATAAGGCAAGGAAAGTACGGGAACTTCAAACTCAAGGCATGGTGGCATTCGTCGGTGATGGAATCAATGATGCTCCTGCATTGAAAGAATCAAATGTTGGTATAGCAATGGGAACAGGAACAGATATCGCGATAGAGGCAGGAGATTTGGTTTTAGCGAAAGGCTCGTTGATGGGTGTCGTCCAAGCAATTAATTTATCTAAGGCGACATTCAGTAAGATAAAACAAAATCTATTCTGGGCGTTCGCGTACAATACCATTGCGATACCGATCGCGATTGCTGGTTTATTACACCCAGTGGTCGCAGAGATAGCGATGGCATTATCATCGATCACGATCGTCACGAACGCAAATCTTTTAAGAAGAAAGAAATTATAAGACGTACATAAAACTTAAATAGGGGAATTCAGTCATCCTTATCATGAAAAAGACATTTGTATTTCTCACGTTATTATTGTTCTTGACAGCATGTCCTTCCCATGCACAGTCAGCAGCCACTTCAGAGGCTCAGATCCCTGTGGTTGGGTATGCATCCAAAGACGCTACCGTTCAAAGCTTCACCATGACCGCAAAGAATTGGGAATTTGATCCTTCGACAATCACTGTGAATAAAGGCGATATTGTTGACATCACCTTAACGAGCGCTGATGTGGACCATGGCTTCTTCATCCCTGATCTTAATGTCGAACAGAAAGTCAAGGCAGGAGAGACAGTCAATTTCAGATTTGTCGCCAGCAAGCAGGGAACATTCACCTTTCACTGTGACGTGTACTGCGGTGCAGGACATAGAGAAATGGAAGGACAATTGATCGTCAATTAAGGCGCGTATTTCTTAGAGGTATATATGGTCCTTTTGTTTTTGCTTTCTTGAATGCCTGCGATGCGACCTTGATGATTTTCATCGCTTCTTTTGCATTGCGTACGACATAGATATTATCAAGATCCTCTTCTTTCAACAGATGATGTTTCAATGGACCCTTCTTCACCCATTGGATGAGATGAGCCCACTGTTCGCCAAGCATGATGATCGGGATATCATAGATATGTTCTACCTGGATCAGCTGCCACGCATAGAGAAATTCCAGTAAGGTACCGACGCCACCGGGAGCGACGACGATTGCGTTCGATAATTCAATGAAGTAATCAAGCCGTGAAGAGAATCGCTGGAAATCTTTCTTCATATCAAAATGTCTGTTGTCTCTCTGTTCTTCAGGTAGTTTGATTGTCAGTCCGAATGAATGTGTAGTGCCATTATGACTTGTTTTCTTGCCTTCTTCATGGCCTTTATTGGCAGCTTCCATGATTCCCGGTCCGCCGCCTGAGACGACATCAATGCCCATCTTGCCTAATTCTTTCGCAATCACGTAGACTTCTTTGTAGTATTTGTTTGACTTTTGGATCCGTGCAGATCCGAAAATAGCGACCCGAAAGTGCTGTTTGGCGAGCTCTTCTTCAAGGTTGAAATACTTGACCCGTGATATTTTCTTCTTCATGCTTAAATTTGATTTTATTCATTTTTTCTTTATATATCTTGTTGTTTTAAACCCAACAAATAAGTTTTTAAAGCCGTATAATTATGGATTACCTATGAAGAGGGAGTTCAAATATTATCCGGAAGACTTCGGTGCATTGAGTGTCAAGGTGCTTCATTTCGACCTTCTTTTCAATATTTCTGATGATCATACGGACGTGACGTCTGATATGAAGTCACGTGTTCTTGATAAGCCAATCACTGAGCTTGAACTGAATGCGAAAGCGTTGGAGCTGAAGAAATTGACCTGCAGTTTCTGTTCTGTGACGTTTGAGTACGACACGACTGAGCACAAGATCCACATCCATTTTTCCAGACCGATCCCTCCAAGGACAGAGTTCACGATCCATACTGAATCAGTGATACGGCCGACAAAACAGATCCTTGCTGGTTTATATTTTGATGTTACACCGCCCGGAAAACCACCGACCATGATCACGCAGTGTCAGCAGTGGGATTTTGAACGCATCGTGCCATGTATCGATGACATGACTGCAAAATCTACGTACCGTACCACTATCATCGCTGACAATAGGTATACGAGCATGATCTCAAACGGCGATGTCGAGATCGAAAGAAAATCATATAACAAGAAAAAAGATATCATTGTCTACAACAACACGAAGACACCGATGGCACCGTACTTGTTTTTCTTAGGCGTCGGTACGTACGATGTGCATACGAAAGAGTTTGAATATCCTGACGGCTCGAAATTTGATCTTGAACTTGTCGTCTTCCCTGGTTCTGATACAAATGCTGCATCGAGAGCATTGGACATTCTCTATGATGCAGTCATGTGGGTCTATGTATTTACCGGACCAAAGAAGTATGAACATATTGATACAAAGAAAAAGATCTGGGAACTCATCAAGAAGCGTGATGTGTTGAAAGCACAGAAGAAATCAGATGAACTGAAGATAGTACGAGCGGAACTGAACAAACTCATTAGATCATTGACGTTAGGGTACCAATACACCGGCACAGTCTATCGAGAGATCGCTGCGCAGAATTTTACCCATGGCGGGATGGAGAATGTCGGCAACACGGTCATCACCGGCAACAGGATCATGCCATACAAAGAGATCACTGACGCTGCGTTCGAATACATGATTGAAGTAAAATTACATGAATTTTTCCACAACATCAACGGTTCTGAAGTTACCGGTCGAAGTCCTTTTGAATTCTGGCTCAATGAATCAGTCACCGAGCTCATGCAGGAGGAATACGCCGCTGATCTCAACGGAGAGAATTATCAGCGTCTTGGTAGAGTCATCGGTCTGCTTGCGCCGGGTGGTGTCTTCGAGGAAGATTCAGGTGTCAAATCAGTGCCGATTGAACCAGATGGCTTCAATGATCCTGAAGAACTAGTAGGAAGCATCGTCTATGTCAAAGGCCCTGAATTCGTCCGTATGATCAGGACACTCATGGGCAAGGAGAAGTTCATGGAAGGACTGTGGAGTTACTATGCGAAGTTCAAGCATAGCAACGCATCCCGGGCAGACTGGATCAAGGCGATGGAAGATGCATCTGGCCAGAAATTCACTCGCATGGCGCAGACGTGGCTGAAGCAGAGCAATTATCCATTGGTCACTATTAAAACTAATTACGATGAAAAGACAAAGAAGTATGCACTTCATCTAACACAATCAGGATTCAAGCCGGGAATGCACTGGGAATTTCCTTTCGCTGCTGCGCTGTTTGATAAGAATGGAAAGAAATTAAGTGAGAAGCTCGTCCGTATCAACGACATCGAGAGTGATATCGTATTTGCAAATGTGTCAAAGCCGGCATTTGTCTCTTTGAACCGTGATTATGCATTCTATGGCAAGGTACAGTATGATACTTCAGACGAAGAACTATTATTGCAGGTCAAGCATGACGATGATGTCGTCAACCGTTATATGGCATTCTACCAGCTGGCAGACAAGGAGAAGATGCGTCTGCTGAAAGACACGAAGGCAAAACCGAGTGACGCTTTCATTGAACTATATCATTCGCTGTTGACAAACAAGAAATTACTGAATGAGATGAGTTCACTCATGCTTGCTCTCACTGAAGGTGTCGAAGATGAAAAGTACAATCATCGATATCAGGAACTGTACGATGTCCGCGAGAAGATCCTGAAGGCTATCGCTGAGAAGTATAAAGATGAATTACTGCTTCTCTACAGGGAGTATGATGTCACCAAGACAGATGGCACCTATGTTGAGAATGAAGTCTGGAACATCAAGAAGCGTGGTGTCAAGAATGCATGTCTGGGGATTCTATCGAAATTAGACACTCCTGATGTTCACAAACTAATCAAAAGACAGTTCGATACAGCTCAGAACGCAACTGATAAAGTCATCGCCTTCAGCGCGTATCTCAAAAGTTCTGCGAAAGACCGATTGGATGTCTTCCATCAGTATGAAGCAGAATGCAACAAGAGTCTGGTCGGTCATGAGATATTCCTTGCGCGGGCAGCTTCAAGCGAAGCAGATGATGTTGTGGATTTATTAAAACACGTGGTAAGGTCAAAGGATTTCAATATCAACCATGCGAATGATCAGCGAGCGGTCTATGAAGTCTTTTCAAATCATAAACGTATCGCATTCTTGACGAAGGAAGGAAGAGAATTTCTTCAGGACGGTCTTATCAAGATCTCACAGATCAGCGAGTACAATGCACAGCGAACTATGGACGCATTCGGCAAGATTGATTATCTAGAACCGACATATCAGGTTGAAATCGTAAAACTGCTTAACAACATCTGGAAGACGGTTACCGAGGAGAAACAGCCGAGTGTCTATAATACCATTAGAAGAATATTGTTGCATTCGCCAAAAGCACGCGCAGCGTACGAGAAAGTACACGGCAAGCTAAAGATTTAAATAGAGTTATTCTTGAAATTATGTTATGTTAAACATCCAGATCACTGCTGTTATTGGATTGTTACTTTCTATCTATGCGTACTACATTGAAATTCAAGCTTCGAAGAATCCAAAGTATAAAGCGATCTGTGATATCAATGATCACGCAAGCTGCGGGAAGGTTGTTACGAGTAAGTATGGCAAGATGGTTGATGGAATATCAAATTCATTGGGTGGCATATTCTTTTATGTTACGGTTTTCGTATTGACTTTCTTTAATTTAATTGTCTTTGGTTATCCTGCGATATTCTTACTTTGTGTCGCATCATTGCTTGGTTCAATGGTTCTTGCATACATACAGTACTTCAAGATCAAGAGTCTTTGTTTAGTGTGTACTGGTGTATATATTGTGAATATTCTGCTTGTGGTGTTTAGCTTTAGGCTGATCTAAGAATTAAATCTGTCTCAATGCGTTAAGAACCGCTCTCTGAACGACTTCTGATAATGCAGGATGGATATGGATAGTATTCGCCAATTGGTCAGCTGTCAGATTATTTCTCATCGCTACAAGCACTTCATGTATTAATGTAGATGCTTCGGTACCGATGATATGGCAGCCTAAGAACTTACGCGTTTTTGGATCGACCAGGACTTTGGCAAAGCCATCTTTATCCTGTAACGCTTCTCCCATGCCTGTCTTGATGTAGTGATATTTGCCGACAACATATTTCATCTTCTTCTCTTTCAGTTCATCTTCAGTGTAACCGACACCTGCTACCTGTGGTGATGAGAACACTGCGAACGGCATAGCCAGATAATTTCTTTTTATCTTATTGCCTGCCAATGCGTTCTCAAATACCAATTCTGCCTCGTAATTCGCTGAATGCTTCAAAAAGAAGGTGCCGATGATATCTCCCAATGCCCAGATGTTCTTATTTGATGTTTGTAAATAGTCATTCACGACAATATATCCGTTCTTATTCACTTTGACGCCTGTCTTCGCGACATCCAATGAATCAGTATTCGGTGTCAAACCCATCGCAACCAGGAGTTGATCCGAAACAATAGTCTTTTGCTTTGTCTGCACATAGAACTTCTTTCCTTTCTGCCAGACTTTGACAATATCCTGTCCCGTCAATACATTGCATTGTTTCCTGAACGCTTTTGTGAATTGTTCTGCAATCTCTCTGTCTTGTCTGCTCAAAAGCACATCACTCCGCTGTATGACAGTCACTTTAGTTCCTAATGCGCTGTAGAAGTGCGCCAACTCAGCAGCGATGTAACCGCCGCCCAAGACAGTCATAATCTTTGGCTGTTTCTTCAATCGTAATGCTTCAGTGCTGGTGATATAATCAACATCTTTCAATCCGGGAATATTCGGGATCATCGGTCTGCATCCTGCAGCAATGACTACCTTTTTTCCTTTGATGATGTCATTACCGACTTTTATTGTTCTGTCGGCGATAAATTTTCCAGTGCCTTTGAATAAGGTGATATTATCTGATGATCTGATGCCTTTCTCTATCTTGCTTGCATCAGTATCCACGATCTTTGATGCCCTGCCGGTGATTGTCGCTAAGTTCACTCCATTGAGTTTTGCATTGAGACCATAGTCTTGTGCATGTCTGATCGCATGCGCGATGTCTGCAGAATGGATTATTATTTTAGAAGGGATACATCCTCTGTTGAGACAAGTGCCGCCCATGGGGCCTTTTTCTATAACCGCTACCTTGATGCCTTCAGGAATCAGATTAAGCCCAGAACCGGCTCCTATAACGACAAGATCGAAGTTATGCACTTTCACCATCTTATACTGATTGTAGAATGAGGGTTTATATAGCTTTTCCTTAATGATGAACGATAGAGAGCGATGACTCATATCGTTTACATTCTTCTGCTAAAAGACTCCTATGACATCTCTCATGTGTCTCTTCAGAACATAAGAGTGTAATATCCTGATTTTTTCCCAGTTGAGAGACAGTTCGTATAATTGGTGCTGCTGCTGGATTCCTGATAGTCTCAAGATATTGTTTTGTGAATTCTGCCCAGTCGGTAAGCTCTTTTCTGTGCCAGCTACCGACTAGTTTTGGTGATGGGGCAAGTATGGGCATCCAAAGATCAAAGTGCTTTCCTCTTATGAAGTCAGTGACTGGTGTCTTCCCATCGTTCTCTGTAAGTCTGCCAAGGACAGCGATGCGGATACCATCTTCCGGAGAAGGATCATGATATATGCATTTTGTATATACTGTCATAGTGGGTGGAATCAATACTAATATTTAAAACAAGTCAGTGTATGTTTCGTCACCATCTATTGACAAGAAATTCTTTATATAGTAGTTGGGCATCGGATTCTTCATTGGGGTGGTTAAGAAATAACTAGATAGACAATGGCAAAGTATAATTATAATTCTATAGAGGAAGTTCCTCCTGAACTCAAAGAAAAATTAGCACGATATTTCACAAATGTCGGCGGCAGAACTTTTGCAATCACCGGCATGCCTTCTGAATTGACCGGTGGCGCATTGGCACGGTATTCAAGAGCATCGACAGGAATGCAACTCACGATCGTAAATGAATTTCTTGATGAGAACGGCAATCCGAATCAGGAGAAAGGCACTAATCTCATGGAGCGAGTCCTGAACCAGTTCGGCGATGAGTCTGTCGGAGAATTGGAAGGAGCTCATATCGGTATCGAAGATATTTCTCAGTTAGCTACCAAATTCATCGAGGACAGACGGATCGGCGGCTCGCCGATTGAGCAATCCACAAGATATGTCAAATACGATGCCAAGGATGCACAGGGAAGATTTAGATTCTTGCGGCCTATGGAGATCATGGAGTCAGGCCTCGCTGAAAAATTTGAGCGTACCAATAACCGCGCATTTGAAGTCTATTCCGAAGGAATCAAACGTCTTTCCGAGCACATCAAAAAAGGAGTGTTCCCGAGAGATAAGCATACGCTTGATGTAACCAGAGACGGTAAAACAGTAAAGGCAAAAGAAAATGAATTAGTTTCAGATGATGAACGAAAGGCATTCAATCAAGGATATAACTTCACCATCAGATGCGCAGCATTAGACATCGGCAGATGTGTTCTGCCGTCATCGACACTCACGCATATCGGTCTCTTCGGCAATGGGCGATTCTATACAAATCTTCTCACATTCCTAAAAAGCCAGGAACTTTCAGAGGGACATGAACGCGCCTCAGAGCTGGAAGCCGAACTGAATAAAGTCATTCCTACGTTCATCAAGAGAAACAGAGTAAATACACAATATGCAGAGATTAATAAGAATATGAAAAAGACAGCTCATGAGTTGTTCCACGACATCACACCAAAAGATGATGCAGTAACGTTAGTTCCGAGAGGATTCTATCTTGATGAAGTCGTTTCTTCCTGCTTATTTCCTTACACAAATATATCTCTCGGTCAGATCATGGATGAAGTCAGAGATATGCATCCTGAAAAGAAATTTCAAATTATTGACACGTACAAAGGCAAGAGGGAAAGCAGACGCGACCGAACCGGAAGAGGAACTGAAGGCGGTTATCCAATCACATTCGATCTCGTCGGCGGTTTCGCTGAATATCGTGATCTTGAACGACATCGAATGCTATCACAACAGAGACAGGATCTGACGCCTGATCTTGGATTTATCATGCCTCCTGAAATGGGAGAGATAGGCTTAGAACATGAAGTCGAAGAAGCAGAAGCGATGATGAAAGATCTTAATTCTGATATCCGTCATGCAGGACTGGATGTCGCTGCGCAGTATGCTACCTTGTTCAATCATCGAATCAGATTCATGCTTGGCATGAATGCACGTGAATTCCAGCATCTTTCTGAACTCAGGACGCAGCCGGCAGGACATTTCAGCTATCGCGCTATGACGATGGATATGGCTCGAAAAGTGCTTGAACAGGAACCATGGATGGCACCGCTGCTTGGTTATGTGGACTATAACGATCCTGGTAATAAGATATCACGTGCAAGAGAGCAATCAAAGATCGCAGGAAAGAATCTCGCAGCAGGCATTGACGATTCTGTTGATCTGAAATGAACCGCGGTACATTCATAGTCTTTGAAGGCATCGATGGATGCGGTAAAGGAACTCAGCTTATTCTTGGCGCTAAATATCTATTTAATCTCTCTAAGGAATTTGATCTGTATATCACTCGCGAACCTACTCGGGATTTCAAGGAAATAAGAGAGCGTATGCGTACCAGCACTGACGTAAAACGAGATCCTGAGTGGTATGCTGAACGTTTTGTAGAAGACAGACGTAATCACGTCGATAAATATATCGAACCAATACTACAGAGAGGCACTCATGTCATAAGCGACAGGTACAAGGATTCGACTCTTGCTTATCAGCATACACAAGGAATGCCTTTATCTGTTCTGTTGCATATGCATAAAGGAATCCTTATTCCTGATATGACTTTGCTATATGACTGTCCTGCGGAGATCGCATTCGAAAGAAGAAAAAAAGAAGGCGCTACTGATGTCTTTGACAAGGATCTCGAATTCCAGAAACAATTAAGGAATAATTATCTGAAACTAAGCGAATACCTTCCAAATGAAAGAAGAGTAATCATCGATGGATCAAAATCAATAGATGATGTATTTGCTCAGACAAAATCAGCTCTTGATGATCTGTTCAGGAATCATCCGAGCATTGCGAGAAATAATTAGATTTATATAATTAATATCATTAGGTATTATTATGACTGAAAAACCATTATATCAGGATGAACAGCTGCGGATTGACTATCTTCCTACTTCTGTCGATGACCATGTCTTGTTCATAAAAGATCATTCTGGAGAAGAGCGCCAATACATCATTCAGAGAGGGATTCTAAGGGACATGGCGCGTGCTCAAAGAGGCACTTTAGAAAGAATGATCGGGACTTTCAATCATATGCTTTTGTTTGCTCTTAGAAAAGAAGATATTGGCATAGATAGCTTACACGTCGCTGTATGTCAGGCGTATGCGGAAGAAGAAGAACGAGTACGGTTATTTCATGAAAGCTTTGAAAGAGAAAGAGTCTAGTCGTATCTTTCGAATATAATTCTCTTGCTCACGACATTTCTTTTTGCCAATAGCTGTCCGACATCTTTTATCATCTCGAACAATCCGCAAAGATAGAAGTCACCTGAAAAGTCAGAAGGAACATGTTTCTCGATCAATTGCTGGACACGTCCTGTATTCCCTTTGTGATTCTCTGATGGCCTGCTGATGATAGTGTGATGCTCGAAGTTCTTGTATTTCTTTTTCAGAGAGTCAAATACGTTCTTGTATAGCACTTCATTCTCGTGTTTATAGCCATCAAGTAATATCACTTTCTTATCAGTCTGTTGCAGTAGATATGGTATCATGGAGACAAAGGGTGTTATGCCGGAGCCGGTCGCTATGAATATGTTGTCTTTGTTCTTCGCATTTTCTTCCAGGATAAAGACGCCTAATGGTCCCTGCGCATTGAATTTTGTACCGATATGCATATCATGTAGTAAAGGAGATACTCTGCCGTTCTCCACTTTATCGATACACAGCTCTATCCTTCCTTTTTGATGCACCGAGTTCGCGATGGAATATGATCTTCGTTCGATCGTTCCCATTGGAGTTTTGATAAATATGGTGACAAACTGTCCTGGTTCAAAACTGAATTCATCAGGCACTGAAAGCACAAAACTCTTGACCGTAGGAGTGAGTGACTTGATATCCAATATCTCTGATTCGAACTTTATGGGCTTAATCATATAAAAAGAAAGAAAAGAAGGTTTTATATTGGTTTCTATCGCTTTGCTGCTCTTTTTTTCTCTATTAATTCATCAATATCCTGTCCAAATTTTCTCTGCAAGGCTTTATAGGCTGCACCAATGCGTGCTCCTGTCAATGAAGAATAGACATCCCAGGCATGGTCTATGCGTCTATATATTCCTTTCATATTTCTGCTTGTTTCATTCAAAGAAAAGGCGCATGGCTTGTTGCCATAACCGCAATAGACGCCTGCACTAACGTCATCAAAAACATGAACAGAGATACCCTCAACATCATTTGGGATGTTGTTCAGTAGATTTACGTATTTACGAGAAGGAACTAATCCGCCTTTCTGAATAATGGTGCTCTTCTCACGATGAGTCATGGGCATCTTTTCTACTAAAGTGATATCGTGTTCTTTCAGTTTATTTATATCTGCTTTGCTGAGTACTGGTTTTCCTGCTTTATCGCGTTTTCTTCTTAGTTCATCTATGACCTTTTTCGCTCGTTCCTCATACCACGTTCCATATTTCAAGCCTCCACTGCCCACTACAAATAATCCTGTGTTTTGCCTATCCATTCCGCTGAAAGGACCATCGCGCATGTTTGGTTCATACGGTTTTTTATTCAGCTCTAGACCATAGGCAAGCTTTGCTGCTTTGTAAAATGCACTCATTGGGATGGCTTTCTTTCCTTTATCTACAAACAGAAATTCTATTGCATGCATCCGCTGATTGTTACGAGGAATGGTGCTATGGTCAATTTCCATGGTGTGACCGCCATTAGCAGTGACGTGGACTCTTGACCAATAACTGTCATCTAAACCAAGACCATCCACATACTCGGCCATTGCCTTTTTATTTTTTGCATCGATTTTCGAAGTCAATCCATTGAAATTAAGTGATACGTGGTAGTTATCTTTCTTTTTCTTCGGATATTGCAGAAGAAAGTTGAACGCCCCTACTGAATCAAAAGAGACATATGTTCCTGATGGTGATTTGTCTTCATCGTTGAGATCACCATTCGGATTCATGCCAAAGACTACGAATGGTTCCAACTTCTGACCTGAGAGATGTTCTGCAACTCCCTTTTGCCTTATATTTACGTCGACTAATCTGCTGAGCAGTCCCATGTATTCATAATGATTAACTCATTTATATTCTGTTTGTTTTATATTTAAATAGAATCTTCTGTCTTGTCTTCAGAAGGTCCTTTCTTCATCTTCTCGACGGTCTTCTTGAAGGCTTCGATCTGCTTCTCTGTCAGATTTGAATAACGCAGATAATTGACTTTGATTGATCGTAAGAATGAATTCTCTTTGTAGAACTCCTCTGGAATATCAAACATCTTTTTCATCGCAGGATCTTTGATTTCTCCCGTCATCTCTTTCTTCTGGCAGTCGTAACAGAGTGGAAATCGGTCTCGGGAAGTGACAATGACCATATTTTTCTTGCAGCGCATGCATCTCTGTTTGAAGATCGGTCTCATAATAATCAGAGAATAAGCCTAGTTTTTATTAGTATCTATTTCAATCGAGCAGTACGATTCCCCATCGATTGCAGATCTGCGACAGTTCGTCAAGCTTGACTCGATACTGTTTCCCGCTTAATCCTTTCTTATCCTGCATCATCGCCAATGCGCGCTGCAGATCGATCCGCTTGCTTTCTGCCTGGACTCCTTCTTTTTCCAGTTTATAGACATCATCTAGTTCAGAAGCAAGTTTCTGTTCTAGTTCAGAACGCGCATTTTTTGCTGCCGCAACTACTTCGGCAGTCTCTTTCCTGTCTTTCAGGTATGTGCGGGCCATATAATAGATCATCGCGCCTGAAAAAGCGTATTCGGCGGCCATAACAATGATACGTTCTCCAAGAGAAGGTTCCATCATTTCCTCTTATTCACTTTGATCTCGTTGCTGCCCATCCTGATATCAATCTCGCCGCTCTTCTCAAACATCGCGTTCTTCTTCAGGAAATAGAATGTGATCGCAAAGACTGCGATGATTCCCAAAGCCACCAGGAACTGCCACGAAACAATGTTCTTTAATGATGTCCCGAGATATACATAGGCGAATGTCTCCGGAATCATGAACAGGAATGTCGCCCAGACATAATTCCAGGTCTTCACTTTAGTCAACCCAAGTCCGTAATTTAATATGCTGAATGGTATGATGTGCAATATCCTCAAGCTCAGTACCAATGAAGTGAGCTTCTTCTGGTCTTCAATCTTGCTCCATCGCAGGATCCTATTGTGGGCAAACCGCTTGTGGAAATAGTCACGGAACAGATACCGCGACAAAGAGAATGCGATGATGGACGCGATATTGGCGCCAACCATGACTAGCACAAAGCCAATTTTCGGACCAAACAGATAGCCGCCGCTCAGATCCATGACGCTACAAGGGAATCCTAATACAACACCGAAGATCATGATGGCAAGGAATAACAGCCATCCTTTGTATCCTGCAGTACGGACGTAATTGAAGATAACATCAAGGTTGACCAATCCTAGATGACGCATGATGCTGAGAATGATGATCGCACCGATCAGTATGACTGCAAGGCTGATCTTGATATGATTCTTGGCCATAGCATTGATTGTTTATATGGTATTTATTAATGTTATGCTGAGAGTTATGATGATCTTGATTCTAGTGACTTGATGTGATCAAGGACGAACTTCTCTTGATTTTCTTTTGGAAGATCAATATATTCGATATTCCATTCTTGCAATAAGTTTGTCATGATATCATCGACTCCTGTCTGAAATTTTTTATTGACACTTCTGAATCCATCTCCACGCAGTTTATATTGTATGGGTGCTTTGAATAATGCGTCATACGTCGGGATCCAGTGGTCAACAAGTTTCTTGAGCATATCATTGTGCTGGCCAGTCGAATACATATTGTATGCATAGCCATCGAAAACACTTCTATCGCAGACAACATGTGAGAACTTATGTTCAGCTTCGACTTCCCACTCGATCTGCTTGCAGATAATCCAGAGCTGAGAGTTAATCGTACCTTGCTCATTGATTGGTAAAGGGCATTGTCTAGCTACTTCAGTGATCATCGTAGCGTTCTTATCTAGTTTTTTAAGTTCAGCAGTCGTAGAATATGCTAATGTTGTCTTGCCGGTGTCGTGAGTGCCTATCAGAGCTATTTTCATGCTTGTCTGTGAAAGAACAACTGGTATAAAAATCTATTTAAGTAACCAGTATATCGATGATTTATAATGGTTAGAGACTACGTAGTAACAACTTCCACGGATGGAACAAAGAAGATTGATTTCAAGAGGGGATACACTGCGGTCATCATTCCAACAGTGAATGAGAAGTATGCGGTCTGTGTCTCTTCACAGATCGGCTGCGCAGTTGGATGTAAATTCTGTTATACTGGGAAGATGGGATTGAAGGATAATCTCACTGCAGAAGAGATAGTCAATCAGGTCAAAGTCGCGAAAGAAATTATCAATCGTACTCCTTATTCTATTGTCTTCATGGGCATGGGAGAGCCGACTTTGAATCTGAAAGAAGTTCTGAAGGCAGCAGAACAGATACATCAGCAATTCGAGATCGCTTATAGGAGAATCACAATATCTACAAGCTGTTTATCTACTATCAACAAATTGCTGGACATCCCGTTCAATGTCGCATTATCATTGCATTCTCCGTTTGATGAGGTCAGGAAGAGATTGATGCCTCCGACGATAAAAATAAATGAGATAGTCTCTTTCGCTCAGGAGTATTGCAAAAGATATCCACGAAAAGAATTGATGATTGAATATGCGATGATGCAGGGTGTCAACGATCGAGATGAAGATATTCAGAAACTATTTACTTATTCGTGGCCGAAGAAAACAACCTTTAACTTCATCGAGTTCAATGATCTGGATGAGTTCAAGCGTGTAAATAGAGAACGTATGCAAGAATTCAAGAACGCTGCCATCGCAGCAGGCTTCAAGTCATTCATCAGATATTCACGAGGACCCGATATCGCTGCGGCATGCGGGATGTTGGATCAACCGCAGTTAATCAAGATAAAGTCAAACTATATAAAGTCCTAACCTTGATTCTACACTATGAGAAAAGCATACAGCGGAACAGGAGATGAAGGGATAACTTCTGATTATGCTGGCAACCGAATTCCAAAGGATGATTTAATAGTCGTTGTAGGCGGAAAGATAGACGCGGTACAATCCGCTATTGATTCAGCGATTCTAAAAGGAGATCATAAAGAATTCTTAGATTGGGTTCAAAGAAAACTCTGGCAGACCGCAGGAGAGATTTCGTGCGCGGATGATAAGTGCGTCATTGATCCCATCACAGAAGAAGACAATAAGAAATTAGAAAATTTCATAGACTCATTTGGAGAACCGCCTAATAAGTTCATCAGATTCAACACAGAGAAATCAATCACATACAACGAAGCGAGAATCAGATGCAGAGAATTGGAGACAGTACTGGTGAAACTTCTTAGAGAAAATAAAATAAGACCGACGGCATACCGATGGCTCAACAGATTATCGAGTCTGTTCTTCATGCTCAGCTACAAGGAGAGCACATAGATGGAGCGCACGACCCGCTGTTTCATCGCGTTGGATCTTCCCAAGGATATGATTAACCATCTTCAGATCATCCAGAACGATATCAAGAAACAGGAACTATTCAAGGGCAATCTCACCAATCCAGAGCATATCCATCTCACCTTGAAGTTCTTAGGCAATATCGAAGAGAGCAAGATAAAACTATTGCAGGAACGGTTGCGAAAACTTTCGTTCAATTCATTCGAAGCAGATATCACCGAATTAGGTGTCTTCTCAGAGGAGTTTGTCAGGATCATCTGGGCAAAGCTCAACGGAACTCATGTTCTGGATCTTCAGAAACGCATCGATGATTCGATCGTTGACCTATTCCTGAGAGAAGAGCGGTTCATGAGCCACATCACTATCGCCCGCGTCCATACTGTCCAGGATAAGAAGAAATTGATTGATTATGTCAAGAACTACGGGTTACCAAGAATTAAGAGCTTAATTACTTCATTCTCATTGGTGAAGTCAACATTGACTGCACAGCGACCGATCTACGAAGCCATCGAGAGATATGAATTGAAGTAATTATTTTCTATTCCGTTCCAGCTCCATTAAGAACAATCCAGCAACAGCCAGAGCAGCACCCTCAATCAGATGAATGTAGTGCTCAGCTTCTTCTTCAGCACCTAAAATCAAATGATGCACTGCGTGCGGCAAGAACATCCAAAAAGTACCGAGTAATGCGATAGTGAATCCAAGACCGTACCAGAAGGATATTTTTTTCATAAAAATAAAAAAAGTAAGCGAAGCGCTTACTTAACAAACAGTGAGATTACACCAACGACTGCGTGCAACCATGTTGTTGCGCCATTGATGTTCAACAAACTTGCCAATAAGCCAGCTGTTGCAGGTATCCATCCTAGAATCGCTAGAAGTATACCGATCCAACCGATTGTCTTTGTGTATCCCGGACCTTCTCCCTTTGTTCCTACATAGAGGCCGAAGACACCTGCGATGACGTGCAGTACGCTTTGGAATGCGTTGACTCCAAATATTCCTAGAATGCTGGAAGTAAAGAATCCCCAGACTCCAATCACTGTCAGCACGATACCAAGTATCAATGCCCATGTTTTTGATGCGCTCATTCATACACCTCCGTATGATATCTACTGCAATATACTGTGATGATATTTATAAAGCTTTCCGGGTATATTTTAATATGAGTTCCTGTTTCAGACGCTATGAACTATTCAAGCATACTCCTCTCGGGTCCACCTGCCTCTGGAAAATCGACATTAGCAACAAGACTTTCTCCGCTTCTAGGATGGCCAGTATATTCTGTCGGTCAGTATTGGAGAAATCAATTTAACGCGTTGCAAGAAGATGAGAAACGAAAAAATATTCATAACTCTATCTCTTTCGAGAATTGGTGGCGAAATACAAACACTGAAGATAATCTGAAAGCAGACCAGGCAGCAAAGAGTGCATTTCAGAAGGGGAATGTCATAGGAGAGACACGATATGCGATCCATTGCAAAGATATGAATTCTTTGCTGGTCTTTGTCACAGCCAGTATCGATACGAGAGCGAAACGGGCATTAAATACAGATAAATATAGAGGAAAATCTCTTGCAGAGATAACACATATCCTGCGTGAAAGACAAGCTGATGAGCTTAGAACAGGAAAGGATATGTATGGAGGAGCATATGATTATCTTGATATAAAGCCGTTTCATGTACTCCTCAATTCAGAAATGATGACACCAGAACAAGAAGTACGTTCAATACTGGATTATTTTCAGTAAAAAAAGTAACCTTAATTAAGCAGTGGTTGAATAAATTAAATATATGTCAACTATTGCAGTCAAAGTCAGAAATCTACGGAAGAGTTATGAAGGCAAGGAAGCGCTGAAAGGTATTTCTTTTGACATCAAAAAAGGCGAGATATTCGGTCTCTTAGGACCGAACGGCGCCGGTAAATCAACTACGATCAATATTCTATCGGGTTTGTTAAAACAGGATTCAGGCGATGTCGAGATCCTAGGCAAAGACGTCACGAAAGTCAAGGAGAAGATGAATGTCGCGACTGCATATTCTGATCTCAATGGTTCATTGACAGTCGAACAGAACCTGAGAGTCTACGCGAAGCTGTATGGTGTTCCTCATTACGAGAAAAAGATCAATGATCTGCTTGAGATGTTTGAGATCAGTCACCTCAGGAAAAAGCAGGCATATACTTTGAGCTCAGGAGAAGGGACTCGTTTAATATTGTGCAAGGGGCTTATCAATGATCCGCAGGTCTTGCTCTTGGATGAATGCACCGTTGGTTTAGATCCGTATATCGCGCAAAAGACCAGAGATATCATCAAGGAAGTTCACAAGAAGACAGGCAATGCGATCATCTTCACCAGTCATATTATGAAAGAGGTCGATGAGTTGTGTGATCGGATCGCGTTCCTCAGCAAAGGAAAGATATTGAAGATCGGCACCTCAAATGAACTGAAACGATTGATCAAAAAGCAGATCATCAAAGTCAAGATACATAATCCACATAAGCCGATCGAACGCTTCTTCAACAATCTTGATGTTGACATCATCTCTATTGAGAAGAATATGGTTGTGTTCGAGATTCCCTACAAAGAACATCTTCTTGCGAATATATTGAAGAAGATATTCGACGCAGGTTTCAAGATAAGCGACATCACTGTCAATAAACCGCAGCTAGAAGAAGTATTCATCAAGATCGCGAAAGGTGAGTTATGAAGCTGAATGTCTTAGAAGGTTTATTGCTGAAGAATTGGTATTTGACGATCAATCGGTTGGATCGGATCTTCGATATTGTCTACTGGCCTTTGGTCTCATTGTTACTGTGGGGCTTCACGTCATTCTATCTTACCGGTATTCTCAAAGATTCGCACATCATCGCATTCTTCCTCGGCGGAGTTATCTTGTGGACGTTCTTCCAGAGAGCACAGCAGGATATTACGGTCTACATCCTGGAAGATTTCTGGTCTCGGAATCTGTATAATTTATTTTCATCGCCGGTGACGCCATTCACGCTTATGCTTGCTGTCACCATATTCAGCTTCTTGAGAGGTTTGGTGACACTTGTGTTGCTTGGATTCTTAGGCGTAGCATTATTCTCATTCAACATCATATCGCTTGGCTGGATCTCATTATCATTATTTGTCATTAATTTAACATTATTTGGCTGGGTCATCGGTATCTTGGTCACGGCATTCATCTTCAGATTCGGTCAGAGAATACAGGTATTCGCATGGAGCTTGATATTCTTCGTGCAGCCATTCAGTTCGGTATTCTACCCTGTGTCTACCTTGCCGGTCTGGGCACAGAAGATTGCGTTCTGGTTCCCTTCCACTCATGTGTTTGAAGGCATGCGACAGGTGATACAGTACGGAGTTATCAACTGGAATGCATTGTTGCTTGCATTCGCTGAGAATATTGTTTTGCTTGTGCTGGTATCGATGTATTTATCGTATTCGATCGATCAAGCAAGAATCAAAGGAAGACTGTCAAAAGAAGGTTAAAGTTCTAATGCTTCTCTCAAAGCAGCTTCATCATAACCAACGATGATGGTGTCATCTATCTCTATGACGGGAACGCCTCGCTGACCAGTCATCTCAATCATCTTTTCCCTAGCTTTCAGATCAGTAGAGACATTGATCTCTTCAAATTTGACCTTATGTTCTTTAAAGAATTCCTTTGCTTTTGCGCACCAGGTGCATGTCGGTGTTGTATAGATTTTAACGGTTTTTGCCATGTGATTTCTGATTTTGTTTCTATTTAAAAACTTTTCTTTACGGATCTCTGCCGTGTTCTTTGATGTATTTTCTGTGTTCTCGCATCAGTTCTTTGTATTTTCGTATCAGCTGCGGAGCTTTCTCTTTTATCAAAGAAGATGATGTAGAAGCATGTTCCAATGCGTACGTCACAATATTGTATCTGCTCACACCATTTCTGATCAGCAGATCCATCGGTGTCGTCGTCGTTCCTGATTCGCTGTATCCGTAGATGTGGAACCGATCGACATTATTTCTGTCGAATAATAATTGTTTGATCGTCTCAGGATAGCCATGGAACAGGAATATGACTTCTTTGTCTCTGGTGAATAGTTCATTGAACGTGTTTTCTGATAATCCATTCGGATACTCAGGAAAGTTTCCAAGAACATTTAATTCTGAGACATTCACCATACGTATCTTAAGGTTCGGAACTTCTTTGTTCAGCAATTCAATCGCAGCCATCGTTTCCTGGACTTGATAGACGCCGCAGGCAGCTAGTACAATATCTGGATTTTTATCAGAGATGAATTCCCAAATAGCAGCGCCTGTCTTTGACTGTTTGACTGCTTCATCATAAGTCTGCCACTGTTTTGTCGGCTGTTTGTCTGCGACGATGATATTCACTCTATTGGTCGAGTTCAATGTGTGTTCAGCAGTCGCGAGTAACATATTCGCATCAGCAGGGAAATACATCCTCACCAACTGTTCTTCTTTTGCTTTATTTAGCACCATATTGATGAAACCCGGATTCTGATGCGAGAATCCATTGTGATCCTGACGCCAGCATACTGATGTCAACAGATAGTTGTACGCAGAGATCGGTGTTCTCCAAGGGAAGTCTAGACTCGCCTTGATGAATTTCAATTGCTGGCTGACCATGCTGTCTATTATCGGTAAAAATGCTTCATAGCTCGGGAATAAGCCATGTCTTCCTGTCAATATGTATCCTTGCAACCATGACTGTAGCGTATGTTCGCTTAAGATCTCCATCGCTCTGCCATTTGGTGATAACGAAGAATCGATTCTGTCTTTGTTACTTACTGGCCAGACATACGCTCGTTTCGTTGATTTCAATACTGCGTCTAATTTATTTGATGCTAATTCATCAGGACAGAACAATCTGAAGTTATCATTTCGTTTGAAGACTTCATTGAGATAATTGCCGAGAATGGCGACGCTGCTTTCTTCCTGAGCACCTTTCTTCTTTATCTTTAGTTCAAATCTCTTTGCATTCGGGAGTTTCAGTGATTTTCTGATATTGCCACCCAATGCGACAGGATTATCTCCTAATCGTATTTCAGAGAGGAATCTTGTTGTTTCTTCAGTAATTCTTCCATTATTGAACAATTGTTCCGGATGATAGCTTCTGAGCCAATGTTCTAACGCTTGGAGTGATTTCTTATTCGTTTTTACATCCCGTACAGGCACCTGATGGCTTCTGAAGCTTCCTTCTTCCAATCCCGTCCATCCTTTTCTTGTTTTTAGTATTATCAATGGCCATTGCGGTTTATTGCTCGATTTTTTTATATTTTTTATTTTTTTATGAGCCCACTCCAGTATCTCTGCCATCTGTTTGTGATTTTCACCGACGAATCTTACATCATAACCGTATCCGGTGAAGAGATTCTTCAGTTCTTCATTGCTCATCGTGCTGAATATTGTCGGACTGCTGATCTTGTAACCGTTGAGATGTAATATTGGTAATACTGCGCCGTCTCTCTTCGGATTCAGAAACTTATTGCTATGCCATGCAGCTGCGGTCGGTCCGGTCTCTGCTTCACCATCGCCTACAATAACAGCGACTAGTAAATCAGGATTATCAAACGCTGCGCCGTATGCAGTACCGAGTGCATAGCCTAATTCCCCTCCTTCATGGATTATTCCCGGAACGCCCGGATTCGCATGACTTGGGAAACCTCCCGGCCAGCAGAATGATTTGATTGTCTTCCCTAATCCTTTCTTATCGTTCGTGTGTTCTGGATAATATTTTCTCAATGAACCGTCAATAAACATATTCGCTAAGATTGCTGCGAATCCATGACCAGGTCCCACGATCGGAAGGATATTCTGCTTTGTTTTCTTTGCCAAGAGATTGAGATGGGTATAGACAAAATTGATGCCCGGACATGTTCCCCAATGACCGAGCAATGAATCCTTGATATCATCTGGAATTAAAGAACGTTCTAAAAGGAAGTTATCTTTAAGGTAGATAGAAGCAGCAGCGATATAATTGGCAGTGGTCCAATGCCGTACTGCCCAGTCTAATTCCTCTTTCGTAACCACCATGGTTACGTTAAAGCTATGAATTGAGAGGTTTTAAAGGTTACGGTGATATCAAGTGCAACTAACATTCCTGGACAACCTTTAAATATTCCAATCACATAGATATCCAAAGGGAGGTTAAATCATGACAAAACTAAATGGAAGCAAATTAGGAATGACGTTAGGAACGTTCGCAGCATTAGTGCATGCGGTATGGGCGTTATTAATAGCGATCATACCAAACGCATTGCAGTCATTTGTGAACTGGGTTACTCGGTTACACATGGTGCAAGAAACAACAGTTATCCAGTCATTCAGTCTAGGCAATGCAGTATTGCTAGTCGTAATGGCATTCATCGTCGCCAATATCGTCGGCCGCGTGTTTGCAGCAGTCTGGAACTGGACAAATTAATGCAGTCTTTTTCTTATTTCTTCTAATTTTTTTTCTTCTTCCACAAGCATTCTTTCTAGTTCAGAACGAGAGAGAAAACTCGGTGCGGGAACCGGCATGACTGCGTATCCTTCGCGTAGTGCCTTCTCAAAGATATACGCAGCTCGCGGTAAATGAAAATCCGAGGTGACTAATACGATATTTTTCCATTTATTTGGTTCGAGAAAATCCTGTTTGGTACATTCTGCATTACTTACCGTATCGAATGATCTCTGTTCAAGAAATATCTGCGTGGGAGAAACACCAAGCTTGACCGCGTGCGCTCGCATCAATTCAGCTTCACTGATAGAATGTTTTGTATGTTTTGGCCGGTCTCCGGACATCAGTATACGCGGGGCATACTTTCGCTGAAGTAGATCAGCTCCCGTATGTACCCGATACCGTGTCTTTTCAGGGAGTGTGCTGTCTCCGTTGATGCCTCCTCCTAAAACGACTATGACGTCATATGCCATAAGAAACCTGCGAATGAGGTTATTTATAAAGTTTTTTTCTTTTTCTCTTTAATTTCCAAAGAAGCTGAATTGATGCAAAATCTTTGCCCGGTCTTATCTTTTGGTCCATCCGGAAATACATGACCTAAATGACCACCGCATCTGGCACAAACAACTTCGACACGTCGCATACCAAACTTTGTATCTTCAATATATTTCACTGCGTCTTTCTTGACCACATCCCAGAAGGAAGGCCAGCCACAGCCTGCATCATACTTAGTCTCAGAATCAAACAGTACATTGCCGCAGGCAGCGCAGACATACATGCCGTCTTTAAAGACAGCGTCATACTTGCCGGTAAATGGCAGTTCCGTTCCTTTTTCTCTGAGAATATGATATTGCTGCGCAGTGAGTTTCTCTTTCCAGTCTTTATCAGTCATCTTCTTTTTCATATCATTCAAGGCTCGCTATCGCTTTTTTAATATCTTTTGCTTTCTGAAGATAAGAACCGACAGAGAATCGATTCGCTCCTGCTTCTCGCAGTAATGAAATGGTCTTATCATTCACTCCGCCATCGACTTCGATGGTCATCCGCTTGTTCAAATATTTCAATTCCCGTATCTTCTTGAGCATATTTTTCATGAATGAAGCGCCATAGCTGCCGGGAATGACTGTCATGATCGTGATGCCATCTATCCTTCGGATATATTTTCGTATTCTTGCGACAGGAATATTCGGACTTAATGCTAAGAATATCCTGCATTTCATCGAATGCGCGAAATCAATCAGGGCATCGACATTAGATACAGTCTCGACATGCACGATGAATGTCTTGATCTCAGAATGATGTTTGCCGATGAACATCTCCGGTCTGCGCGTCATCAAGTGCGCTTCATAGTCATGTTTTGGCAGATTAAATCCGAACCATAATGATCTGTTCCTGACATAATCGCCGTCCATGATATCGAGATGCAGTGTTTTTGCTATTTTCAGTTTAGAATATAGCTTATCGAATGTCTTTTGGTCAGAAGCGATGATGGCAGGGACGATCATCGTTCCAGCGCAGCGATCTGTCTGATCCTTCGTCGATGCCGCTCTTCACCTGAAAATAACGTAAACAAGAAGGTCTTGATGATCTTTTCAGTGAGTTTCAATGGCGTATTCCATCCTGATAAACAAAGGATATTCGCATCGTTATGCAATCGTGCTAAAGAAGCATCCTTGACTGTGTTTACTGAAACAGCACGTATTCCTTTGATCTTATTCGCAGCGATACAGATGCCATGTGATGAGCCACAGAACAAGATGCCGAATGAATCGTTGGATGCTACTTTTCTGCCAACCTTCGCTGCATACAATGGATAATCATCTGTCTTTACAAACCGGTGAGCTCCGACATCTTCGTACGCGACACCGATTGAATCTAAGTATTTCTTCACTTTCTGCTTCAGTTCAAATCCTGCGTGATCAGCTCCTATGTAGATTTTCATTTTTCGATTATCACCGATTTGATATTCACAAATTCTTTCAGTCCGTAGGAACCAAGTTCTCTTCCCAGCCCTGAGTCTTTGACTCCGCCGAATGGCATGCGCGGATCAGAACGGACCTTCTTATTGACATAGACACAGCCTGCCTCGATCTGTTTGCTCAGCTCTTCTCCTTTTTTCAGATCCTTGGTCCAGATGCTGCAACCCAGTCCATAGACGCTTCTATTCGCCTCTTTGATGGCTTCCTGTTCGTTCTTGACAGTGATTATCACTGCGATAGGTGCGAATGTCTCTTCATTCGCAACCAACATGCTTGACTTTACATTGGTGATTAACGTAGGCATGAAATAAAATCCTTTCTTCATAGAATGACCGCCGTGTAGGACTGAAGCGCCTTTTTTGACAGCATCCTCTACCTGTCTCTGACAATTATCATGCATCGATTTATTCGCTAATGGCCCCATATCAGTATCTTTCTCTCTCGGATCGCCTACCTTTAGTTTCTTGACGTATTCGAGTAATTTTTCAGTGAATTCTTTCGCGACATCTTCGACAACGATGAATCGCTTCGCTGAATTGCATGACTGTCCTGAATTCAAAAAGCGCGAAGAAACAGCTTCTTTGCACGCGAGAGATATATCACCGTCTTTCAGTATGATGTACGCGTCTGAACCGCCCAGTTCAAGGACGACTTTCTTCAGATTATTTCCAGCTATGCCGCCGATCTTCTTTCCGACTTCTGAGCTGCCTGTCAAAGAAACTCCCTGGATAAGATTGCTTTTAATCAATAGCTCGATGTCAGATGAATCGATGAATAACAATTTGAAATAGTCCTTCAATCCTGATTTATCAAGAACTTCTTCAATCAATAATGCAGACTGCGGTACGTTTGATGCATGCTTCATGACATACGTATTGCCAGCCAATAACGCAGGAATCACTGATCTGAAAGCCTGCCAGAACGGATAATTCCATGGCATGATTCCTAAGACAGTTCCCAGCGGTTCAAACCGCACATAACTTTTGTACGCTTCAGTCTTGATGATATCATCCTGCAATGATTTTTCTGCGGTTTCGACATAATAATCACACAGCTGAGCACATTTCTCTATCTCAGGAACAGAATCTTTGATCGGTCTGCCTACTTCTGTCGTAATGACTTCAGCATATCGCTGCTTATTCTGTTTTAACAATTCAGAGACTTTCCTGACGTGTTCGATTCGTCTAGAGACAGGTGTCTCTTTCCACTTTTGGTTGTTCTTTCTCAGGTCTGTTATTGTCTTTATAGCGTCTTGTGATGAGACAGACTTGAATTCCTTGAGAACGTTTCCTGTGGTTGGATCTGTTGTTTTATATGTCATAACACCTTAGCATTGCTGAGAATATGAGCGTATTTAAAGATTATGCTTGTTTTATTCGGTAAGTCCGTGATCGATTCCTCTGTTGGCGTTCGGATTATGCCATTCAGGATGGACCTTCAGTTCATTTCTGCATTTCTTTGAGCAGCATGAATTCAGGATCTTAAAACAGCCGTCACAGGAGATAAATCTTTTGTCACACTTTGTGTTGGCGCAGTTGTAATAATGATCACATGGTGTGTTGCATAATTCACATTGTGTTATCGGTTCTGATTGCTTCTTAGTATCTAATGGAATCGCTCCTCTGGTGTCAAAGACAAAGCATTTTCCTTCCCAATGTGTATCGCCCAACTTCTCTCCGTATTTTATGATACCGCCATGTAATTGATGGATGTTCTTGAAACCATGCTGTTTGAGATAGGCAGAAGCTTTTTCACATCTGACACCGCCGGTGCAGTATGTCACAATCTTTTTATCTTTATATTTTGATAATTCTTTCGCTGCTTTCGGGAATTCCTTGAATGTGTTAAGTTTCAAATTAATTGCGTTCTTGAACCTGCCGATCTTGTATTCGTAATCATTTCTCGCATCTACTATGACGAAATCTTCTTTATTGTCATACCATTGTTTTAATTCTTCAGGTTCTACGTACTTTCCTTTATTAGTTGTGTCAATGCCGAATCCTGAGGTGACAATCTCTTTCTTTATTCTCACAAACAATTTTCTGAAGTTGTGATTCGCAGTGGGTCCTTCCTTGAACTCGATGTCTGAGAATTTAGGATCTTTGTGCAGTTCTTTCTTGTATTCTTCGATATTCTTATCTTCCCCTGTCAGGTTGCCATTGATGCCTTCAGAAGCGATTAGAACGCGTCCTTTGAGATTTAATCGTTTACAAAGCGCTAAATGCCTGATCTGAAACTTCTTAAGAACTTCTTCAGAACCCATATCGACGTATTTGTAAAAAAGAATATTGATCATTTTCTTTCAGGAAAATATTTTCTGTATTCCGGATCATTTTTTCTTGCATACTCGTAGTCTCTTGGAGTCAAAGAACTGATGTCAAGTATTCCATGCCTCTTGAGGGCCAGATTGATCAAGATCTCTGCACACCTATTTAACTCGTCATTTATTTGACTCGTATTTGATCTTTCAACTGCCTTTTCTTCCAATGTAGTTTCCATTTTAACTAAAGCTCTGTCCGCAGCCGCATGTATGTGATGCATTTGGATTTGAGACTTTGAATCCTGCGCCAGTCAATGAATCTAAATAATCGATCTTAGAACCTTTTAATTTTGTCATGCTTTCTTTATCTGTTACAAACTTTACACCAGAGATCATGAATGCATCATCATCTTTGGTTGTCTCATCATCGAACGCGAATTCATACTGATAACCTGAACAGCCGCCTTTCAATACTGAAATTCTTAACGCAAAGCCTTGCTTGTCTTTCATCAGTTCTTTTAATTTTGATATTGCTTTTTCTGTGACGATCAATCCATCCGAAGATCCTTCTTCTTTCGGTATCGCTTCGTTTAATCTTTTAACAACGTCATCTATCTCTTCATCTGACTTGCCATGACCTGAAAGGCCTTGTGCGATAGTCTCAAAATAAGAAGCGCCGCAGCCTACGCAATGGACGCCTTCATCTAAGAGAATTTCAACTACTGAAGGGTATTTCTGTACTAAGTCTCCAATGGTCATATCCCTCGTTATAGGGCCTGTAATCTGCTGTGTTTGCATGATATATAGGTTATAAACGCTATATTTAAACGTTATGGTAAGGGTTAAATATATGGGTCCTGTGCACTAATCATGAAAAAATTAGACCTTGTTTATCTCATAGCAGATGCAGAAGGCAACCTTTTCGTAGATGACTTCTACAATGGTGTGAAAGCAAACGAATCCAGAGGAACTTGGACATATGAGGAAAAAGCTTACAACATAAATGACTCGCACTTTAATGATAACCCGCACCTGGAGGCAGGTGTTTCATTCGGATTTCTTATGACTCCAAAAAAGTTAATTGCAAGTGACATTGTTGGTGTGTATAGAAGAGACAATGAAGGTCTATGTAGACTTGTAAGCGATGCATCTGACATTGCAATACTCAATAGTAGATTTCTTAGATAAGATTTTTAAAGAGATTTAAGATAATACTGTTATGAAGCTTATCTCCTGGAACGTCAATGGCATCAGAGCGATTCTCAAGAAAAAAGACTTCCATGAGTTCATGAAGAATGAAAAGCCAGATATTCTTTGTCTGCAGGAAACAAAAGCAGAAGTGCATCAGGTCGATCATGATTTTGACGGATATCCGCATCGATATTGGAACTCTGCAAAGAAGAAAGGATATTCAGGGACTGCGATCATCTCTAAGATAAAACCACTCTCTATCTTCCATGGCATCGATATGAAAGAACATGATGATGAAGGCAGAGTGATCACCGCAGAATTTCCAAACTTCTACCTTGTAAATGTCTATACACCAAACGCGCAGGAAGAACTAAAGAGACTGAAATACAAACAGAGATGGGATGCTGATTTCCTGAAATACATAAGAAAGTTAGAAAAAAAGAAACCAGTCATCGTCTGCGGCGATCTGAATGTCGCTCACGAAGAGATAGACATCGCACGGCCAAAGAACAATATGAATAATGCAGGGTTCACAATAGAAGAACGAACTGACTTCACCAATATCATGAACGCAGGATTCGTAGACACATTCAGAGCGTTGCATCCGAATGAAGTCAAGTATTCCTGGTGGACATACCGATTCAGCGCCAGAAAGAAGAATGTCGGCTGGCGAATCGACTACTTCATCGTCTCAAAATCACTAATTAACAAAATAAAATCGGCGTTCATTCTCAACGAATACGAAGGTTCTGATCACTGTCCGGTCGGTATCGAGCTAAAGTAAGATTTATATAAATGTATATAATCATGGCTCCATGGATTTGCAAGATAACTATTTTCTCGTCAGGTTCAGCTCAGAGAATATGCTGAAAGAGTTCAGAAGAAACAAACTTTTTGAAGAACTTGCCAAGAACAAAGGATGTAAGTTGGAATATGTCTACGCTCATCCGGAAACAGAAGAGATTCTTGGAAGATACGGAACATACCGGCCAAAGAGCGATGAAACACTCTGTGCAAAGATATTCAGTGATAATAAGAATAATCTCGCGCGTGCAAAAGATCTCTTTGAGAAAGGAGAAAAATTTGCGCGGCAGATGCAGGCTAGGAAATCTAATTAATGTTTCTTCAACTTCTTGATTATATTTGCCGCATAAGCGCCGAAGAGAGCGATCGCAGAACTGGCCATCATCGCAGAGCCGTCAACTTGTGCAGTGGTTCTCATCATCAGAGGAACCTGCATCGAAAGAATTTGATATGTATGTGGCTGAACGCCCACATATGCAAGACTGCCTGCATTGCTCAGTCCTATCCAGTATAATGCGTTCTTTGGATTGATATTCTCTGATGACATGATGATGCAAAAATTAAGTGTTATTTAAAGATTATCATGGAAAGGTTTTTAAAAGAATAAAACATTGAAGATGGTATGGCATTACTTCCAGGATATGAAAGTGTTGGATTACTTGCTTTACGATTAGCGATTGGTTCTATCTTCTTATATCACGGAACAAAGAAATTAGGCAATTGGAGCAACATCCCTGGCTTATTCAAATTCATCGGTCTCTGTGAAACAGCAGGTGGACTAGCGACGATCGCAGGATTCCTCACACAATTCGCAAGTATCGGCTTTTCTTTGATTATGTTAGGAGCGATCTATCACAAGATATACAAATGGCACATCCCGTTTTATTCTGAACAGTCTACTGGATGGGAGCTTGACATTTTGATCCTTGCAGCTGCTTTGGTGTTGATATTCAGCGGCGCAGGTCATTACTCTATCGATGCATTGGCTGGATTCTGGCCTTAATTAATTCTAAATAAGAAAATTGATAATAAAAAAAATAAAAAATATTTGCTTAAAAACTTAGTATAAGGATTCTAATGAATTAGAATGCTTTCTTTCGCTTCATGTAGCAATCTTTGCAAAAGACTGGTTTGCCTTCAATTGGTTTGAACGGCACTTCACATTCTGCTTTACATTCAGAACATGTAGTCTTGTGCATTTCTCTTGGGCCGAAATCCCTTCGGAATCCGCCGCCTCGATTAAATTCTGCCATAACTTTCCTTCTCCTCCATAACATCCTAACATGCATAAGAACTGTTAAGGCCCCCATACATGTTATCTACTATATAGGTACAGGAGGTACTTTATAAGGCTTTGGTATCATAGATGGAGCTGTATAGCGTCATTATAAGCCATTTAACAAGGTTTTTAAACACCATATAGCCACAATTATCCTTATGCGACATCATCTAAAGAAATATGCTGTCTTTTCGTTTGGAGGCATGTTATCGTTCCTTTATGAGCTCATTATGACCGTCTTCTTGACAGAGGTCTTCCATATCTGGCACATGCTGTCATACGCTATTGCGATCATTACCGGCCTTCTATTGCTGTTCATGTTTCATGCCACTATCACCTTTTCAGACCAGATCTCAACTAACAGACTGCATCGGTTCTATCTGACCTATCTCGCTGCCGGTTCAGTCAACTGGTTCTTAGTGTTGCTGATCACCAGAGCAGGTATCAGGTATACCATCGCGATCACCGGCATAACTGCGCTGATGTCAGTTGTTACGTATGTTACAAACAGATACTGGGTGTTCGGTGATGAATAAGACAGGATTGATCATCAGCATACTCATCATTGCATTTCTCTCAATAATATTCACCAAAACAGGATTCTTGCAGGCTTCATCCATCGACAGCAGAGATCTGAAGCATTGGAATTATTCTGATGGAATAATCATCGGCGCAGAAGCATATGAACTGCCAGGAAATACCGGATACTGCTGGATCATGGTCCACGGCTATGGCGCTACACCGTTTGAACTGAAAGAATTAGGAACGAGAATAAACCAGGAATTGCACGATACTATCTATGGCATACGGCTACAGGGACACGGAGAAGTGCCAAGCAAACTGCAGAATCTGGATATGAATTATTGGTACAATCAAGTACATGAAGAATATAAAAAAGTAAAAGACACATGCAATAACATAAATGTTGTCGGTTCTTCTACCGGCGCTACCATTGCCCTCAAACTAGCGGAAGAAGAGCAAGTGCATGCAATTTATCTGTCAGCGCCATTCCTGAAGAGCAGTCTGCAATCGTTCTTTGGACTTTCAGATATATTGATTTATTTGAAACGCAACCCTGATAGGATCAGTCAGATCGCTGATCCCGAGGGATTGAAACACAATATCGCTTATGTCAATCTGCCGCTTGCGCCACTCAAGAGTTATGTAAAATTCCTCGACGATGTTACTGCAAGACTGCATGATATAACTGAACCAACAGCATTATTCCATTCGAAAAATGATCCGACAAGTTATCCTGCCAATTCTCAGTTGATCTATGACAGCATAGCCAGTAAGACTAAGAAGCTCATATGGTATGAACGCTCGAAACACGTCTTACTGCAGGATTATGACAAGGAAGATGTCATAAACAACATTATCGCCTTCGAAAAGCAGATCCGATAGGCTTATAAGTAACTTCTTAGCGCAAATACCCACCATGAAGCAATTAAGACTAGTAGATATCATTTGTGACTCAGTTCCAGAATCATTGATGAAGGATCCGAATCCAGCAGAGTTCATAGCTCAATGCAATTGTGAACTGAAATATCATAAGGCACGCAGCGGTTTCTATACACCGCTCATCATGGGTACTGATAAAAAAGATATTGAACGCGGCAAAGAAATGTATCTTGAATATGCAGCTACTGTCAGAAAAGGACTTGCACTAGTTCCAAGCGGATCTCTTAATTAAAATTCTAAAAAAAATAAAAGAATGGGTTGTTTAGGCCCAGACAGCTATTATTGCTCCTGATATTGCAAGCACGAGCAAATTATGTGCATTATCAAGCAGCCATGCCTTGAATGACTTTCCCTGCCACAAAACAGCTCCGAAAGACATCGTCGCGATGAAACCGAGCCATGCCCAGAATCCAGCCAAGATACCTTCGCTGACCGTCGTTGCGTTCGCATAAGCGACATAATGTGCCAAGACATAGATCATCACCCAGAGAGTGATAAACTGTGCAAGATATATCTTACCCATGCTTTTCTTCTTTCCCATCGATACCTTATTCAACTTCATCCAAAGGTTGCCGAAGAGCAGTGGCGAATACCAAAGTCCTCCGATCACCATCGAGACGATCGCAGCTACAAGAACTGCTGTGTTATTTATGTTCACTAATGGTGCTACCATAGTTAGTTACCTCCTGTTTTGATCGTGATACTGCCATCTTTCTGTACTTCCATCGTCGCGTACGGAATCTTGCTCGGACATCGTGCAAGGATACTTTCTTTAAGGAAGATATGGTCTTCCATCGCACGCAATACTTTCGCAGCGACACAGTACTGTCCTGTTAGTTTGCAGTATGCTTGTTTGATCTTGTATGGAACATATGAATCACGTATCCGAGGAAGACCAACTGGATGAAAATGATCAGGAATACCGACTGGACGCATCGTATGAGCGCCATGGATGCTGTCTTCTTCCATTATTTGAAGATGACCGCATAGTTTTTCTAACGAATCAGAAGTGCGAGGAAATAATTCAAGAGACCCATCTTCTTCAGGTGCATTGGATGCATGGATGCTCGCAACAGCATCAGCAAAACGTTGAGAAACAGGCATCAACCCATGGATGTGCTTATCGTCAAATAACTGTGTCTGAGAAGCTTCAGCGTTTTCTTCTAACATCTCCAATGTCCACCCCTCTTCAGCACAATAAACAAGCAAGCTATATAAAGTTTATTGTCATAAAACAGCCGATAAGGCGTTATAAGACACTATATCGTTATTTAATGTAATCACATATAAGTAGTAACATATAGAAAGATTTATAAATAAATCAACCATACCTGAATAGGGTACGAAGAACTATGAAAGATTTGAATTGGTTAGAACAACGATCAGTTGATTTAGTGAGAGAAGCACGCGATGATTTTGACGCTGATAACTTCAACACTGCTAAACTAAAGCTGATGGTCGCCGCAGAGTTCATCGATGATTTCAAACTGCACCATGGATTGGCAGCATCACATTTCTATAATTTTCTGAAAAACAGACCCTGCAGCGGTTCAGACATACAGCACGCGATACAGCACGCTGAACAGGCCAACGACATCAATGATATGAGTCCTGATAATCATTTAGTTCTCGGACAATGCTATGCATTACTATTCAACCAAACAAACAGTGAAACACACAGACAAAAAGCAATAGACCATTATCTGAAATGCAAATCGCTCTCAACAGCATATCATGGCAACAGCCGGATATTTTTAGAAGAGCGTCTCGATACCCTCTTAGGAGAGGTCAACGGCAGATGGAACTAGTCAAATTCACCACTCGAGATGATGTCAGACATATGGTCAAAAGCATGTCTGATGCGCGATTCTACGATGTATCCACCAACGCGCCATTGGCAAGAGATTTAGAAGGCGTCACCAGTCTTTGTTCATTTTCTCCGTTCATCGCATATGGAAAGATACCGATACCGAAATTTAATGGCATCAGTGACAGTGTTGAAGGCGTCTGGCAGGGATTAAAAGTCATTAATGGAAGAATAGATATGTCATATTTCAACGGCAAAGGAAGAAAACGATTCGGTGTCCCAAAAGGCCACCTCTATGGTGACCGTGTCATCGCTTCAAAAGAGGCGCGACAGAAGATCTTCATTCCTAGTTATGCATTTATGCTCCGTCATTGCGTCCCGCGAGATCAATTAGACGAGATCTATTCATTGGCACGAGAAGATGTGCCTCAGTATTTCTTTGATGTCGATGATAACAACGATGTCGGCAATCTAAAGAGCGCTCTCGCACATTCTTCAGTATTGGTTGATATAATCAATAAAGAATTGCAATCAGCGAACGAGCGCTTCGACATCTATCCGAGCCTTTTCCTTTCGAGTCGGCGCTAGAATAAACTCGAAATTCTTCTCCACCAATCTTCGTACCCGTGTGTCTCGTCCGGTCATCTGTTCTATCTCTTTCGGACTCAATAACGCACCTTTTAATTTCGATGCATCGACGACAATGATGTGATTATGCTCTGCGAATCTTCGCGCGGTGTTCACATCCGCAGTCAAGGAAATAAACTGAGTATCAGGATTGTTCGACGGATCGAATACGTGTTTGATCAGTGTCACATTGCCATTCGGATCTTTCGCGAAAAGATCTCCGCCGCGCATGATGCGTTTGTATTCATCATCAGAAAGACCGCGATAGAGATAGCCGCGGTGGATCGCTTCTCTCGGACTCAATTCAAGGATGCGCATCAGTTTTTCAGAAGGGATGAAAGGGATCTCCTTCATGATGTCCATGAAATAGTTCTCGAGATAGATTATGCGGTCAAGGACCTCTGAGATCACATTGACATCCGGTTCTTTCTGCAGAGTCTCATCGACTAATCGGTATACTTCTTTTGATTCCTTCACGAGCTTTTGAGAGCCGGTCGCATCTTTCAGAAGTCCGAATCGCTTGGTATCGAGCTGTCTGATAAGTTTAAGAAGTTGTATGGCATTCTTTACCTTGCCTTTTTCACATTCTGCTTTTGCTTTCTGTGCGGTCCGCAGTATCTGGTCAAGATAATCCTTTACGGTCTTCTTACGGAAAAGCCACATGATGAGGAAAGAGATAAGTCTCTTTATTAAGATTATGGCGCAGCAATAACTATATAATTAAGTTCAGATTGAAGCAGATCATGAGGCTTGAAGAGATAGCGATGCATCGTGCACAATATGCGCTGCCATTTTTACTACTGGTCGAGATCGGAGAGGCAGAGAAGATGCATCCGAATGAACAGAAATTATTCTATCGCCATGCGATCGAAGATATGAAATGTGCTCTTGCCGTGGATCATGCTATCGATTACGTAAGGCATCTTGCGCTCTTAGAAGCAAAGTATGCGCATCTTCTCTCCTCATCAGAAAAAGATGTAGCGCAGGCACATACGCTGATCGATCACGTCAGGGTTCTCACACATGAGATGAAACATTCAAACGTCTACGTCGATAGAGAAATAAAGGATATTGTAGCTCTCTTTGATGAGCCATAAACTTTATAAACCACCCCCTACCACCTTAAACTCCCATGAACGAACAAATAAAACCGCATGAATCTCTAGAGACAAAGACAACGAACCTATCGGTCGAATCCATCAGAGGATTATGCAGCGCAGCAGTAAATGACCCGAATCCGAGGTCCCAAGTAGAACAGAAAGGAAACTACAAGCTTGATGTATTACTACAGCCTGGCCTGTACGGAAATACATACCGATAAGTTTTTATAGCTTTGACTTTTTCATATTCATAATGACAAAGAATCAGACATGCACATTGTTGTTTGATGTAGTCAGTATTCTATCTACCAAGGTCATTATCCACTAAGGATAGTTGACCTTCTTAACAAAAAATGTTCGAGAAGGTCTTGATGAACCTATAGAGAGAATACTTCTTTGCCATTTGGAGGACATAAAATGACGAAAACATTGGAAGAAATGACAAGAGTGGATGAAGAGATTGTAAGAGCGGAGGAAGCTATCATGGAGGCATGCATGGATGCCAATGTGGCAGATAGATATGACGATATCAGAGATCAGGTCCATCAGCTTGAGCAAGGAGAATTAAAACGATTAGGTGGAGCATACCACGCGGCATCCAATATAATCATGGCACAGCGATTCGATGAACAAGTAGAACGCTACGATTAACTTTATATAGGAGTGTAATTACGGAGGAAACGGGGATGGAAAACAAACCATATAAGGGATATACAGTAGAGATCATAGTGAATAAGTGCAGGATACTTGGCAGAGAAGATGATAACTCCACTATCTTGAGCAAGCATATCGGTATCCAGAACCTAGTCAAAAGTATGCGAAGTACAATCCCTGCAGGATCAAGAGTAGGATATGACGTGTATCCTCAACACTATTACAATCAAGCACTTACAGAAGTCTGCAAAGAATGGATGATTCTTCAAAAAGAGAGTGAATTAAATGATGTCTTGCAAGACAAGCCACCAATGCCTAGGCCTTTATCATTTCATGAAACAAAATACTAGTTTTTTCTTACTAGTTCCACTACCGCCTCAGCATGAGGAGTCTGTGGGAATAGGTCAAAGAGTGCGGCGCTTCTTAGCTCGTAGTCATTGAATTTCAGAAGATCTTTTCCTAATTGTTCTACATTGCAGGAAACATAGATGATTACTTTTGGTTTCAATTCATTCAGTTCCATGATTGTCTTCGGATGCATTCCACTTCTTGGTGGATCTGTAATGACAAATAAAGGAGAATCAAATCTCAATTTCTTTAACTTCATAGCATCAAGACAGATCGCTTTCGCATTCTTTACATGATTCTCTTTGATATTCAACTCTGCTGCATCAACACACTGCTTGAAGCTCTCTACTATCGTGACAGATTTAAACAGGTCTGCGTTAATTATTCCAAATGTGCCGACTCCTGCATACAGATCTAACAGATTCATATATTTGAGATCATGTTTTTTTATTAATTCATTTACATATTGATGCATCTTCTCTGCAACGACACTATTATTTTGGAAGAATCCCTGTGCTGAATAGGAGAATGTCTTCTCAAGATATGTCTCTTTCAGCATATCGCTTCCTTTCACCGCGAAGAAATCTTCCGAGGTAGAAGTATCTGTCTCTGGATCAACATAGGTGATGATGACGTTGTTTGCGGATGATTTTTCAGCGAATGCTTTTATTTTTTCAATAGCGTTCTGGATCTGCATCGATTCGCTGTTTAAGACGAACGATATCGAAGAATCGTTCTGCGGTGTCCTGATGACCGCGTATCTGAACGTACCTGAATGTTTTCTGACATCGAACGCATCGACTGTTTTTGAGAATTCCCTGACTTCTTTCAATAATTCATTCAGTCTCTTGTCTGAGATGACACATTCTTTGATATCGACGATATTTTTCCAGTTTCCTCGTTCACGTAATCCCAATCCTGATGGATGAAAAATGAAATCCATCCTGTTTCGATAGAAATACTCCTTGTCGGCATGTACAGAGATATCATAGAAATTGATCGCTTCTGCCAACTGTCTTTTTTTATCTTTCAGCTGATATTCATAGTCAGTCGTCTGAGAAGTACATCCTCCGCATTTACCAAAATAGGGACATAACGGTGTTGCCATCAGAAATGAC
Source organism: uncultured Methanosarcinales archaeon (assembly GCA_965231065.1). Lineage (GTDB taxonomy): Archaea > Nanobdellota > Nanobdellia > Woesearchaeales > UBA10107 > UBA10107. The sequence goes on along the minus strand of OZ246410.1, from coordinate 579,389 downwards.
CGGCGGGCTTTCTTGATTTATCCAGAAATCCAATGACGATCTGCTTAGTGAACTTCGGCATCTCCTTCCATGAAAAGTAATTCCATAGATTCCACGGAAAATTGACAGTGCAGGAGACAACATCTTTCTCCATGTCACGCACATAGATATTGATCATCGATTTTGGATATTGCGGTACTGGCACAAAATCAATCTCCAGGATACGTTTGTCAGGTGATGTCGATTCGAGTTTTTCTATGAACTCTGATTCGCAGTTCTCTCGCACCTTATCTACTTTATATCTCTTCCATCCTCCAAATATCCTGATCGCGATACGTCTGGCATACTCGGATTCTAAGAACGACTCCAAGAGATCTGCATACGTATTTGCCCTCAACGGAGATACGATCTGCACGTAGTCTTTATCCGGGACGTAGCCTCGAGGCATACTTGGCCATTGATACGCCATCCTCATAAATTCGCCGTGTTCCACTTGTTCAAGCACAATATCCTTCAGATTGATCATATCTCTGCAAGAAAGCACTTATTTTTAAACGTTTAGAATGAATAGTCTTCCAATTCTCCTTCATTCTTCCGCTTCTCAGGAGGGATCCAGCGCAATCCAAGCTTCTTATAGACACCTTCTTCAGTAGGACCGGCGATCATCTTATCGCCTTCAAATAAGCCGTATTCATTCAGTTTCCAGCCTTTCCGGATAGCGATCTTACGCAGCTCTATATTGTGCGCTTTATTGCCGGTGAAGTACTGCAACGCAGCACCGAAAGACTTCTTTTCAATCACCCTGATATCTGCCTGCATGCCGTTCTTCAGGACCACCTGTGATTTCGTAGGCCCCTTGGAGACGACTTTTCTGACCATCGACAGCGTAGTGAATAGATCCATGACCTTCTCAGGATTCTTCGATACCGCAAGAATATCGATGTCACCGATGGTGACTTCTTTTCTCCGCAGTGATCCGCCTACCTCTATCTTCTGCACCAGTTTTGTTTTTTTCAGTGCGTCGACGAGTTTCTTCGCGACCGGATAGACTTCACGATATGGATGCCGCTCCAGATGCGCCTTTCGTTCAAGGACATTCTCTGCGATCTTCTCTTCGCTCTTCTCTCCGAATCCGGAGATATTCCTGATCTTATGCTGCGCAAATGCTTTCTTCAGGTCAGCGACAGATTTGATATTTAATTTCTTATACAACGCAAATGCTTTCTTAGGACCCAGACCAGGCACTTCAATCAATGCATCAAGTCCTTTCGGGATTGATCTCTTGAGCTGGTCATACTCAGGAATTCTGCCTTTCTTGATATAATCAACAATTTTTTGTGCGAGATGCTTACCGATACCGGAAATTTCCTGCAACGCATCGATACCTCCCTTTCGGTAGATGTCAGCGACATCAGTCTGTAAATCCTTCAAAGAACGTGCTCCGGCTCTGTAAGCTCTTGGTTTCCAGGCGACTTCCTGTATCTCAAGGATATCAGCCATTGCTTCGAATATCTCTGCGATCTCCTGGTTAAGCATAAAAGAAGAATAAGAGAAAGGTGTTTTTAAATTATTCCTTCAGAGATCAGTTCAGAACTTTGATGGGACGGTACAGAGCAACGCCATCGATCTTATCAAAAGAAAGTATCGCCGCAGAATCTGCCCCTAATCGTTCAGAACAGTTCCTAAAAGTGATATCCCACTCCAGTTTCTGGAGCAATGTATTCTCACAGACGCGGAAAGGGATAAAAGAATCATACCCGACTACTTTTACCTTGACTCGTCTGTTCCCTGATAAATATGTCTTCTTGCCGTTGTAATTAAGAATCTGAATACAATCCAGTTCATCCTTTCTGATCTTCTCTAAGAATGCAGGCGGATAACCGTTGATTTTGCTCGCGATGATATCCAATAGATTTGGCATGGTACTATCTGCGCAAAAGAAGTGATATTTAAGCCTTGTCAAAAGCATTCTTTAAGGCAGAATCAATAAATAGATCAAGTTTGTCAAGCTCTGCACTCATGGCTTCGATAACATTTGGGTCACGGACTTCAATGACATGCGCCTTCAGGAGTTCTGGTTCATAGCGCATGAGTTTGTACACCTTATACGGCCGTGTTCGCTGACCGATCTCACCGCCGATAAAATCAGGAAAGTGATCAGGAATCAAGAAACAGTCTTCACCGACAAGATAATGATTGCCTAAGACATCGACACCTGCATAATCAAGACCCTGTCCCACAGTACCGTGATCCTTATGATAATTACTGATTACTTTCTCTAGTGGCATAAACCGACAAGAATGAAGTGACTTAAATACATTTTCATTTCAGTTTGCTTAATGTAATGCCAATCAAGCGTATCTTCTTTTTATTTTGCAGGAAATCACTCAAGAGTGTCTGGGCGATAGTCTTTGCAGGTTCTACTGTCATCGCATCGACCTTCAGGGAATATGCCTTCGTGAACGTCTCAAAATCTTCATACCGCACCTTGATCGTTATCGTTCTATAGCTTTTGAAGCCATAGTGTTTTAATTGTTCGAATGAATCCTGCACTAATTTCTCCATGGTCGATTTGATGAACCAGGGCTGCTTCACATCATATTCAAATGTGTATTGTCGTCCGGTCGATTTCGCGATCCATTCATCAGAGACTTCTGATTCATCGATGCCCCTTGATGCTTCATGCAGGTAATTGCCGAATGAACCGCCGAAATGATCAGTGAGTGTTCCAACAGAGATCTCTGCTAATTGCCCGATGGTATATATTTCTAATTCCTTGAGTCTTTTCGATGTCTTTGGACCAACACCATATAATTCGTCGACATCTAACGGCGCAAGGAACTTTTGTATGCCGGACGGATGCACGACCGTGAGTCCATTCGGTTTATTCTTTGAAGCAGCCATCTTCGCTATGAGCTTATTCGGTCCAATGCCGATAGAACAGGTTATCTTTTCTTTTTTCTGTATTTCTTCTTTTATTTTTTTGGCAAGCTCTTTTGCCTTCTCGAACGATCCTTTTGAAGAGACATCAAGATACGCCTCATCGACAGAGACCTGCTCCATCTTGTCAGCGTATTTTTTGAGAATCTCCATGATCCGGTTCGATGTCTCTACGTAGAACTCCATGTCGACCGGCAAGAACACACAATCTGGACATTTTCTGTAAGCGATGGAGATCGGCATCGCTGAATGCAGTCCGTATTTTCTTGCCTTGTAGTTAGCAGTGGAGACAACACCTCTGCCTTGACCTTGCTTCGGATCAGCACCGACAGCCACTAGCTTGCCTTTCAATGATGGATTTCTCGCTTCTTCGCACGATGTATAGAACGCATCCATATCTACTAATAAGATTATTCGCTGCATAGAATAAAGAAGTTATGCTGATTTAAAAGAGTTTGGTGAGGTTGTCTCGTGATTAAACAATCTCACATACCCCACCAGCACAAGCTAGTTCCTTCTTGACTTCAGTCTGATCATCTTTCTCGTACAGCATGAGATCAGCAAAGTTCAGCGAAGGGAAATTCTTTGATAGTTCCCTGAACTTATCCTGCGTGATCTCTTCGTACGGCGCTAATTTGTACGCATGATTTGACCGCGGCAAGAACGAGATACCGCCGATGATATCCCAATTCGCATAGACCCAGTGACCGACTTCAAGCCATTCCTCTTCACCGATATAGACAGTGATCGAAGGATTATGCTCAGTGAAATTCATCTTGACCTTCTTCCAGTATTCAAGCTGCTCCAAAGCACTGATATCATCCTTGAACACTGCATTCGCAGGTGCTTTCACAGGGAACTCTAACACAAATGTCGTCGCGTTGTCAGCGGTCTGACCGACTTCCGGATGATAGGGGACCTTTTGATCCTTCATCATGACGAACAGCGGATCAGTCGTCGATATTCGTATCCTTCTGATGTAATACGGCGCATATCTCGGATGGATTCCTGACGCGCAGTCAACGACCTGTGATAAGGTTCCGGATGGTTTCGTGCAGGTGATGCACGTCGATGCATTAATACCGAATCGCTGAGCGAACTCCTTGTTCACCTTGATTGCTTCTTCACGTAATTGCCGCAAGACATCTTCATTTCGTATTACAGGGCAATCCCACTGACCGGTGATCGAGACGCCAAGCAATCGTTCAGCTTCGCAATGTGATTTCCATTCTTTCGAGATGTATTTGAAATCAGTCAGCGTAGATTGGTATGTTCCCAAGATCGTCGCCAATCTGACTTTTCGTTTCAAAGACTCGACAGTATCTTCAGGTCTGCATACAACCTCAGTGAGATTACAGAATTGTTTTGATTGTAAGATGATCTCGCCGCATGGATTTGTTCCGACAGTCTCGATCGCTTCTCCGAGTGCGTTGATACGTCTCGTAGGCAGATGTTTCTTCAATCCTGCGCGGTTAAAGATACCTCGCTCTCCCGTGCCGGACTTCATCAATGATATCCATTCTTCCATGAATTCAGTAAGTGAAGGTTTCTGTTTGTATGCAGTCGAATTATTTGACATGCTTCGGTGCGGCGAATGTGTGTAGAATGCACCCATTTTTGCCTCTCGCACTTCGAGATCATCGATATCAGACAATGAGATCAATGCAGATCTTCGTACGCCGCCTGCGACAACGACTTCTCCGATCTTACAGATGACATCGTGCACATCGATCGGTTTCAATCGTCTTCCCTGACGTGCGATGATCTTCGCGCGTGCAAAATCAAGCAGCTCACGCAATGGATCAGGACCTGAAGCCCTGCCGCCCATCGTGTTCAAACGTGCACCCGCAGGCCGTATCTGTGAATAATCGAATTTGATATCTTTGCCGGAATACCACGTCTCTAATCCCAATGTCAAGGCATCTGCCCATCCTTCCTTGGAGTCATCGACAGTATGTGTCGGTAACATCTCTCCGGTCTGCTTCTTGATCTGCGGCAATGCTTCGACGTTGTGGCTCTCGACTGAGAATCCAACACCGGTGCCGCACATAAGTATGTACATAATCTCAGCAAAATCTCTCAATCCAGAAGGAGCGATGAATGAACAGTTGTATGCGCAGACATTTGTCTTTCGTGCTGCTTTTCCGGCGAATTGTAATAATCGCATGGATGGCATCGCTTCATGTTTCAGGATCCCCTGACGGATATCTTCAAATTCCTGAGGCTGCAAACGATCTCCTATATTTTCTTTCATGAAATCAATATATCGATTGACAGTCTCGATCCACGTCTCTCGCCTATTTTCGCCGTCAACCCAGCGTGCATACGTTCTGTAGAACACAAATTCTGCCAACTGATTTCTGAAATAGGATTTACTCTCGGTGATAAGCTTCTGGACATGTTCAGGCACTGATGTTCTTCGCGCACGGACTTTCGCACGCTCATTTCGATACAGAATATATGCTTTTGCGACTCCTGCATACTTATTGAGAATCAGGACCGTCTCAACTAGATCCTGTACTTCCTCTACCGAAGGCACTTTGCTTTGATATTTTTCATTGATAAAATCAACAACCTGTTCTGTTAATTTCGGGTAGACGGATTCATCATAGATTCCCTGCGCATTGAATGCTTTCTTGATCGCGCTTAGGATCTTTGCGGTATCGAGCGGAACAATCCTGCCGTCTCGTTTCTTGATAGAAGGTACGTAACTGTTGATAGCCACTTGCTGCGTTGGAGTCATTCTACACCTCTTTTTTTTTCACTTTCAAATAACAAAAACATCAATCAGTTGTGTTTTCTATCACCAAAAACCACAACTAATGGTATAAATCACATTATTGATATTTATAAACATTTTGCTTGTGAAACATATATATCTTTGAGATAGAGAAAAGAAATCATACAAAACTTTATCAAGCACCCTGTAGCCGCAGACGTATGCAACATTTTGCCAAAGCTAAAAGTATCAAGAGGATCCAGCTTCACCTCTCTCCTGAATTTCAGTTTGCATACGGGAACTATCGGATCCGGGAAAAGTTTTCTGACACTCCGAGGATCTACAAAGATCCGAGCTTTGATGCGTCAGACACATTTGGAAGCTGGAAAATACACGGTCTTCCAGTTCAGGATCCAAAGACAAGAGTTTCATCATTTTTTGGAAGCAATGGTGTTTTGTGCACGGTGCATGAATATCTGTGGTTCAAATATCATGACATGGATGGTGTGCCAGGCATCGGTCCGTACAGAAGATTGCTCGAGCTCAGCATAAGACCTGCGAAGGAATCTGTTCCGTCCGAACTCATCGATCTTTGCCTAAAGAATGATTACGAAAGAAAGAACATAGATGATGAACTAGTGAAGACGATCATGCAGAGTCAAATCGTTTTGCAGCCGTCTTCCAATCGATCGCTTTGAAGAACGCATTGATGTAATCAGCTCGTGCCAATCCATAATCAATCATAAACGCGTGTTCGAAGACATCCATCACTAACAAAGGAACAGCTCCTGCTAAATGACCGACATCGTGTTCGTTGATCCAGACATTTAATAGTTGTTTTGCTTCAGCATCGTATGCAAGAATGACCCAGCCGATGCCACGCATCGCACCTGATGCTCTGAAATCTCGCTCCCATGCATCTAGTGAACCGAAATCTTCGCTGATCTTCTTCGCTAAAGCAGTCGATGAACCTAACTGTGAACCGTTCTTAACCATGTTGCCGAAATATAATTCGTGCAGTCGCATACCGTTGAATTCCCAGCCGAATCTTCTCTTCAATTCAGAGAACTGTATGCTTCCCGGAGCAGTCATATCCTCAGAACGCAATAACTCCATCAACTTATTCACATTGGTGACATATCCTTCATATAACTTGAAATGATTGGTCAATAGCTTTTCAGAAAATCCTAAAGTACCGATCAAATGCTTGAACTCTTTTGCTTTGTATGCCATGGTCTTATGTTATCTCTGTTCCTTAATAAACTTTATGACTTCTTCTGCATGTCCCTCTGGCTTTACCTTCTCAAATATGGTAAGAACTTTCTTATTCTTATCCAGAACAAAGGTGTTTCTGAATATGCCCATATATTTCCTGCCCATGAATGTCTTTTCACCAAATGATTCATACTTCTTAGCTACCACAAAATCAGGATCAGAGACTAATGATATTTTTAAATCGTACTTGGTGCAGAATTTCGCCTTTGTCTTATCGGTACCTCCTGAGATGCCGATTATCTCTGTCTTCAGTTTCTTGAACTGTGGAAGATACTTCGTGAATTCAATCGCTTCGACCGTGCATCCTGGTGTATCATCTTTTGGATAGAAATACAACACCGTAAAATCTGATTTGATATCCTTCAGAGAAATAACTTCATCATCCTTGTTTTTCAATTTAAATTCCGGTGCTTTATCTCCGATATCCATACCAAATATACCCCTGATATCGTTTATAAATATATTGCTTAAGAATATATATGACCTACGCAACTGCAACATTATGAGGCAGTTAAGTCCGGTCAAAGAAAATGTGCATAGAGATGCAAGAAATGCTATCGAAGATCATGAATACTGGACATTCAAAGCTGAATCAGGATATAAAAGAGGAAGAGTTCCAAGTACCGAGAAAATATTGCACATTGGCATAGCCACTCATATATTTACTGACCCCATCGATGCGATCAAGAAAAGCAGAGGAAAGGATACACTCCTCGCCCTGCAGCTCGATGATGAAAGTCTTGAAGAGTTATCTGATGTTCAGGAGTATCGGACCGGCCTTCTGAATGTCAGAAGATATAGCATGTACGTAAAGGGAAGCATCCCTTCAAGCAGAGTGGTTCCGATAAGGAGATGGCTTGATATCGAAGGAATATCCAAATTATTGGGAAAGTCATACCATGATGCGCATTTCAAATCTCCACAATACAAGGCATTGATGGATACGATACCTACACTCAGGTCATTCAGAGAAAAAGATGACGAGGCGTTCCATGATTTTCAGACTCCTGATGAGATGAAGAAGCTCATCAAACAGAAAGATACTCAAGAACTCAACAGAATTCTTTCTTCTTACAAAGAAACTTTAGAAGAGTTCTTACAGAAATAATCATTTCTTTTCGTCTATCTCTTTCATCAATTCTTTTATCAGAACATCTACTTTCTTCTCGCCATGGACGACTTCGTCTCGAGTACGTACATTCACCGTATGATTCTCCTGCTCTTTATCTCCAACGACTAAAATGTAATTGAACTGCTGCATCTGCGCATCACGGACTTTCTTCGGTGTTGTTTCTGGTTTCGTATTCACTTCCGCTCGTATTCCTGCTTCAGATAATTTCAACGCGACTGATTCTGCATAACCAATATGTCGGTCAGCGATCGGTAATATCGCGACCTGATTCGGATTCAGCCATAGCGGGAATCTTCCAGCGTAATGCTCTATCAAGACACCCATGAATCGTTCTAAGGAACCCAGGATCGCCCTGTGGATCATGACAGGATTGTGTTTCTTGCCGTCTTCTCCGTCATAGAATAATTCAAAGCGTTTCGGCATATTGAAATCGAGTTGGATCGTTGAAGTCTGCCACGTCCTTCCCAATGCATCCTTGACATGGAAATCAATCTTCGGACCATAGAATGCTCCTTCTCCCGGACTGATGACATACTTGATCTTCTTCTTATTCAATGCGTTCTGCAACGCAGCTTCGGCATTGACCCACAATTGAGGATCACCCAATGCCTTCTCAGGCTTCGTTGATAACTCAATGTGATCAAATTCAAACTTGAATACTTGTTTGTATATGTAATTGATAAAATCAATCGCCTTTTCTATCTCTCCCTGTATCTGTCCAGAAGTACAGAAGATATGTCCGTCGTCCTGAGAGAACTTTCGTGCCCTCGTTAAACCACCTAATGCACCACGAACTTCATTCCTGTGTAAAACACCGAAATCAGTCAATCGCCATGGCAGGTCCTTGTAACTTCTCGTCTGCGTCTTGAACATCAAGCAATGTGCTGGACAATTCATCGGCTTCAAGGAGAAGTCTTGGTTATCTGCGGACGTCATAAACATATTTTCCTTGAAATGCTCCCAATGCCCAGAGATTGTCCAGAAATCTTTATTGAATATTACGGGCGTGATGACTTCATCAAATCCTCTCTTCTTGTACTCTCCCCGTAAAAGATCCAACAGGTTGTTGTAAAGCACTGTTCCTTTCGGATGGAAGAACGGACTTCCGGGAGAGAGTTCTGAGAATGAGAATAAGTCAAGATTCTTGCCGATGACACGATGATCATGTTTCGCAGCTTCCTCGATCATCTTGACATATGCATCCAGATCTTTCTTGTCAGGGAATGAAATGCCATAGATCCTCTGCAACGATTTATTCTTCGCATCTCCCCGCCAATATGCTGAAGATAGCTTTGTCAATTTGAATGCTTTCAGGAAAGAAGTATTTGGCACATGCGGTCCACGGCAGAGATCGATGAACTTCCCCTGCTGATACGCGCTTACTGTCTCGCCTGAACCCACTTCTTTTATTATTTCAACTTTATATGGATTATCCTTGAATATCTTCAACGCTTCCTGCTTCGAGAATTCCTTTCGTTCGATCGCTATCTTCTTGTCGACGATCTCCTTCATCTTCTTCTCTATCTTCTCCAGATCAGAAGGAGTGAACGGCGCATGATCGATATCGTAATAGAATCCTTCATCGACGACCGGACCGATTGTTATTTTTGCTTCAGGGAATAATTCAACAACAGCATTTGCCAAGAGATGCGCAGTCGAATGTCTGAACACTTCAACGCCTTCCTTATCCTTGAAGGTGATGATGCGTATCTTTGCATCCTTTTCGATCTGAGCAGACATATCTTGTAATTTGCCATTGACTTCGATCGCCAAAGCAGCTTGAGCAAGCCGTTCACCGATGGATTTAGCTATCTCTAAGCCAGAAACACCTTTCTTATACTCTTTGCTTGACCCGTCCGGAAGGGTTATTTTAATCATACTATAAAGCATTTAAACGACTTATTTAAAGGTTTCGCAGTCCTAACGTAATGTTTATATTCTAGACATGAACGAAAAAAGTAAAATGAAACGAATCATCATCAAATATCTGGATCAGGAAGAGCGGCAGACATCAGGAAAGAAGGAAACAACAGTCAGAATCACAGACATCCATGGCGTTGTCACTCACTGCAGTCCGGAAGCATTCGCAAATATGTATTCAAAATATTCATGGATAGATGAGTTTGCTCCCATTCCGGTCATAAGACAATATTCCGGTACTGATCCTTTGTATGGAAAACAATCTCATCTAGAAATAGTATTTCCTGACGGCAAAAAGCATATTGTTCCGCAATGGTCGAAAAATGACCTTGAGCGGATACTGAAAGAACCGTAATCACTTCAAGTGTATCTCGATGACATCAGAATCTCTCATCTTATGATCAAGCATGAATTTCTGTCCAGGGAATTTCGATGACGGCCCCCAGAGACGGGCGAACTTGAACTTCGCGACAAAATCCTTGTGCAGTTTCTCACATACATTCTTTATAGTCGATCCGCTCTGGATGATCATCGGCTCTTTCATGTCAGCTTCTTTGCCAACCTCCTTCATATAGATCCGTATGAGATTCAGCTTCTCGAATATAAGATCCTTCAGCCTGTCGATATTAATATTCTCTGTTGCGGAGATGAACAGATCCGGATGCAAGGTCTTGTTGATCTTATCGATCTGGTCCTCTGACAGCAGATCAGCCTTTGATACGGCGACGATCGCTGGGACATAGATCCTGTTTCCTTCGACTGCGTCGATGAATTGATCGATGGTAAAATTGCTTCGCAACACGACATCGGCATTGTTCATCTTGAATTCTTTCAGGATCATCTTGATTGTCTCGTCATCAACATCAGTCTTGACGGTGCGTCCGATCTTGATGCCGTTCTTCGCTGTCCGTTTGATCTTGATGATCGGCATCTTCTCATTCATACGAACGCCTGAATCAGTGACTTCATTCACGATTGCCTGATAATGTTCAGGTTTCTTGCTGTCGATCAGGATCAGGACTAGATCTGCGCTGCGGATGACGGCAAGGACTTCTTTTCCTTTCCCTCTGCCCGATGCTGCGCCATGAACAATACCAGGCAGGTCTAATATCTGTATCTTCGCGCCTTTGTATTTCATGACACCGGGAATGCATGTCAATGTCGTGAACTCATATGCAGCGACTTCTGATTTCGCGTCAGTCAACGCATTCAATACGGTTGATTTACCGACTGAAGGAAACCCTAACAAGACAACAGTAGCATCGCCTGACTTCTTGACAGCATACCCTTCTCCTTTGCCGCCTTTTGAAGCTCTCCTGACAACATCATCCTTCAACTGAGCTAATTTAGCCTTGTACTGACCGATCGCTTTCTGAGTACTCTTATTGTATTTTGTACTGCCGATACGTTCTTCTAAATCCTTGATATCTTCCTGGACTCCCATAGTATCATGAATAAGAAGTTCATTTAAAAAGATTGACGTTTAGAGCGACTAAAGAGCATAAACATTTATATACACCAAATCAATAAAATACCTTTATCAATCCTTTAAAGGAGGTACAAATATGGCAAAAACGACAGCATGGATCGTAACCATTGTTGGTGTCTTGTTGTTGCTTAAGCAGTTAAATCTGTTGGCATCATTGACAGCATACAATGACTGGTTGATAGCAATAGCAGTATTAGTTGTTGGTATCACCAAATTGATGAGAAACTATAAGTAAGCCTTATAGTTTTTTCTTTTTTAATTGTTATTTTCTATACATTTAAAAATACAAGATATGCTATTGCTATCATGAAACAAGTCATCTTAGTCCGTGATGATCTGAAACTGCCAAAAGGAAAAATGGCAGCACAGGTCGCACATGCATCGGTAGAATGTGTGTTGAAGTCTTCTAAATCAAAAGTAGATGAATGGCATTCAGAAGGCATGAAGAAAGTTGTTCTGAAAGTAAAAGATCTTGCTGAATTAAAACAGTATGAGAAACTGGCGCGTGCTGAGAAACTGACGACTGCACTGATCACAGATGCAGGAATGACAACCATCGAACCGGGAACGATCACCTGCTTAGGCATCGGACCCGATACAGAAGAAAAAATAGACAAGATTACTTCGAATCTGAAGATGATCTAGATTCTTCAGGGAATGCGGTCATCAAAAACACATACAGATCATCATATTCTCTTCGTTCTATGGCAGCAAAGACCGCAAGTGATGCTTGATACCCTGTCGATTGTATTCGTCTTGGGTCCAGTGCATACTTATTTCTGAAATGCCGCAGTTTTTCATTGAAGAGATCTTCAAGAATAAAATAACGATCATCTTCCTTCTCTTCAAGAGATCCGAGCATCGCATTCACTCTCATCTCAAGAATCTTCCGTTCTCGTTCATTCGGTATTGCCCATAATGTACGGATGGATAGGTCTTCCATGATATCGAAAAAATACAGATGTTTTATTTAAATCATTCGAAGTAAGCTTTAAATACTAAACAACCACAATCCAAGCTATGGAACGCGATATACGGGTTGAGCCTGAAAATCCACTGATCAAGGATAGAATTCTCAAATTAAAAGAGATCAGAAGCTGGAAGATCGATCCATATCCCTATCATTATTCTCCGACGCATAAGGCAGAACAACTGAAGAATCAATTTGCGAGTTTGGAAGCGCAGGAACATACGAAAGAAGTTGTCGTGATTGCCGGAAGATTGATGACCAAACGAGATATGGGCAAAGCTGCATTCGCAACAGTTGCGGACCAGTCAGGAAATATCCAGATTTATGCAAGAGAAGACACACTGAAGGATACGTACAAATTATTCAGAAAGTTAGATCTGGGTGATTTTGTCGGCGTGAAAGGCACGATCTTCAAGACAAAGACAGGAGAAGTGACTGTCGAAGCGCATGAGTTGACGCTGTTGTGCAAGACGCTCAGACCATTGCCTGAGAAATTCCACGGCATAAAGGATCCCGAAATAAAATACAGACAGAGATATGCGCATCTCGTAACTGATAAAGAAGCGCGAGACACACTCATCATGAAGAGCAAGATCATCTCAGAGATGAGAAAAATCCTCGAAGAAAAAGGCTTCATCGAGATAGAGACACCGATACTACAGCCAATCTATGGCGGTGCGAATGCAAAACCGTTCAAGACACGGCATAATGCGCTCAACTTCGATATGTATCTCAAAGTATCTCCTGAATTATATCTGAAACGACTGATTGTCGGTGGATTTGAGAAAGTCTATGAGATCGGCAAATGCTTCAGGAATGAAGGCCTCGATCACAAGCATAATCCTGAATTCACCATGATGGAACTGTATCAGGCATATGCTGATTACAATGATATGATGTCATTGGTAGAAGAGGCCTATGAAAAAATCGCTCTAAAATTATTCGGCACGACGAAATTCAAGTTCGGCGAGCACATGATCGATGTGAAACGCCCGTGGCATAAGATGAGTATGATCGAATCCATCAAGAAACACACCAACATTGGAGACATCTCAAAGTTGGATGATGAAGAGATCAAGGATCTGTTACGGACATACAATATCAGATTGGAAGGAGACTACATACGAGGAATGGCTATCGCTGCGATCTTTGAAGAACTCGTAGAAGACAAACTGATCCAGCCGACATTCATAACCGATCACCCAAGAGAAACAACACCGCTGTGCAAGATACACCGTAAGAATCCTGCATTGATCGAACGGTTCGAGCCATTCATCGCAGGAATGGAGATCGGTAATGCATATTCTGAGTTGAATGATCCGATCGAACAACGAACATTATTGATGGCACAAGCACAGCAATTACGCGCAGGCGCGGCAGAAGCGCATCCGATGGACGAAGATTTCATCCAAGCCATTGAGCTCGGCATGCCGCCGACAGGCGGATTAGGACTAGGCATCGACCGAATGGCAATGATATTCACCGGTAAAGAATCTATTAGGGACATAATCGCATTCCCGACTATGAAACCAATTGTGAACGAAGAAGAGAAGAAACCGTTCAAGCCTTAATTGTTCAGCACTAACACAGGACCGGTCATACAATAGATTCTTTCGACGATCGATACACCGTGATGGACCACATAGTAATCAGCAGCGCTCATCTTCTTGGTCTCTACCATCTTGTGCGCATCTTCGACGATTTTCTTTCTGATGGCACTCATCTCATTCAATTTAGCCTTGTCGAATTTATAGAATGTCTCGTAAAATAATCTGAGCATTGTATTTGTCCGTTCCATGACTGAGAGTGATTCCGGACGCAATGATTTATTCTGTGAATTCCGCAAGTTGTAGAGATTGATGCAGAAGTGATGGTATTCATCCGCAATGTTCTCTAATTCCTCTACGATGTAATAGATCGGACCAACCTTGTTGAATCCTTCTGCGCCCCACTTATTTAAGGATCGTCTGCAAACAGTCGTAAGTCTGTTATTCGGCTCTTCCAGCAATGCTGACTTAGATAGATGTTCAAAGTTATTGCCTTTCAGAGAAGTGACAATCTCTTCTGCCATCGACAACAATATCAGGAATGTCCTTCGCAGCAAACTATCGAATTCCGTTATGTTTCCTGAGGTTATGAGCTTCACGATACAGCTCTTCGGTGTCTGAGAAACAATCTCATAACCGACTGTCTCATTGAGGATCGTATCTCTGATGATATCAGCGACTTTGGGATCAGAATACTTGATATCGATCTCATCGACTCCTTTCTTATAGAGTGCGAAGATATATCGCTTGATGAGGTCTCCCACAGTATCAGCGTCGAGTTCAGCAGACTCTAGATTCATCTTCCGTTCAGATGTTACGACCAGTTTATGGCCGTCTTCGGTGAGTTCCAGTTCATCACCCTTCTTAACATGATTGAGATCTGCCCATTTTGCCGGCAAACTGACAAGTAATGTCCTTCCTGCCAATTGTATGACACTTCGTTTCATTATTTTTAGCGAAATGAAAGAGACAAGTCACTAGACTTGTGTTTTTCGTAATTCCCCCAGATACCTGGAAAGAACCGGAGTTTAAAAGGTTTTCTAAAAAATATATACATTTGATGCAATATATATTGTTTATACATTAAGTATATATCATAAAGACCATTACAGATATGCATGACAAAGACAACTTGTCAGGGGGAAGGACAATGAAGGACATTGACCTTGAGACAGAAGAAATCCTCTATGAAGAGGATATCGAGGAAGCGGACGATGATATCTATTCAAAAGCCGCCAGAGAACAACAACTCGAAGACGATGAGATCGACAGCATCTCAGAAGCGTTTATGCGCGGCGCCGGTTACTGACATATTCTTTACCTAAACGCCTCTCCTCGAAAGAGGAGGGGTTAGTTTCTATTTACTGAGAGACTGCTGAAATTCTTTAACGCTCATACCATTGTAATGCTTGAATGCTTCAAGAAGTGCCCTATGACTGACAGATCCAAATGCCTCAACAGGAGACTGACCCTCGGCGCCAGTTCTAATATAATCCAGGACGGCCTCCATCTTAAGACGCCGTTTGAAATCGGTATATTTTATTCCTGTGTGTTTCTTAAACATCACAAAGAAACCTTTCTTGCGGACATATCCGGCTTCATGAGCGACTGTATCCAAATCCACACCGTCCTCGATAGACTGCCTTGCCATTTCAATTCGCTGCCGTATATTTGTATCTAAATAAGGTATGCCCTTCTTTTTGAATGCAGAAGAAAGTCCTGATGATGAAGTATAACCGAGTTGTTTGGCGACCTCATATAGTTTCATTCCTGTCGCCAATAATTTCTCCGCTTGTTTTACTTTCTCTCGCGATTCCTCTGCTTGTCTGAGCCCTTGATATCCGGAAGGAGAAGGAGATGAACCGCAGTCGAAACGATATCGCGCCGGTGTGGTGCCTGTCTGTTGTTTGAAGAAAGCGCACAGGGGTGAAAGGACAGACGGCTTAAAACCAAGCAATCGTGTTACCTCGGCCATTGATTTTCCTTCTTCTAATAATCGCTTGATCCTTTGTATGCGTGCCTCATGTCTTCTTTGAGTCTTTCTCGCGACAGTCTGTATAGGATCATAGGTTGTCATCAATGCACTTCTCTTTTTCGGAAGATAGAGTCCTGCTTTTTTGATTAAATCCCAGTCCTGATAGATGAAATCACGGATCTTCATGCTGTCGATATGAGAATAAACAATATGATCCTTTGAATGAGCATCAGTACGTGCAACACCAGCATACGTCGTAAGTACCTGATGCATTCCTCTCAAGAACATTGTGTTAAAATTGAAATGAGTATGCCGTATTGGCCGGATTATGTAAACATAACCGTTCGCATCAAAGAATCCGCGCACGAAATGGCTTAGATTCTCCCGAGAAATAGTGTCAGGAAAAGTTCGCTCATTCTTCGGGACCGCAAGTCCTTGATCAGACAGAATATCAGTAAGATTCGTAAGAGGACCATTCAACTCGATCCAATGTGATGATTTTTTCTCGCGATTATCGGAAGTGATCTTGGAGTCACTTTCAAGCTGTTTTTTGATAATCTCTACCAAGTCTTTATTCTTAGATCTGAACAGGAAACCGCTGTTCGGCCTTGGAAGATACCCTGCATAGAACGCGCCTAATACATATGAATTTTCTTTAGAAAGTGTATCAAAATAATGTTCGTTGATATGTTTTGCCATATCGCACTCTACTTCATCAATATACGGTCTTCGTTCGGATCATGCAACACTGTGTTGTAATGCCTTTGCAGGAATACAGCGACTTCATCCTGGACTTTCAGGTCGTATATGCTGCTGCCGACATATGTGATGACTTTGCCAAGCGCGACAAGTTTCTCTGCCTGAGCGATCGCTTGAGAGCCAAGAATACCGCCTTCGTGGATGTACCAGACTCCTTGTTCCGATCGTCTGTTGAACAGGTGGTACTTTTGTGTCTCGAAAGGGATATGTGCATCCGCTTCGATGGTTTCTTTGAGTTCAAATCCTCTGCCCTTGAGAACAGATTCCAAGTTCTTTGGCTTTATCTTTTTCCTATATCCAAGTACTAATTCCCGCGTCATCTAATAAACTCTCTCCATTTGTCGGTCTTCTTCCATTTACGTCCGGTCTCGTCTGCGTCTTCAATGTACATGAAGTTCTTCAAAGTCTGTAGTCTTTTGCGTCTAGGCATTATTTCACGTCCGCCTAACACGCTCTTTTATCTATTGAGGAACTTTAGGTTTTGATTCTGGCTGCTGTTCAATAAACTTTTCTTTCTTCGGCTTCTCGACTTTGATACCACTTCGTTCAGTGTATTGTGTGAATGGATCGATATGTGCTTGTAATAAAGATACGCGGTAGGTACTGCAGTACGGTACCTGATCAGATGAAGATCTTCCTAGTGGCGCTACTTTGACGCCGTAGATCGAATCATTATGAGTGACATCGTAAGCAAATTCCTGGTGATCACCTTCTCCCAATATATGCCGTTTACTCCTGTCAATAGAAAGTTTTTGATCACCGGTAAAATCCTGATAGAACGACTCAACATGAGATACTACTGACTCAAGGACATCGATCTCAGCAACATTGGGATTGGTCAATATCTTGAGTTCAATACCATTTGTCTCACTCAAGAGGATTGCACTTTCTAGGTTGGGAAGTGACATAGATACTAGAGTATATATGTTGGTTTATAAATCTTTCGTTTAGTTAATGACTATCAAGTAGTAACATATAGAAAGTCTTATAAAGGTCATTAACTACCACTAGAGACATGGCAATAGAAAAAGACCTCGATTACCTTGTAGCAGAATTCGAGAAGACACTGCCACAGCCTTCTGAAGATGAGTTTGTCACGTATGAGATTGCACAGAGCAAAGCAATCTATGGACGCGATATCTTTCACCTGTTCTCAAACGCAAAGAGAGATATAATTGATGGTTTATATATTGATCCAGAAGCCTACAGTAAGATACCCTCACTAAAAAGAATCGTAAAAGGATATAAGGACAGAAGTTTCAAAGGCCTAGAACCATATCTGAAAGGCTTTGAAAGAAAAGGAAAATTGCAGGCCATACGACTTGTCAACGAATTAAAGAATCACGCTAAGTTATACATGATTCCGAAAGGATATGATCCAAAGAACATAAAGAAGTATGAAAACAAACCAATCAATCCATCTGTATTGAAGAAATCTGAAAGAGTCAGGTTACTTGAGGAAGAGGTACATGCCGGATTATCTCAACAGATTCGAGACGCAAAAGCTGGTTATCCAGAGGAACACTTAATGCGAGAAAAAGCTAAGCTGGAAGAGAAGATGACGCAGCTCAATACTGAACGTGCTGAGTTAAAGGAAATCCAATACAAATAAATATCACTTCTCTTTACATTTATTATGTTATTCAAGATATGGTTCTCATTGATTTCCACAGTACTAGTTGCAGCGCTTGGTATTTTGGCATTTATTTTTTCTGTGACCAATGTTCTCCATTGGATATTATTATTCATCCTGACAATCATAATCGCATTGACCATATTGGTCTATCTTGAAAAACCGCAAAAGGAAGATTCAAACATCAGGAAGATCTATGAAGAGTTCATCAAAGCAAAAGATGCACGTATCGCTGAACTCGAACAGAAAAGCGATGTGATGTTCAAGACCGCGATGAGACGAGAGGATATGAATATTGAATTAACACAATTGAAACGGAAATTAGAAGGGAAACAGAATTAATCCTTCTTTAATGCAATACACACGACAGGACAGGAATCAGTCGCATCCTGACAATCTGTTGTAACTGTATCAACATCAACGTCCCAGACATCATCCTTATCTTTCTTTCCATCGATTAAGAATGCCTTCTTGTTATCTTCAGTCATCTTGAAATGCACCGGGTCTAATGCAGCACAGGCTCCGCAGCCGATGCATTTCTTTTCTTCAAGGATTATCTTTGTCATGGTCTCTTGCCTCTACTGTCCCTTTATATCTTTATTGATTCTCGAGAGGAACACTAAACCAATAATGAACATCAGGATATTGATGATCTGCCCCAATGTCAATCCATAGATATAACCGATCTGCGGATCAGCTTCCCTGAAGAATTCTGTGAAGAAACGGAGTGAGGAATAGAGCAATACAAATGTCGCAGCTAACGTTCCTTTCTTCATCTTCTTATTCCTCAAAGACCATAGAATTCCAAAAATAAAGAATGAATACAGGCTTTCATAAAGCTGCGAAGGATGTCTGCAGCCAACAACACCAGGGAAGTTGACGCACCAAGGAACAGAGGTGATACGTCCATACAATTCTCCATTGATGAAATTGCCTATTCTTCCCAGTCCCAATCCAAATGCGATCGGAACCACAGAAAGATCAAGCACTTCAAGATAATTAAACTGGTATTTCCTGCTGAAATAATATAATCCAATCAGGCCACCAATGAATGAACCGTGCACACTCAGACCGCCGTGCCATACCGCGAATATCTCAAGTGGATTGTGAAGATAAAATGCAAAGTTGTACACCAGCACATAGAATATTCGTGCGCCAAGAATGCTGCCGACACCACCATAGACAATCATATCTTCGATGCGCTCATTGGTAAAAACTAATTTTCTAGATTTTACTACACTCCGTATTATGAAATAGGCAAGGAAAAATCCGATGACATAGAATAATCCATAGTACCGGATCTGTAATGGTCCGAGATTCAATAAGACCGGATCGATGGTGTGCGTAAACATAGAAATAAATAAAATCCAACTCTATTTAAGATTAATGAAGAACATATATTCTGAAATATATACTTTTCGCCACATGAATATTTATATATCAGTAACATGCCTTTAAATATAAGGCAATATAGAAGGACTATAAAAGTATATATTGTATATATTTCCCAACAACAATGAAGGCAAACGACTATAATGAAGCATTACGTTCTCTGTTAGCTCCTTTTGGACTGACAACACAGTACATAGTATCACGAAATACTGAAGACGACCCTGAAGTACGTCAAAACATCAAGAACGGCACATATACTGTCGCAAAGATTGTATCGTTCCCAAAGAAGCTCGAAGGGCTTGATGCATTGGTACAAGAGCAAGGAATACCAAAGGATGCAATAATAGATCAGAAAGGCATGGAAACATGGATAATTCATGATCACTACGAAAAGGACCTTAGAAATGTGTTTGATCTTATCGGAAAACAAGTAGGTGAACCCGTGAAGTTCAAGCTGGTTTATCCGCGAGACCCAGCCTGTATGCCTCGCCCTTCTTCTTATCCTTCTCCTTCAAAACTATTGGTTTCTAGCGCATTATATTGAATAAATATATACAATATATATTCTATATGCAATATTCATATAAAAGATCTTCTTTGCAAAAGCTCTAAGTCAAAGGGAGGACACATGAGCGAAGAGGATTATGACGAGAAATACGATAACGCTGCAGGAAAAGAGGAAGAACTAGATGAAGATATGGATGATATGCCGGTCGCAGAACAGGGCTTCTTAAGAGGCTATCAGGAAGACGAAGAAGATGCAGAAGTCCAGAAGGTTGAAGAAGAGGAATTTGAATTCTGAGAGCAACCTTTATAACCTCTTTCTGATATTTTTTATTCTATGGATTTCAAGAAAGAGATCATCGCTGCTTTGCAAAAACAGGTAAAAACAAGCATTGAGCTGGAGATACCGCCTGATTCTAAACTGGGTGATTTTGCTTTTCCCTGCTTTCCGTTAGCGAAAGAACTACGGAAGAATCCAGTAGAAATAGCCAAGGATCTTGCCAAGAAATTAAAAATTAAAGGCGTCGAGAAAATAGTCGCCACCGGTCCCTATGTCAATTTCTTTGTCGAAAAAAGCGGATTGATGAAAGATACGCTGGTGAAAGTAGCTACAGAGAAAGAATCATTTGGCGCGACAAACATCGGCAAAGGAAAGAAGATCGCGATCGAGTATTCAGCGCCGAACATCGCGAAACCATTCGGTATCGCGCATTTGAGAAGCACCGTCATCGGCAATTCATTATACAAGATTCATCAGTTCTTGGGATATAATACATTAAGACTAAATCATCTCGGAGACTGGGGAACACCCTATGGCAAATATATTGTCGCCTGGAAAAAATGGGGCAACGAGAAGAAACTGGTGAAAGAAGGGATCCATCACTTAGTTTCACTCTATATTAAATTTGAAGAAGAAGCAGCCATTAATCCTGAATTAGAGGATGAAGCAAGAGAATGGTTCAAGAAGCTGGAAGACGGCAACAAAGAAGCATTAGAGCTATGGGAATCGTTCAGAGATCTCAGCATCGAAGAATTCAAGAGATACTATAAACGACTGAATATCGACTTTGATTCGTATCACGGTGAAGCATTCTACAATGATAAAATACCGACCGTCGTTGAACATATTAAGCATAAGACAAAGGTTGAGCTCTCAGAAGGCGCTTTGGTTGTTGACTTGAAGAAGTACAACATGCCGCCGTTTATGATCCGTAAATCAGACGGCGCATCTACGTACCATATCAGAGATGTAGCAGCTGCATTGTACCGAATGAAGGAATACAAACCGGAGAAGATCGTCTATGTCGTTGGCGCTCCGCAATTATTGCATTTCCAGCAGGTCTTCAAGGTACTTGAGATGATCGGCGTCGATACACACAAGTTTGTGCATGTACCGTTCGGCAATATGACCTTTGAAGGCCAGATGATGAAGACAAGGACCGGTAATTTCATATTATTGGAAGAAGTGCTGGACAAGGCGATCGATATCGCTTTGAAGACCATCAATGAGAAGAATCCAAAATTAAAAAACAAGAAAGAAGTAGCAGAACAAGTCGGTATCGGCGCAGTGATCTTCGGTGATCTAGTAAATGACCGTGTCCGTGATGTGGACTTCAAATGGGAGAGAGTACTGGATTTCGAAGGCGAGACAGCACCATACATACAATACACCTATGCACGCATCAACTCCTTGATCGAGAAATCAGGACAGAAGATATCTGAGAAGATTGATTTTGATGTGCTTGGTGATGCAGAAGCCGAAGTAGTTAAGAAGCTAGGGATGTTTTCTGAAGCGGTGCTGCAATCATATCAGAATCATAAACCGCATATTGTCGCGCGATATCTGATTGATCTGGCACAATTGTTCAATGCATACTACCAGAATAATTCTATATTGAAACAAGAAAAGAACTTGAGAGACGCAAGACTATTTCTAGCACTCTGTGTCAAACAAGTTCTTAAGAATGGATTGGAACTGTTAGGTATTCAAGCACCCGAAGAGATGTGATTAAACATCCCTGAAGCTTCCGCCTGAATCATGATCTCGGTCTCTGCTTCCAAATCCGCCACGGCCTCTGCCGCCAAAGCCACTGCGACCTGAACTTCTTCCGCCGCCGTATCCTCTGGATTCTCCGCCATAGCCTCGACCTTCTGATCTGCCGAATCCGCCACGACCACCGCCTCTATTAAAGCCACCGCGTCCGCCGCCAAATCCTCTGCTTTCACCTCGTGTGAAAGGTATCTGTTCGTAGGCAGGTGTCTTTAATTTCTCGACCAAAATAGCACGATCTTCAAGCACGTGCCTGAAATTCTCGTGATCCGGTGGAGATAATAGTGAAACAACTGAACCTTCTGCGCCTGCTCGCGCTGTTCGTCCGATTCGATGGACATAATCCTTCGATGTCTTTGGAATATCATAATTGATTACGTGAGAGACTCCTTTGATATCAAGTCCTCGCGCAGCGACATCTGAAGCAACCAGAATATCTAGCTTATTATTATGGAACATCTCCAATACATGCTGTCGTTTGTTCTGTGTCAATCCGCCATGCAACGGCATCGCCGTGATACTCTGCTTCTGAAGATTCCGTGCTAATGCATCAACCATGTGACGCGTAGCGCAGAATATCAGAGTAAGTCCGCCTTTTCCTCTTGCTTTCAATAGATGCATCAACAAAGAGAATTTCTCACGCTGATCGACATCATAATAATGCTGTATGATCTTGCTCTTATCAAGATAGGTCTGTAATTTAACCTTAACCGCATCACGCATATGATGCTTCACTAAGTCATGGACTTCCTGTGACATGGTCGCAGAGAATAGTAATGTCTGTCGATTTTTGTTAACGTTTGAGATTATCTTTCTGACGTCGTCGACAAAGCCCATTTCGAACATTTTGTCCGCTTCGTCTAAGACTAAGATCTTTACCTTGCTCAGATCAGCTGTGCCTCGCTGCAGGTGATCCAATAATCTGCCCGGTGTCGCGATGACGATATCTGCCTTAGGAAAGTTATGCATCTGTGGGTTGATCGATACTCCGCCATAGACTTCAAGGATATTCATCTTCTTGTATTTTGAGAATTTAAAGAATTCCTTTGCGACTTGATTGCATAGTTCTCTTGTCGGAACTAAAATCAAGCCTTGCATGCCTTTTCCATGTTCTATCTTTTCCAGCATCGGAAATCCATATGCTGCTGTTTTTCCTGAGCCCGTATGTGACTGTCCGATGATGTCTTTTCCCTGCTGGATGATCGGGATGCATTTCTCCTGGATCTCAGTAAATTCTGAGAAGCCTAAGTCCATGACTGCTTTCTCCATCTCTGGAGACAATATAATTCCTTTTGTGTTCATTTTAATTGTTTCAGTAGCGATATACGCTCTGTCCGCCCGTTGGGCTTTAGTATTTCTTTAGAAAAGAAGAATCAATGTTGAAGTGAATACTTCTTTTCGCCAATGTGGGAAGCTATGCTTCTCGTTTCGGGTATTTGAATACCAATACTATAATTTTGATTGAGGTAATATATAAGGCTTTCGAATCATCACTGTCTGGTGATAGGTCTAAATTAGCAGGTAAATTGATTTGAAAAACCTTAAATAACATCTAAAATCATCCGCAGATATGTCACACACAACAAGATGGTTGGAAGAAAAACAGACTCCGGAACAAGTGTATGGATTATTCACTGGATTGGAAGCTGCACTTATTGAAGGCAAAACCTTTCTCGCAGTAAATTACGGATTAGATTATATGGGTGCAGAATCTCCAAAACATCTCAAGCTCGGCATAAGCGGAAAGCCAAACAGTTATTACACATCCGTATTGAAGTCTCAGATTCCTGATGAAGTTGTATTCAAGAAAGAAGGACCTTACATGCCGCTTGTGAACGTATCTCATATTTCGGGAGAACTCACTTCATGCAAGACAGATATGAGACTCTGTGATTTGATAAAGATGTTAAAATCAAAAGGAATGAGATTCAAATGACAATAGATCAGAAAGTGAAAGCATATCACTACACAAACATGCTAGATTATTCTAGAATCAAAACCGGCAGCGGATATGGTAGAACAGGCCTATTGCCGATTAAAAGACTAGTGAGCTATGGTGTGCATGGTCTTCCTGAAAAAGCACACGATTCATACATATTTTGTCTTCCTGAACCAGAACCAATGTCCTGGAAGAATAACAAAGAGTTTCCGCTGATGTGGAATCGTTTCATGAATAATGTATGCAAAGGATCGGAATTAGTCTTGCTAAGTTTTGATGTGCTGCCAGAAGATAATGCATATGTTATTGACTGGGCGCACGTCGAACGAATGCTGCGAAAATATGAAGAACCAACAAAAAAACAAAGAACGGTAGCTGGCCTGAAATACTGGAATTCAAGAGTTCCTGTATCAAAGTACGACAGCTCTTATTCATTACCTGAGCTCATAGTTAATGAGCCAATTCCGTTAGAAAGACTAAATTTCGAATGGGCAAAAGAAAGGAATCCAAGACACATATTTATCAACGATAACAAGCCATGGGTTCTTGAGAACATATCTAAGTAATTCTAAACATGAACAGCAGTCGGATCAAAATCAGGTTCATGATACTTGAATCTTGTATGCAGCAAATCACAAGTTTTTATGGGTGGAGCATAATACTGGAATTTTGACTGATTTTTATGCCGATAGACACCGACAGGAAATGCCAGTACATTAAATTCTCGCTTGAAAAAACGATATGCTTTGTCTAACTGCTTATTTATACCATAACGATTGCTCTTGACTGTACCGTCTCTTATTACCTTTCCTTCAATGATATAGAGTGCATTATCCATATCCAGTACGCAGATATCAACCTGACCTACACAATGTGTATCACTCCCCATCTGAACCTCTGGAAATACATGCTTTGGCGAAGTGATCCCTACTGCAAATAGACGCCTTGAAACATCATCTAGAAGCTTCGTATGTAATGGGTCTATCTCTGATAAAGGACCTTCTTGGTTATTTCGTAGGTATGTTTCCAGATTCATTGGAAGACTGGGAAAAGGCCCACTATTAAAAACATCTTCGTAACCTTTAAATACCCCCTCGATTGACAAATTCTTATGGGTCGAATCAAGACATCACTGATAAAGCGAATAACTTGGGAATTAGTCGATAAGTACCGAAAGGACTTCAAGACTGACTTTGAGTCAAATAAGCCACTTGTAGATAAGCGAGCAGACATCAAATCCAAGAAGATCAGAAACACTATCGCTGGCTACGTTACAAGAATCATCAAGGCAAATAGAGAATAAATAACTTCTATTGAAAATTTCAATCTTTTTCTGCTATCAAAATAGTCATTAAGCCTTCAAAAACTATTTAAAGGCACTCAAAAGACATATAACAATATGGGCCCGTAGTTTAGCCTGGATAGAATACGAGGCTTCGGCTGCATATGCAGAAGATACCTTGTGAGGCCGGTTCGAATCCGGCCGGGCTCGTAGTATTCACGAAGAGCACGGACGGGCTTGCACGATAGTTATCGGGCATTGGTTTTCGAAAGAAAACCAGGCTTGACTCTGTCAAGCATTGTCCGGCCGGGCTCGTATAATTCAACAATGGCAAACAAACATTTCTGGAATCTTGTATATTCTGTTATCGATCAGTCAGACGTAGTCCTGGAAGTATTGGATGCACGATTGATTAATGAAACACGAAACAGAAGGATAGAAGAGATAATCAAGAGAGATAATAAGAAACTAATACATGTAATCAACAAAGTCGATATGATCAACATCAAGGATCTTAAACCAAAATTAAAAGAGCTTACAAATCCTGTCTTTGTATCTTCAAAGCAGAGATTAGGAACAACAATTCTAAAGAAGAAAATAATGTCAGTTGGACAGAAGGATGAGATTGTTGTCGGTGTTGTCGGTTATCCGAACACTGGAAAAAGTTCAGTCATCAACGCCATTGCAGGACATAAAAAAGCAAGAACATCACCAACATCAGGATTCACAAGAGGAATACAGAAAGTAAAGGCATCAGACAGAATCATGCTGCTAGACACACCAGGAGTGATACCGGTAGAAGATCAGGATGTCATAAGACATTGTTTGATTGGTTCTAAAAATCCACAGGCGGTGAAAGAGCCAGATCTAGTAGCGATTTATCTCATCACAGAACTGAAAGGAAAAGTGGAAGCATGCTATGGTGTTGAACCAACAGATAATCCAGAAGAAACGTTGGCAAATATAGCAAAAAAAATCAACAGATGGAAAAAACACGGATTGCCTGATATCGATGGAGTGTCAAGAACAATCATCATGGACTGGCAACGAGGAAAAATACGATGAAATTCAGATACATTTGGCTTGCATTGGCAATATTATTTTTGTTCGATGCGTTCAATGCATTAGTGCTCGGATTATCATATCCTGCATTCGGGAATCCGTATGCTACCTTCAATGACAGAGTGATACATGCATTCGTGTCCATCGTCATTGCCGCAGTGATCATAACATATACACGATACCTGGAACATGATTAAACTCCTCTGCGTCGGAAAAGTAAAAGAGGCATATATCAAAGAAGGTATCGCTGAATTTGAAAAACGCATTCAACCATTTGTGAAATTTGAGGTTCTTGAGCTGAAAGATTCAAATCCTAAAAAAGAATCAGAAGATATCATCGCCAAGATAAAGAACGAGAAAGTCTTTCTGTTGGATGAGAAAGGAAGAGAATATTCTTCTGAAGAGTTCGCCTCAGTATTGAAAAAAGAGACGAATGAATCAAAAGGAATCATCTTTGTCATCGGCGGACCGAATGGATTTGATCCTGAACTGAAAAAGAAATATCAAAGCATTGCACTTTCAAAGATGACCTTCACGCATGAGATGGCGCGATTATTCTTCACAGAACAATTGTACCGAGCCTATATGATACTGAACAACAGAAGCTATCACAAATGAGCTACAAATTTCAGACTTCTTGCCTTCTGCGTGACTAATTCATCAACAGAGATACCTTTCAGCTTACAATAATTTTTCGCTTCTGGAATAGAATGTACCGCAACGGTCCGCTTTCTGATTGCATCGATACCGACATCACCAAATACTTCTTTCCGTGCTAGATCATAGGCGATCGACTGCACCGTCAGTGGAACACCGCTCAAGAAATTCTCGATCTTCTCCTCTAATCCATTGCGTTCTATCCAGTGTACATTATTCAGCGGCACACAGTCAACTTCAATATCACCTTTTATGAATTTAGGATTCCCAAATGAATTGCGCTGCAATGACCATCCTTTTGGAACAACAAGTTCGTCATGCAATCGTGGTACGATAAAATCAAAATCATAATCTCCCAGAGACGTACCGTATAATGCGCGGGCGATATTCCTGAAGACAAATCCACCGATGAGATACAGAGTGCCCATTGAATTCATACGCACCACATCTCTCGCTTCTTCAAATATATGGTTATCTTTAATCGCATCGAGAAATAATGTAGTGTACCGTGTTGACACCATGAGCCATCAAAAGACAACCTCCTTAAATAACTTTGGTAAAGACCTACTTTGATGCTGTAACTGATTTCAAAGGCTGGGTGTGGATACCACATTCGCCGCCGCACTTGCTGGTGCCGATCCATCTGCCGGCCCGCTCTTCTTGATCAGGAAGGATAGGTTCAGTGCACGGTGCACACCCCAACGATCGGTATGCTCTTCCATCATCGAACACCTTTGCATACCAGGGATGCGGTTCAATATTATTCCTCTTCATGTATTCCCAGACATCAGATTCAGTGAATATCAATATAGGATTGATCTTGACAAGGCCTTGACCGCGCGCCTCTACTTCTTTGTAATCTTTTCTTGTTCTTCCTTCTGTATTTCTCAATCCGCAGACCCATGCGTCAAGATCTTTGACTGCCTCTTTGGTCGGCTCGGTCTTCAACAAATCACAGCAAAGACTCGGAGCTGTCTTATACAATGGAAGAGGTTCTTGTCCGACTCTGGTGAATGAGTCACCGATCTCCTCTGTATACTTCTTGTGCTTTTTAGCAAGCTCAGGGAGAAGCACGACGTTCATCGCTTTGAATTCTTCAGGCACCTGCTCTCCTGCGTAATATACTGTCATATCAAGATTCATCTTCTCATTCATCCATTTGTGATACTCAAACGTCTCTTTCGGTTTGAACGGAGTCACGATAGCAAATATCTTCATAGCAGGATCAACTTGACGCGCAAGGTGAACGACGACCATGCTGTCTTTTCCGCCGCTATTCGCGACAGCGATCCGAGAATAATCATGAGAGGCTTTCGCCACGATGGAAGAAGCTCTTTTTACTTTGTCTTCAAGAGAAAGTCCGACCAATGCCTTGAATTCTTCATCAGATTCAACAGATAATTGTCCTGTGTTCATGTCCAGTATCTTCTGAGATTCCTTATTATAAAAACCTTTCTTCAGAATCTCAATAACATTTATAAACATAGTTCAGTAGTCAAGTCCCATGGCTGAGTGGATAGGCGCGAAGAAAGAGGGAGACATCGCCGAGTGGTATTCTCAGGTATGTCTCAAAGCTGAACTAGCTGATTATTCTCCGGTGAAGGGCTGCATGATCATCAGACCAAACGGCTACGCGATCTGGCAGTCGATACAGGACTATTTCAACGAGAATATCAATAAAAAAACAGGCGTGCAGAACGCATACTTTCCATTATTCATCCCAGAGCGATTCTTCAAGAAAGAGAAAGAGCATGCGGAAAAATTAAGCATCGAAGTCGCATGGCTTGACAAAGAGGTGACTGGTGAAGGCGATAGATTAGCAATCAGACCGACTTCAGAGACCATCATGTATGACTCATACGCACGATGGATACGATCATACCGGGATCTGCCATTGAAGATCAACCAATGGTGCAATGTAGTGCGATGGGAGACAGAAGCGACAAAATTATTCTTACGGTCACGTGAATTCTTATGGCAGGAAGGACATTGTGCCTATGAGACAAAAGAGGAATGCGACAAGGACACGAAGAACTACATCATGCTCTATCAGAAATTATGCAAAGAATTACTGGCATTGCCTACGCTGGTAGGAACAAAGACAGAGAAAGAGAAATTTGGCGGCGCCGATTATACATACACGATCGAGGCGTTCATGCCTGACGGAAAAGCATTGCAATGCGGCACGTCTCATATGCTTGGCCAACGATTCGCAAAAGCATTTGGCATCAAATTCAAAGGAAGAAAAGAGACAGAGCAACTGCCATTCCAGAATTCATGGGGATTATCGACGAGGTTGATCGGCGGATTGGTCATGACACATTCAGACGACAAAGGACTGGTACTGCCTCCGGTGATCGCTTCAAAGAAAGTCGTCATCGTCCCTATCTTCATAGAGAACTCAAAAGAGCAGGTGAAGAAAGCAGCGAAACAATTGGAAAAGGAACTGGACGGATTAGCAGTTCTCGACGATAGAGAAGATTATTCACCAGGGTGGAAATTCAATGAGTGGGAAATGAAAGGCATTCCATTAAGAATCGAACTTGGTCCGAAAGATCTTGAGAAAAATCAGGCGATCGTTGTGCGAAGAGACACCGGCGAAAAGAAAGCAGTGTCATTGGATGCTCTTTCAAAAGAATCAGTACAAGCGACACTTGACAAGATGCAGAAGGAGATGTACAGCAAAGCAGAGAAATTCCTGAAAGAGAGCATCACCGCAACGGATACGTGGAAAGAATTCCAGAAACTGATAGAGAAGAGAAAACTGATCAAGGTTCCCTTCTGCGGCAGGAAAGAATGCGAAGATGAGATAAAAGAGAAATCAGAAGGAGCGACGTCACGTTGTATCCCGTTCGATGATCCGGTACCGAAGAAAGGATCGAAATGTTTCCACTGCGGCAAGGAAGCGAAACAGAATGTCTATTTCTCTAAAGCATATTAGATTATTTTAGAAAGGCTTCGTGACATGACGCTTAAGATCTGAGAAAAGTGCCTCTCCATTCGCATAGAGACTGAGTGCTTCTTCTAACCCTCTGAGCGAGATATCAGAGACCTTTGCGCCAGGAAGATACTCCGGCTTGCCAATGATGGTCCCTTCTAACAACTCATGTCTGAATTTTCCTCTGTAATGAGGAAAGACCTGAGCTAATACGACACCATCTTCTTTTGGTCTTGCAATCTTGTATATAGGCATGAATGGGTGGAGTTTTGAAGCGTTTTTAAACATTTGCCTTTAATTTATTTCCATATAGAAAATAATTAAAGGAAAGTCTTAAATAAGTTTCACGGTAACACACAATTCCGCAGAGGTGATTTGTATTCCAAAATATACGATTGAAACAGCCAACAAAAAATTTGGAAGGCAATATGTGAATATCGCAGGATATCATGTGACAGACATGAGAGCCCAGGAGATCTTGACGCTCGCGGGCGAGATTCGAGAATGTTCTGAAGATGTCGCGAAAAGAATAAAAAACGGCAAAGAATTATCTGATCTCGTCGATGCAAGTGATGTTGATGATAGGATCGCAAAGTCTATCGCCACAAAAGGATATTCACGTTCATTGGAACTATTCAAGAAACAGAGGGATCGTGCGTTCGCCGCTACACAATTCGAGACAGTTCCGAAAGAACCTCCCCGAAACCATCCGCTTGAATCGCTCAGCAGGGATGAGGCGCATCTTAAATATGCATTCTAAATTCAGCGGAGTAGGACTGGCTGCATTGCTTTCCATCAGTCCTGCATTCGCAGAAGACGTGCCTGTGTTTCTTTCAGATAAACTACATGTCGACTACGGTCCTGGTATTGCGCTCTGCAAAGCAAGCAGAGAAGAGGGAGAGAAACAATTGGCAGAATTAGCGCTGACTGAAAAACACGAAGATGCGTGGATCTTCAGGGAAGGGAACATTCCGGTATGGATCGATATCGGCAGACAGACGATCGAGACAAAGACATCAGACGGAGAGACAGAAGAAAGTGTCTACATCGACCTGGAAGAAGGAGGCAGATTCCTAAAGCCAGGAGATGACATAACGCTCTACCACATACACCCCGGTACACGATCAGACCTGAAAGAACTAGAACAAACACTTCTTGATATTCATTTATTATATCTCACCGGAAAGGAAGATGCGAAAGACTACATCCTAGAGAAAGCACTGCCGGTGATCCAGACAAATTCAAGACTACTGCGCTATAATTTCCCGAGTCATCTTGATTACATCGTGCATTGCTATGCGAAAAAAGCAGCAGCGAAAGCAGGATTGAAACTGCGGAACAGCAGAGTCATTGGTCCTGATTTCATGGTAGACTATGATTCTTCCAAAAACTACACTGAGAAAGATGCAGGTACCCTTTCAGGTAAACTGATGGGTATCATCAGTAAGACCATCGGAGACGATCCGTTCGAGATATTTGATAAGAAGATCGGTGATTACGAACGATGTCTTCAGAAACTCGGGATTAGCGTCTCAGCTAAGCGTTTGGACACCGAAACATTTATAAATACCCTCGGTCTTAAAGACACTAGATAAATTCTGATCAACATGAGTCAAGAAAAACAGAAAACAGGAACTACAACAATAGTAATTGTGTGTTCTGATGGAATCGTAATGGCTGCCGATAAACGAGCAACCGCAGGCAATTGGATTGTCGGAAGAGATATAGAGAAAGTCGTTCCGATTGTCGACGATATCGCAGTCACCATTGCCGGTACTGTTTCTGAAATTCAACGAGTCATAAAATTAGTCCGCGCAGAACTCAAATTACTCGAAGTACGGACCAACAGAAAGGTCACGGTCAAAGATACTGCGAATCTGCTTACGACAATGAACTACTACAACATCAGGCAGATGGGAGAATGGGCGATCGCTGCATTCTTAGTCGCTGGCAAAGATATCAATGGTTTCAGCGCCTATGAAGTATCACCTGATGGCGTCATCACGAAGATCGATAAATTTACTTCAGATGGATCAGGAAGCTCATTCGCGATCGGTGTATTGGAATCAAAGTACAAGAAAGGAATGTCAGTTAGTGAAGGAAGTAAATTAGCAGTCGATGCGATCAACTCAGCGCAATTGCGTGATTCTGCATCTGGTTCAGGATTTGATGTTTATACTATTACTGCAGATGGCTTGAAGAAGATCATCACCAAAGATTTGACAATGAAAGCAGAGATTTAATTCTCACTCTAGAATAGGTTATTTATGACGAATGAAATCATTAAAGAAATAATAAAAAGCTTACCAACCAGTAGCATCAGCGATACTGCGTTCGAAGGAGCGAATATTGTACTGTACACAAAAGACAGAGAATATTTCTTAGATAACAGAGGCACGATCAAGACAGCAGTCGATGCGGTCAAGAAACGAATCGAATTACGAGCAGATCCAAATATCCTCTTGGACGAGGAAAAAGCAAAAGAACTTATCATCAAGATGTTCGACAAGGAAGCAGGTGTCGGACATATCTTCTTCGAAAAAGCGCGATCAGTCGTTACGATCGAAGCTGAAAAACCAGGCACCGCTATCGGAAAACAAGGAAGCGTCCTGAAAGAGATAAAAGAAAAGACAATGTGGACACCGTCCATCCGAAGAGCGACTGTCATTAAATCACAGATTATCGACGATATCAAATCATTATTGTACGCGAATTCTGAAGAGCGAAGAAAATTCCTTGATCGTGTCGGTCATCGAATCTATGACGGCTGGATGCGTGGCAGAGCGAACGAATGGGTCAGGTTAACGTATTTAGGAGCTGCGCGAGAGATTGGCAGATCAGGAATCTTATTGCAGACACCAGAATCAAGAATATTATTGGACTGCGGCATCAATGTTGCCGGCATCGGCTCTGATCAATATCCATACTTAGAAGCTCCTGAATTCGACATCAAAGAATTAGACGCAGTCATCATCACTCATGCGCATACTGACCATATTGGTTTAGTTCCGTTCCTCTACAAGATGGGTTATGATGGACCGGTCTATTGCACACCGCCGACAAGGGACATTGGTGCACTGGCACAGATCGATACAGTCAAGATCGCAAAGGGCGAAGGAAAAGAACCACCGTACGATATGGATGATATCAAACGAGCGGTCAAGAACACCATCGTTCTGGATTATGAAGAAGTTTCTGATATTACCCCTGATATCCGGCTGACATTCTATAACGCAGGACATGTACTCGGCAGCTGCATGATTCACCTGAATATCGGCAATGGATTGCACAATCTTCTTTATACCGGCGACATCAACTTCGGCGGTTCACAGCTGCTTGATCCGCCATCGACACGATTCCCTCGACTAGAGACAATGATGATCGAATCGACGTACGGCGGCAAGATGTCTGTCCGAGAACCTGAAAAAGAAGCTGACGAAAAATTAGCTGAGCTCATCAAGACAACAGTCGCGAAGGGAGGAAAGATCCTCATGCCGGTCTTAGGTACCGGTCGTGCGCAGGAAGTTGTTGTATTAGTTGACCGATTGATACGAAACAATGAGATGACCGCGATCCCAGTCTACATGGACGGCATGGTCTGGGAAATTACCGCGATCCACACCGCATATCCAGAATATCTGAATGCAGGTATGCGAAAGAAACTGATGAACAATGATACGAATCCTTTCCTGAATCCGATGTTCAAGAGAGTCGGTAGTTCCAAAGAAAGAAAAGACATCATCGACAACGAAGGTCCCTGTGTCATCATCGCGACATCTGGCATGTTGAACGGCGGTGCATCAGTCGAATACTTCAAAGGTCTCGCTGAGAATCCAAATAATCTCATTGTCTTCAGCTCATACTTAGGTCCGAATACACTAGGAAGAAGAGTATTTGCAGGAGAACGTGATATCGCATTCGCTGCAGGACAACGTCAGGAGATGCTGCACGTCAAGATGGAAGTCGCGAAGATCGCTATCTCAGGACATGCAGACAGAAATGGTTTGATGAATTTCATCAGCCGATGCGATCCGCATCCAAAGAAGATACTGATCAATCACGGCGAGCCAGCGGCATGTTTAGACTTCGCGAGCTCAGTGCATAAACAATTCAGGATCGAGACGATGGCGCCGAAGAATCTTGAAGCTATACGATTACGATAATTATTTCTCTAGAATAAATTTCCCTATCGAGTGACCGATCGTTTCAGCTACGATCGCGCCAAGACCGCCCTTCAGTATCGCTTTCTTCTCTGAAGAGACATAATGAGCATTATTTTCTTCCACAGGAACTGTGTATGTGGATTTCTGTTCAAACTCAGCGACGAGACCGCCCAAATAACCCATCAGTGGTGGAGCGAATGCGAATGCATCAGAACCGAGATGGATCCTGAGTCCTTTTGCCATGCCATAGAGAAATGAACCGGCGTAAAGACTGGTATAAAACAGAGAAGGATTAATTTTGAACTCCATATGTTGTTGGCAAAGGGACTTATTTATAAAAGTTGGGATTAGACGAAATCGAATCTCGCATTTCTTTTAGAAAGTTCACTCATCAACGTCAAGAAGGTACTATCTTCCCGTTTCAATTCAACAGGAATCTTATAATCCTTTGAAGTGACCACGCCAGGAACATGTTCATGCCGCGGATCACTGAGAGGAATATGGGTATAATCTAAGATGACATCACGCATCGAATAGAGTTTCAATGATTCAGGAATAGATCCGATCTTTGGCTGGTAATACGCTAATTGCTTGCTGTGAGGAAATTGTTCCAAGACAAGCTTTTCCAGATCTCTGAGATGAAGCATCTGTTCGATATCTCCTCTCGTATGTCTCTTGAATGGTCTGCCCATTCCTTCATTCAGTCCTAACTTAACAAAGAAATTTTCATAATCCTTGAAGAAAACATGTGCTACTTCGGTATTTTTATTCCAATAGTCATGCACTTGTTTCTTGAAATCATCTTTGGTGATTTTCTTGGTATGGGGGATGACATGGATCTTTCTTCCCGTCGGGTCTTCAAGACCGATGCCTTCATCACCGAATTCATACATCTGATAGATATTTGATTCAGTGAGTTCCTTGACTAGAAAATCGATCATAGCCTGCCGTTCCTGCTTGCTTGCCATACTCTTGGTGGGTAATACAGATATATAAACCTTATGATTTTGTAGTCACTTATAAGTAGTAATAAATAGAAAGGTATATAAATGAGTAATCCTCCCTTCTCCATGGTGGTTTAGACATGAAAAACCATGTCATTCAGAACAATAGCACTATTTGTACTTGTATTCTCATTAGGCGTAGTCTCAGCTAGTTTAGTGTATGAATTCGGCAAGATAACATTACAGTCACCATCCGCTGTCATCGCGAATCCTATTAATACAGTTACCGAGACATTTGCAGCAGCACGAAATGGCATCGGGATAGAACGCGTCTCCCCTGGAGATCATATCAAAGAAGATCAGATCAAGGTCTTTGATGACAAAATTGAGCTGAATATTCCTCATGCAGTGTGGTCACGATTCTCGAATACCAATTCAATGGATCCATTTTTAGATGAAGGGTCAAATGGACTTGAGATCATCCCTGCGTCAGAAGATCAGATACAAGTGGGAGACATTATTTCATACCAATTGAAAGAAGATGTCATCATACACCGAGTCATTAAAATTGATCACGATGAGAACGGCACCTTCTATATCGTCAAAGGAGATAACAACCCGGTACAGGACCCTGGAAAGGTTAGATTTAATCAGATCAAAGGAATATTGATAGGGATTATCTATTAATTTCTAACAATCTTTTTATACAACCTCATATAAGTAATAGAAATGTTGCAGGAAGCGGTCACTAAATACAGAAAGAAGATAGAAGTCCTGAATTCTCCGTTATTATTCTTCGGCAATTGTGTCGATCTCGTCCTTCCGAAAGAAGATGAAGACATTAAATTCCATCTCGCACAAAATGTACTGACCAGACTTTCGAAATGTGATGAATTGTATGCGGAAGGCAGATACATGTCCGCACTTGAGCAGAAAGCGAAGACCGTAGATGAAAGCAAGCGTTACTTCACCTATCTGCACATCGGCGACTACTGTCTTTTTATCTCAGGGTTATTCCCAAAAAGTCTTCAACGGCCAAGAAGAGGATTAGATAAGGAGTATTTCAGGCACTTCGGAGAGAAAGGATATTCACAGGCAGCATCATGCCGTACCGCAAGAAAAGCGCATATGAGCGATACATTGGAAGATCTGTCAAAAAATTTCCCGGATTACTGTCTCGCCTTGAATGAGATCGCTGAAGTATTTACACAAGAAGGAAGGGACAAGATGGGAGAAGCGATGTTAGATGAATTCGGCAATTACAAGAAGACTGGCAATGTTGAATTATTAGAAAAGGCGAGAAAACGCGCCAAGGTGCTAGGTGTGACAAGCGATTCATTCCCCAGTCTCTTTCAATAGCTTTAAATAGCACTTCTTTTGTGTTTGAGACTATGCCGATCGTCGAGATGTTAACAGAAGGACAGCTGAGCGAGAGATATCACGTCAAGGCAGAATCCATCTCCGATATACAGCCGATGATGGCATACAGATTCTATAATTTAGCGTCAAGTTGTGCAGAGAAAGAATTCAAGAAAAACAAAGACATCTATTGGAAGATGAAATCATATGACTGCAGACTGACTGCCGGAATGGTCGCACTCGAGTTCAATAAGAGACTCGCCGCAAAACATTTCAGATCAGCTGCCAAATGTTCAAGACAGATGCTTCAATTAA
The DNA here is from genome assembly GCA_965231065.1 of uncultured Methanosarcinales archaeon. Lineage (GTDB taxonomy): Archaea > Nanobdellota > Nanobdellia > Woesearchaeales > UBA10107 > UBA10107. Next base: position 542,446 of record OZ246410.1, on the reverse strand, counting down.
CAAAAGATCAGGATGAGAGGATCGCTCACACGACAAACTGGATGCACGACGAACACATGGCGACAGATATTCTTTCTGAAATTGATGAAGTAGATGCATCTATCGCACTAGCTTCCGAAGCTCTTGCGGCGTTCGGATTATATCGTCTTACTGCAGACAAATCAAAATACACAAAAGCGATCGAAGCTCATTGGGACCTGAGATCAGTTCAGAACGAGCTTCACGATAGAAGAGTTGAAGGAGCACTATCCAATCTCGAGAAAGTGCTCATGGACTATCATCAGAAGCTTTAAAAACAACTGATTTCTTCTTTCTGATATGAAAAATCTAACAGAATGGCGCAAAGCAGGACACATCGCGCATGAAGCGTTGATCTATGGCGCCTCCCTGATAAAACCAGGCGTGAAGTTCTCTGATATCTCTGATGCCGTCGAGAAGAAGATAAAAGAATTAGGCGGTGACTTGGCGTTTCCGGTCAATATCTCAATCAATACCACTGCAGCGCATGATGTTCCGTATTCTGTCGAAGACAGAGAATTCACCAAAGACGATCTCATTAAGCTAGATGTCGGCGCGCAAGTCAATGGCGCGATCGGTGACAATGCCATGACCATTGATTTGACCGGCAAATATGCAAAATTATCACAAGCAGCGAAAGAAGCACGCGATGAAGCCATCAAATTACTGAAGCCAGGATTACAAATTAGAAAAATAGGCAAGATGGTCGAGACAACTATCATGAAATACGGATTCCAGCCGGTACGGAATCTTTCCGGACATTCTATCGATGAATACATTGTTCATTCAGGCACTATTATTCCAAATTTTGATGATGGCAACGAAGAGACATTGAAAGAAGGAATGGTGATCGCTATCGAACCATTCGCGACTGACGGCGAAGGATTGATCCATGAAGCTTCGAACGCAGAAATCTTCGCGTTGGTTGAGAAAAAACCAGTACGGAGTTTAGCTGCTCGTGAAGCGTTGAAATTACTTGAAGAACGGAAAGGATTACCTACCTCTACACGATGGTTGGCTAAGAGAATGGGTGCTCTCAAAGCGAATCTGGCCATGAAAGAGATGAATCAGCTGGATATGTTGCAGACATGGCCGCCATTGGTCGAAGTCAAGAAAGGTATGGTCTCGCAATGGGAGAATACTATTTTAATAACGAAAGACGGTCATGAGATACTGACGAAGTAGAACTATTCTCCGCGTTGTATCCTTCTTTGTATGGATTTCGTCAATGCTTCGACTTCAGCCAAATCAACCTTTGATTCCGGCTCGATCTTTGCGGATTTCTTTGCTCCGGCCATCATCGTCTCGACAAATTTCTTTTCAATCTCTTTGTTCATAATTACACCTCATCATAGTAAGTATATAAATATTTCTAGAGCTCGTCCCATCTCTTCACTTCTTCTTTTCCCGATTTCATATCCTTTATCTTTAATTGCTTGCTCTTCACCTCATTTTCTCCTATGACTATCAATCTCTTCGCTTTGATCGCATTCGCGTATTCCATCTGCTTGCCGAACTTCCGCTGCATGATGTCAGTCTCGACAACATTGTTCTCCCTTAATTTCTGAATTAACTGCAGCGCTTCCTTCTTTACGTCAGGGAAATAAGCGACGTAATAGTCAGGCTCTAACTCAGATTTCGGCAGCAATCCTTTCTCTTCCAACAATAAGGTCAAGGTGACATTACCCATGCCGAATCCTGTCGCAGGAGTCGGTTCTCCCTTGAATAACTCGATAAGATTGTCATACCTTCCACCGCCGGCGATAGCTCTCAGTGATTCATTCCTATCAAATATCTCGAATACAGTTCCTGAATAGTATGCCAATCCACGAGCGATGGAAAGATCAAGAACCAGGAAATCTTCATATGCAGAAAGATTATCGATGATCTGTTTCACTTCCTCGACTGCTTTCTTTACTGAGTCGGTATCCAAAGGGATTTTATTAAGAACTTCGCTCGGTTTTCCTTTCAATTTGATTAATTTCTGGATATCAGTGATTTGTTTATCATTCAATCTTAATTTTTTTAGTTCTGCAACAAGTTCATCCTGAGTTATCTTCGAACTCTTATCAATTAATCGTGTGACATCCTCAATTTTATCTTTAGTGATCGATTCTAACAACAACGCTTCAAGAAGTTTCCTATTATTCATCTTTACGAAGATATCTTTTGCAGTTAATCCTAAGCTTTTCAGTGATTCTATCGCCAATGCGATGATCTCAGCATCCGCTTCTGGCTTGTCAGAGCCAAAGATCTCAACGCCATACTGGAAGAACTCCCGTAACCGTCCTTTCTGCGGCGCTTCATACCGCCACATCTTGTCTATGTAGAACCACTTGACTGGCTTTGGTAATTCTTTTTGCTTTTGTATGAATAATCGTGCAGCAGGGATAGTTAAATCGAATCGCAATCCTAATTGTTCTGTGCTTCGCTTTTCCAATAAGAATATCTGAGTCTTGATCTCCTCACCTGATTTTGCTGTCAGCAATTCCAATGTCTCAAAGGCAGGTGTCTCGATCTCCTTGAAGTTGAAGTTCTTTGCTGTCTGTCTTAGCTTAGAGAATATTGTTTCTTTGATTGCTTTATCTTCTGGATAGAAATCAACCGTACCTTTTACCTTCTGGTATTGCTTTGTCTCTTCTTCGATTGCCTTGACAAACTCCTGTTGAACCTTAACTTTGGCAGTCTCTATCTGTTCAGGTATTCCAGTCTCATAGACCTTGATATATTTTCTTACGGCGTCTCTTACAGCCTCTGATTTGGATGGATAGATACCTGCGCCTACCAACGACTGCAAAACCTCGATTTGTTCTCCTGTTAGCCTTATTTGTATAGTATCCATTACCATCGTAATTCTTACGTAATGCTTAAAGTATATATATTTAATTATTTTCTATATAGATAAATATTAACTAGAATCGTGCATAAACCTTAAATAGTAGTATTTGCTACTACTTAGTAGTATGAAAACAAAATTATCCATCTCGATGGACAAAGAACTAGTCAGGAAAGCTGAACTGATAATCTCAGAAGGCAAGTTCAGAAATAAATCTCACATCGTTGAATATGCATTGAAGCGATTCATGGAGAAAGAAGAATGATGCAGATTCCGCCGGGACATAAACGAATAAACGACCTAGTCCAGGAACTGAGTAGATCTAATGAAATAAAAAAAGTATTAGACATCGGTTGCGGCACAGGATTCTTTGTGACATATCTAAGAGAACACGACTATGATGCGATAGGAATAGACGAAGATGAAGAGATGCTCTATCATGAAGGACTCGATAATGGATATCTGTTCGATCTTACAGCAGAGAATTCACCAAAATATCTTGGAGAAAATGCTTTTGATCTCGTCATTACAAACGGAGTCATGAGTGCAGCATCTGCTTTCGCCGTTCTTTCACATAAAAAATCAATACAGACAGCGCTCGAAAATAATGATATATACAGCAAGACTAACTCAGAAAAGATACTGAAGACCGCTCACCGCCTGATCAAACCAGGAAAGTTCTTTGCAGCAGCCGTTGACGAGACACTGTCTTTCAGACCGGAACAAGCAGAGAAATTAGGTTACAAGGTCATAAAATATAAAGATAGAGAATCAATATTACAGAAATTATAAAGAAAAATAAAAAAATTAATTTCCTCCGAAGAGTCCTGAGACCCAACTGAAGAAATTCTGCATCCACTGAGGATAATACCAGCTGCCGTCTGAACCGCCGTCACTGACTGCTTGACCTGTAAGGAGGTTTCCGCTTTTCGGTTCGTCAACGACTTGAACTGTGTTCACCGTCTCGCCTGAATTACTCTGTGTTTGTAAGTTCTGGACTACTGTTGACCCTGGGCATGATCGTATCTCTTTTGTTGAGATATAATCTTGTGTACATGATCTTGTTTGTATTTTATCTGAACTACATACAGTCCAATCTGTACAGGTAATTGTATCTGAGCTTGATCCTCCGCCTCCACCACCGCCTCCGCTGTTGCTTCCGCCTGAAGATACTTCAGTTACAGTGTAAACTGCGAATGATGTTGCTACGTTGCCAACTGAATCAGTTGCTGTGCATGTAGCTGTCTTTGATCCTGCGCTTGAGGTATCCACTCCTGCTATGACCGTAGTCGCATTAGGAACTGAATTAACCGTCGCTGTGCATGATCCTGTGATTGCTTCTCCCATCAATACGCTTGTATTCGATAGCGTAAATGAGGTAATCAATACAGGTGCTGTTGGTGTCGATATTGTGTTGGCTTGTAATGTAACAGCCGTCTGAGCGTATGCTCTTCCGTTCAATACTGCTCCTGTGTTCATCTCAATCAATGTCATATCCAAGATAGTTCCACTGAAGACAGATGTTGTTCCAAGAGTTGTTGTATCTGCGACTTGCCAGAATATATTTGCTTCCTGACAGCTGCCGCTTAAGATTACTGAAGTTGCTGAGCTGATATCTAAAGTTCCAGCAATCTGGAAGATAAAGACACCGCTTGCATCGCCTAAGCAATCAAGAGTTAAATCTGTTGGTATTGTTACGCCACTAGACCATTTGTAAAGTCCTGGTGTCATTGTTAATCCGCCGATATTTCCAGCGCCTAGTTCAGTAGCTGTAGGATTTGTTCGTCCTGCTGCATCTGTGTAAGCTGTTTCCATATCGCTTATCGCTGTAGTCATTGTAGATGGCGTTGGGACAGCATAATCTGCTGCGTAAACGTTTCCAACAACTAAAGATGATGTCGCGAATTGATTTGAAGAATCAAGTATCAATCCAAATCCTGTTATAGCAGTGCTGTCGATTGGACTTACACCGATATTACCAGTAATTGAAGTAACTCCTGTAGTTGAGATTCCTGATTTTGCCAGTATGACAAAATTGTCGGCTGATCCAAGGTCTACTACTGAAAGTACTACTGTGATTGTGCTTGATGCGCTCATGACTCCGCTTGTTGCAGTGATAATAGCTGAGCCGTAATTACCCGTAGAGGTGATTAAGCCGCTTGTATCGACTGTAGCGATAGAAGAGTTACTTGTATTGTAATCAACTAATGCAGCAATAGGTGAACCGAATTGGTCCAACGTTTCAACATTCATCTGTTGTGTTGCTCCGACAGTGATTGCTGACGTGCTTGTTGATAACGTGATTGTAGTCAAGACAGGATCTTCTGTAGTTATTGTGCTTGATGCGCTGACAGTTCCGTTTGATGCTGTTATTGTAACAGTTCCAACCGTAAATGTAGTGACTAGACCATTTGTGTCAACTGTAGCAATAGACGAATTGTCTGTTACATAATCAAATGTTGCAACGATAGGATTACTGAATTGGTCAAATCCTTCTGCGTTCATCTGTTGAGTTGAACCTGTAGCAAATGTTACTGATACTGGCAGTAATGTCATTGTCGTCAATACTGGTGCTGCTGGCACAGTAACTGTGCTTGATGCGCTGATAACTCCGTCTGATGCTGTGATTACAACATCACCGGTTTCAACAGCTGTAACAAGACCGTTTGTGTCGACTGTAGCGATAGATGTATTGCTTGAATCATATATGATTGTCGCAGCAATAGTATCATTAAATTGATCAAAAGATTCAGCAGTGAACTGTTGAGTAAACCCAATAGTAACATTAGCTGATGCTGGTGACAGTGTTATTGTCGTCAATACTGGCATTTCTACTGTGATTGTGCTTGTTGCGCTTATGTTTCCGCTTGATGCAGTAACTGTAACGCTTCCATAATCAACAGCAGTAACAAGACCGCTTAAATCAACCGTAGCGATAGACGAATTGTCTGTTGCGTAGTCGATTGCTGCAATCATTGTAGCATTAAACTGATCAAATCCTGTTGCGTTCATCTGTTGAGTTGAACTTACAGAAAGATTAGCTGATGCTGGTGTTAATGTGATTGTCGTCAATACTGGTGCTGGGACTGATACCGGCATAGTTATTGTATTTGCATCTAATGCAATTGTTTTTTCTCCCAATAATCTTCCATTCACTGATGCTCCGGTGATCAATGTCATCTCACTTGTAGCCGGACCGCCAAGAACAGTTCCCTCTAGATGAGAACCTACTAAAAGATTCGTTAGGCCTTCGACTGCCCAAAAGATATTTCCTGATTGACAGTTACCCGCTAAGATAATCTGTTTACCAGCTGATAATTCTAATTTTCCTCCTGATATGATCTGGAAGACAAAGACAGCGCTTGAATCACCTAAGCAATCAAGAGTAAGATCGTCTGTGATAAGTACATCAGAACCCCATGTGTATACACCCGGAGTAAGAGTTTGAGCAATCATATTTCCTGCTCCAATATTTAAGAAAGGACCGACACCATTAGGCTGTGCTTGAGCTGCACCGTATGCTATTTCCATATCACCTATGACGGTAGTCAAATAAGCTGGATCAACCACATCACATGGTCGTGAAGCGCCGCTTGGCACGTGTATTGGGAATGCGTCAGTACCTGTTACTTCAGGACATGTTAATCCTGTAATGTACGTACCAGCCGCTGGACTGATTCCGACTTCTCCTGTAATGACTGAAGTAGGTACGCTGGAAATTGCTGTTTTTGATAGAACCGCGAAATTACCGGCCTCTCCAAGATTTACTAAAGTTGCTGTTGCAGCACTAGCACTAAACGCCATAAGCGTAAAGATCATAAAATAAATAAAGATGTTTGATAATATGTTTTTTGTTTTCATTGTTTCTCCGTTTCGTTTTTTGACTATGATTTTTATACTGTTTACTCCGCCCTTCATCATATTATATGCATTGAACTATAACTAATGTCGGTTGGAAATATCAATTTATTTTTGCATTCTTGTTGAATAAACACGACTCGCCAATCGGCGGGAAGTATTAAGCGTAATAATTACCTCTCAGGAAAGCTTCTTCCCATCCTGCGATCTCATCATCTTCTAAAAGAGCATCTCCATCTAGATAATTTATCATACGCTCATCCAGTTGCTCAACCAGATACTCTTCATCTGCATCAATTGTTTTCATGTTAAACACCCCTTAGAATTATGAAGACGTTCAAGTATAACTATAGTCCGTTGAGAATTGCAATTTATTTTTGTATTCCGGTAGAGATAATTAATCATGCCAATACAAAGATGATAAAACTATTCTTTGATACGGGTCATGTGCGATTATCAGAATTACCTGGCATTTGTCTCTCCAGGCGATGCTGAACGAGTGTCTTTTTTATTTTCTTTATTTCCCTCTAAGAATCTATAATGCCTTGTTATTTTTATCTTAGCCATATCTTCAATTACATCACCTGATTTATCAGGAAGTAAACTCATGTGATGAATGTCGATTCCTTGAATCTCAATCTCAACTTTCCTAATGCTTGAATGATTCGGTGTCAGTACAATTGTCTTATGATCCGGACCCCATTTCTTCTCAAACGTCCCGGAAGTATAATTAAAACTAGTCAATGGTATTCTCGGAATAACAGAACTGTCGACTTTCAGATAAATCATGTAATCACCGTAGGTCATTATAGCAATCGTACTCTTTCCTTCTCTCCTGCTTTTTTCTTCAAAACGCTCAGCGTCTGCTCTGTGTATAGAGTACAAACTATCTTTCTGATTTATACAATTCTTTATTTCATCTAATTTGTCCTCTTTTGACTGTTCCACTTTAGTTTCCATTGTATTTCCTCACTTGTTTAATTAAAACGGTCCTGCAAGCGTTGGCAATACCCAACTGACAATATTTGCAAATCCCCAGATGACAATTGCGATAATAAAAGATTTTAACCAACCGATATCATATAGGCTGGCAAGAGTGATTATCCACGCTAATCCGCCAATCACACTTGCGATAGTACCTGATCCTAAAAAGTAATGTGCAAATGAATATATGACTGCACCAATAAATGCTGCGAGAATGGCTGTGCTGAAACCTTCTTGTTCGCCAAATATTTTTGTTGCGATGAATATCACCACAGATGATACTATGAGACTTACGATAAAGCCGATTAAAGATGGATAAATTATTACTGCCATATGCTTTGTTCCCCCATAAATGTTAGTTTGTTGTATTCAAAAAAGGTCGTTGACCACGGAGTCAACAACACTTTAGTGATTATGTCCGCATGATTCGTTTTCCCACTGATCTATTTTTTACGTGACGTTTTCCGCCTGCGCTCTTTTTAGCTCTTTTTTTTGCTGCAGTCATTCGACCGCCTCTGCTTGCTTTTGCCATTTTAGTTTCCTCCAATATTGTGAATATCTTTGATGTTTTAGACTCCAGTCTAACGAAATACAGACGAGTATGAAACAATTCATACCATATTCTGCGCAGAGATATTACTTAACGTGACCGTTTTGCGGTCTTCCGCACAGCGGGCATATCAATGAAAATCCCACTAATTTAGTCTGATCTATCGATTTACCACAATGTTTGCATATAATCGCCATATCATTAGATGAATGGCTTAGTATTAAACTGCTCGGTAGAGATAATCAACAACTAAGAAGCTATTTGTTGAGAGACTTCATCTTATCAATAGGGAATAACTCGTATTTTGAGACATCTGTCTTATCGATTATTTCATTCAATAAACCAATAGGATTTTGGGTTATGATCTTATCTACGGAGAAGGTATAGACTTCCTTTATCTCTATATCATTTGCATGCTTGGTCTGAATCAGGGCAAGATATTTCTCCTTTTGTTCTGTATCTCTGAATCCGATAAGAAGAATATGAGATGCCCTAGCATCAGCAACTCTGTATGCAGATATTACATATGGAATTTTCGATATACGTTCTGATATCAAGTCATCTGAATATGTATCCCAGACACTAGGCTTGAGTCGAAGTACAAGCATCGCTAAAACATTAATGCCTATTTTTTTGAAGTCAATTATTGGAGTATATCCCTTAATTATTCCTAATTCCTCAAGCTTTGCCCTTATCTTAAAGACTGCCTGCGGAGAAATACCCATATCTTCTGCAATTTTGCTGTCAGGAATCCTAGAATGATCTATAATTTTTCTAAGTACATCCTTATCATTTTCTGTCAGTTTTGGATGATTATGGTCTTGTTTTTCCATTATATATAGAAACAGAGCCTTTTGTACATGAAATTGGTTAAAAACGTCATATTATTAGTATTAAAGACCTATCGACTATATAATGGTTACCATTATGAAGTGACAATATATAAGCAGAGATATATACACAAAAATGTCAATATTGCTGTTTATATCTTCCTCTTTTTTCAACAATTTCTAATCGTTTCAGAACTTCTTTCGCATTCGGATGATGTTTCTTATATTCTTTCAGAACAACATCAAATGCGCCTTCACAGACAGTGAAATGCTTGCTCTCAAGAGCTTCTTTCAACAGATGCAGATCAACCGCCATATCTTCTGGCTTGTCAGAGAAAAAGCTCAACCCAAAGTCAATGAAATGCAATTCAGAATTGTTCAGTATCATATTCGATGTCGTCAGATCGCCATGGATGATGCCATGTTTATGCAATAAAGCAATAGACTTACCGATCAATGAAGCATGTAACTTGTAATCCTTCTCGAATACTTCCTTCAGCATCGGACCGGGAACGAACTCCATCTCCAGCTGCATGGTATCTTCATTATGAGAGATATAATGCGAAGCAGGTATGTTTAACTCTTTCAGTTTCTGCAACACTTTCACTTCCCGTTTCGTCCGAGCTTTTCGTAATTTAGAATCTAATTGAGGATGTCTATAGTTCTTAGCAAATCGATCCTTCAGAACGGTCTTACCATCAGAAAAGAGCTTCGCTTCTGCTCCTTGATATATTAATTTCATTTTTGCTCCATCAAAAATGGACTGCACGACTTATCGGGCATGGACATGAGAATTATGCAGCTTCTTCTGCTTTCTTTGCCTTTACCTTCTTCGGCTTTTCGACAACTTCTTTCTCTTCCGTAACGACTTCAGCTGCTTTCGCCTTGACCTTCTTCTCTAATTTCTCTTCTTCTGTCTCTTCGACCTTCTCTTCCTTCAGCTCTTCGATGTGCGGAACTGGCGGTAATGGATTCGTAGCAACTGTTGTTTCAATTGTTCTGATCTCGACGGTCTTAAGCGGATAGATCTTGTTCAATCGCTGCTTCATGCCGCGCTGCAATTGATTTGTCAAGATACTGTGAGCGAGATTCTCAAAGGTGACTTTGCTCGCTTCGACACGCACTAATGCATCAGCCATCGCTCGCATATTCGTCAATACGGAATTTCCTGCCTTTCCTTTTGTGACCAAGAATGGTTTGACACGGACAATGACATTGTCTTTTGTCGCGCAGACCAATGACATATCGATCCGTTCCTTTCCTTTTCTGATCATTCGTCTGATCGATGATGGTGCGATCTCTAATTTAGTGAGTTTTGTCTGCGCACTGCCGCTCTTGACATCAGTGACTTCAAATGTCGCGTTCGTGCTCTGTTTCTTTACATCGCCAGTGATCGTCATTAAGCTTACAGTAACGGTCTTGCCGATCAATTGCGCATCCTCTAGTCCCAAGGTGTCGCCGATCTGCATCTGGCCGAATAACTGCGGAGAAATCAACTTATACCATTTCTTAGCTTTCCATGAGTCAATGACTCGTGCCTGCTTCTTAACTTCAGCCATACGTTAGAAAGAAAGTAAGTGATTTATAAAGCTTACTAATGGTAAGCCTTGCACGAACCATTGGATCCTTCATTTCCTAGCCAATAGCAAGGAATAGCCTTGTGTATTGGTGACATGCGTTTCTGTCTCTTCAAGAAGGTGCTGATTCCATGCATCACCATATAACCTCATACGAAGCGCTACATTACCCAGGCCTGAATTGTATATTGCCGGCGTAACATCAGGAGAATGAGGAACATTGTATTTCTTGCATAAAAATAACCCATCTATTTCATAGAATCCCCAGATTGCACAGCCAACTTTATGATTGGCATAGGGGTTTTTGCGTACACAGCTTTCAAGACCTTTGATGCAATCATAACGATATTTGAATGTCGCTGGGTAGTGTTTCAATAATTCCTTGGTCGCTTTGACGGGGTTCTCATAGGCAGCATCAAGTTCCTGCGGATCAGCATCAAACATCGTGGCAAATGCACTGCCAAGTTTTCCCCGGCGATAGAGACGTAATCTGCGCTGCAATTCCTGCGGCGTATGACGCATCAGCTGACTCGGTCCGTGCGCGCCTTTTGATGATCTCAGCTTGAACCGAAGAGCAGATTCCTGCATCATGTTACCATATGCATTGGTTCCTGCGAGATTATATTTGTCAAGAATAGCATAATCAGATCTAAAATCAGCAGGTACGTGCACAATTTCGATTGATTCCTCAAGCGCATGGAGCCGTTCAGGAGAAATCGATGGCTTCGATTGAGATATTGGCATTGCATGTGCACCTAACACGATCATCCCTGCCATAAGTGGATATCTTAATCTTAGTTTCATGAGATTGTCTTTGAATGGTGACTACTATATAAATCTTATAGAATCAGATATCCAGTTCTTGGACGTCAGCAGCGTGCTGTTCGATGAACAATCTTCGCGGCTCTACTTGGTCACCCATCAAGATCGTAAAGATCCGGTCAGCTTCCACTGCGTCATCGATATTGATCTTCTTCAGCGTCCGTGTAGAAGGATCCATCGTTGTCTCCCACAATTGATCAGGATTCATCTCACCGAGTCCTTTGTAACGCTGAATCGAGACACCCTCAGCACCGATCTCCAATAATACTTTCTCTTTCTCTTCATCGTTGTACACATAGGTCTCGAATTTTCCTTTTTTCAATCTATACAACGGCGGCATCGCCTGATAGACATGCCCATTCGTTATCAATGGCTTCATGTAGCGATAGAAGAATGTCAATAACAGTGTCGAGATATGATTGCCGTCGACATCCGCATCAGTCATGATAATGATCTTGTGATACCGCAACTTTGAGATATCGAATTCATCAGCGATACCGGAACCAAGCGCAGCGATCATGGTAGCGACTTCATTGTTCGCCATGATCTTATTCAATCGCGCTTTCTCGACATTGATGATCTTACCTCGCAACGGCAAAATCGCCTGCGTATCTCTGTTTCGTCCTGACTTTGAGCTTCCTGCCGCTGAATCTCCTTCAACAAGGAATATCTCACACTTTGCAGGATCTTTCTCAGCGCAGTCTGCCAATTTACCCGGCAATGACCATGAATCCAATGCTCCTTTTCTTCGTGTCAATTCACGCGCTTTCTTCGCCGCCTCACGTGCGACAGCGGCATTGATGACTTTCTCGATGACTTTCTTCGCATGACCTGGATTCTCCTCTAAGTAGGTGCCCAGACCGGTAGAAACGATCGTCTCGACGATGCCTTTGATCTCTGAATTCCCTAATTTTCCCTTTGTCTGTCCTTCGAATTGAGGCTCAGGCACTTTCACTGAGATGACCGCTGTTAATCCTTCAAGGACATCTTCAGAATTCATCTTGACACCTTTCGCAAGATTGGTTTTTTCTGCATAGGAATTCAAGGTACGTGTCAATGCTGATTTGAAACCGATGAGATGCGTTCCGCCCTCGATCGTATTGATGTTGTTCGCGAATGAAAATACAATATCGTTGTACGTATCATTGTATTGCATCGCGATCTCAGCGACCATACCGTCTTTTTCTTTTTCAAAATAAATTACATTGTTAATTGGATTCTTATTCTTATTCAGGTATTCGACAAATTCTCTGATGCCGCCGTCATACTTGAATTCATGCTGCTTACCAGTACGTTCATCAGTGATCTTGATGAAAATGCCTTTGTTCAGGAATGCTAATTCCCGTAAACGCTGCGACAAGGTATCGAAACTGAATTCATTTCTCTCCATGATAGAGAAATCAGGGAAGAATGAGACCGTGGTGCCATGTTCAGATGATTCTCCTTTCACTTCAACATCGGTGACAGGGATTCCCTTCTTGAACTCCTGCTGGAAAACCTTGCCGTTTCTTCTAACAACGACGACGACATGATCAGAGAGTGCGTTGACGACTGAAACACCGACACCGTGCAGACCGCCAGAGACTTTGTATGCTCCTTTCTCGAATTTACCGCCCGCATGTAATTTGGTCAACGCGACAGTCAATGCAGACATCTTCAACTGTTCATGATATTCAGTCGGAATGCCGCGGCCATCATCGATGACAGTGATGTAGCCATCCTTTTGGATGATGACAGTGATATTCTTGCAATGACCTGCAAGCGCTTCATCAATAGAATTATCTACAATTTCATATACAAGATGATGCAGACCAGAAATACCGGTGGAACCTATGTACATGCCTGGTCTTTTTCTAACCGGTTCTAGGCCTTCTAATGCAACAATGCTCTCTGCTCCGTATTCATCTCCCATGATAATTTTTTGATTCAGAATTACTCTGAATTCCCATTAAAATTTAGGTCATTTCTCTATATAAACCTTTTCTTTTTAGATGTGTTTATAGGCTTCATATGTTCATTAAAATGCATTTATAGACGTTTTTATTTTCTGAAAAACAGTAATTTTAGCCCCAAAACAGTGAGAAAAGGTATTTATATCAAATAGCGTTTGCAGTCGCATGGCTGAAAAGGATTCGAAGAATAAATCAGGAGATATCACCGGTGGATTTCTAAGAGCGGTGAGGGATGACGATAGTAAACCTGTCGCGAATCATGATGATATTCTGAGCATGTTTGAACCATCAGTCACCGAAGAACAATCACCGCCTACTGCTGAAGAAATAAAGGATCACCATGATGAAGTCATACGATCGGATGAAAAGGAGATCAACGGCAGATCACTCGAAGAAGATTTAGCATTTCTAAAACCGATTTTGGGAAGCAAGGAGATTAAAAGTCTGGAAAAGTTCTACATACCGCCGGCAAACAAACGATTGATTACACTGCCAACAGCAGGTCATCTGTACACATTGGCTGATACACATGGCAACGAAGATGATTTCTTATCGCTCATTAAGTTCGTCGTGCAAAGAAGACTTGAAGGAGAAGATGCGCGTGGATTATATTTAGGAGATACGCTTCACGGATTGAAAGCACGGAATCATCTCGATGAATTACTGAGAGATAATCTTGGAAGTACTGTTCCCTGCTATGCAGATAAATCAATCGATAATCTGTTCAAACTGGAAAAGTTCCAAAGACTGACCGGTGATTTAGTGACTAGTGCGATCGCGGATCATGAACTGGTGCAGATATTCCCCGGATTCGTCCTCAAGAAATTCGGCGAGGATCTGACCTATTCTATTTCTGAAAAATTGACACCTGAACAGAACGAATTCTTACGTTCATTTATTACACGGTGGCCGGTCATGGTGAAGACACAGAATGGATGGGCATTCTCACACACTGGTCCTGCTCCGATGCTGAAATCAGTCAATGAACTGGAGAAGATACAGCTATCCTATTCGAAGAAAGAAGACAAATCAAAATTCCGTGCACCGCCAAATCCTGAATCAGATGAGTACCCGATGGAACAGATCAACTGGATCAATGACACCTTACTGGGGAGACTGACCACTGGTAAACTTGAACTCAAAGAGATCCGCGGCAAGGAACGATTTGTCAGATATTTTGACCTCGATGAAGAATATGAAGAATTCAGAAAAGGAGCGAGCAGTGATGGCAATGAAGTAAAACAATTCGGCCATGGCCATACTGGCGTAGCTGACTACATCGTCAAGAAAGGTGGAAAAGAGACACATCACAAAGGCGTCATAGATTATTCTCACCATGGCAGAGTCATGATCATGGTCACGACTGAAGGAAAAGGTTCTGAAAATATGAGAAACACAGACGGCAGGAACGTCACCGGCAAGATGTACCACTTCGATCTCTCGAAACCGTTCGGCAGTATGAAACTAGGAAGTCTCGGCACCGTACCGTCGCTCACCTACACACTAACAGAAGAAGCACATGAAAAGAAAATAGAAAAGAAAAAAACAGAAAAACACCAGAAGGCGACACTGGAAGAAAGGGTGACCGTGGGAACATACCTGAAAGCATTTGAAGACGCGGTGGAGAGAAGAGCACTTCCTTCCATCATGCTCCAGAACTTCAAGAAGAATATGCAAAGACTTGAAAAAGACCTCGCAGAAGGAAAACTTTCGTACGAGATCTTCGCGAATTCATATCGGTTCAATCTCGAAGAAAATCACACCAAAATACCTCTCGGAATGAATATTGAGCCGAAAAGCGTGGCACGAGGATGGCATGGACAGATGCAGAGATACGTACTTTAAATGCTTAAAAAGCTTTATATATCAGCTGAACGTCCAAGAAATGTCCCCAGAGAAGCACAATGACTGACGAAACAGGATTTGCCTCAACCCCAACATACAGAGGCCAAAGAGTTGTAAAATCAAAGAGCGAGATATACCTCAGTTCTATGAAAAAGCTTCCGATGGACAGAAGCAATCTTCTCGACAGAGGATTCCTGCAGTACTTTGAAAAGAATCCCGCAGCAAGAATCACCAAAGAAGAAAGTTCAGAGATCGTGGCATTTACTCCTCTCAAGAATATGCGCCTTGATGAGATTATCAATCTGAGAAAACAGAACAATGAATTCTACAAAGATCTGAAAATATCGAAATTTTCAGCAGTATCAGGCGTCGGTTTCGCTCCGATCGGAAGGGGCGGTGTCTCATACCCTTCGATCGAACAGCTCAGAGGAGATTCTGATGACGATTACAATGAAAAGAAATATAAAGATTTCATCGAAGGCCTTGCCGAATACGACGATGAACTGGCTGCGTTCGTGGAATCCGCTAAAAAATACGGCATGCCTTGCGATCCAGGAGATCTTCCAAAATCAGTCAAGGACCTCACTCTGTTCGGAAAAGTCTATGCAGACTATCTCTATGGATCACAGGTACCAAAGATAGTCCCGACGGCTGCCGCGATCGCTAAAGCAAACAATCAATTCATCAGTCTTGATTATCTGGTCGATAATCGAATCACGAAATTTGGAAAATCAAAAGCAGAACTCTGGAATGCGCAGGGAGAATTCTATGTCTTGGAAGGAAAGGGCAAAAGGCAGATACTCTGGTATGCCGACGGCTTCTCAAAGAACGGTTCTGAAGTCACCCTCATCATGCGAGGCATCGATGAGACAAGGCGAAAGGAACGAGCAAAGTTATTCACAGAGGAACTGATAAAGGCATTTGAACAAAAGAACGATCCCCTTGTCAGGATAGCAGGAACAGGAAAACTAATGGACTATCTCAAAAAGACGGGTGATGGTGTAATCATTGATCTGCGAAGAAACTACGATCCTGAGACGGAAGAACTGGACAAGGGACTCACTTCACCGATAACACATGTACCGCTGATCGACCTATCAGACAAGGCACCACAGGTGGCACTTATCAGTATCGGCGAGATCGATTCGCAGAGTTCGACACGAGAAAATACACTGATCGTGAGCAACTTCCCCGGTAAATAGGCATCATGATGATTTCCCCAAAGGAATTACTTACAAAGGCAAAATACAGATATCTAGTGCCATTTCTAAATAAATTTGTGACTGTTGAAGAAGGTCAGGAAATTCCATTCACCAGAGGAGAATTCCCGACCTCCACAGAAAATATCGCTGATGAAGGAGAACATAAGAGAATAGGAAAGGGACTTGAAAAATTATTCGCACAGGAGAGGACCTATATCAAAAGTTCCTACGTACGTGTCTATCGAAAACCATTCAACGCTTCGCGATGGTATGGCGGAACAGAACCTCCGCTGCTCACTGAGGGATTGAATGTATTCTGGGGTAACGACACATTATATTCAGGGCCGATCCAAAATGCCCTTGACGGAGATGACAAAGAAAGAAGAGGCAATATGCTCTATATATTCACACAATTCGTTAAAAACAATCTGCACGGAGTGGTTCCATCTCCGGAAGTATTGGCGCTTGCCGAGGAGAAAAATATCACATTCTCGATCGCAGAAGAGATCCATAAGGCCTCAAGACCTAACTATAAAGGAACGGATCTCGAAAAACTCGCAAAAGATTCTGTGGTTGTCCGAGTTCCGTACATATCAGAAGGAAAAACAGCAATCAAGACACAAAAACAAGGATACGGAATCCAGATATACGAAGCAGCGACCGGAAAGACACGGACTGAAAAGCCAATCCCTGTTGGAGATCTGGACGCACTGGTCGAATCACTGAAGAATATCGACAGGGAAGAAAAAGCAAGATACAAGATCGTATTATTGCGTGAGCATCATCCTGAGGGAGTGCACGCCAAAAAACTTGCGGATGCATTGGATAAGGAAGCGTATCAGATCATCGATGGAGAGGTATTTGATTCGTTCCAGGCATCAGCGCAGCGTAATAAGTACACATCTGTCGCAAGAACCGTGCTTCTGAGAACAGCGGCAGCGGCAGCGATCGGATTCACCGGATTCTATTTGGGAAGTCACAGACAGACGGCGGCACCAGTGCATCACGAAGAGATACCAACACCAGAGATGGGAAAGAATGAGTCAGAGATACAGATGTTAGCGCGATATGATAAAGATGAAAAGAGAGTCGATCTCACCGTCAATATCACAGACAACGATAATGTAGCTGCGATACTGGGAACATACAACGATGGCAATAAAGACAGAAAATTTGGAAAAGTATATTCGTATCCGGATACAAACATCAAAGTCAACTACAATACAGCACTGAAAGGAAAATGGACGCATGGCATACACATCATCAAAGTAGAAGTCAAGGACGAGAAAGGAAATGTCACATCTCAGGAATATAAGGTGACGGTACCGCGATGAGAATAACGACACCGATCGATCCAAAACTCGCAGAAGAGATCCACTCGCAGAAAGACAGTAAACTCACTCAGAGCATCGCACGCGAAGAAGTGCACTTTGTACCGGGCGAATTGGTCTCTAAGGATTCATATCTCTACCCGCAGTGGAAACTTGGCAGAGGGACCATGGGCACCGGTTTCGCGACTTTGCATGCGCGTGTCATCGATGAAGCGACCATACGCCAGATGGCATCATTGAAAAATCTGATTCTTCCCTTTACGAGCAGACGTCACAACATCCTGCTGCTCGAACGACAGAGTAAACGTCTCCGCGGCGGTATCGCAGAATATCAGGATCACCTCAGATTAATCGGAAGCATCAATAAGATGAAAAGGCAGATCTACAATGAGTTACACCGCACACTTCCAGTCTACAACGACACTGATCTAAAAAAGATATGGGAAGAACACATACCGGAAGATGATCGGACACCCTATTTCCCTTTTGGAATCGCTGCTCTGAAATGGCTCGGGCCGAGATGGAATACGGAAAAGAACGAGCTTATGCCGGTCAGCGAGGAGAGTAAAAACATATTCAAGCACGAATTTGCGCTCCAATCAGAATTGCAGCACGAGAATATTCCGTCCACTATCGGAAATTTCATCGAGACGGAAAAGAAAGGCATCGGGTATCTGACCAACTACGTCGATGGCATGAGTCTGGAAAATCTGCTGCGCGAAGAGAAACTGGCAAAAGATGATGAGACAAAAGATGAGACTATCTGGTGGAGAAAGGACGGAGAGAAATATATTTCACCATCCATAGCGCTTTCCATGATCTACCAGCTATTGAACGGATTTTCATATCTCCAGAAAAAGAACTTCCATCATGGCGACATCCAGCGGGGAAACATGATCGTCGGCGCTGATGGTTTTGTCAATATCACTGATTTTGGTCTTGCAGAAGAATTGAAAGATGGCGAAAGACTGACACGGGTCGGCGGTGATGCAAAATATTTTTCACCGGAAGTGATGTCAGAGTTGACAGCGAAGGAAGAAGGCGGCTATCAGCTGAAAGATCATGAGAAAGGAATCACGTTCAACTCAAAAAGCACGGTATATTCACTCGGAGGACTTTCTGCCGCCATAATGCTAGGAGAACATCCGTTCATCGGCCACACCTTTGAAGAGATACAGAAAAAGATCATTTCAGGAAAAATCGATGACATCAGAAAAGTCAATCCATTGTACACGAAAGAAGAGAAAGAGATTCTTGATCGAATGCTTGTTTTAAATCCGGACAAGCGCTCGTCGCTCGATGAGATGTTAAACCGCGTCGGCGATGCGTTGCGTAAACGGGAAGGAAACAAACCAGCGACCGCTATCTTGAAAGAATTCATGCAAGGATATGATGAAGACAGAAGAAGAGGATTCTCATATCAAGAAAAAGAAGTCAAAAAATCATTTGGATCTGACGAAGACGAATGATCAATACGTCTCTGCCGTGACGGTATACGTCCTGAAGAATTTCATGCCCATCCAGACGACAAACGAGACGACGGTGAGCCAGATGCTCACGACAAATGCTTTCTGTATCGCAGGCGCCATCCACGAAAGGATGACTTGCTTCGCCGCCGTGAGCAGCGCCGGATCCTGATTCAGCTGACCCGGCACAAACGCAGAGACAAGATGATCCAACAACGGCAGCATGAAGTTAAATGAGATGACTGAAAGCAATGAAAGCCATGTCGCATTCGCGAAGAATGACTGGATACCGAAATAACGATTCACGAAATAATACAGACCAAGACTCATGAGACCGCTGATGATCGCAATCAGCAGATAGGGATGATTCGCATATGTCTGCATGACATCATTCAGCTTCGCCAGACTCTCTGACTGCGATGAATCGATCTGCTTCTCGAAATTTATCCTGATCGCCTCATCCAGATTGATCTTCCCCGTGATGAAGTCAGGATTGCAATAGGGCTGGTCACTGCTGCGGCACTGTACCATAAGTGCGGTCTTACGCTCCGCCGGAGAAAGCTTATCGAGCTGATCGAGTTGTGCTTTCGCATCAGGCTTCAGATTCGCATGGAAACTGTTCAATCCTTCAGTAAGCAGGACTCCCTTGAGTCCCGACTGGACAGAATCAAAATTAGCTGTCGCCGCCGAAAGGAATACACCTGTCGTGAACGAGGACAGCGATACGACCAGAAGGAGAAATGCGGCGAAGGAAGCGATTGCTTTCAGCATACACTGAATACCTCGGTTTCAGTATTTAAACATTATCCCTGCAGTGCGTTAATTATTTAAATAACAAAAACACCAAATACGTATGAGGAAATATTATTCTACTTCTGAAGCAGAGGATATGATTCCCTTGCTGAAGAATCAGATCATCAATCTGATGAAATTAGGCAGGGCGATCGATTTCCTTGAATCAGTTGATATCCAATATGATGATGAGTACGAAACGATCAAACAAGACATTACCATGAATAAGAAATTCCATGAATATTCACTGCGGTTCTGCAAAGAAGTCGAAGATCTGTTGAATCAAGGTGTTGTGTTGCGAGACATCGAAGAAGGACTGGTCAATTTCTTTTCTCTGCATAACGGCAAGGAGATATTCCTGAACTGGCGGATCGGCGAGCACAAGATTGATTCGTGGTATGAAGTCGGTTCTGAATACGAATCAAAGAAACCTATTTCTGAACTGAAAGATAAGAAAAGAATCTAATTTACTATCTGATCAAGTGATTGATTTTTCATTAATTTAGCTCTTACTGATTCTGCTTTGTTCTTGAATCCTTTAACTCCCAATCTACTGATCTCAAAAGCTAAAGAAGCAGCATTTGTTGCTGCAGGAATGAGCAAAACTTTATCTCCGTACTTATGTGCGCCATAACTGTAAGCAGCAATTGTTGGGATCAATGATCCAAGTGAAAAAGCTAACTGTCGAATATCGTAACCTGTGATAACTGGAAATTCTGATTCTACTTTCACTGTTGGAAAGAATCTGACACCGGTAGGAATCGCATTCCAACCTGCTAACCAGCGTAAATAAGGAGTTACAACATGATGATTTACTGCATTTAAAGTATCGCGACTTATTTCTTTGGCCGCCACATAGTAAACCTTTGCCGTTGAAGGTTGATATTTTTGCCTTTGTTTCATGAAAAGTTAAACTTTCAGCTGATATTTAAACCTAATGCACTAAACATCACCGTAACCTTTATAAATACCCCTTTACTATAATATACTTGGAGAGAGAAAAACACGAGTTAAAGGCTTTTTCTCAACGTATAAGGAGCCTAGAATGAAGTTAAAACCGCTATTACCAAGTTTAAAGGAAAAGAAACGATATCTGAGCTTTGAGATCATCTCAGAGAAAAATATTTCTGTAGAAAATGCCTCAAAGGCAGTAAACGAAAGCACATTGAAATTTTTAGGAACGTTGGAATCAGCAAAGGCGGGTTTCATGTTCCTTGCTGACAAGTACACACATAACGCAGGTGTCGTAAAAACAGGACACAAGTACACAGAAAAAGTAAGAACAGCGTTGGCATTGATACCAACGATAGAAAACGAACCAGTCATATTCAGGACCAGAATCGTCTCTGGCACACTAAAAAAAGCAATAAGCAAGTTTCACGCTATGAAAGCAGAGGTATAAACAAAAATGGCAAAAGAAGAAATGCAACCAGCACAGCACCAGATGATGGGATATGACAGAGCTATCACCATGTTTTCTCCCGATGGAAGACTTTTACAGGTAGAATATGCGAAGAAAACAGTCAAACAAGGAAGTACCGCAGTCGGTATGAAATGCAAAGACGGTGTATTACTTGTCGCTGATAAGCGAATCGTCGACAGCTTAATTGTTGTGGACTCTATCGAAAAGACATTCATGATCGATAATCACATCGCAGCGACTGCTGCGGGAATACTGTCAGATGCGCGTGTCTTAGTCGAACGGGCACAACTAACTGCGCAGGAACATAGGATTACATACGACAATCCGATCGATGTCCTTTCAATCGTGAAAGACATCTGCAATCTAAAACAGGTCACGACACAATCCGGCGGGTATAGACCATTCGGTGTCGCATTACTGATCGGCGGTGTCGATGATACCGGTGTCAGATTATTCGAGACAGACCCGACAGGAATATTCTTCGAGTACAAAGCGACTGTCATCGGCGAAGGAGAGACTGTTGTCGATGAGATACTGCATAACGAATACAAAGAATCAATGACCGTCAAAGACGGTTTAAGACTTACCATCAAGGCATTGGCCAAGGCATTGGAAGATCTCGATGCACGGCGATTGGACTGCGCATACATCGACGCAAAGACACGCATGTTCGTAAAAATCCCACAGAAGGAAGTCGAAGACATTGTCGCTGCGGTCAAGAAGGGTAAATGATGGTAGCAATCGATAAAGCAGTTGTTGCAAAGATAAACAAGAACGGAAAGGAATTCGAGATTCTGGTAGATCCTGACAAGGCGCAGAAAGCGAAAGAACAGCTGAAGAAAGGAGACATCGATATTTCTGATATCCTCGCGATTGAAGATGTCTTCGTCGATTACAAGAAAGGAGAACGCGCGGGAAAGAAAGATCTGCTGCCGGTGTTTGATACTGCAGACATCATGGAAGTCGCAAAAATCATTCTGAGAGACGGAAAACTGCACACCACATCACAGCAACGCACCAAGGAACAACAGGATAAATGGGACAAGATTGTCGCTACTATCGCGATGAATGCGATTGATTCGAAGACACGATTGCCGATTCCGCAGAAGACGATCAATGATGCATTGCATAAAGCAGCATTCAGAATCGATGAACGAAAGATGGAAGATCAGATGCCAGATGCGATCAAGAAATTGAAAGCAGCGATCCCGTTCACCTTCAATGAAAGAATCATTGAATTAAAAAATATCGAACCACATTTCGCACGGCCCTGCCTTGATCTTTGCAAGAGGATGGGAAGCATCAAGACACAGTCATGGAACGCTGACAAAAGTCTATCGATGGTCGTCGTGATTCCTGCAGGACTGAGAGAGGAACTGATAGACAAGCTGAACGATCTTACCAGAGGAAAAATAGACTTAAAATTAATTGATTAAGGAGATGAACTACAATGAGTGAATTGAAAACAAAAGAAAAAACAATTGCTGTTCCGGGCGAGATACTCGCATCAGGAATGGAATACCTCCCGAGTTTCGGCACGTACCGAGAAGGAGAACACATCAGAGCAGGAAAGCTTGGGATTGTCCATGTCGACGGCAAAGTCTTGAAGCTCACACCGATCTGCGGACGATACAGTCCGAAGAGAGGAGATACCATCATCGGTAAGGTTATCGATGTGACCATGAATGGCTGGAGAGTAGAGATAAACTCAGCATGGTCAGCGATGCTTATGCTTAAGGATGCAAGCAATGAATTCATCGAAAAAGGAGCGAACCTCACCAGGATCTTCAACTTCGACGATTACATCGTCTGTGGTATCACAGGCGTATCGACACAAAAATTAATTGACTTGACGATGAAAGCACCAGGCCTAAGAAAATTACGCGGCGGACGGATCATAGAAGTCAACCCGTTCAAGGTACCAAGAATCATAGGCAAGAATGGCAGCATGGTCAGTATGATCAAACAAGCGACTGGCTGCAGCATTGTCGTCGGCCAGAATGGATTAGTCTGGTTAGGCTGCGACGATCCACAGATGGATCTGTTAGCGGGTGAAACAATCAAGAGGATTGAATTAGAAGCGCACACGTCAGGATTGACAGAAAAGATCAAGGAATTCCTCGAGAAGAAGACAGGAAAGAAGATCGAAGCGCGGACTGAACAGAAAGAATTCGAACAGGAACCGAGAGAAACCCGAGAATTTCAAAGGGAACCTCGTGAATTCCAGCGAGGAGATTAATCATGGCATACAAGAAACGAAATGACGGAAGAAAATTCGACGAATTACGGCCAATCGAGGCAGAAGTCGGTATCATCAAGCGAGCAGATGGCTCAGCGCGATTCAAGATCGGAAAGACAGAAGCATTGGCAGCAGTCTATGGACCGCGGGAATTAGTTCCGCGATTCATGCAGAATCCTCAAAAGGGAATCTTGCGGGTGCATTACAATATGATGCCGTTCTCAGGGACGGGCAACCGAGTCAAGCCAGGCGGCAACAGACGAAGCAAGGAACTGTCGATGGTCATAAGGAACGCATTACTGCCAGTACTGAACCTCAGCGATTTCCCGAATGCAGTTATCGATCTATACATTGAATTCCCACAGACAGATGCAGGCACTCGGTGCGCAGCGATCACTGCAGCAGCGATGGCTTTGGCAGATGCAGGGATAGCGATGGCTGACTTAGTGAACGCAGTTGCAGTCGGAAGAGTTGACGACAAGATCGTCGCTGACCTCGATTACAGCGAAGAAGCGTATGAATGCGACGCAGGTGTCGCTGATATCCCGGTCGGAATCATACCTTCAACAGGAGAGATCTCACTTCTTCAGTTGGATGGACCGATGAAGAAAAAGCAGCTGATCGAAGCGCTTGAGATGGCGAAGAAGACATGCAAAGGATTATACGACATACAGAAAGCTGCGCTGAAGAAAAAATACGCAGTGGATGGAGAATAAAATGATATTAGATAAGAAGAAAATAAGCGACATGATGACAAAAGGGATGCGCTTAGACGGCAGAAAACCTGATGAATTCAGGAAAATAAAAGTTGAATACGGCATCGTAAAGACTGCAGAAGGATCTGCACGAGTTACCCTCGGAGAGACGATTGTTCTCGCAGGAGTGAAGATGGAAGTCTCAAAGCCATATCCTGATACGCCTGAACAAGGCGGTTTGATGGTCGGCGCTGAACTATTGCCATTATCATCCCCTGATTTTGAATCCGGTCCGCCAAGTGAATGGGCGATCGAAGTCGCACGAGTCGTTGACCGAGGCATTCGAGAGAGTCACGCGATCGATGTTCACAAACTTTTGATCAAGAAAGCAGAGCTTGCATGGACTGTCATCGCAGATATCTGCATCATAAATGACGGCGGTAACATCTTGGATGTTGCGTCCATAGCAGTACTCGCAGCGATTAAAGACGCGAAGTTCCCGAAACTGGTCGACAATGTCATCGATTATAAAACACCGACAAAGGAAAAATTACCTCTTGACGAACTGCCAATCGCAGTGACGGTCTACAAGATCGGCAAGGAATTATTTGTCGATCCGACATACGAAGAGGAAGATCAGATCGATGCGCGATTGACGATCACGACCATCGAAGATGAGTCTATCTGTTCCCTGCAAAAGGGCGGAGAAGAGACGCTTTCATTGGAAGAGATCGATAAGATGATCGATATCGCAACGAAACACGCTAAGCAACTGCGGAAGGCACTCTAATGGAAGAATACACAAAATACGAAAAAGCAAGGATCATCGGTGCTCGGGCTTTACAGATCGCGATGGGAGCTCCCTTCCTGATGAAATTGGCAAAGAAAGATCTTGAACGGCTCAAGTATAATACACTAGAGATAGCGAAGCTTGAGTTCGAGAAGGATTTATTGCCGATCACCATCAAACGGCTTAAGCCAAAAGCCTAATTTCTTTTTTTCAATACTTTTTTATAGTTTGATTTCGTTCTGTATACTATGAAAGAGATCAAACCACACTATGAGAAAATAATATTCGTCTGCACGAACAAGAGAGATAACGGAGAGGTGTGCTGCGCTGATAAAGGTTCATGTGAACTACACAAAAAGATGAAAGCGTACGTCAAGGAGCAAGGGTTATCTGATACCATACGTGTTTCTAAGTCAGGTTGTCAAGATCTTTGTTCATCCGGCATTACGGTTTCTGTCTATCCTGACAATAAAGTCTATGGACGGGTGACAGAAGAAGACATCATTACCATAGTTGAAGAGGCTAAGAAATGAATACCATTACCTCTGAAAAATTAGAGAAATATTTCTCAGTTACTAAGGCAGCTCTAGATATGGTGAAAGAGAAAGGTCTTGATTCTTCAAGAAAGAAAGAAGCAGAGGACTTTTTGGACATGGCCGAGCGATATTATTCTGATGCGTTGCATTTCAAGAAGAAAGGAGATGTGGTGACGGCTTTTGCAGCATTGAATTATGCGCACGGATGGCTGGACGCTGGCGCACGGATCAGGTTATTCAAAGTGAAAGATTCAAAATTATTTACGGTGGACGATGATACTGATTGATACCTGCGCGATAATCAATCTGTTTGAAAATAAAGAGGAGACGTTATTATTGAGAGATGATGTCGCGATCTGTTCTTTTAACAGAGATGAACTGACAAGAGTAACACACCGGCATACTATCAATACACATCTAAAACATAAAATAAGAAAATTCTTTGATGAGTTCAAGATAAAAATAATCGACGTTCCTGTTGTGCCAGGTCAGCGCGAACAGGAAAAGAAATATGTCGATTCAGTGAATAAAGAATTACTAAGACTGATTCCGGATCCCAGTGATGCGGTATTAGCTGCGTGCGCGTTACAGAATAAAGCCTCGATCATCACAAAAGATAGACATCACTTATACACTGCTAAACTAGAGAATATGTTCAACAAGCAAGGCATACAAGTGAGCAAGTCTATGGAGAAACCTTTATAAAGCCTCCAAGCCACTCTTTAAATATGGAAGAGAAGAAAAAGGCTTCTAAAAAAGAGGATGCGTTGCCTCCTGAATTTGACAACCTGCCGAAGGAAGTCAAAGAAAAATTAAAGGATATCCAGAACAAGATTGAGAAATTCCAGAAGAAAGTTCTTGAGAAATTTGACAAATATATCCTTGGTATCGCGATATTGCCGCCAAAAAATATTGAATATGAAAAGAAACGATTAGCGGAAGAAAAGAAGACATTAAGTAAGGAAGAAGAGGAAAAGCTCAAGGATCAGATCAATGTGTTCGTCTTGATCGATGATTCTGATTCAATAAAGATGAGCAAAGAAGAATTGTTAGACAGACTCTCAAAGGTCATCGCTGATCATGCGAAAGAAATCGACAAGAATCTCGTGCCCGATATCAGACTATTATCTGAAGTCAAGATGAACTGTGAAGATGCAAAATATGAAGTATTAGAGACAATCGCAGCGTCGCAGCCAGTCTATGATCCCCGAGATGTCATATCAGCGTTCAAGATCTCAGAAGTGCACAAGCGCATGGTGTTGCAGAAATTTGAGAAGTACATCGTCAGCTATGTCGCTGCAGGATCATTATTCAGAGGAGAAAAGAGTCATGACATCGATGTCTGGATCGTAATCGATGATACCGATGTCAAGCGGATGTCAAGAATTGAATTAAAAGATAAATTACGATCGATTATTTACGGCATGGGACATGAAGCATCTCAGATAACTGGTGTTAAAAAACAGTTCCATATCCAAACATATATCCTGACTGATTTCTGGGAAGGACTGAAGGAAGCGAATCCTGTATTTTACACATTACTCAGAGACGGTGTTCCTTTGTTCGACAGAGGCATCTTCATGCCATGGAAGCAACTGCTCCAGATGGGACGGATCAGACCTTCAAAGGAAGCGATCGATCTTTTCATGAGCTCAGGCGAGCAAGTCATTTACAGAGTAAAAGAGCGGCTGAAAGACCTCGTCGGCAGTGATATCTATTACGCCACATTGAATCCATCACAGGCAGCATTGATGTTGTATGGAGTTCCGCCGCCGACACCAAAGGAGACTGTAGCGATCATGGAAGAGATCTTTGTCAAGAAAGAGAAGATGCTCGAGAAACGATATGTCGACATTTTAGAAAAAATAAGAAAATATTTCAAAGACATCGAGCACGGAAAGATAAAGGAGATTTCTGGAAAGGAGATTGATGAGTTATTAAAAGACACAGACGATTATTTAAAACGAATCCAAAAATTATTCGGTCAGATCGAAGCGAAGAAACAGAAACAGAACATTGTCGATATGCATGAAGGCATCGTAACAGTAGTCAGGGATGTTCTGATGACGGAAGACGTCAAAGATGTCTCAGAAGAAAACCTGTACGACACATTCAAATCAAAACTAGTGAACACGGGAAAAGTACCGCAGCGATTTGCAAGAAAATTGAAAGAATTGCTTGAAGTCAAGAGAAACCTTGCTAAATTATCGAAGACTGATGTCGAAACAGTCGGCAAGGAGGGCAGAGACTTTGTCAAGATCATGATCGAATACATCCAAAGAAGGAGAGGACAGGAACTAGAGAGAGCAAAGATCCGTGTCAAATACGGTGATAAGTTCGGTGAAGTCTTATTGTTAGATGAGTGGGCATTCATTACCTATGATCTTGATGCGAAGGAGAAAGAAGTCGAGAAAGCGAGTATCAACAAGGATGGCAGTCTCGGCACCTTAAAAGAATCGACCGCAGAAGAGCTGGAACAGCATATCGCAAAGGCAAAGATACCGAAGAAGGCATTCATCAAAGAAGCGATCTTTGACAATCTGAAAGAGATATTCGGTTCTGATGTAGAAGTGCTTGTCAATCAGTGATTTGTTTTCTCTACTATAGATCTACTATAAAGTATATACATCACATTTAAATAAACCCAATGTGTAATATAATCGGGTGGTATGAATGGAAACAGGCTACAAGGTATGTGATGCGATGACAAAGATGCCGATCGCTGTTTCTCCAGACAAGACTATCCAGGAATGTTCTCAGCTCATGAGCACCCACGATATCGGCAGTTTACTCATAAAAAAAGATCATGTCCTCAAAGGAATCATCACCGATGAAGATATTGTACGAAAAGTTGTCGCGAAGGGATTGAATCTAAAAGAGAAAGTGGAAAAGCACATGGCAAAGAAGCTCATCACGATCACGCCTGACCAGGATATCTTTGAAGCGCTCAACATAATGATGGAAGAAGATATCAGACAGCTGCCAGTGGTCTCTAACAAGAAGATGGTCGGCTTATTGACCATGAAAGATATCCTCAAGCTTGAGCCTGAATTATTCGATCTCATCGTCGACAAGATCAACATCAAGGAAGAAGAGCACAAACCACTAGATAATGAAGGAATCTGTGAGGAATGCGGCAACTACACCAGTAAATTGCTGGCCCGTCATGAAGCCTTAATCTGCAAAGAATGCGCTAAATAAGGCAATATTTATAAATGCCAAATCCGAATTCTTATCTAATGTCAGAGACCATCAGATTAGCCAATCCGCGGATAAAATATGAAGGTGTATTCGACTGGGCAGACATCTATGCGACGCTCTATGCCTGGCTGAAACACAGACAATACGAATTCTTTGAAGTGAAAAATGTCAAGAAGCCGGATGGCTATGGCTATAAGATCGAATACATAGCGAAAGCAGAGCGGAAAGAATCACAATATGTACGCTATGTGATAGACATCGAGATCAACGCACGTCATATGGAAGACATCGAAATCATCGAGCAGGGAGAGAAGAAGAAAAAGAATAAGGCATTCATCCTCATGATTGACATCATGCCGACCATCGAACTTGATTGGCAGGAACAGTGGGAGACCAAATTCAAGAAGAAAGCGAGAAAATTCTTCCATAGATACATCATGAAGAGTTATATTGAGAAATGGAAAGACAAGATTTATTATGAAGCATACGAGCTTCACACAAAAATAAAACATATGCTTGACTTAGAGAGCAAGTATTCAGCGTACGATCATGGCAGAACGAAGGCTACTAGTTAGTGATTTGGCGATAGAGTATGATGGATTGTTCGATTCATCAGACCTATTTAGATTCCTCGACGACTGGTTCCAGCAGAAAGGATATGACAAACAGGAAGTGCGTCATGCAGAACGGGTCAAGGAAAAAGGGAAATTTGTCGATCTTGAGATCATGCCCACCAAGAAAGTGAGCGACTATGTGAAGTATGATATCAATGTGAGAGTATATATAAAAGATTTAGTGCAGGCAAATATCAAACGAGACGGTAAGCAATTCAAGATCAACAAAGGAAGAGTCACGATCCTCATCAGCGCATTCTTAGTGACTGACTACGAACATCGCATGGAATCAAAGCCGATGCTGTTCTTTATGCGTACTCTCTTCGATAAATTCGTGCATAAAAAATACATCGATAGATTCGAGAAAGGCATGATGAATGATGTGCAACAGCTGCATACCGAATTGAAATCATTTTTAAATCTGAATCGCTATGTGCAGCCGGCATAAGTTTTAAATAGGGAGGAAGCAAAAATACTATAATGGCACAAGAGGGCATGAAGGCACTGTTCATGGATGTCGTCAAAGGACACATTCTTTCTCGCATGAAGTCACATTTCGATGAACTTACTGACAATGTCCATCGCATGATAATCATCACACAAAAAAAATTGATCAGGAATATCACCGCGCTCGCATTTATGTTATTGGGATTAGTGTTTGTCGTTGTCGGCGGTACGACGTTATTGATTGATGTGTATAAATTCAGCAGAAGTACCGTATTCCTGACAACCGGTATCGTATTGATGCTCATATCGATAATTCTTGCGCAGTCTGCAAAATTATTGAAATATGAAAAATAAGAGGTGAGACACAATGGTTAAGATAAACAAGAAAAAGATACAGGCACAGCTGAGAAAAGCAAAAGTACAACTCCGTAAAGCGAAACAACGGGTTGTTCAGGCAGAGCGAAAGGTTGCGAATTACACACGTAAGCATCCGGAAAAGGCTCTTGCAGCAGCAATTGCAGCAGGTGTCGCACTAGGAGCGGCAGCGACTGCATTGATGAGAAGGAGATAATCCTTCTTTCTTTTCATTTTTTTTCTCTATTCTGCAAATATTTATAAAAGACGTATAAACTCACTCTGTTAGCTTTGCGGGAGTAGCAAAGTGGTCAAATGCGAAGGCCTTAAGAGCCTTTGACTTAGTGTCTTCGCAGGTTCGAGTCCTGCCTCCCGCATCCAATTGCCCTCGTGGCTTAGTAGCTATAGCGGCTGCCTAGTAAGCAGCAGGTCGTGGGCGCACATCCCACCGAGGGCTTTATTTTTCCTAACATTAATATAAGGGTAATTAATTGATTCGGAGATGACAGAGCAATCATATCGGATCATTCTGAAGTTGCTTGATGCATATCAAAAAGCAGAAAAAGCATTCGATGAGATGAGAGTCAGCACGGTAGAGAATATTGTTTCGCAATTGAAGATGAGATTCATAGGATACTGCAGCGAACTTCCTCCTGAACTTACTGATTCTGCTTCAAAGTTAGACGGATTATTCTATAGATTAGATGTATGCATGAAGCATAGGATGAATCCGAAAGCGCAGACCACAATCGAAGAGATCAACAAGATTCTTCCTCCGTTCAAGCAAGGCATAGAAGCCTTGCTTAAGCAATAAATTCCATAGTATCTTTGTCTTCTCTAATGAATATTTTCCATATAGAAAATATATAGATAGTATTATTGTTACTACTACATAATAACTAATAATGGAAAGATTTATATATGAGTATTCATCCTTTAGTCTGGGGTGTACTAGATAATACAGATATATTGGGGGCAATATAATGAACAGTAAACTAAGAAATGCACTTTTTGGAATCGCTGCATTAGCAGCAAGCAACACATACGCACAAGTAATTCTCAATCCTGAAGATGGACCAGCTACGCAAGCAGCACCAGTCAATGCAACAGCCCCTGTTGTAGAAGCAACTTCTAATACAATCAACGCAGATAAAACAACTCTTGAGCAAGCACAGGATCGAGCAATATCTGAACAAATAACAAAGACCAAAGCAAAGAAAGTAAAAGCTCCGAAAGTAAAGAAAGTCAAAGTACCAAAAGTCGATGCGGATGGAAACACCATCACATCAAATATCAAACCTTACCTTATCCTTGAACAGGATGCAACATTCGGATCATATAGCACCGGTTCTCAGACAGATATCGGCACGGATGTCGTCGATTTCGCTTCTAAAGGATCACAACTTAATCTTAATACAGAACTCGAGCTTGGTCTCGATTCAAAGAAACAGAAACAATTCCTGCGTGTCGATGCAAAGATACAGCCAACAAGCTTGACAAATTATCTTGCAGACCAGGAAAATGGATCAACAAAAGGTTCAATCACTGATCTTGCATTCAGCCTTGGCTATGGAAAAGTGATCAAAGCAAAGAATCTTGCTCATCTCGTAAGCCTTGCAGGCGGATTCAAGATGTTCGGCAGAAATGCAGACATCAAATATGACATCATTGATATCACCAAGAGCGACAGCGGAAAAGGATACGAATTCACTGTTGAATATACACTCAATAACGCACTCGAGCTCGAAGCGAAGATCGGCAAAGTATTCGGCACATCAGATATAGCTCCGTACGGAATCACAAACGATTTCAAGAGAGAAAATTTCTCATTGACTGCAAAGGTATACGTACCTGCATTGCAATTTGAAGCTTCTTTGGAAAACATCGGCGAGATGGTCACTGACAGCACTGGCTCTGAATATGAGACAGATTACACAAGATTTAGTCTTGAGGCAAAGAAACAGCTCAAAGGAAAGATCGGATCAGATATCAGCCCATTGATTGGATATGAAATGATGCTTTCAGGCGTTTCAAATACATCAGCATTACATGAACACACCATCTATGGCGGCGCGACAATAAATTTCAGTCACATCTTTGGAAATGGAAAGAAGAAAGAAATTTCGGCACGTACAGGTCCACGATCAGGAGGCACAGTGCGTGACTCAACACCGGCTGCTCCAACACCAGAAGCTAAAACTCAATGAAATCAAAACTAATCGCAATACTAAGTGTATTGTTCTTACTCACATCTAGCGTCAGTGCTTTCGCAGCAGTCAGTATAGCACCTTCAGCACCATTATCTGATCAGAATCTAGTCTGCAGCAACGGCGGAAACGCAAATGCATATCTGTATCAATGGTTCCAGAACGGTGCACAGAAGTCATATACATCTAATAGTATTCCTAATTCAGCAACCACACATTTCGACACGTGGACATGTAAGATGTTCATGCCACCAAACGCATTCACCGGAACAGTACTTCTTGGACAATCAACAGTCACAATCCAGAACGCACCACCTACGGTCAATGCAAATGGACCATACGCAGGCATCGAAGGAATAACCAATGTAGCATTCACCGGTACTGCAGTCGACAACATCGATAATGACGCAATAAGTTCATACGCATGGAACTTCGGTGATACCAATACCGCAAACATACAGAATCCTACTCATCTCTACGCACAGAATGGCACGTATAACGTATCATTGACAGCGACTGACGCCTATGGCGCATCAGCAACAGCGATGACAACAGCAGTCATCGGCGACCAAACACCAGTCTCAAATTTTGGAATCTCAGCGAATCCAGTGAATGAAGGTGTCGCAGTAACACTGACTGACGCATCAACAAGCTACGATCCGATCGTCGCATGGAATTGGGACATCGATAACGATGGAACAATCGATTACACAGTTCAGAATCCTACTCACACATACCTAGATAATGGTACATACACAATCAATCTATCAGTCACTGACAATGATGGTTCTGTAAATTCAAGCATACAGACAATCACAGTCAATGATCTTGCTCCGACAGCAAGCTTCACACAAAATCTTGCAGTCATAAATGAAGGGCAGTCAGTTGTCTTCACCGATACATCTGTCTCAGCTCCTGATTTACTTGTCGCTTGGAACTGGGACTTTGGCGATGGAAACACCGCAACGACTCAGAATCCGACACATCAATATCTAGATAATGGAACATATACAGTCACATTAACAGTCACCGATGATGACGGCAGCACTAATACAACTACAAGTTCAGTTACTGTAAACGATCTATCTCCTATCTCAAGCTTTACACAATCAGCGAATACAATCAATGAAGGACAGTCAGTAACATTTACTGACGCATCAACATCATTCCCTGATCTGATCGTCTCATGGTCATGGGACTTCGGAGACAGTTCTCCATTGGATACCACACAGAATCCTACTCACACATACATGAGCAACGGCGTGTACACTGTAAGTCTTACCGTGACTGATGACGATGGAAGCACAAATATCTCAACAAGCACAATCACCGTAAACGATCTTGCTCCTGCTGCGAATTTCTCAGCTTCAGCAACAACAGTCTTGGTAAATGATCCAATCAATTTCACTGATCTTTCAACATCATTCCCTGACTCAATCGTCGCATGGAACTGGGACATGGATAACGATGGTGTCATTGATTATGTGACACAGAATGTCACTTCACACTCATACGCAGTCGCAGGAACATATACTGTCAATCTGTCTGTGACAGATTCAGATGGCAGCATCAATTCAACGCTACAGACAATCACAGTCAATGCGGCACCAGTCATCAACACAATCCTCGTAAATGAATTCGAACAGAACCCGGTCGCAGGAAGCGAATGGGTCGAATTATACAATCCAAATGCATTTGCTGTCGATATCAGCGGATGGCAGATATGGGATGGACTCGCTTCACCGACATTAAGACACACTGTACCTGCAAGCACAATACTTGCTGCAAATGGCTACTATGTAGCGAATGTCATCAATTTAAACAATGCAGGAGAATTCGTAACATTGTACGACAATAATTCAAATCTAATCGATCAAACACCGACATTAGCTGAATCTGTTTCAAGCAATAACTGCCAGGCACGAATGCCAAATGGCGTCGATACCAATACACCAGCAGACTGGACATTCCAGACCTGCACACAAGGAATATCGAACAGCATCGTACCACCTGACACCACAGCACCAGCGACCATCACGAGCTTGAGTGCAACAGGAATAACAAATCAATCAATCACATGGAACTGGATCAATCCAGTCAATGTAGACTTCAACGGAACAATCATATTCATCAATGGCGTCAATGTCGTAAATCTCACTGCAGTCGATACTTCATACACTGCATCAGGATTGACAAACAACACATTGTACACCATCGGCGTACAGACATTCGACACATCGAATAATGTAAACGCAACCACAATCACAAATGCGCAGACTACATTGCAGAACAATGATGTCACTGCCCCTGCTATTTCAAACATACAGGTTGTCAACTTCACCAATTCAACAGCAACGATCAATTGGACTACTGATGAATCAGCGAATTCAACGGTAAACTACGGACTGACTTCAGCACTGGGAACATTCCAGAATGACAGTTCATACGTATTCAATCATTCAATCATGCTCGTAAATCTCGCAGCAAATACATTGTATAATTTCAATGTCACTTCATGCGACGGCAGCAACAACTGCGCGACTGCAGGAACATTGACATTCACGACAGCTGCGAATCCGGGAATACCGTCAGTTTTCAACATCTTAAACTCAACAATCAACGGAATATACTTCCCATCAAATATATCTACTGACGTGACAAGTGTTGCGATTGATAACCTATCAACCGTCACCAACTCTCCTCAGGTAGATGTCAGCATAAGCATGACGAACTCAACAATCTTAAGATCAACAATAACAAACGCAGCGACTATCGTCAACTGCGTCATCATTGATACAGCCTATGATGGTTCATGTTTGAATGAGTACTGGGATCCATCTACAAAGATCAACAGCACTACAACTGGTTCAAATGTAACAGATTCAAATGTAAAAAATTCAATCGCGACATACTCAAGAATAATCAGATCGAATCTTACGTCTGTGAATATGAACAACACTAACGTCACAGATAACACAATAGACAATTCAAACGTCTCAGGATCTTCAATAACACTTTCAACAGTAAATGGAAGCACAGTGATGACATCAACAATCACAAGCTCTACTGTAACCGGCAGCAATGCTACGAACGCAGTCGTAACAGACTCAACAGTATCCGGAAGCACTGTAACTGATTCGAATGTCACCACAGGAAGTGTAGTCAGTAACTCAACGATAACTGCAGGAAGCGTCATAACAAATTCAAATATCACGAACAGCAATCTCATCAATACAACAGTAACTGATTCAACATTGACAAACGTCAATGCAACGAACTCAAATGTCATGAATACCACATTATCAAATATGATATTGACAAATGCGACAATC
This sequence comes from uncultured Methanosarcinales archaeon, assembly GCA_965231065.1. Taxonomy (GTDB): domain Archaea; phylum Nanobdellota; class Nanobdellia; order Woesearchaeales; family UBA10107; genus UBA10107. The sequence continues at coordinate 506,545 of OZ246410.1, read as the reverse complement.
GTGAATGGAAATCTTACAAGCGGAACTATCACATTACCAAACGGCGTCAATGTGACAGGACCTGCACAGGTTCCATACCCACCGGTTGCTGGTTTCAATTACAATACAAATTATCTTGACGTATCATTCAGTGATGCATCAAGCGATCCGAATTCAGATATTGTCTCACGAAGCTGGAACTTCGGTGATGGAAGTCCTATTGACACTTCAACGAATCCTTCCCATACATACACTTCAGCAAACACCTATTCAGTCACCTACACCGTAACAGACAGCACTAATCTCGTATCAAGCATAAGCAGATCAGTCACAGTCTCTTCAGCTACAGCAAGCAACCCAGGCGGATCAAGCAGAGGATCATTCATAACAAGCGACGCAACACCTACATTAGATCAGACTCTCTTAGTCAACAGTAACAATTACTTATGGAATGTCGCAGAGAATCCATGGACAAAGACCATCAGACGGATCGACACCATCATGTTCGAATACCAAGGTACTTCGTACAGCTTAGTTATCGATGATGTCAAGAAGGATTCAAATCAAGTCACTATGAGAATCAGTCCGACTGATGAAATCAGAACAGGATACAAGTATGATACATTCGAATTCACAATCAAGGACAGGATACTGTCTGTTTCATTGCAGGATATCATCTACAACAGCAATATAGATTCCCAGACGCAATTGAAATTAAAGCTCACATTAAAAGAACCAAAAGCAGGAGCGTCAATACCAGTCACCGAAAGCATCAAAGACGGTGTCATCAAGGTAATGGGTGAGATAGCTCCGCCGCCAAACGCTTCAGTACCGGTCGGTATCGGTGTGTCAGCAGCTACATTAGTCGCTGGTCTTTTACTATTCTTAGGAATCAGAAAGATCTGGGTCTAGTTGTTTACTGAGGCAAATATGTCCCTCGAAACAGAAATCACAGATTCTCTGAGCAGAGGAGCATTCCACAATCCTGATATTGACAGAAGTCATCTCGATGACTATTTCAAGAAATTAGAACAGCATCATCCGGAATATAAAACATTGACTTCTGAACAGCAAAAAGAATTCGAGAACATTTGCAGAGCATACGTCTCTTCTATTGAAATAAAATCAGTCATCTACAAAGATACCTTTGAAGAAGGACTGAATAAAATGGAACGCACATTACCTATCGCATTATTTGCAGGCATTGTAAGCGGAATGTTCGCAGGACCTATACTCTACACAAATATAGCAAACGATCCACGGCCGATCTGGATAGTGCCTTCCATTATAGGAGGCATGCTGACAGGAGCATTAAGCGCAATGATCGCCACATCAGTGGTTCAATCAACAGAAACTAATGAAATCACCGGCATCATGCAGAACGAACGTAAAGAAACGATCAAGAAACTCAAAGCGATCAGAGCATAACCTTTATAAAATACATATAAACCTTATTTTCTCAACGGACCGGTAGTTTAGTGGCTATAACGCAACCTTGACGTGGTTGAGGTCGGGAGTTCGAATCTCCTCCGGTCCATTCATAATCACGCAGTGCTCGGAGGTGTCGGAACCGAAGGTTCTGACGTGGGAATCCCCTTCGTCCATTTCATAATCATGGCTGATCTGCCGACATACATCATCAAACCAAATGTGATGCGTATCGTAGCATCTCAATTAGTCATCACGTTCTTTTTGGCGATCATATTCTATGTCGGTATCGCACTCAATATCTTCCTTTTAGGGATATCGATACCGATCAATATCAACATTCTTATCATCTCAGTATTGCTTTTATTAGTCATCATACAGGGCTTATTGAGCTATGTACAAACATCGAAGATGCAGTATGCAATCTATTCAAATCGAATCCAGATTGAAGGGCCAAAACCAAAATATATCATGTATAACGCGATCCAGAACATCAAGCAGAAGAAAGCGTTGTTCGACAAACTGTTCAATACCGGAACACTGGTTATCGAACCAAAGATGAGGCTGGTGGGTATTTCTAATTTCGATCAGACGTATGCGTACATACTGCAGATGATCCAATACACACGAAGCCAGTTCAATCAGATATGAAGCCGTATAAGCAATAAGTTTATAAATCAAATATCCCTTAATTATCATAATGGCAAATAACAACTTCTCAAAGAATTTCTTCATGGCTGTCCTGTTCGGACTTATGCTTCTCAGCCTCATAATCGCATGGCCGTTGCTAAGAGTTATCGTCGGTTCCGCGATACTGGCATATCTCGGTTATCCTATCTATCGGTACATCGCACAGAAAATAAACAGGAAAAGGATTGCTGCAATCCTTGTTGTATTCCTGCTCATCCTAATCATAATCGTACCAACTTATTTTGTTCTCAACTCACTAACTAAAGAAGGGTATAGTCTGTTTATCACGGTAAAACAGAAACTTTCATCAGATACGCTGATGGTACGCGATTGTGAAGCTCAACCAGAGAGATTCTGCGAGTTTGGCAATAGAATCGTCATATTCCTGAAGGATCCGCAGGTTAAATTCTATCTCGAAGATGCCATCAGTAAGTTCTCATCGTATCTTATCAACCAGACATCATCATTGATTGTGAACCTGCCGAATGTTGCTGTCAATCTAGTGGTTATGTTCTTCCTGATCTACTACATGCTTCTCGATGGAACACAGCTCATACTGAAAGCGAAAAAATCAATTCCATTGAAAGCGCACCATGTAGACCACATCATCCATGAATTCGAAAACTTCACTTCAGCGACACTCTATGGTAATCTGATAACATCCATTGTGCAGGGTATCCTCGGTGGCGTCATCTTCTTCATGTTAGGATTACACACACCAATCTTAGCTGGTTTAGCGATGGCATTCTTCGCATTCCTGCCAATTGTCGGTACTCCTCTGATCTGGGTACCTGCATCTATCAGCTTGTTCATCGCAGGAGAGACAGGAAAAGGAGTCATATTGTTGTTATTAGGAATATTCCTCATATCTACCATCGATAACATCATCAAGCCAGGCTTGATCGGTAAAAGAACAAATCTACACCCAGCGGGTGTACTAGTTGGAATTATCGGCGGCATCTATTCGATGGGGCTTATTGGAATCATCGTAGGACCACTGATATTGTCATTACTGGTGAGCTTTATCGATGTCTATTACAAAGAAGGATATGGATACCACAATGGGAATTAATTTATTTCAATAAGAATTTTTCTACTGCTTTTTCTACGATTAAGGACTGATTGCTAACGCGATCATTCCGCATCTTCTCTTTTAACTTGAGCAAGATCGGTTCACTAATTGATACTGATATTCGATGTTTCATATAGGTTAATTCTTAACCACCCCTACTGCTTATGAAGTAACACTCCTTTATATATCTTTCTATTTATTCTTACTAATAAGTAGTAACATTATGAAGTTCAATAAAGTGCGCTAAAGAGGTTTATAAGCAAGAATAACGAGTTTAAACAGAATCGGACTAAGGAGTAAAGAACTTATAATCCCAAGTTGACCTAGACTTGAATGCTGCCCGGACCAAAGCCTTAGAAATTGACGTATCGCTGACAAGTTTTCTGAGATTTTTTGTCGATATAATATCCTCGTCAAATGAGATAACTTCTAGCTCAGATATGCCTCTGGCACTATTAGTAATCCTTGCTATCTTTTTTGGAAATAGAATTTGCCGCAAAGATGAGGGATCACGACTCGTAATTGTCATCTCGGTGTCTACATCAAATTCACAATCAGATTGTCGGGTCTTACATTGATACTGCAGAGAAGGATTCTGTTTCTTCAAATAGTTAAGAACAGATTGAACCGCATTACTTCCGCCTTTTTGTAAGACTTGATCCATAGTATATGCTGTCATATGGCCATTTACTCGACTACAAGTATATAAACTTTTCTACTCATAAGTAGTGATAATATCAGTTTATCACTGAAATCTCGCCGAATTGAAACTTTTAAAAAGGAAGCTTTAAACCACAATACAATGGTGTCGTGGCACAACCCGGTACTGCGCCGGTCTTGAACGCGGCAAACTTCGTTTGCGAGGTTTCGTCGCCGAAACAACCGGTTTCCGTGAGGATATCCCGGTTCAAATCCGGGCGACACCGTTCTTATTCTTTAATTGATAACGGTCCGCACGGCATAAAGCCGGGCGACACCGTATTCTTTTCCATATTACTGTTACCACCGCTATATGTTTTGATATATATTTCTATTTATAAAGAAGACAAATTATTTGCTAAATACTTATAAATAAAAGAGAACATTTATATATAACTTCAACCATATTAATTTATAAGAGTTGTGTTTAGGGGGAATTTACAGGATGCACACAATGCTAAAGAAATGTCCAGAGTGCGGTAGCGAAAACTTATTTTCTAATCGAGATAGAGGCGAGACTATCTGCAGAGATTGCGGCCTGGTACTCGAAGATAAGATGATTGATTTCAGCCAGGAATGGCGTGAATTCGATTCTGAACAAGGAGAAAGCAAGCGAAGAGCAGGCGCTCCGATGACTTACACTCAATACGATCAAGGATTAGGAACAGAAGTAGGCCAGAAGACAGATCTATTCCAATTAGGCTCTAAAGATCGAAACAAGTTCTTCAGACTGAGAAAATGGCAGTACAGAATCTCAACAGCTATCGAACGAAATCTGAAACTAGCACTTGCTGAATTGAAGAGAGTCTCTTCATACCTTAAATTACCAAAGATGGTCGAAGAGGAATCAGCAAGAATCTACACATTAGCGGTCCAACGAGGATTAGTTAGAGGTAGATCAATGGAATCTGTCGTCGCAGGCTCATTATATGCAGCATGCCGAAGACATGATGTTCCACGAACACTAGATGAACTCTCAGAAGCGTCCGGTATCGAGAAGAAAGAGATCGGAAGAACATATCGATTCATTACAAGGGAACTTGGAATCAAGATTTTACCTTCAAATCCATCAGACTACATCGCACGATTCGCTTCTTCATTGAAATTATCACCGGAAGCACAGTCACATGCGGTCGAGATCCTAGATATCGCACAGAAGCAGGAATTGACCTCAGGACGAGGCCCGACAGGTATCGCAGCAGCTGCATTATATGTCGCAGCATTGATACATGGCGAGAAACGAACGCAGCGAGAAGTCGCAGATGTAGCAGGTGTTACTGAGGTTACCATCAGAAATCGCTACAAAGAATTGCTTGATGAATTAGATCTAGAGAAAGAGATCAAGAAGACGAAAAAGAAGACAAAGAAAGAGTAAATAGTTCTTCAGTAATCTATATAAATAAGCAATCAGTGCTAATCACATGAAAAGATATGTGTTTAGTATCATATTTCTCTTAAGCATCATCTCAGTCAGCGCTAATTATCTTCCGACGAATGACATCATCCTTGGCATCAGAGGAACCGAATGCCTCAGCAATGGTTCATTGATACTCAACATCACCCATAACGGAAGATCGATGCCGTTTTCTGACATCAATCTGACGATAGAAAGCGATACGATGCAGCCGCAGCCTGTATTAGGAAATTGGTTCATCGGCGAAGATCCGGTCACCAATTATGATTTCCCTGATAATGAATTCACCGGCAATGATTTTACCGGTATCGCGACCTTCAGGTTCGTAACCTCCAATAACATCTACACCACCGGTACGTACACACTTACGGTCAACTGGCCGGGAACAATCTACTACAATCACATAAAGTATGCCATACGATGCCCTGGTAAAGCATGCAGTTCAAATGATGAATGCGTCAGCCAGCAGACCTGTTCCAACAAGATATGCCAATGGCTTGTCTGCGGAGAAGGACAGATCGCGACCGGACATACATGTATAAATCAATGTAACGATAACAATAAGTGCACAAAAGACTACTTCATCGATGGCAAATGTGTTTATACAAAGATCAACAACTGCAACAAAGAAACAGGCAACACCATCACCAAGAACATCTTCGCGCGATTCTGGGATTGGTTAAAGAGCAGATACGAATAATTTTATTCTTTTATAATTCAGTTCTGTCTGATTATTTTTATAATGTTTCGCTAATTCGATAAGCTTCTTCTTGTCAAATCTCATCCCTTTCTGAGAAAACAAGGCATGGTTCTTAAGAATATACTGGCAGAACTGCGTGACGTTCTGCGGAAAATCATCATAGTGAGCACGTTCAAAGTCTATTAATGTTATTTTCTTCCCTACAATGACATGCTTATAAGGATTGCCCATCTCTTTCTTGGTGATATGCATCTTATCCAGCACTCTGCACTGTCTTAAGACTTCCAGAAATACTTTCTTCGTCTCCTGTCTTTTACTATGTTCTAAAAAATCTTTGATGAATTCTCCTTCTGCGAATTCATATGTGAAATAATTCTTTCCTCTTGAAAGCAACCGAGGCGCGATACCTTTCTTATTCACTCTCTTGATCATCTCTGCCTCTCTTTCAATAGTACGAATCTGCAGATCCAATCGCTGCGCTTTGACAGCGATCTTCTTTCCTTGAAGGACACCAGCGAATATCAATCCACGCTTTCCCTTCGCTACTTTTCGGATAGATGCGATCTTCTTGTCAAATAATTCATGCAACAACCAATTTCGTTTGAGTTTATAGACATACAAGGTCTCAAAACTGATCTTCTCCTCCGCGATAAGATCAAAATCATAGCCGATTTCGTCCAAGACCTCATCGATCTTGTTTTTATTCGTCAGAGAAGAGAATACAATCAGTGCGATACCATCACGGGTCAGATGATCATTCACCTCATACAATGCGCGAGCCAATAATTCATATCCGACTTTACCGCCAGTCGTCATTGAACGAGAATCTTCAGGTTCTCGTTCATCAAGAGGCAGGTACGGTGGATTGAACACAATCGTATCAAACCTACCAGCAACATTAGAAAATAAGTCACTCTTGACAACTTTTATTTTCTTTAACCCCGTAACTCTCTTCTTGACATACTGAACAGATTCATCAGAGATATCAACCGCAAGAACACGCGTAACACTCTTCAATGCAGCTGCAGTGATAGATTGTATCCCGGAACCGGTACCGATATCCAGCACAGAACCAGATGCGAATCGTTTGACGCACGAAGCTAACAGATGACTATCTTCTTCCGGCTCGTAAATCATTTGAATCGTTCATCGATGGCTTTAGCGTAATCTTTGACCCGTTCCAATACAGAAAACAACAAGAATTTCTCAGTCCTGCCTTCAAATGAATTGTGCACATGATCAAATTCAGTGATCCTGTACCGATTCTTCAGCTTCTCTGCCAGGAATAGATCACGTAATCGTCTCAATTGTCTGCGAATGTTAGAACCAGCGATACCAACAGGAGGAAGCTTCTGTTTTTTCCGTAATTCAATGACCCGCGAAGTGATCTCCTCAGATGTCAGGTGACTTTTAGCCTGCTTGCCGTGCAATAACACTTCCATCACATCCACGACGACGTCCCGTGAATCGCCTGGTTGTAATAATCCGACGCTTAAACAGAATTTCTTGACTAATTCCCTGTCTGAAAACTTAGAAGGTTTCTCGTATCTCCGCAGCGTCAGCTCAGCTAACGGAGTGTCTTTTATCACCTTTGGCATATGAAGAGTATAAGCAAAACTTCTTTTATATAGCTTTCGATTAAAAGTATCTATCATCTTGAGAATAGATATTTATTTAAACAAGCAAAAGCTCAGAAAAACCATGAAAAAGAGATGGATATTGGCGACACTATTCTTGTTACTACTGTCAGCATGTGCTTCAAAGCAGATTGTTCAGGAGCAGTCAGCACAAAGGCCAATAAATACAGAACAGCCAAAGACGGTTGATATCACATTACCGGCTGAATTCAAGATCACCAGCCAATATGGTGTCAGATTCCCTGCCTCGATCAACGGAACAGTCAAGAACATCGGCAAAGGAGCAGGTTCAGTCAAGATCATAGGACGGGTCTACTACTCAGGAAATGTCGCTACTGAACGCAGTCAGATCATCGAGAACATAAAGCCGGATGAAGAAGTGAAGTTCGGCATTCCGATCGACAAGACAGTCCAATGGGATGGCTATTCAGTCGTCACAGAAAAGATCAATTAGTATCAAAACTTATTTTGATCTTGATTCCTTTTATTTCTTCAATGGCACGTATAGAACCTTCACCTGAAAATGCGATTGATTGAGCACCGCATCTCTCAGCGATCATATCCTTGAACTTGACCAATCCTTTCGCAGTCATTTCATCCGCCTCGATATGTAATTTGATCTCATCTGACTTCTGCAGATTAGAATCCTTACGCATCGATTGTATCTTTCGCATCAATTCTCTTGCTAAACCTTCTATCTCAAGATCCTTATTCGACTCTGCGTTCAGATACGCAGAACCATTCGAGAAATCAGAACTCACCCAATTGGCAGGCAATGAGCTCTCTACCGTAAAGTGATTCTTAGTGAGTTCAAACTTTTCAGCATCGATGACAAGAGTCGCCTTGCCTTCTTCTTCGATCTTCTTCGCGACATTCGGCATGGTCACTAATTTTGCGATGATCGTCGGTGCTTTCTTGCCGAACTGCGGTCCTAATTTCGAGAAATCAGGCTTCAAGGATCTCTTTGCCTGTGCGAACGATTCACTCACTCTTATTTTCTTCACATTGGTCTGAGAAGCGATCAATGATTCTGTCTTGACCAACGCCAACCTGATATCTTCCTTGTTGCTCACCAAGACAACCTCAGCGACAGGCCATCTGACACCTCGCTTGATCTTTTCCCGGCAGCTTAAAATAGCCTGCATCGCATTCTTGGCATGATCCATGCTGGCCTCGAGCTCAAGATCAATATCTTTCTCGCTGAATTTCGGCCAATCAAATAAATGGATGGATTCTTCCTTCAATTTGAAGGCTTCGCGCAAGTTCTGGTACATCTTCTCTGTGATGAATGGCGCAACAGGAGCGAATAATTTCAAGACCGTCATGAATACTTCATACAATGCATACAGTACTGCTTCTTTCTCCTTCTCGGTGCCAGTGGAAGATTTCTCACGCACCAGTTGTATGTAGGTCCTTGAGAGTTCTAAAAACAATCCTTCGACCAGTTTCGGTACTTCGTTCAGTCTGAACTCATCGAATGCCGTGGTGATGTTCTTGATCGTTGAATGTAATTTTGAGATGATATACTTCTCTTCCAGATCTAACTTCGGTCTTAGTTTCTCTGGATTTTTACCCACGGTGGCCGCATAATCGATCAGGAACTTATGCAGATTCCAGAGAACACCTAAGTTTCTGTACGAGACCTTCATGTCCTCGAAGTTATAATTCAGGTCAAGACCTGGATTTGTTCCGCCGATTGTATAATATCGGAAGGTATCTGCGCCGTATTTTGCGATGACCTCTTCCGGCAGGATGTAATTCCCTAATGATTTAGACATCTTCCTGCCCTGCATATCATTGATGAAGCCGTGCATGTAGACTGCTTTGTAGGAAGGCCTCTCGAGAGCGACCATGGAAGCGACAAAGAGTATATTGAACCATCCCCGTACCTGGTCTATTCCTTCAAGGATAAAGTCAGCAGGGAAGAGTCTCTTGAATGTCTTATCATCCTGCGGATAATTGAGGCAGTTCCAGCTTACGGTACCTGCATCGACCCATACATCAAGAACATCAGGGACTCGATGCATGTCCTGTTTGCATTCCTTGCATTTCATCGTCAGATGCTGCAGACTCGGACTATGCAGATCATCAGGCAGTTTTCCAGTCCGTTCTTTCAGTTCTTTCCGTGAACCGATGACTTCGAAGTGATTGTTTGCGCATCGCCAGATCGGCAACGGTGTTCCCCAGTATCTCTGACGAGAGATGCTGTTATCCCGAAGATTAGAAAGCCACGAATCGAACTGTCTGTTGCCGGCATACTCAGGAACCCATTTGATGGATTTGTTCAGCTCCCGCATATTCTCCTTCAGATCCTCTATCTTGAAGAACCACTGCTTTGTCGTCCTGAACACAACTGGTCTGTGGCAGCGCCAGCAATGCGCATACTCATGCTCAACCGGAGACGTCGCGATGAGAACTCCTTTCTTATCCAACGCATCGATAAACTTCCTGTCATCGACCTTTGCTTTCAGTCCTGCAAACATGCCCATAGATGGTTTGAATTTTCCATGCTCATCCAATTCATTGAATGCAGGAAGTCCGTTCTTATGACCGACTTCGTAGTCCTCAGGACCGCAGCCGGGAGCGCAGTGGACTAAGCCTGAACCAGCGCTGGTATCGACATATTCTTTTGATAAAAGAACCGTATGTAACTTTGGCGCCTTGATATCTTTGAATGCAGTGATCTCATCCTTGAAGGGATGGACATATTTGATTCCTTCCAGTTTCTTTCCCTTGAACTCCTCGACAATCACATATTTCTTGCCAGCGACCGCAGGGATAAACGCGGTTAATGCTTTTGCGACAATCCAGAATTCATTTTCGACTTTTGTCTTGACATAATCGACATCTGGATTGACCATGACCGCCAGATTATAAGGAATTGTCCACGGCGTCGTGGTCCAGACAATCAGGAATTCATTTTTCGTCCCGACGATAGGAAATTTCAGATAGATGGATTCATCAGTGACTGTCTCATATTCTAACTCATGCTTCGCTAACGCAGTGCCGTCATTCGCGCACCATGTGATTGTCCGCAGCCCTTCATACAATCGATTATTCTCGAACGCTCTCTTGATGAGCCACCATTCGCCTTCGATGAACTCAGGCTTGATGGACTGGTATGCGTTCTGGAAATCCATCCAGACACCGATACGTTCAAAATCCTTGTTCATGACATGCATGTTCTCGATGCATAACTTCCTGCACTCTTCGATGAATCGGTCAGTGCCGTATTTTTCGATCGCGTCCTTTCCGGTGATGCCTAATTTCTTTTCAGTCGCGTGCTCGATCGGCAAGCCATGCATATCATAGCCAGCGCGGTCCCATACATCAAAACCTGCCATACGTTTGTATCGTAAGAACGAATCCTTCAATGACTTGTTCCAGGCAGTACCGACATGCACCTTTCCTGAGGTGTACGGCGGACCGTCCAGGAAGTAGAATGATTTTTTTCCTTTGACTTTCGCCTTGAGAGCAGCATAGATAGACTTCTTCTTCCAGAAATCCAATACACCTTCCTCTATGGCTTTAAAGTCATAATTGCCAACGTCCATGACTTTTGTTGGCAGAATATCATTTATAAACGTTGTTAGTTAATTAGGATCATTAGTTCTAAACCTTTATAAATAAGATAAATTGGTGTTGTGACATGTTAGAAGCTAAAATCCAAGAAAAATTGCGTAACGCCGGAGTCGGTAATAGCACATATATGTTTTATGGTGGTGCAATCGGAGCCTCACTTTGGGCGGCGGCAACAAACGTAGCGACGACGACAGGAATTGGAGCATTTCTTGGCATGATAGTGGGTGAAATATACAGTGAACGACTAGTCAGAAAAGTCATCAGGGAACATCCACGTGCAAAAAAAGAAATAAATCTGTATCTATTCATTAATGAGTTCTAATCTTAAACAAACTCCTTCAGCGTGACTTGTTCTTTATCTTCAAGCGCTTTCAGAAAATCAACACCGGCAGCTTCGAATATCTTATCCACCGATGGAATAATCTGATGCTCGACATAGTACAGAGGATCGTATTCAACCACTTCATTCGGCAACACCGATCGTTCAGCGATAGAACCTTCACCGCGAGAGACGACATAACGAATAATAGAACCAGGCATGACATTGAATCCCATCTTCTGCATCCGCTGCGCAACAGCGACATGCGGCGCGATGGTCTCATACTCAGAAATATCCTTCTGTAACTGCGTAAAGATAGTTGTACTTTTAAGAGATGCCTTGTGCTCTTTCACTGAATGTATCACCTGCTCGACATATTCAAGAGCCTCTTTCAATTTCTTCTCCTTCAGTATCAAATACAGAACCTTCTCCTGTGTCTCTTTGGCAAGCAAACTATAATTCCTTCGTGATGATTCAAAGCCTTTGATCCGCACAAAGCCCTGCTCAGACAGCAACGCGTATTTTTTACGTGAGCCAGTCTTTGCGGCGATGAACATCGCCTTTGGATAGTATCCTTCATACATCAATTGCATCTTCTCAGGAAGAGACGTATTGATGCGCTCCAACAAGTGATGCGTGTCATCTCGTGAGTGACTGCCTGATTTCAAGAATACCGAATCAGAATCAGCGTACAGGACATCGAATCCTTCATTCCGTACCGCATCCATCACTGAATCAATATAATGTTTACCGTAGAATGAGATCGCGTTCGCGCATTCAGGACTATACCAGCGAGATGATGCAAACCCGAAATGTCCATAGAGAGAGTCAGAGAGAATCCGCAATGCTTCCTGACGGGCAGACAATAATTTCTGCTGCTCACTGCTTTTCTCGATACCATCATCGAGCATCTTCAAGATTCGCTGTCTTCGATCAAGGATACTGCCCATGATCTTTGGAAAGAAACCGATATTCTTGGTGCAGAAATGGATATTCATGCCCGGCACCATGTCGATGCAGCAGAGACACTGCAGCGAACCTGGCGAGATGTTGTGCGTCGCGATGATAGAAGGGTAGAGTGAAGCGAAATCAAACGCCACGACCTTATTGTAGATACCCTGCTCAGGCTCGAACAAGCTCGGCACGTGCCGAATGTGTGACCGGCGCTCAGCGTATTGTTCTGCACTCGGTCTTGGAGGGATCAATTCGTTCCAGAATCTTGATTCCTTCATCAGGAATGCATCGACGAACTGAGAAAATCCAGAACGTACCACATCGAACGGCTGCATATTGGTGAATTTCACAAACTCAAACAATAGGGGAAACACAAACTCAGTGATCTTATGTATCAGCCGTGCTTCATTGAGATTGTATTCACAATACGGAGCAAGACGCCACGGTTCATTTTCCCATACCTGCGCAAGACCATCAATCGTTCCTTTTCGTGCTTCACCGAGAAGTTCATTCGCGACTTCTTCCAGTCTGAAGGTGACGGTCTCAAGCTTAGAGTTCAGGATGCGCGCGACAAATTTGTAGATATCCAGATGTGCGATACCCTTGATCTGTGTCTCGTTCTTTCCGATAGACATAATGCTGTGATCAAGCCCAAGATCAAATGACATGCCGTATTTCTCAGCGCGTCTTTTAATATAAGGAAATGCGAAGATATCAGAGGTATATCCAACAAGAAAGTCAGGCTTGACCTCTTCGATTGTCTTCTTGAATCTGTTCAGCAACTCAAATTCTCCGTCGACAAACTCGATCGACGTATCTTCCGTATCGAAGCGTTTCCAGGTTATGGTGCGCTTGAAATCAGTACTGTAAAAAGATACCATGACGACCGGATCCTGGTTCGGACTTGGTGATGTGCCAGGTGGTGCATAGGTCTCGATATCGAATGATAGTATCTTTGGTATTTTTATCAGTTCATCATCTTCTTGGATCAGGGATTGTGCCTTAATGACAGGCACTTTCGAATGCATCTTCATCAGATCGCCTTCGACTGCAGTCAGGACACCAGGCACGATACGCTTGTCGATCAGATAGCTCGTGATGAATGGTACATCATGCTCATAGATCGCTTTGATATGTTGGTTCTTGCTCAGTTCATGATACAACGGAAGGCAGGCAAAGTGATTGTTAAGGTATACTTTCATCACTTCGGTCTCTTTTTCATGCAGTTTCATCAACTTCTTCTCTACCCTGACAATAGAATAATATTCATCCTTTGATTTGACAGTGAATCGATGGAGATCCGCTTCAAGCGGTCCAGTATCATGCGTTTTCGGAACCACATAGAAATAGGGCTGATAACTCTGGTCAAGGACGCAGATCGGCTCTCCAGAAAGCGTTCTACCATAGAGCAGCACGGCACTATGCTGATTCATAAGACGTACGTGAACGTCCAGAGGATAAAACTGTACCACCACCATTTTAACTATGGAAAGGTAATGAAATATATAATCATTATGGTGTCTCAGGGAAGGAATAATAAGCTTTTTATATAGCTACGGCTTGCGTTCAGTAGAGGAAATAGACATGAAAAAAGAGATTCTCGCACTTTCACTGATTCTTATCCTCTTTGTTTCATGCAAAACTGCACTGCCAGGACAAGCAAAAAGTCCAGTACTGCAACAACCGAAAACGATCACGAAACAATCGATTGATTTTCCGACTGTTATTGATTTCGAAAAAGATTACGTCTATTCTGTCGCAGTCGCTGATTTCAATAATGACGGGTATGATGATATCGTCGCCGGCATCTTCAACAAACCCAGCAATCTCTACATCAACAATAAAGACGGCACATTCACCAAGACACAATTGCTTGCTGAAAAGCACAACACACAGAAAATCGCGGTGATTGACTTCAACAAGGATGGCAAAAAAGATATCATCCTCGGCAACAAGGACGAACCAAGCCTCGTGCTGAGAAACGAAGGAGACGGCACATTCTCAATCGCGAAAGTACTGGAGAAATCAGTCGTGACAGACATCGCAGTCGCTGATTTCAATAATGATGGGTATGATGATTTCGCGGTCGCGACATCATTCAAAGATAATAATGTCTATTTCAACGACGGCAACGGCGATTTCAATAAAGTAAAGATCTCGAGCGGCGTCCCGGCGAAAGCGATACAGGCAGCTGACTTCAATAATGACGGCAAGATTGATTTTGTCCTTGGCATCGAACGACGGCCGAATCGTGTGTATCTGAATCAAGGAGACAAAACATTCGTATTGAATGCTGAACTGAATGACCTCCCGAATACTGCTGATCTTGCTATCTCTGACATCGACGGTGACGGCAGAAAAGATATTGTGCAGGGAAACAACAAAGAAGCGAATAGAGTATATCTGAATAAAGAGACAGGATTTGAACGCCTCGATGCATTCGGTATGGGCAATACGTATGCGGTGCTTGCGGCTGATCTGAACAACGACGGTGTTGATGAGATACTCATTGGCAATTATGAACAGACATTGCAGATATATCAGAAACAAGGCGATGCATACTCCTTAAGCAATGAGTATAGCACGCCGTTCAGGAATTACATCAAAGATCTCGCGGTCGGTGACTTTAATCACGATGGATATCTTGATATCGTTGTCGCAAGAGATACAGAAGCTTCTCAGGTCTATTTATCCTAGAAATATATAAAATATATACATCCATTTATAAATTCTTGAGTTTTAGTAGGTAAGTGAAGGGGGCTTAGATATGGGGTTATTTGGATTAGGTAAGTCTGAAACCGAGAAACAGATCTCTGATCTTGAGAAGATTCTAGAACGCAACCCTGGCGATCATGATGTCAGAAGAAAACTTGTTGACCTGACTGTCGAAGAAACACGAAAGCACGCAAATGGTTACAAAGATAATTCTACCAAAGCAGAGAAAAACATGATGCAGATTCTCGAGAATGGAGTCATCTACCCAAAGACCGTACTCCGTTATGCTGAGGTTTACAAAGAACTGGATGATATGGATAAGATACGACAGGTTGGTGCTGCGATGTACTCACGCATACAGGAAGAATCCCAGAAACCCTCACATCGACAGGACGGTAAATTGCTCGCATGGTACTACGCATTCTGCAATGAATTCAGTCTTGACCCGCGACTTGACGTTTCTGAAATACCCGGTCTTGAGAAATATGTAGAAGCAAAGATCAAAGCAGACGTATCGAGTTCATCACCACAGGAGAAAATAAAAGCTGTTTTGCATACGATTCTATATCCACCTGCCCCAAGAACAGCTTAGATGATATTCACATAGATCTGCTGTGGAGCGCCGCCATAGGGTTCTGATTCTCCGCGTGGCGTGACTGTCACCGTAAATCCATACGTACCTTTCGGCTTAGAACCTTGTGCCTGGATCACGATCGGAATGACTTTCTTCTCATTCTTTTTCAGATCAAATGAATCGATCGGGAATGTCCATGTTCCTGAACAGCCGTTCGAAATCTCTTTTTCGTTCGGATAAATAGCGACAGTACATGCAATGTTCACATCAAACGTCGTAGTGATGTCCCGCACATTTAAGATACCTAAGCCAAAGATAGCGACATCACCTGCTGCCACATCCTTATTGGTGATAGGGAATGCGACACGCTCTCCCCGGTCAAGAAGCAGTTCAACTCGCTTTTCAGCATCATCACTCAGTTGTGCCTTGATAGCGCCGGCTTCAGTGAAGACTTTCCTCACAAAAAATAATCCAAAGCCAAATACAACAATGGCAAGGATCAGCATGACGATAAAATTGACAGAAAGTTCGATTGCTTTCTTATTCATGGTGAAAGCTCATAGTGCTTGACGATGAGAATTATGAAGAGAAGCAATACGACAGCGCCTGAGATGATCCAGCTGATACCGGTGGTGATCTGTTGGTTCACCAATTGGTAGAAACCGAACAGCATGATACCGATGCCAATCCACAGAAACTTGTCTAAGACAATCTTCAATAGCTGGAATTCCTGGTCTGGTGATAATCTCTTCTTCATGTTGACTAGCTCGTCACAGTGACGAAGAACTTCGCTGACGCATAGAAGTCCGGATCAGTTGCAGTACAAGTGCCGGATGCGCTCTTGCACACATATAACCAGCATGAGTATGTATCAAGCACAGCGCCTGAATTCGGAGTGATAGTCATCTTAGAGACTTCGACGTCTCCTTGTTTGATATTGATCTTGCTGAATGTCTTGATACCTGCGGTGATCGCTGCGGTATCAGCCGGTGTTGTAGTTGGTGTCAGTGCATCATTACAAGTCGGCTGTATGGAGAAGTCCAGAGGAGTAAGAGTCTCTTCTACATTCTTTACGCCGTAGTAGACTTCAACAGTATTTCCTCGCTTGACATTGATCTCTAACCTGTCGAATGCTAATTTTTCGCTGCTCGCTTTTATCTTATCGACAATCTGTCCTTTGACTTCATCAGCAACCTGCGCGAACTGCGCAGTTGTTTTTGAAAATGTTCCTCGCAGGAATGCAAGGCCTAATCCTAACATCGTGATCGCAAGAATCAATACAACGATTGCATTAATAGAAAGACTGAGATCGGCTTTTTTACCTATGTGTCTTAAATTCATGTCTACACCTCTTATAACAGTGTTTTAGGCAGTTTTGTTTATAAAGGTTTCTATAAACTAAAAGAAAACCTTTTTAAATAAACTCCTTCCTCGAAATGATATGCCAAAGCAGAGAAAATTCATCGCTTATAGACGTTTAGAACGTGCATACACACGAAGAAGTAAATACAGGAATAAAGCATTCATCAAGGTAAATCCAAACCCAGCGGTAGTCAGATTTGTCATGGGTGACACTTCAAACAAGAAATTCGCTTATACATTATTGCTCAAGAGTAAGAATGACCTGCAGATCAGAAACTTCGCGATCGAATCAGGAAGACAGTCAGGCAATAGAGTCATGGAAAAAGAAGCAGGAAAGACAGCATACCGAATGGTCGTGCGAATCTACCCGCATCATGTTCTTCGAGAGAATCCATTAGCATCAGGTGCAGGTGCAGACCGTATGAGCACGGGTATGGCGATGTCGTATGGAAAACCGATCGGTCTTGCAGCGCGAGTATTTGAAAACCAAATCATCTGCCAGGTCGACTGCGAGAAAGAACACCTCGAATTAGCGAAGAAAGCATTGAAGCGATTCCAATCAAAATTGCCGACGACTTGTTATATTGAAGTGATGGATAATAAACGAAAGATAAAATTGTAAGTGCATAACCTTTATTAATCAATTTTCTATCTGAAATGCAATGAAGATCGTTACGATCGGTGGGGGCTCCGGGCAGTTCAGTCTTCTTTCAGGATTGATCTCATTTGCAAGGAAAAATTCTCAAATTCTTAATGAAACAAACATTTCAGCGATTGTATCCACTGCGGATACCGGCGGTCATACAGGTAGATTATTGGAAGCACGGAAACCAAAAGACACCAGAGGAGATTTTTTACCGCCAGGAGATATCAGACAATGCCTTGCGGCTATGGCGAATGATGAGATGAACAAATCATTCTTCCAGTTCAGGACTGATGATGGTGCCGCATCAGGCAATGATTTTCTCAATGCAGCATATGATTTTTTCAATCATGATTTCAGGAAAGCGATCGAGTACGCGCGGAAATTTCTTCAGGTCAAAGGCAATGTGTATCCGGCAAGCATGATACGGCCTGTCTTCGGCGGAGTACTGGAGAATGGAAAACGGATCATCGGCCAGGAACGATTGGTCGAACGCGGATTATTCTATGGCTATCCGATCGATGAAGTATTCATCGATGGCGATGTCGAAGCGAATACCGATGCAGTACAGGCCATCCTTGAAGCAGATAAGATCATATTATCACAGGGAAGCTTATTCACCAGTCTCATTCCAAATCTATTGGTGAAAGGGATCAAAGAAGCGATACAGAAAAGCAAAGCACAGAAGATCTACATCATGAACATCGTGACACAGCGAGGAGAGACAGACACGTTTACCGCGAAGGATCACATCGAAGAGCTGGAGAAATACCTCGGCACGGATGTATTGGATCACATCATCCTGAATGCGAATCACATTCCTTTGGAATCAGAAGAGAAATATAAACGAGAAGGGCAGTATCGGGTGCAGGATGACCTCGGAGATGATCCCAGAGCGGTCCGTGATTCACTGCTGACAATGCATTCAGCAGTACTGCGTCATGATCCGGAACGCCTCGCAGAAATTATTGTGAAATTATAATAATTTGATCTTTTCTAACTTTTCTTTCAGAACATCGACATCGGTGATCGCATCCTTGTATTTCTTCTTGAACTCCTGTACTTTACTTTCTTCCAAGAGGTCTGTCTTTGAAAGATATATTAAAATTGATTTTCTGGACTTTTTCATTTGTTCATATAGTTGTATTTGCTGATCCAATGGACAGGATGCTTCAGTAAGATCAAAGACATAGATGATCGCCTCTGCTAAGTATTTGATCGCCAGAGTCGCGACACGTTCGATCGTATTTTGTTTATCGAATCTGTTCAAGGTTCCTGGTGTATCGAGGAATTGCACTTTCTCTCCGTTGATCTCTGAAAATCCTTGGTTGATTCCCTGCGTGGTGAATGCGTATGCAGCAATCTTTGGTTTTGCGGTGGTTATTTTTGATAATAAGGTGGATTTACCGACATTCGGAAATCCGACAATCGCGATCGTCTTTATTCCTGTCTTTATCGCAGGATACTCAAGCATCGTCTTTCTTGAGAACTCAAGATACTGAAGATGCGGCCGTATTTGTTTCAAGGCAGACGCGACTCTGCCATAATATTCCCTTCGATATTTATTGATACGTTCCAGCTCAGTGGCCATCGCAATCTTATGCTTATAGCTCAGGAAAAACTCCCTGACTTTCTCGGAACACCACTTCAACGAACCTAATGATTTCTTTAGATATGATGTGTCTAGTGTTGCGTTGATGAGTTCCTTGTAGAATTCAGAGAGATTATCGATGCTTGGATATGATTTGAGAACATTGAACAATTGTGACTGGATCTCCATCGCTATGACTTCGATCTTTGTGATTTCTATTGTTTTAGATCGTTGAAGTCTGGTGCCATGCAGACCGGTATCCCTTGATTGTTCAACTGCCTTCTTGGATCGCTTGATAGCGACATCTAGATATTTCTCATCTGTTTCGACCTTTTGAAGAGACTGGAAGTTCATGAGCGTAAGCGAATGTCTCAGCGTTAGCTGAGATTAGCTTGACAATGGTCAAGCTTTAAACCTTGCACGACTAGTCGGGCATTGGTTCATGGACAAAATACCAATGAGGTACTTTATAAAAGTAACCTTTATAAATAACCATCATTCTCAATTGTTCATTAGCTGAGCACCTATAAAGGCAGCCGCAAAGGCTTTAAACGCTCGGGAGGACAAACATGGTTGAATTAAGAGTAGTAATTTCTGACCCAAAGACGGGTAAATCAGTACAGAGAATAGTAAAAGAAGAGAACAGAAAGCCATTCAACGGTCTACGACTGGGCGATAATATCAAGGGAGAGCTTCTAGACTTAACCGGTTACGAATTCACCTTAACTGGCGGCTCTGATGAATCAGGCTTTCCGATGAGACGAGATGTCCAGGGAACTGCGAAGAAACGAATCCTTGCGACAAAAGGAACAGGCATCAGAAAGAAATTACGCAGAGGAGAACGAATCAAAAAAACAGTTTCCGGAAATACGGTAGGAATACAGACGGCACAATTGAATCTCAAGATAGAAAAGAAAGGTTCTGAAGATATCTTCCCGAAAAAGGAAGAAGCTCCAAAAGAGGAACAGAAACAATAGATGGCTAAAAAAGAAACCAAAAAAGAGGGACAATCCGTTCCGAAGGAGAAACAGAAAGTTCTTCAGCCGGAAGTCAACATCGGCTTAGTCGGTCATGTCGACCACGGAAAAACAACTTTGACGCAGGCATTGACCGGCGTCTGGACTGATACTCATTCTGAAGAGATGAAACGCGGCATCACCATCAGACTGGGTTATGCGAATACGACGATCTACAAATACAAAGACACACCGGCTCCAGAATGTTACACGACAAAACCGGAAGGTAAGGAAGCAGATGCAGTCAGAGCAGTAAGTTTTGTCGATGCGCCTGGTCATGAGAGCCTTATGGCGACCATGCTTGCGGGAGCAACTATCATGGATGGCGCACTATTATTAATTTCTGCGAAAGAAGAATGTCCGCAACCACAGACACGGGAGCATATCGTCGCGTTAGAGATCATGGGCATCAAGAACGTCATCGTCGTCCAGAGTAAGATTGATCTGGTGAATGAAGAAAATGCACTGCGGAGTCATCAACAGATAAAAGACTTTCTGAAAGGAACACCGTACGAAAATGCACCAATCATACCTGTATCTGCACAAAAAAATGTCAATATCGATGCACTGTTGGAAGCGATAGAAAAATTCATACCGACACCAAAACGTGATTCCGCGAAAGATCCATTGATGTTAGTAGCGAGATCATTCGATATCAATAAACCAGGATCGAAACCTGATGAATGGAAAGGAGGTGTTCTTGGCGGTGCATTGATCCAAGGAGAACTCAAGATTGGACAGGAACTCGAGATAAAACCAGGAAGAAGGATAGAAAAGCACGGTAAGACGACCTGGGAACCGATTTATACAAAAATCACAGGCCTGAAGACAGGAAAAGATGACATCCCCGTCGCGAAACCAGGCGGTTCTATCGGTGTCATGACGACATTGGATCCATCCATAGTAAAATCAGATCAATTGACCGGTTCATCAGTCGGTCTGAAAGGAAAACTGCCGCCGGTGTGGAATACATTGGCATTGGAACCGCATCTCCTGCAACGAGTTGTCGGCGCAAAAGAAGAATTAGGTGTGAATCCGATCGTAAAACTAGAACCATTGATGCTGAATGTGAATTCAGCGGCGACCGTCGGTGTCGTCGATGACATCTCGAAAGGAAAAGTACACTGCGCATTGAAATTGCCTGTCTGCGCAGAGATTGGCTCTAAAGTTTCTATCTCAAGACGAGTCGAGAACAGATTCAGACTGATCGGTTACGGGATAATAAAGGGCGCTTAGATTCTTCAAGTTTAATTATATGTTCAAGTATCTTAGTGACTTGTTCTTTGACTCGTATTTGATGAGTGTCAAATGACTCTTGAGTTGTCTTCTGGATGGAAGCAACTCTCTGTTCCCACTGCGCCTGTTCTTCGTTCTCATCACGTACATAACCAACTAGGTTCTTCTGATGTAAGAATCTTGATAATTCCGGCACCGCATGCGCCAACTGTTGGCGGGTAACACCAGGATACCCTCTCAGATATTGCTGGACATGTCTATCTTCGATCTCTTTTCGTATGGAAAAAGCTTCTCTGAGAGATGTAGGACGCGGTGCGGAAGGATACGGAAAGACAGTTCCTCTCATCTGCAGACCAAAAGACTCAAAAGATGCTGGCAATAATGAAGCAGTAGGAACTGATTCCGTACAGTCAGTGAGATATTCCATCTTGATCATGCTGGGAGTTTTAGTCTGTTCCACCGTGACAGTACCAAGATAGTCACCAATAGTTTCCTGTTCCGATAACTCAAATGAATAGATATGCATTGTTTGAAGAAGCACCATTCAATACTATATAAAGTTTACTTGATCAGTTATGTTTTCGCTTCAATGCGAATTTGTAGGCAGTAAGAAAGTTAAGAGAATCATCTGTCGCATTCTGATCAGGCTCAATGACGATCGATCGACTGATATAATAAAAAGTAAACGGAACACGGGTACGTATTGATTCGGTAGCGTCTCTAAAGTATGCAAGTGCAGAATTCATATTCGTGTCCTTCTTGGACATCGGAATCACCAACCAGTGTCGCTTCACCGGAGGTCGCACCTCTCTCGGCAACACGATCCTCGGATCGCCATATTCAAAAGGAATAGCACCGAGTGCTTTTTCAATACGACGCACCCGCTGATACAGATTACGCGGTATGCCTTCTCCTCTCTTCGTTACTGTATGCTTAAGGATTCTTTCAAGACTCGTTGGATTGTTATTTTGCATGTACTTGGCACAGAGAACTCATTAATAAATCATTTGGTTTTGATACTGACATTACCGACCGGCAAGGCACGTACGATATCATCTACTTCACCGCCAATCTTTTTCCGTAGCTTCTTGGCAAGATCAGATGGCTTCTCATTCCTGCTCTGCTCCAGCTCAACATATTTCTCGCAGTGTTTCCTGACTGCATTGACCGGTCCACACATGACTGATCCGTCTTTCATCATTCCGATTGCCAGATTAAATCGCGGCGGAACGATATTCTTTTTCCCGTTGACGATGAATGAGCCGCGTTCAAGATATTCTCCTGTCGGCGGCGTTGTTGAGATCTGGTCTGAATGCACCCAGAACGAATTGATTCCTGAGACACCGCCTTTGAATGATTTTGAGAAGATATATGTCACATCAGCGACTTCCTGGATAGAACGTTCAGACGGTTTTTTTCCTGATTGAGTGAATCCCGCCAATGGCTCGATCTTCAATATGAAAAAAGGAGAACCAGCTGCTTCAGTGTGAAACACTAAGTCATTCTTCTCCATGTGTTTCTTTATCACCAGTTCATTTGAACCTGCATCCCTGCCACCGACCGCAAGAAATCCTTCCGAGGTGATGAACCATCTGAATTTCTCATACCATTTAGGAATTCGTTTAACTTTCGCTTTCTCTTCATCGAATTTGAGCTCCTGCTTCTCTATCTTTGAGAGTTTATCTTTGTAGAGATCGATGACGTTCTTGATACCTTCGATCTTGTGCTTCAGCTTCTTCCCTTTCTCGAAATAATCAGAAGCGTTCTGTTCAAGTGATTTCTTCAGATCAAGTTCTATCTGGACCATGAGAGAAGTCAGATGACTGGAGTTTAAAAGGTTTTGGTGCAATAGTTTTATAAAGATTTAAACGTAGAAAAGCACTATGCCAGGCCAGCAGATATCAGAAGAAGAAGTGAAGAATATGTCTCCTGAGCAGATCGCTGAGCTGCAAAAGAAAAACTGTATCTTCTGCCACATCGCGTCGGGAAAGATCCCTTCAAAGAAAGTCTATGAAGATGAACAGTGTTTCGCGATCCTTGACATCAATCCTGCGGCGAAAGGACATCTGCTATTGATTCCCAAAGAACATTTCTCCATCGTGCCGCAGGCACCAGAATCAATCGTAAAACACCTCGGTGTTGTCTCTAAAAAATTATCATTCGCTGCAATCCGAGCACTCGGTGTCCAGGGCACAAATATATTTATCGCCAACGGTTACCTCGCGGGACAGAAAGCGCCGCACGTCATCATCCACATAATCCCAAGGACAGAAGGGGACGGCATCGCCGTATTTGACCTGCCTCCGAAGATAGTACGGGAAGATGATCTGAGACAGATACAACTTCTATTCACACAAAAACTGGGAACGACATCCAAAAAAGAAGAATCACCAAAGAAAGAACAGAAAAATCTGGAAGAGATTGATCTCAGTCAGCTGAAGAGGATGCTGCAATGAACTGCCTCGAATGCGAGAGGATCAAGAACAAGAAACATCTCATCTATGAAGACGCTTCAGTCGCGGCATTCCTGGAAGAAAAACCGGCAGCGCAGGGACAATTAGTCATACTTCCGAAAGAACATGCGCCGATCATCGAGATGATTCCGGATGAAGTCATCGGACATATCTTCAATGTAGCCAATACATTGGCGACTGTCTGCTTCGAAGTTCTTGGCGCGCACGGCACCAACATCATGATAAAGAACGGTGTCCCTGCAGGACAGAAGACACCGCATGCACAGGTAGAGATCATTCCGCGATTCGAGAATGACGGCATCAATATGCAGTGGCAGACCATGAAAGTGACCGAAGATGATCTCAATACCGCACAGCTCATGTTGAAAGATCAATTGGAAAAACCAATAGAGAAAAAAGAAGAGAAGAAGGCAGAACCAATACAAGAAACAGAAGAGATACCTGAAGAAGACAATTATATGCTGAAACAATTAGAACGAATCCCTTAACTATTCTGTGATATCAGGACCTGCTTGATCTTATCGTATTGCTGCTGCGTTATCTCGCCGCGAGCCAATCGGTCATCGATGTCTTTATACAGGCTCGGACTGACCTGATTTTGTTCGGCAGTCACTTGTTTCTGAGCAGCCTGTTCGACATAATTCCTTCCCCAGGTCATGACCACGATGCCGATGATGATCGATAGTACTAAAAGAAGTAAGGTCGACTGCAATGGTGAAAATGCTTTTTTGTCCATATCAATCCTTCTTCCCTGTCTTTACGTATTGTTTCTGAAGCAATAGCATATAGATGAACATCGTGATGGTGATCATCTCGAACACTGCGAACACTGCTGAAGAAAAGCTCAGTATGCCCAGTCCGCGGAGAATCGTCATGATTGTCTCGATAATCACCAGGATGAATCCAATGAAAAGGATACGCCATGGTTTGATGTAAGCAAACCGTAATGAGCTATATGAGAATAATTTCAAGAATAACAATACAATGATCAAAGCAAATATCAGATTATAGTACGGCGCTACCTGTCCGAATGCCTGTCCGAGCGTCATTTATGGACACCTCGTACGACTTCAAGCTGCAGTGCTAGCGACCATATCATGAAACCCATGATGAAGGACGGTATGACGTGCGTTATCCACGGATTCGAATAGATATTGAACGATCTGAGACCGCCGAATATCTCTTCTACGGCAAATAGGACAAGAGCGACAGCCAATGGTTTCCATGCACGTAATTCTTTCTTGTGAGAGACTTCAAACAAAGAAGCAGCTATCAATCCAGCTACGATAGACAGGAAGAAATTTGCGACTTGCAATACACCTGTTATGAATTCTACCATCATGACCTCTTTTTATCAGTTATGCGTAACTTCGTTTATAAATATTTCTACATGATTTTCTTCTTGACTTCTTTCTTCAGTATCGCTGAGATGTCCCTGAACTCGTCCTTGAGCTTCATCGAAGCGGTGGATAACTCTTCGCTGAAGTGACTATACAATATCGCTGCCTTGTCAAGATCATTCAACCGCAGATTGATCCTGGTCTGGATGATGAGATCGTTGAGTTTTTTCTTTTTCTCTGCATCACCAAGCGAGAATGTCCGTGCCGGCAGGAATGGCTTCTCCTTATGTCTTCGTGTCAACAAGAGTATCAATAACAACAGTAACAAAAGACTGACCAATAAATTCCTGATCAATGTGAACCTGAGCAGACTGAGGATCGATGGCTTCTCTTTGATGACCGCACAATCTGATGGACAATTCACTTCATTCTCATCGATGCCGCAGAAGCCGTTGCCGCAACCGCACAGCGCTGGCTGCGGTGCTTCCTCTTTCTTGATCGGCTTACCGATGAGGATATACTGGTCGTCAGGAGAACAGTCATCGACGTGGAGTTTGTAATAGGTATCATATCCGAGAACAGCTTTGCCTGGCGATGATGCATCAGCGATCTCCTTCGCGACGATGCGCTCGATGATCTTCCTTGACTGAATATTATTCAACAGATCAGTATGTGTCACGCCAATCTCCCAATAATTCTCGCATTTGTTGATAACCGGTTCAGTGCCGATCGTCTGAGCGCTCTCAGTCGTGATGATACCGTCATTCGATGTCCCGACGAATTGCGTGAATGGATATGGTTGTGTGCCCGCGATAACATAATAGTTGATGCCAGGAACTCTTTCTACATTTCTTCCATTGATGATATCCTGAAGCACTCTGCTGTTGAGATTGAACAATCCCTGGACAATCTTGCTGTTGAGAAGAATTCCATAGAGATCCTCATACACTCCTTTATCGATCGCACCTTGATTCGGAGATGCGATGATGATAAGTTTCTTGACCTTGTCAAGGAACGTGTAGGTATGAGGGACCTTCTGATTCTGCTCATACGCATACCGCAGCATCTGCTGCGCGATGATGCCGCCTAAACTATGTGCTGCGACGTAGATATGATCAAATTCACTCTCATGCGCCTGCAAGAGATCAGCGAATTCACTCGCTGCGTCATCGATCGATTTTGATGATGGATAGCCGAATGTCCAAGCCTGCCACGGTTGATTGGTCAATCTAATGTCATTGATAATGTCCTGATATCGTGCCGGAGAATTCTCGAATCCGTGAACTAAGATGACTGCATCCCTACTATGACCTGCGTACACCTTGATCAATTCAGTATTGAGACAGGAGAGACATGTGACACCCATGACAGCGAGCGTGACTGAATTATTTTGTGCATACTGCGTGATGTCATCAACATGTGCCGTGACTGTCTTCGCGGTCGTATTGACAGTGCCACCGAGGTAATGCCAATCTGAATTGTTTTTCACATAGATCGCGATGCTGTACTCATCAATATTATCCTGGAGCATATACGGCAAGGTGAGTTCTGTTGTAGCTGCTGTATTTGTTTCGCTGAACGTCAAGACAAGCGGCGTGCCGATGATCTTGATGCCTGTATTTTCTGCCTCTTTCACTTTCGTCTTCGCTGGTTCTAAAGAGAGAGTTCCTTTGATACTGCGCAAGAACATGATCCTATTCTTACCAGTCTCAAGAGATGATTGTCCTGAAGCAGTCTGTACTTTGGTGACAGCAATAGGAAAGAATTCCGGTTCTAGATAGTCTGTCTTTCTGCTGATATCTTTGAAGATCTCGCTGCCACAGTCAAGTGTTTCAGTCACGGTTACTTTGACCGGTGCACACTGTTGACCGCCTTTGCATCGCAATGCCTGTACATCGGTGTATGTATCAGGTATGGTAAAGCTTGCATCGAATGCGTTATTCGCACAGGTGACGGTGAATGCAGGCACAAGAGTCTGATAACCTTCCTTCACCTGACTATAGATCGGACTATCAACAACGGTCTTGATTGAATCAGGAGTGACTTCACGGTTCGCGATCAGCAAACAGGATATCAGACTTTCCGGCAGACTGCCAAGCTTGATCGAGGTATCCAAAGGAGCGAGTGGGAATGTCGCAGGTACTTGTGTTGTTGGCTGTTGCGGTACAAGACATTGACCAGTCGAGCAGCTTTCACCTAATTTACATGCGCTCGGTACATTTTCATAACAGCCATCTCCATCTGAATCTATACATTGAACCAAGATATCATATGGTCTGGTTCGCGGCTGTCCTGGTGTTCCAGGAGCACATTGTACTGATCCCGGAGTACATGTATCAGTACATGTTGGTGTCGTTGGCGGAGCGACGCATTGTCCCGTAGCACAGCTTTCTCCAGGACCGCATAAACTGCCGCTGTATTTGGTGCAACCGGTACTTGAATCAAGTACACAAGTCAACAAGAGATCATATGGATTCGTTGGCGGACCGCCTACTTTTGGCCGGCACATAGTCTGTCCAAGACTGCATTGATCTGTACAACCAGAGACTGGATTGCCGCCTCCGCTCGGAGGAGGCGGAGTCGATGCTGTCGTGAAATTGAATGTGCTGTTCGTCTGGCACTGATTCGCCGCATCACATGAAGTAACATTGAAATAATATAACGTATCTGCGTTCAATCCAGATAGTACGACAGCATGACTGGTTACTGAACTAGAATCACTCTGATATGAACCGAGACTGAGTGATGTACCGTATTGTACTGATGAATTCGATGCAAGATCAGTAATCCAATCGATTGTCGCTTGCGTATCCAATATGCTGATGACATTGACACTCAAGATGCTTGGCGGTGAGCCCACTCCATAGGAACTAAATTGCTGTACATTGAAGAAGACTGTATTGCCTGAACATGTAATTGCCGTACAGGCAGGAGACGTGCCGCTATTACAAACCTGGCCGGTACTGACTACAGTACTTGCGCTCGTATTGAATCCCGGCAAGTAATACAATGTAACAGGACATCTCCCCGCGAAACTGATACTGAGATTCGCAGACCGGTTTATGCTTGACTCCCCTGATGAATTGATTGCGATGATGGAATTATTGATAAATACACCATTGATGTTCCGTATCAACCCGGTGAAACCTGTGAAGTTGACGGACTCATTCGCCCTCTGTATCGATAACAATATTGGAGATGTGCTGTTCATCGAGATATTATTATTCAAAAGTGTATTGCCAAGTGCACTAACATTACCGGTCTGACGTATGAAGATACCGACTGATGCGTTTGATACGGTGTTGTTGGAGATATTGATATAGTTACTATTAGAGGTAGCGAGATAGATTCCCTGGAATGTTATGTTGTTGATCACATTATCCATGATCACGGAATTAGTAGTAGAACTTCCAAACGAGATACCCACCGATGAACCGGATATTCTATTTCCTGATACAGTATAGTTAGTGGCACCCTGATCAATAATTATCGCCCCAAGCGCTGACGCTCCGTAGAAACCGTTGTCAACCATGGTGTTGTTCATGATAACTGCCTGTGAATTGACAATATCAATGGCGCTCCGGTTATTACTGTCGAAATAATTATTCGTGATATTTGCAGGAACATAATTCGTCTGTATCTGTACACCATCCAATTTATTGAAAGAGATATTGTTGCTATATACCAGGAAATTCTTTAACCCACTGCCGGAAGGAGTGTATATGCCATTTTCAGTCTTACTTCTCACCACGGTGCTGTTCCTGATCGAAAATCCATCCGAGCTATGGATGAAAATGTTGCTCAGGGTGCTATTCTTAATTACGCTGTCCTGTATCGAACCATTCCTTGAATTTACCAGGAATTCGACTCCATAGTTAGACAGGTTTTCTACCAGAGAGCCAGTCATATTGAAGTATGAAGCTGCAGAGAGATACACACCGGCGATGCCGGTTGTTTCGGCATTCAATATTGTCGAATACAGGAACGATGTGTGATTTGAATCGAGTATGGTGATGACTCCCTGACTTGTACCGCTCCTATTCATGAAGATGTTGTTCAAAGTGATATTCTCAGAGCCGCCATGTATGTAGACACCGTAGCTGTCACAATATGTCGAATTGACATTGGTGATACTGGCATTGATTTCACCCAGCAGTTCGAAACAATTACCGAACTCCTGCAGATTACAGTTTCTGAAATGAGTGTTATTGCTGGTCGCGTATAACCCAACTTCTCCGGCGCCATTGTCATCGACAGTGAAACCGTTACATTCGACAGTATAGTTGACAGCATTCGCCCAGAAACAGACGCCATTCGGAATCGCAGAGAGGACATTGATATTTCCTGTGACGTTCACTATAGTATTTGGAGAAGTACTGACTCCATCGACAATATCACATGAATTCGTATTCAGATATTGCGAGACTGTTATGTTTTCACTCGTAGCATTCATTGTGGTGAACCGTGCTGCGGAACACGAGACGTTGTATGATACCACTCCTGAAGCGGAGAATGATCTGTTGTATTCAAATAACGTCGAAGTGCTGTTATAACTCATCACACCGCTCATGTCACTGAAGTTGATCGTGCAGTTCGCAGGATTAATGCTCAGATTGCTGGTGGTGTTTGTATAATTCGCGAAGAATGTCGCATTTGTGATAAGATAGACAAGTCTTGCGCCCCCTTCCGTATCATTTTGATCGAATATAGTAAGTCTCGATAGATTTCCGCCGCCACCGACTGTTGTCGTCATGCCGGTGATAGGAAGAAGACCTGCACGTGGAGAAAGTGAATGGAATAAGAGACCGGCACCGATTGCTATGAAAAGCAGAGCGATGAATATCTGCGAAGCGTATGCTTTTTTATCCATGATGCACACCTCTTCGTTGTTTGAATTCGAGAATAGCCCGCTCTACAAGATGCGATCTATTTCTAAACTTTCCTTTCTCGACTTCGTGTTTTATTTTTTCTACTAACTCTTCATCCAACGAGACTGGAAACGGAATCTTCATTGGTTCTCACGCTCAAGAAATTCTTTGATGGCCTCTTCTACAAGATGTGATTTATTCCTGAACTCAGAATGCTCTGTTTCGTGAGCGATCCATTTCGCTAAATCAGCATCGATAGAGATAGGAAATGGTATTTTCTTTTTCATGCAGTTTATGAAAAAGCTTGCACGGCAAGCCGGGCATTGCTTTTTCAGTGTCTATACC
This sequence comes from uncultured Methanosarcinales archaeon, assembly GCA_965231065.1. GTDB lineage: Archaea > Nanobdellota > Nanobdellia > Woesearchaeales > UBA10107 > UBA10107. The sequence continues at coordinate 475,907 of OZ246410.1, read as the reverse complement.
TCTTTAATAATAATTATAATCATTGTAATTAATTATAATATTTATAAGTCTTTCGATTTAACGTCCATTAGCTTTATAAATGATTTCTACGACGTTTTAACCATGACATACGTCAAACGAACCTTGGCAATCTGGGGAGCAGCATTTGCTTTGTCTGCAGGAATATTCGCGGTAAGCGCGTATCAACGACTGCAAGAAGACAATCAATCCTACGCAAGAGCGCATATGACACCGACACCTTCAGCTCAGAAAGAGTATAGCTTAGCTGATAAGCTCAAATAAGACTCAGAATAAAATTCTTGAGTACAAGCAGCGCAGCAAATGCAAGCAAGAACACCGGAATGAATGGTATTCCGACTTTGACCAGGATCTTGTTCTTATACTTCTTTAATTTTAATATCTGTTCTTTCGTGATGCCTGGATTCTTTTCATCGATGAATATTCTTCCGTTCATTCTTATTGTTTCAGCGATCCAATCACCTTCTGTCAATTGTGATGATTTCACATATCGAAGCAAACAACTCTGTTCTACGGCGTTGACAAACAAGAATGAAATGATACCGATGAAAAAGATGAATGAGATTCCAAAAAGAAGGAATCCAGAATAGAAATTGATGAATAAGGTGATGATGCCGACGATGAGAAATACAAGAGAGAAATTAAAGAGATATCTGAATTCATATTTTATTTCTTTGAATGCTTTTGCAAATCTTGTTTTGTTTTTTATCGCTAAGTAGATAGACCAAGCGACACCATAGATCGCACCGGCAAATACCCACAGCAGGATGAATGATGCGGTGATAACATAAGAAGCAGCATCAAACAGATTCAATCCGAGTATAGCGCCGATGCCCATGAGAATCTTCGCATCACCGCCACCCCACTGACGTAAGAAGTACATGATGTTTGCCAGGACGAAAAAGACAGCGAATCCGATGATTCCGAATAGAAAGATGGTAAGATCTGCGGTGAAGACAGAGTAGATCAGTCGTATTCCTAACGCGGCGAAGATAAGACTATAACTTACCCAGTCCGGTACTTCTCTTTTCTTGAGATCAGTGTATGAACCAACAAATAAAGCTACGAATGCGAGAATATTCAAAAAGATGTCTATCATGAATCAATATGATGTTAAAATGTTTATAAAACTTTTGAGAGATTACTCTGAATCTTTGACTATTGTGTATGTTCTGCCTTGTTTCCTTGCGAATTCTGCGTTATATTCTGTATGTCCGGAACCGGATACGAGCATGACGTGATCAAATTGTTTTAGATAATCCATCCATAGTTGGCTCTTTTTTCTGACTACATCAGCACGTAAGCTGAGTAGATGCTGACCGTACTCCTTCGAATAGGGAGTATCTCTGACAAGACCGTCTTTTTTTACTGTCGATTCCAGATCATTGGTGATCTTCATCAATCGTCTTACTGTCTTTACGTCGGCAGGTGCTCTTACTTTTTTTGACAACATGTCAAGATCGGTTCTTAATGGAACAAGAGAAAGATAGAAGTCATTTACAGAAAACTGAGAATAAACATCTTTATCATTTGAGAGTTTCAGGACAGGATCCTCCACACCAATAACACGTATGCCGTTCTTTCTCAATAAATTCACATAATCAAACGTATTTCCACGTCTTACATCGCTATTATATCCATGAGCGTCTTTCGCGGAGCGTATCAAAGCATTGATCTTTACACGCACCTCGTGGGCATCATTCTTTGAAAGAACACTGTCATTGATTAATTTATCAAATAATGCACCGACTTCTTTCGGAGATGCCTGTGTGTCTAGTTCAGAACTAAACAAGTCAACATTTTGTTTATATTTTCTACTGAGATCAGACAATTCATTGTATACTTTTTCATCCACAATACCTTGTGGAACACCTTCAAGCGCGACATCATCTATGTGGTTCTTACGGGCATAGCTGACAATCGAATCGGCAGAAGTCATACCATGCGTCTCAGGGAAAAATACATAGTTCTCCCTTTTGGAGCCTTTAAATCCAAGATATCCCGCTACCGCTAATGCAATGGCACCCTGTACAAACGTCCTTCTGGTTAGGTTTTTCATGACGATAATGTTAAGTAAGTAATACTAATATATAAATGTTATGATTATTCACTACTAATAGGTAGTATCTTATTATGCCATTAAAACAGGTATAAAGGTTATTTAAGCTCTATTGGTGAATATTAGTTCCCGTAGAATGCGAACCGGTCTGCTGAACACATCACACCGATGATCGCTTTTGTGTTTACGTTCTTGTATGCCTCATAAGAAGCGATATCCTGCGATGAAAGCAGACAGTCATTGAATGGATGCGTATGCATCATGATAATGGTCTCTTGATTACATCGCTGTGAAGCAACGGTGATCGGCGTCTTAAAGAATATTTTTGGCGCATAGAAATCAGTCACTATGTAATTACCGTCCTTTATTTCGCCGGTGAGACACATCGCTATCTCTGTCAGTTGATTTTGAAAATAGAATACTTTTAATTTTTCATAAATATCGTTTGTGAAGACAATCTTTGCATTCTGTAATGGTATCTCATCGTTCTGTATTCTGTTGCTTGCTGCCAGACTTTGTGTGACTTCCTGAGGGATGAGAAAACTGAGCATCAATACGATCAAAAATACCGCTAGAATAATCTTCAATGATTTCGGAAACGGCTTTACTTCAGGAAGTTCTTCCAAATCATCAAATGGATCCATAAAAAGAAGAAACTAATCAGGCTGACTCGCCCTTAAACTTACCGCCTGATTTACATACGCCGTTCTTCGATGCTTCGGCCCAATCACTACCATCAGTAGTACCTGTCGGCCCTACATCAGAATAGCATTTACCATCGCCTGCACACCATCTCGTATGACTGCCGCATGTTCCAGTAGCTAATCCTGCACTTCCATTATTCACATATGTTGCGAGAGAATATCCGATAATAAGTCCGATGATGAGGGCGACAATTATATTTGTCGGGAATGCTTCCTTTGCCTGTCTTGCTATGTCTGTCATCTTTTCAATACGATTAAGATCAGAAGTATATAAACATTTCTAAAAGATTTATATAATCGTCATGAGTGATCTTACTATGAAAAAAACATATATTTTCTTATTACTGATTATCTTGTTAGCAGGTTCTGTACGGTTCTATCATCTTGCCAAAGAAGATATCTGGCTTGACGAGGCGTGGAGTATCCACTACGGGCAACAGTCAATATACAATAATATCAAGTGGACAGTAAACGATACGACACCACCGTTGTATCAATCGGTGCTGAGTGTATGGATTGATGCGTTTGGTAACAGTACATTCGCAACAAGGGCTTTATCGGCGATTCTTGGAATACTTTCCATTCCACTTATATTCATGCTCGGTAAACGAATGTTCAGCACTGAAGTTGGTATTTTTGCTGCTATCTTGTTGGCAGTCTCCTCATTACATATCTATTACTCGCAAGAGGCACGGTCATATGCGTTATTTGTATTCATGACATTGGTCTCGTTTTATCTTTACATCATTTACAAAGAGTCCAAGAAACGTGCGATCTGGTTGGTCACCAGTAATGTCTTATTGTTGTATACCCACGTCATCGCAGCATTTGTCATCCTTGTCCAGAATCTTCATTTCATCATCCCGCAATTGAATAAAAAGAGAAAGGAGTTGAGAGAATGGGTGATCATGCAGACAATAATCATCGCAATGTATCTTCCTTGGCTATATTTTTTTACCAAGAAGATTCCCGATGGTAAGTACATATTCGCATGGTTGAGCAAACCTCATCTGCATTCGATACTTGACACACTGAATGCACTCGCGGGAAATTCAACGTTGTTGATCTTGAGTACGCTACTGATCGGTACCTATTTGTGGACAGGCATCATCGATGAAAAGAACAGAGAACGTCAGTTTAGCAATCTTATTCTTCTTTTACTTTGGTTATTGCTACCGATTATCATCGTATTCGAATATTCCAGTATCGTTACATCAATATTCCTCACCAGATACTTTCTCTTCGCGGCACCTGCGCTCTATTTGTTGATTGCGCTTACTCTTTCGAAGATTGAACAGTACAAATATGCGATATTGTGCTTCATAATCATACTGTCTGCATCTGTCGTACATACAAATCAAGTCTCTCTGCTCAAAGATCCCTGGCAATCGACTGTGCATGAGCTAAGGAAGGTTGTTACAGAGAATGACACAATCATCCTCGCTCCACCACATCTTGCGTATCCATTCACGTACTACTATTTAGCTGATTGTTTTACCTCTAAAGACATCTATACCTGTACAAAAGAACACAACATCATCACTATTTGGAATAAAGATGAGCTCGGTAGCCTTGATCTTAATCAAACGACATGGCTAATCACTCAATACCATCGCTCATTCGATGAGGATGAAATATATAATCATCTGAGGGAGATAAAGAACTCGACTATTTTTGTTTCGAATACAACAGGTATGACCAGCGGCATCATCGTCTACAAATTTGAATGATCATTCATGATGCACAGTCTTCTGCCAATAGTGCGGCCGGAAAACTAATTCAAATGTTCCCTTCCATGCACCAAAACTCAATAAGATCCAGTAGAATGGCAACGTGAGTGCATATTTCATAAGATGTTTCTGATTCCGTTTGTGTGCCGCATAGACATTTGTGAATATGAAGAACGTATTACCAATGAACAGATTAATGAGGCCTAAGTACCAGATAAATGAAGGGAATAACTCCTTGATGAGATGCGCCTGCGTCAAGAGCCATGTCACCAACAATAGCCAATAGAGTGGATTGATCAGCAACAGAAGATTATTCCATCCCAATTCTACTTGGAAGCACAGGAAACGTTTCAAACCAATCTTCTTCATGAACTTGATCGGTTTCCGCATGAATACGAAGTATGTCATGATGAATCCTTTGACCCAACGTGAACGCTGATTGATCCAGCTGCGGATGCTTGAGTTCGGACCTTCTTTTGTCATTGAATCAAAGATGACTGCACGATAGCCCGCACGAGCAATACGCATCCCTTGATCACAATCTTCGGTAACATTGTAAGGATCCCAACCACCGATCTCTTTCAGAACCGCTGTCTTGATATGAGTTGAACCTCCGCTCAATGGCATCGGCGCATCAATCGCTTGCAATCCTGGCTTTACCAATGTGTAATAGGTAAGATATTCAAGACTGAACATAGTGCTTATCCAATTATTATTTGAATTGTAGAAATTCAGTTCCGGCTGTAGTACTGCGACATGCTTCGGTAATTTATGTTCGAATGCATACACTGCCTTTTTCAGTTGATCCCTGTCAGGAATATCTTCTGCATCATAGACAACACAATATTTTCCTTTTATGTGAGGCAAAGCCTGTTGCAACGCACGTGGTTTTGTATTTGGATGAACTCGATCCACCGAGAAGACCTCAAAATGACTCGGTAGCTTGATTTTCTTCAACGCAGATATTGTTTCCTGATCACCTTTCTCGATGATGAGCTTAACATCGAGTTTATCTTTTGGATAGTCAAGATCGTCTATTGCTTTGACCAGTTGGGAAACTACTTTACTTTCCTTGTACAATGGGAGAAGAATAGTGTAGACAGGAAGTTTTGAATTGGTAAGTGTTTTGAGTTCCTCTTTCGATACATGTGTCATGACATCATAGAATTCGATCTTGTGTATCAAATACATGCGATACAGGAATGAAGAGAAATATAGAAGCGTGATTATTGAATTGGCAATAATGAATGTGTTCAACGGAAACCAGAAGATCGATGCGACCAAAGATAACAGAAGAATTGCCATAACTACTGTTTGTCTACCACTCAATAACCGGTACGCGGAATCATTGACAGGGATGTGCAGATGCTTCGAGATAGACATAGCATTGATGCGAAAAGTGTATTTTATAAAGTTACCGAGCTAAAGTATTTAAAAGACAGATGGCAGAAAGAAGAAGATGCATTTTATGAAAACAGGACGCGGTATATCTGGATTGACATATATTCTGCTTGTGGCAATTCTCATAGTCAGTGTAGCATGCAGCAAGACAGGAACAATGCCTATCGATGCAGTCAACCCAATCATCAATCTTCAGTATCCTGATAATTCTGCCACAGAACACATCGCACTTGATGTGAACGCTCCGTCATCAACTGTCTCTCCATTAATCAATGGCCAGAATCTCGGCATCTGGGCAATACCAAATGAACAATTTGATGAAAAAGCAGTAGTCGCCGAAACAAACACCATACACCCCAACACCATACGATTTATCGGTGGAACCCTTGGTGATGGTCTGTTATGGACAAGAGATAATTCAAAATCGTGGCACAAATCACCAGGAAAACAAAGTACTCTTGGCTGGCTGACACCAAAAGATATCGATGAAGCTGCGAAGTTCGCCAAGAAAACAAATTCAGAACTCATCATGCAGACAAACGCACGTATCCACAATGCATCTCTCGCGGCAGACATGGTGCGTTATGCAAACAAAGAGAAGGGATATGGCATCAAGTATTGGACTATTGGTAATGAGCCAGACCTGTGGTCCGGATCATTCCCCTTAGGAGAAGGAGAACCGAAAGAAGTTCTCGAGCCTGAATTCTACGCGAAAACAGTTGTGGAATATGCGAAGGCCATGAAGGAAGTCGACCCAACGATACAGATAATCGCTCCGGAATGTGCATGCGACAACACCGACATCATAGATGCAATCGCAAGGAATCCGGAAGCGCATGCTGCTGTCGATATCATTTCATTCCATCACTATGCGCTACTGGGAATGGACACCAATATCTACGCCGGATTGCACCATGTGACAAAAGATGCGAATGGTTCATTGATACAACACGAGACAACCCCATTCAAACAACTCGTCTTCGGTGAGAATACAATACAGATGAATCTTTCACAAGATGAAACTATTGAACGAATAGGTCTGATGATCTCTTCGGAACGAAATGATGCGGTTGATGCGATCACTATAGGAAAGATTACGTTCAAGAATGCAACTGACTCCATTACGCTATCACCAAAAGATGTGATTGCCAGCGATAATTTCGCGCGAGCATATGTAATAGGGTCCGCGTGGCAGGGAAGTCCGTATCTTAATTTAAGAGAAGGGAAAAATATCCTGAGCGTACCAATTCCTCGCAGTATAAATAAGGTGACCGAGACAGGAATACAGATAACGGCGATTGCTAACAGGTCATTGGTTGTCAAAAGAGTGTACCTATCTGGCCCAGAAGGCGAAAAGACAATAGCCACCAATAGTTCAGCGATTGTATTTTCGAAACTTGATGAAGACACGACTGGTTATGATTCGATGAACTTCGAGGTCATCTGGAACGGACCAAGTCATATAAAGAAGATAGAAGCAAAAGATACGCAGGCCACCTTCACGTATGACATGTCGCCTCCGGGAAAGAATCTAGTCATATTCTCAAAGGATATCAATCTGAAAGGCTTCGATACTGTCGAGATGAAAGTCATCGTACCATATCTTTCTGCCGCGCAGGACCACACACTTACTACGACATACCGGTTGAGTGATACGTTCTCAAAGATACGGAGCATCGTTCCCGAAAAACCAATAGCGATGACTGAATATGGTCCTTACATATTCCAGAGAAAAAGTGCCAACGATATGGGGGGCGCTATCTGGACATTGAAGACAATCGAAGAATTAGCGAAAGAAAACGCTGCTCTCGCCGCTTCATTCGATCTCGCTGATGTGACTGCACACGGCATCATGGATGTGAAAGGAAATCCAACAAAACGTTATTTCGCGTTTGTATTGAATGCGATGTCTGAATCGAATCGTCTTCCTGTCGGTGTCCTTTCTGATCCTGCACTATTCACTTCCGCTCGCATCTCTGATGATAAGTTGGCAATGACAATCATCCTAATAAATGAACACATCACGCAGGACAAGAACGTTGCTATTTCAGTCGGAAAAAAGATAACCTCAGCGGAATCATGGCTGCTTGACGAGAATAATGATGCGAAGAAGACAGATTCTGTGAAATTTTCAAATACTAACGCAGAAGTGAGATTACCTCCTTATTCTGTGACACTCGTTCGGTTGAAAATCAACCCATAATGTGAGTTCCTAGATAATAACCAAGAATGATACCTATAATGAGCACCAGAACTGTTATGAATGTCGTCATTGGACTCTTTTTTGCTTTCATATTCACGATTAGATGAGTTGCTTATTTAAATATTTCTATGAGAATGCCGCTGCGATGATATGCTGATATGCAGGGATACCAATAACAGAGGTCTCGACGATACCGGCAGTGATCAACACGACGACCGCGATCAACAGTAAATAAATACAATATTGCAGCCGTGTCTTGAACTGCGCCGACAAGAATTTCTTCTTAATGGTTGCCACGGACAATATACTTCCTGCATTGCTGGCTAAGATATACCCAGATACTTCTAAAATCATGTGCACCAAAACGATGAGGAAGATGAGGCCGAACACCGCGATTGGATTCTGCCCTGTTTTCGCCGCCGCTGTCTTAGCCAATACACCAAAGATCGTTCCCCACAACGAAGCGTTCCAGATTATGATGAATATCGCTCCGCCGCCGATCAATAGTGACATAATAAATGAGAAGATCAGTACTTTGAGATTATTGTTGAATATCGAAAAGAAAAATCCAGGAGAGAATGCTCTCCCTGTGATATTTCCAAAATAGGTCGACAATTGGTTCTTGAATAGGAAATTCGCAGCTAAGGTCGGTAGGATCATCGCGAACACCGCAAAGGCGATGAACGATCCCAAGAATAAAAGCAAGTATATCTTATATGCATCTTTGTTCTGCCTGAATAATTGTTTAAATGATGATGCTGTTTCTTCTTGTTCTGATAATTTTCTCAACAAAGGGAACATGAACATCGCAGTCAGTGCAACAGCAACTAATGCCGGATCATCAGGGAATAAGAATAGTGCACCACCCATACCAATGATCGAGTAAGAAATACCCAACAGGAACGCGAAGATCGTATTCTTTCTCAGTAATTCAAGGGAATAGAGGTCTTCAAGCATATCTGTATTTTTGGTGATAAGGATATATAAACATTGCCTGGCACCATGTATGTAGTATTCCAGAGATGCCCCTATTCGTAACCTTTATAAATAACCCCTTTACGTATTATATCATTACCTGTGATTTATGACGCACGTAAGTGCTGAATGAGGGAAAACCATTCTAAATCACTGGTTGGAGCATATACAATGGATAACAAAGAACTTGCATTACAAGCAGTCGAAGTCGCTAAGAATACTGGCAAGATCAGGAAAGGCACTAACGAAGTAACGAAAGCTTTAGAGAAAGGCATCGCAAAGTTAGTCGTCTACGCAAAAGACATAACACCACCTGAAATTGTCATGCACTTACCTGTTCTCGCGAAGGAAAAGAATGTACCATGCGTACAAGTAGATTCCCGAGAAGAGCTTGGAGCAGCAGCTGGTGTTGGTTTGCCAACAGCAAGCGTCGCGATTGTCAATGAAGGCGATGCGAAAAAGATCATCGCACAGATATCGAAAGAATAAAGATGGAAAACAAGAAGCCAGAAGAAGTAAAGTCAGAAGCACCTAAATCAAGCGCTGGCGTCACATTCTCACCAGCAGTACCTGCACGGGTCGAAGAGATCATCGGCAGAACGGGAACACGGGGAGAAGTCACACAAGTACGATGCAAAGTCCTTGCCGGCAGAGATGAAGGCAAGGTATTGCGAAGAAATGTCCGCGGTCCGATACAGATCGGCGATATGCTGATGTTACGAGAGACAGAATACGAAGCTCAGAAATTAAATTCAGGAAGGAAGTAAACAATGGTCAAATGCACATTTTGCGGCGATGAAGTCGAACGAGGCACCGGAAAGACAAAGATCCTCAAAGAAGGAAAGCTGGTGCATCTGTGCAGCATGAAATGTGAGAAGAACATGTTCAAGTTGGGACGTGTCGCGCGAGAGACGCCGTGGACTGCTGAATACCGAACAGTGAAAGATATGCGATTGCTGACTGTTGCGAATCAGAAAAAGGCAGAAAAGACTGAGAAAAAAGAAGTTGTCGCTAAGAAAGAAGTCAAGAAATCAAAGTAATAGAAGAGTTGTTTAGCTATGAAACAATGCCCGGCAAAGACCGTGCAAGTTTCATTTTGACAATCAAAATGAAAGAGAAAACATTAGTCATATTCAAACCGGATGTCATCGCACGAGGATTGACCGGAGAAATACTATCACGATTCGAACGAGTCGGATTGAAATTAGTGGCGATGAAGCTCATCAATGCTGATCCTCTAATTGCGAAAGAACATTACAAGAAGGATGATGAATGGCTTTTGCGAAAAGGCAAAGAGATCATGCAGTCATTGAAGATCACTTCGTCAGAAGATCCAAAGAAATACGGACAGACGATCCTTGATTCATTGTCAAAAGACATCCAACTGTATCCGGTTGTCGCTTTTGTGTTGGAAGGACACAAGGCAGTTTCATTGGTAAAGAAGATGGTCGGACCGACCAATCCGGAGATGGCTCCGCCTGGAACAATCCGAGGAGACTATTCACAGGATACATATTTATTGGCGAATACGCACAACAGACCGGTTGTCAACTTAGTCCATTGCACTGATGATCCAAAAGAAGCTGATCGAGAGATCAACTTATGGTTCACTAAAAAAGAGATAGTCGAATGGGTAAAACCAGACGAACAATTATTATTCAAGAGAGGAAAGTAAAATGGCTGACGAAAAACTAGCAAAGATGATGAAGGTCGCTTCAGACCCGACGCATATCAGAAATATCGCTACTTCTGCTCATATCCACCACGGTAAGACCGCATTCACTGATAATTTATTGGCTGCTGCCGGACTTATGTCAGAGAAAGCAGCCGGCGATCTTGAAGCAGGCATGGCTACATGGCAACATCTCGATGAACAGGAACGATTGATGACGGTCGACGCTGCAAACGTTTCTATGGGTCACACATTCAACGGACAGGATTTCTTGATTAACTTGATCGATACGCCAGGTCACGTCGACTTCGGTGGTAATGTCACTCGAGCGATGCGAGCGGTTGATGGAACTGTTGTTCTAGTATGTGCTTCTGAAGGAATCATGCCGCAGACAGAGACTGTTCTGAAGCAAGCGTTGAGAGAAAGAGTCAAGCCTGTTTTGTTCATCAATAAAGTTGACAGACTTATCAAAGAGATGATGTTCACACCGCAGCAGATGCAGGAAAGATTCACAGAGATCGTTCTTAAGTTCAATAGACTTATTGAAACAATAGCAGAGCCTGAATTCAGGGAGAAATGGAAGGTCAATATCGCAGACGGTTCTGTCGCATTCGGTTCAGCACGGGATAACTGGGCGATGTCAGTTCCATTCATGCAGAAGAAATCAGTCTCTTTCAAGGATATATTAAATATTTATAACCTAGATGAAGAAGCACGTACAAAGTGGGTCTGGGAGAAAGCTCCTTTGTTTGAAGTCATCTTAGATATGGTCATCAAGCATCTGCCGAATCCGAGGGATGCGCAGATCTATCGAATTCCGAAGATATGGAGAGGAGACCCTGAATCTGAATTAGGAAAAGATCTGCTTACGTGCAATCCAAATGGTAAATTAACATTTGTTGTTACACGTATTCTAGTTGAGCCGCGTTCTGGAAGAGAGATCGCTGCCGGTCGATTGTATTCAGGTACGATACGGGCAGGACAGGAAGTCTACTTGAGTCTGGAGAAAGCTACGCAGAAGATCCAAAATCTGTACATCTACAAAGGAGTCAGGACAGAGATGATCGAAGCCATGCCGGCAGGTAATATTGTTGCCATCATGGGAGTCAAGACACGCGCAGGAGATACCATCACCCTGGAACCGGATGTTCCGTTCGAAGAGATGAAACATATATTCGAGCCGGTTGTTACGAAGGCCATCAGAGCTAAGAATCCACAGGATCTTCCCAAGTTAGTTGAAGTCTTAAGACAAGTCACTAAAGAAGATCCTTCCATCAAAGTAGAGATCAACGAGGAGACTGGTGAACACTTATTACACGGTATGGGAGAATTACACTTAGAGATCATCGAGAATAGGATGAAGACAGAGAAGAATGTCGATATCATTGGAAGTCCACCTATTGTCGTTTATCGAGAGTCAGTCGCCGGTTCTTCACCTGAAGTCGAAGGTAAATCTCCGAACAAGCACAATAAATTCTACATGGCTGTCGAAGCCATGACTCCTGAGATGTCAAAGGCGATCGCTGATGGATTCATACCAGATGGACGGGTCAAGAAAAGAGATCTGAAATTATGGGAAGCGCTTGAAGCAGCAGGCATGGAAGGTAAAGTCACAAGACAGGTCAAGGACATATTCAATGGAAACATATTATTAGATCAGACACGAGGTATCGTCGGTATCGATGAGGTCATTGAATTAGTCGTTGATGCATTCGAAGATGTCATCAAATACGGCCCATTGGCTCGAGAACCATGTGTCAATATCGTTGTTAAATTAATGGATGTCAGTTTACATGAAGATGCTATTCACCGAGGTCCTGCTCAAGTCTTACCGGCAGTACGAGACGGTATCCGAGGCGCTATGATGCAGGCGAAGCCTGTATTATTTGAGCCGGTACAGACGTTACTGTTAGAAGCACCGGTAGAATACATGGGTGAGTTGACTAAATTAGTCACACAGAAGAGAGGAGTGTTACTCGATGTCGTGAATGAGGAAGAAGCCTTCGTCACAGTCAAGGGCGAGATTCCAGTCGCTGAGACATTTGGACTTTCTAACGATTTACGATCCGCTACGAACGGACGAGGCGTACAATCCATGGCCGACCAGACCTTCAAGAAGATGGGCGGCGACTTGCAGAATAAGGTCGTTTCACAATTACGAGAGAGAAAGAAGCTGTCAGTGGATGATATGGGCATCGCGAAGACGCAATCAGGTGGATAAGAATTTCTTTAAAAATGAATACGAGGTGAAAAAATGAAAGGAACAGTTAAATTTTTCGAAAGCTCAAAAGGATTTGGATTTATCACTGCTGAAGATGGAAAGGAATATTTTGTGCATTCGTCAGGATTGGCTCCAGGAGTAACTTTGAATAAAGGCGACTCAGTCGAATTCGAAGTGGAACAAGGAGATAAAGGTCCAAAAGCAGCAAAAGTCAAGAAGGCGTAATCGCCTATTTTTTATTTTTTTATAATACCAATCTTCTTAAACTAATACCCATGCAATTCTAATATGGTTGAATTCAATTCGGATGGGAGTATTAAGTTACCTGGCAGAATGACGAGACAACAGGAGGAAAATGACGTCATATTTTCTTCTCGACCGTCTTTTAAGATGCTAAGAAATCAGACATCAACAATTACGCCGCTAACTTGTGAATTACACATCGAAGCATCAAAGCACGTCAATCCAAATATCATTGAATCTGTTTTTAATCAAGCAAAAAACAATTTCAGAACAGATGCGGGATTATCGATAAGAAAAGAAGAAGGAAGATATATTGTGAAAATCGTTTCAGGATTCAATAGATGTAATTGGTGCCACCACTTTATCAATAGTCTAAGCGATAGTGCTGATGCGAGAATAATAAGGACAGATAGATGTGATGATAAGACAAGATGAGAATCAAATGTCCCCATTGCGGAAAGATGAATGATAAGAACAATAACACGCAGTGCTATAAATGCGAAGGCACTCTGAATAGCGAATAAGATTCCAATACAGTCTTTAAACGCGTCATTCTGCCCATTAAATAGATACCTTTATGAATAAGTCATTATGCGGTAGTACTATGGCTTACTTTAAGAAGGAAGGATTCGATCGGAAACGAAGCAGATCTGACGATAGAAGGTCACGCGGCGGTCCCAGAGAATCCTTCAAACCATTCGAAAGGGATGAGCGACCTTCACGTGGAAGACTTGAATTATTTGACGCTACATGCGCAAAATGCGGCGCAGACTGCCAGCTCCCATTCAAACCGGTAGGCAATAGACCGGTGTATTGCAGAGACTGCTTCGGAAAGAACGACAGTTACGAATCAAATGAAAGGCCTTCATACAACAGTCGATCAAGTCCATCAGGAAATTCTTCAGGACAATTAGACGAGATCAATAGAAAGCTAGACAGAATAATGAAACATCTACGATTGGATTAAGATTCTTAAAAAGACACAAAAATAGCAACAATTAACTATTTCTTTAATTCGAACATTGATGTAATTAACTCCACCAAATAGTAAATAAAACCAACCATGCCAATTGTTACATAAACAGGCATTAAGATCTGAATTAATATTTTAAATTCGTTTGATACAAAATAAGTCAGTGCATAAAAAATCACCATAAAGATAAACAAAAGGAACAGAGATTCTAAATATAATAAAACTACACGATAGACACGTGGTTGTTCAGTAAACTCTGATCTTTTAAACAAGAAGAATCCGGTCAATATTTGGGCAACAACGACGTATGCTATAAACTTCTTGATAAGAAGAGTATCCAGAAGTATTGTTTTATCAAGAAAAAGACTGTCCATTGCATCATATAAAAAGATATTTGATAACAACGAGAAAGTTAGAAACTCCCAGATTTTTTTTGTTTGAGCATTCATTATCGCTCTACCCAATCACAATCATTCTCTGATTCAGACAAGCCTGTCCGTCTTGTATCGGTAACACCACAAATGAAGTAACCTTCATGCCTAATGCAGTGGAAGCATCATCTAAATTCACCGTATAAGAAATACTCTTTCCGGGTGCGACAGCATCGGAATTCTTCTGATATGATTTCTTATCACCGGCAGAAAACTCGAAGTATGAACCTTCGATCGGCAGATGTCCGTTATTCTTGAATGTGACTGAAACAGTAGACGCAGTAGTTTTGATAGAACCGGGAACGATACCAGCGACGACAGAACATTTCGTATTCACATTCGGAGCGCTCGAAGCGGTGGAGACAACCGCAGGAACCGAATTCTCTTGCGCAACAGGCGCCTGTTGTTGTACTGTCTGTACGGAAGAAGCAGTCGTTGGTTGTGATAAGAAATACACAACAAGTCCGATAGCCAACACTAAAATAATCACACCAACAATCAGTCCGGTATTAGAACTTCGTTCATCTCGGAACGTCGGTGGTTCATAATTATCTAGGAAATGTGCCATAGAACATAGTAAGCAATTGAACTTTATAAAGACTTCGGAGTCCTCTTTTTAATTATCTCGACCATCGCGCTCTCCATCACCCTGCTCATATTCAGATGATGCATCCGGCAATACATCTTGAACTCCCGCAAAGCTGATTCATTGATTGTTACATCCAATCGTTTCCTATACGTAAAACGGGGGATCTTCTTAGTCTTTTCAAATTCCAACAGAGCAGAAGCTATCTCAGGATGTTTTTTCAATTCCTTAATCGCATACTCAGCGAATGATGGCACTGAGCACCTCCCGCTCGATCTGCTTGAGACTGGTCATATTTTTCAGTAATATCTTCGCCACTGCTTTCGCGACTTTCTCAGGATCATACGACTGATCATGTTCAGAGAAAAAACCGATTATGATTCCTGCTGCTGTCCGTTTATTTCCTTCCTCAAATACATGATCGATCAGCACTGCTCTGACCAATACCGCGCAGCTCTGTAACCATGACGAACTTTTATTCGCCTGATCCAACGCGAAATCAAGACTACTCTCATTGATAATCTGCCCCGTATCGAATTCTTGATTGATCATAACAATATCTTTCCTGCTTATTCTTTCTAACATTTTATGTGTATAAATACACATAACTATTTAAATATTTCTATCGTAAAACAACCCAGGAAGCCCTATAACCAGGATACCGGTTAAATAACGCTACAAGCCATGAGAAGCGAAAGCTTTAAATAACACAGCTTAAGACCAAATAATACTATTTCATTAGGAGGAATACGTTAAAATGGCTAAAGGAAAACCACACATAAATCTTGTATTCGTCGGTCATGTAGACCACGGAAAATCAACCACAGTAGGTAGATTGCTCTACGATTCAGGCGTTGTCGATGAACAGACAATGAAGAAATTGCAAGAGAGAGCACGAGAATTAGGTAAGGTAGGTTTCGAATTCGCATACGTTATGGACGTAACGAAGGAAGAGCAGGAACGAGGAGTTACTATCGATCTTTCACATAAGAAATTTGAGACACCGAAGTACTACTTCACTATCATTGACGCACCAGGTCACAAGGACTTCGTCAAGAACATGATTACCGGAGCATCACAAGCAGATGCTGCAGTTTTGGTTTGCGGAGCAAACGAAATCAAGGGAACTGAAGGAATCACAGAACTTCCACCGCAGACAGTAGAGCATGCACGATTGACAAAAATCTTGGGCGTTCAGCAATTGATTGTTGTCGTCAACAAGATGGATATGCAGCAATACTCACAGGCTCGATTCGATGCAGTTAAGGCTTCTATCACAACTTTGATCAGAGCATCAGGTTGGAAGATTGACGATGTTAAATTCATCCCAATCGCTTCACTGAAAGGTGATAATGTTGTCAAGAAATCAACAAACATGCCATGGTACACTGGCCCAACACTATTGGAAGCAATGGATCAGTTGAAAGAACCAGTCAAACCAGTTGACTTACCATTACGATTACCATTACAGGACGTCTATAAGATCGCAGGTATTGGAACAGTTCCAGTCGGCAAGATCGAGACAGGCATTATGAAAGTCAATGATAAGGTCGTCGTTGTCCCAGGCCGAGAAGGCAAGGGAATCCAAGGCGAAGTCAAGACTATCGAGATGCATCACGAACAACTACAGATGGCAGAACCAGGCGACAATGTCGGTTTCGTCGTTCGAGGCATCGATAAGAAGGATGTCGCGCGAGGAGATGTTCTTGGTCATACTACAAATCCACCGACAGTTGCGACTGAATTCACAGCACAGATCGTTGTCTTGAATCATCCAACAGTTATTACGGTCGGATACACACCAGTATTCCACATCCACACATCGCAGGTTGCATGTCAGATCACTGAGATCGTCAAGAAATTGAATCCAGCGACTGGAGAAGTTGTTGCAGAGCATCCGGACTTCATCAAGAACGGAGACGCAGCAATCATCAAGTGCAAGCCAGTACAGCCGCTTTGTATTGAGACTCAAAAGACAATACCGCAGATGGCACGATTCGCAATCAGAGATTCTGGTGCGACAGTCGCTGCAGGTATGTGCATTGACTTAGTCAAGAAGACACTTTAAATTTATTTTTTTATTTCATATGGAACAAGAAGTTCCTTATGGCCCATAGGCCCCGGATACTCATATGGCACAGACAGCAAGAATCAAAATAGCGAGCACTGATATCGGAAAGATCAATCAGGTTTGTGATTACATTAAAGATATTTCTTCTAAGACAGGGGTTGCGATCAGAGGGCCTATTCCTTTACCTACCAAGAAGCTCAAGATAACAACACGTAAAGGTCCCTGTGGCAACGGTAAAGCGACTTGGGATCGATTCGAGATGCGAATCCATAAGAGATTGATTGATCTGGGTGTTGATGAGCGTTCTTTGCGATTGGTGATGAGAGTTCCTATACCTGAAGGATTGAATATTGAAATCGAGATGATTTAAGATTCTAAATTAGTTCCACAGGACAACTCCAAGTAAAATTTATATATGGTACTGCGTAGTAATAGAATATATGAATCTTTCTGAACACAACAGAAAAGTTGCCCTTTCAAGATGGAACAAACTACATAAGTCTGAATCTGATAAAATAAACAACACTCCTGAAAATATCAGACATAAGGCACTTCTCTGCGGATTTCTTGCCGGAGATGGCAGCGTTCAAGAGAGGAAAGAAAAATCATTCATACACTATCAACTTGACTTCTTCGCTGATGACTCCGAAATGTTGGATACGTATCTAAATTCAATGAAAACTGTTTACGTTAGGTCTCCAACAGTCAAAAAACAGAATAATTTTACATCTGCAAGGACCACTTCGAAGGTAATCGTACAGGATCTTAAAAAGATTGCATCATTTGGAATCAAGACATGGACTCCTCCAGAATCAATCTTTAACATAAGCGGTACAAAAGAAGCCTGGCTCAATGGATTCTTCTCAGCAGAAGGATATGTAGAACCAAAAGCCATCAAAATCCAGACAGTAAATAAAAATGGCATGAAGAGAGTCTCTGAGTTACTGGATGAGCTCAAAGTCGAGAATAGTCAATATAAATACGTACCCAAAAATAAGAATCATTCAGAAGTCCATATTATAAGGATAACAAAAAAAGATTCCCTATTAAGATTTCAAGAAAAAATAGGATTTTCACATAAGAAGAAAAGAGAAGTACTTAAGAAAGCATTAGGTTTATAAAACACTCAAAAAGAGTAAAAATCATGCCGTCGTGGCACAGCTCGGTACTGCGCAAATCGATGTTTTATGACATCGAGCGTAAGCCTGGAATAACTTTCCAAGGAAAGTACCATATAGCTTGTTTCCGCAAGGATTCCCCGGTTCAAATCCGGGCGACGGCGCTTTTCTTTTGAGTTATCTTTATAAATAACCACAAGAGCCAATAACCTATGGGCTCGTAGCGCAGCCTGGTTAGCGCATCGGTATGTCATTGGGTGACTTATGACATGATGAGACTCTTAACCAAATTGCGTAGAAATCCGAGGGTCGAGGGTTCAAATCCCTCCGGGCTCACCATTTTCATAATTATGTTGTCGCGAAGCGTTTCGGAGGTCTCGGAACCGAAGGTTCTGAGCTGTGGCTCACCATTTTCAATATCATGAACGAAGAGTGTAGAAATTGCAACCAACCAGTGGACTATTTTCTTCATCAAAAAGTACCGTTTAAATTACCGAATGGATTCTCCGATAGCGATTATCACACATTCCGTCCTGCCCGCGGACCGATATTGAATCCGGTAACGTTAGATAGGATCGCCGACATTCTTCATCAGGATGCGATTGCAGTTCAGCGAGGCAGCGCGATAGAATGGAGAGGAAAAGAATCGGCAAATCTTCTGTGGTCATTAGTCCAATATCTGGAAGATGCAGCTGAATTACCTCGACTGTCAGATAAAGAATTGCTAGAACGCATCAAAAAAGCCTGCCCGGAACCGAGATCATGGCCTTTGACATATGAACTTGCCAAAAGACTCGAAGAAAGAAAATAGAATGCAAAGTTTTTAAAAGCCCGTATCATATACTGAACATATGAATCTGGGAAAGCATATATTTTGGGAGATCATTCTCATCATATCGAGTGTATTCATATTCAGAAGCATGTGGGTCATCATGGATTCTGTGCCATCTCTAAGCACTGCAAACGCATTATGGATAATGCTCATCATCGGCTTCGTAGCATCAATACTATCATATAGAAAACTCACCCATTCTGATTAGAATTCATTGATCTTCTTCTGATTGAAGCAGATGTTGTAGAAATCACACTGGCCAGTCGACCATTTACATAAATGACTGACATGCTTCGGATAATCGTCGATCTCTTCGCTCTGCGTGTTGGTGTGTATCAGTTCACACTCCAGAACGGCCCTTTTCATCAGGTTCTCATCCACTTTGATCGTCTTCTCGCCATGTTTTAATAAATACAATCCGACTTCATCGGGAAATTTATTATATTTCTCCTGATATAACAAGACATAGATAGCCAACTGCAGAACGTAATCGTCAGTCAGTTCATTCTTCGATGAAGTCTTGTAGTCCATGATTCTTATTTTCCCATCCTGGATCTCGATCGCATCGATATATCCCTGGACACCATGCTTTTGCGAGATGAAATGCTGCTCGGCTATTGGTGTCAAGTAAGCAAACGCTTCTTTGAATGATTTCTTCGACGCTTTTATTTTCTTACAGAACAGGTCGACCCACGAGATCAGCATGCTGAGAGTCTCTTCGAAATAAAATTTTATCTTATCCTCAGACAGATTTAATTTGGCGAATCGCACATTCTGTTCGCGCCAATAATGGATCAACAAATTCTGCATCGCGATCTTCAGCTGCTGTTCGTAATTCTTTTCATCGATGTGATTGATGTTAATCTGGAAGAAATGTTCCAGTGCTGAATGCGCGACATTGCCTCTTAACAAATGAATACTATCAGTCGTCGGTAATTCCAGCACATACTGATAGAAATACTTTCGTGGACACTGCCGATACGTATTGATCGAAGAAGGCGATTGTATGCGCTTGAACTTGATATTCTCGACTTTTACATCTACCACCATAGTAAAATAACGAGGGAATTCATATATAAATGTTTACCGGGGTTGTCTTGTGGAGAAAGCTATATAAATGCGATATAAGCCACAATTCCCATGCCCCTGTAGTGTAGGCCGGTCAATCATTTCGCCTTCTCAGGGCGAAGACACGGGTTCAAATCCCGTCGGGGGCGCCTTATTTCTATTCAGAACCCCATCGTGATTTATAAGCAAGCATGCCTTATGGAGCTGATTTATGGAAGGCATACATAACTACAAGAAGAGAATCGAAAGAGTAATAGCTCGTGTTCTAAGAGAAGACATGTGCGAAGAAAACAAAGAAATAATCATGAAGTTCAGAGATTATTGCGTACTTCAGGGAATAGGCTCTCCAAAAACAGACAGATACCTTCAGGACTGCATAAAACTTGGAAGAATCTTGAAAAAGCCTTTTTCACAGGCAACAAAAGACGACCTAATGAACGTTGTAGTCGAGATAGAAGGAACAGACTTGAGTTTTGAAACAAAGAGAAGTTTCAAGATTTTACTGAAGAAGTTGTACAAATGCATCAGAGGAACTATTGGAAAGAAAGAGTATCCAGATGACGTGAATTGGATTGTTGTTAGCGGAAAGGCAAATAATTCCAAATTGCCAGAAGAACTATTGACAGAACAGGAAATTGAATCCATAATAAGACATGCTGATACCATGAGAGATAAAGCACTGCTTTCCTGTCTTGCTGAGTCTGGTTGTAGAATCTCTGAAATTGGAAACATGAAAATAAAGCATGTTTCATTTGAAGAATACGGAGCAAGACTTACTGTCATGGGAAAGACAGGGGCAAGAAAAATACTGATTATCTCTAGTGCACCATATCTGCAACAATGGATCAACCAACATCCATTCAATACGAGTTCTGAAAATTACTTATGGATTACTTCTGGAAACTCACTATTGTGTTATGAAAGAATTTTAGCAATAGTGAAATTATCGGCGAAAAGAGCAGGAATACAAAAAAGAATCTATCCTCATTTATTTAGACACTCAAGAGCAACTGCATTGGCTACTCTGATGAGTGATGCTTCAATGAAACAATATTTTGGATGGACACAAGGCTCGCAGATGGCTTCAATCTACATCCATATGTCAGGAAAAGATACCGATGAGGCAATCTTGAGAGCTAGCGGAATTGTAATAAAAAAAGAAGATAAAAAGCAACTGCTAGAACCTAAAAAATGTATGCGTTGTTTTGTTGTCAATGAAGCTACAAATATACATTGCAAGGTATGCGGATTTTCATTGAGTAAAGAAGAAGCTGATAAGATATTACAGGCAGATACTCAAAGAAAGCAAGCTGATGATATTATGAATCAACTGATAAACGACCCGGAGATATTGGCACTGATTAGAACTAAGCTAACGAAGGTGTAGTGTAGTTAACTCTATCTATCAACTATTAGTGATTGTTAATAATCAGTTCATTGTTGTATCTCTTTTAGTCTGATTTAAGTGTGATTACTGCTATTTTTGAACGAGCATCATACAAAAATACTTATTTAGAATGATAGACAATTACAACATAGGTGTATTTTTACGAGGGAGAACCTATCTATCAACTATTAATGATTATTAATAATCAGTTCATTGTTGTATCTCTTTTAGTCTGATTTAAGTGTGATTACTGCTATTTTTGAACGAGCATCATACAAAAATACTTATTTAGAATGATAGACAAAATTTATATATAACAATACATACTTAAATAGAATGGGGATAAGTACCAAAATATCATTAAATCTAGCGAGTATCTACTGAAGAATATAAATATTTATAAAGTAGGGGTATTCACAGTAATCTGGGAGGTGGCTTAGCCATGAACAATCCAATGATTAAGAAAATAGAGAACATAGAGCAATTCAAGAACTTATTAGAGGGAAGGAACGGTTTAACACAAGAGGAAAAAAAGATGATTCTTGAGAAGTTCGTAGATAAAACACTGCACACGCCAGAGGAAGAGGCACAGGTACAGAAAGGCACCCATGATTTTGTAAAGAGGATATCAACAAATGCTCCTTTTGCAGAGATGATTAGAAAGTCAAAGATAAAACAACATCCGGATTTGGTTCTACTTGCAACATATGACTTGATTGTAAACAAAGACTATGAGTCTGTAACAACTGCAGATATAATGGGTCAATACAAGTCTGCCGTAGTTCAACCATCTGCAAATACGAGTGCGGACATAAGACAAAACAAAATGAAAGGATACATGATGAGTGTAGATAAAAAAGATGGGAAAATGGCGTTTAAAATAACAATGTCTGGCACAGACTACATAGAGGGGGTGCTGAAAAATGCAGAATGATGAACTAACAAAAAGAAAGAAAGAGATTCTATCTGGTCTAATGCTAAAAGAGGAAGATACATTAGATGAATTGAGTGAATTGGTGGAACTCTCAAAGAATTCCTTCAAAATAGAAAAAGAAACCGGGAAAGTTATATTCAATAGAAATCTAAGGTTGGCAAACAGAGAAAAAATAACTTTACTGCTTTGTGGAAGATATTTCGCAAAAGAAAGCGGTCTGTTAAATGAAGATGGAATTAACATCTCCGACATAAGTAAAGAACTATCGGTTCCAACAACAACATTATCTGCACCTCTCGGCGAACTAGTTAGGGATGGTACAATTAGAAAGACGGACGATGGACTATACAAAGTAGTACACCATCAAATCAAATCTGTTCTTTCAGACATAAATGGAGCTAAAAAGTGAATCTTGAAGACATAAAAAAAGAGTTATCAAAATATTTCGACCCAAGAATTATTGATGAAATCTTTAAGGAGTTTGTTGACCTTAAAAAAGCATATTTGTCGAAGGACAGAATAAAAACAGGTATTTTTGGCGGTAGATTTTCTGAACTAGTGGTTGCGGCAATCAAGGGTCACTACGAAGGCAAGAAAATTGATTTAAATAAAATCGATTTCGATAAGTTTTCTAATGATTTACTCAATCTGTCGAAAAAAGATGCTAAAGATGAACTATTAACACTAAATTTACCGTTGATAGCTAAATCTATATATTCCATAAGAAGCAAAAGAAGAATTGCACACATAAAAAGCTTCGACGCGAATATATTTGATATAGACTATATTTTTGATTCATGTAAATGGATCTTTGCGCAATTAATATTAGTTTCATCCAACTCTGATGAAAAAGAGCTATATCAGTTCATTGAAACGCTTCTTGAAAAGGAACTACCTTTAGTTCAGGAGTTTGAAGATGGGTCTTATTTAGTTCTAAATGATAAGTTGGAGTTTAAAGATGAATTACTTCTCATTTTATATAAAGTGTCCAAAAGATTGTCAAATGATGCTATTAGAAGAAACCTAAGTGTAGATTATCCATCAAAAGTTACAACTTATCTAAACTTACTAAAAAATAGGAGACTAGTCCATATAAATGAAGACGGTAGTATGTTGACTCAAGCAGGAATTAAGTATGTAGAAGATAATCTAATTAAAAGTTACAGAAGTAAATAGCTAACATATTTTATCAAAGACAATCGCGTCATTCCTAATCTCATACAGTAATTTAACACCATGACCACAAGATAGTTCCACAAATCCGAGTTCTTTTAGAAAAGTGAGTAATTCGAATAACGTCTGTTTCTTTATGCTGAAGTTCCTGCATATCCCTTCTGCAACAACATTGTAAGTGATATAGTCGCTTTGAGAGTTATAGCTGATGGATGTCTTTAATTCATACAGTCTCTTCAAACAAAGAGTCCAAAGTCCTGCACTTTCTTCAAGAGGTATTTGTATCATGTTCTTTCACAAGTTCTAGCAAAATTCTTATCCATTCGGGTTGTTCTTTCATTGTGTTACTATGTTCTTCAAGGTTCATATAGACACGTCCAGCTTTTGTCCCACTTCAGATAATATGGGGAGAAAAATATATAAATTACCAAGGGAGAAGTTTCCTATGAAAATTCTAGAGAAAAAAATACTATACTTTTTCTCACTAACATCTATATAAATAAGTAATACGAATTTAGCCGAGTTCACTCAGTCTATTAGAGAACTCGGCATTGTTTTGTCTGGGTCTCTTCTATTTGTGGGGTGATTTATATATCTACTTTCTTAAACTCTGTTGCTTTGATTTTCTGAGAAAGAGACATAATTACTCTGTGCATTTCTTCAAACTTTCTTTCAAATACGAGATTCTTTTCCAGCAACAAATCTCTAATGTAGTCTGAAGTTGTTTTGTAACCTTTGGCAGAAGCACTATTTTTGATTCTCTCAAATTGACCTTCATCAACACGAATTTGAACAAAACGAGTTTTTGACATAGATACCCCTCTTAGTAAAACTAGTATATAAACTTTGTAATGCAAAAAGAAGTACAAAAAATGGCTAGCTAAGATGACCAAGATGTATATAAAGCTCCACTGGACAAATTGGGATAAGATTTATATACAAATCAGCAATAATATGACCATGGTAAAGAGGGATGATGGCCTTAAGGTGGTTAGCTTATTTTCTGGTGCTGGCGGATTAGATATAGGATTTCAAAAGGCCGGATTTGACATAATCTGGGCAAATGATATAGACAAGGATTCCTGCGAATCATATAAAGCAAATTTAGGTGCACACATCAGATGTGGCGATATCAAATATTTTGATGATGAATTGGCTAGACTCAGGGGCAAAGTAGATATTCTAATTGGCGGTCCTCCATGTCAAGGTTTTTCCGTTGCAGGCAAAATGGATCCTAACGACTCTCGAAGTAAACATATTTGGACTTTCGTTGACATTTTGAAGATATTAAGTCCTCGTGCATTTGTTATGGAGAATGTAAAGGCGTTAGGCACTTTGGAAAAATGGAGGCCATTAAGAGATAGACTTCTAAAGAAAATGAGGGAACTCGGTTATGCTGTTGATTATATTATTGTTAATGCATCTGAATTCGATGTTCCTCAAGCAAGAGAGAGAGTATTGTTTATAGGATTTAGGACTAATAATCCAATAATACCAGACCTTACGAAAATGCTTGAACCATACAAGAAGGAAGCTCAAACAGTTAGACAGGCTTTAGCAGCATTAGACAGGGCAGGAGATGGTAACAACAAAGGGTTATGCAAAGCAAAAATAACTTTAACAAGTAGACCAGTTTTGCGTAAATCTCCTTTCGCAGGGATGTTATTCAACGGACTTGGTCGCCCAGTAAAAATTGACGGATACTGCGCTACACTACCTGCATCTATGGGTGGAAACAAAACGCCAATAATTGATGAGGATGAGTTATACAATAACAAGCAATCATGGGTAAAAGAATATCACTCTCAATTAATGCGGGGGAATTTTAAAGTTACATATCAAAATACACCTAACCACCTTCGTAGAATGACTGTTGAGGAAGCTACCGTGCTACAAACATTTCCCAGAGAATATATTTTCCATGGCTCACAATCATCAAAATTCAAACAAATTGGAAATGCAGTTCCGTGTAATTTAGCACTACAAGTAGCTAAGATGATGTCCAATTATTTGAATTTTGACCACGTTGAAAAAAGCATAATACCTCTAAATAACCAAACTGCAGTCAGGGGAGATGAGAATGTCGATACAAATAAATCATGCGGAAGCAGAAAAGAAATTGCTCGCTGCATTTAAAGCACCGTGCAAAAAATCAGATGGAATTTTGGCATCCATTTCTGCCATAATCTCTGGCACACATAAAACTTACAAATATATATTGTTAACTGGTTTATTGGCAAAGGCAACAGATGAAAAAGCAGACCCGCTCGCTCTTCAATCCGGTGCACCACTAAAAGGAGCGTACGATGCAAGAAGTTTATGTCATGGAGTAATAGTTCCTTTCGAAAGAAACTTTTTGCAAAATTCATTGGGTGGGTCAAATGAGCCGTTCTTGAATAAACCGGCAAGATTCACTCACTTATCTAACAAAAATGCTGTAAGAAAAGGTAGCGATAAGGAAACATTAAACAAACTAATAGACATTTTTCAAAAAATAACTACATCTGAAGAGGCCATGCAATATCTGGCCTGCTCATTAAAAATTTTAATTAATCGTATCAAAGAACTTTCAAAACTACACAAGACTGCTGTCTCATTTAATCCGACACTTATAGATATATATGAATTCATATCAAAATTTACTGAGAAATCGTTTGAAGGCGAGACCTGTGCAATTGTTGTTGGAACTCTTGAAAAGATTTATTACATGAGCTTAAAAGGCAATTTTCGTGTCGTTCCCCATAAGGTGAATCAAAGTGGTTCTTCTTCGAAAGAAATAGGGGACGTCGATATTTTCGAGAAAGATTCATTTTGCTATTCTATCGAAGTTAAAGATAAGGCATTTACAGAACACGACATCGAACATGCATTTAATAAAATAATTGAGAATGGTGGCTCCAAAGGTGCATTCATTTATGGTCCCAGAGCCTCGTTTGATGAGGCTTCAATAAAAACAAAATTGGGAGATTACGAGAGAAAAGGATTCAGTACGTGGTTCGTTGGGATTCCAGTTTATTCAAAAATGATGTTATTTAGAAGTAACATTAGAGATCGGACTATATTTATAAACGCCTTGATGGAAACTGCAATTCAGATTAACTCAAAAGAGACCGTGAAGAAATGGATTCAAGAACTATTAGAAAAATTGAAATGGAATCGAGGTTATATGCCGTAGCGATTTAACCTCTCTTTTGCAGAATTTTACCCCCGCAGGCTGTCGCTAGGCTCTTTTGAATTTTGCCCGAAAATCGCCCGCAGTTCTCCCGCCACCTCGCCCCGCACCAGCGTCCTGCCGTATTTTTCATATTTTTCTCGGAGCTTGTAGCTTGTCACGACAAAGAACCATCTCTCCCCGAACTCCTCGTTGAGCCGTTCAACTTTCGCCCGCAGTCTATCAGGATGTTCCGCCCCGCTCCCCGTCTCGACTTCGACCGCAAATTTTCGCCCGCCCGCAGAAAACACTATGTCTGGCCTCTTGGTGATGAAGAGCTTCACTTTAGCCAGATACTCCCACAGCAGAAATTCCTCGATTATTTTGCAATAGAAGAAATGAATCGGACTTTCATTGAATCTTGGAAATAAAAGGTATTTCTCCTGTCTACCACCTTTTATTCCAATTGCAGGAAACATTATGTAACCCATTCTTAGAAGATAAGCCACTTCATCATCTAAATGCCTTTTCCTAACAAAGTCAATATTAAATAACTCGTCTTTGGTAAGCTTGTCGGACATTAGTATTTAACTCCGAAACTAGCCCATAAACCACGACCAAAAAGAAAGAATTAAATAGTTCAATATCTTGAGAAAAGTTATAAGACAATGCGTAAGCATTATAAGTCACATTGGTTCTGATTTAAATAAGGTCGTCCGTCGGGGGCGCTTATCCTCATAAGAAAAACATGATGCCATCATACGCAAGCTTGATGCCTGCCAATAGAACAGCGATAAGGACCAATTTCTTGAATGTCTTCTGTGGTAATTTATCAACGACTTGCTTCGCGACGAATGAAGCGAAGATCGCAAGAACAAAGAGGATAGGAACAAAAAGATAGTACTGTGACGGCAAAAAGCCGTTCTTCAGGTAGATAGGTATTCTCGCAGCATCGACCACCAACGCGATGATCGCAGAAGTACCAAGATAGGATACTTTTTTGATATCAAATGCGGTCAAAAAAGCAGTCCGTGACGGACCGCCGGTACCGATGAGTCCGGAGATGAATCCGGAGATAGCCCCACCGAAGACCATATTCTTTCTGTTCACTTTAAGAGTAAGTCTGATGCTAGCCAGAGATAGACTAGAAAATACAACAAGGAACACCCCAAGTAATAATTTCAATAGTTCAGGAGAGACGTAATTAACTAACAGTGCTCCAAGGATCGTAAATAAAACTGTCGGAATCCCAAACGCAAATAGAATCTTCTTATCGATGCCTGTCCTGAAGAAATGTGCCCGTCCGAGACTTCCTGAAACATGGAAGATCGCTACCAATACCAATGCTGTCTTGAAATCAAAGAAGAATAACGAGATAGGTAACAATAATGTCGAAGAACCAAAGCCCGCGATACTGCCGACGATCTCAGCGAAGAATGTAGCGACCCAAAAGAGCAGAGTGACCATATATCCATAGTTATAACGCAATTCCTATTTAAATCTCATGCTTCACCGCATATTTTATAAATACATAATTCATATTCTGTCTTTTGAGGTGATGTCATGAAAAAGACATTCATAGGATTATTCTTGTTATTCTTCGTAGCAGCATGTGCACCTGGATCATACCAGGCACCGATTGCTTCAGAACGACAAGGCAGAGCTGTATTCACGATTACGGATGCAGCTGCAGATATGGGTGCTGTCACCAGCGTCAAAGTGACGATCGACAGCGTACAGGTTCACAGCGATGCAGATGGTTGGATAACATTGAATTCAAACCAGCAGGAATTTGATCTGCTCAAATTAAAAGCAGAAGGAAGTCAGGCACTGTTAGCTGATGCGAACCTGAAACCAGGATCATACCAACAGATGAGACTGCTCATCTCAAAGGTCATTGTGACTGATGCATCAGGTACTCACGAAGCGAAACTTCCGTCAGGAGAGCTCAAGATTGTCGGTGGATTTACCGTCGATGCGAGCGCTACCGCAACAGCGACATTTGACTTTGTCGCAGACGAATCGCTCCATGTAACCGGAAAGGGAGAATACATCCTCGCTCCAGTCGTGAAATTAGAGACGAGAGAGCATGCTGATGTCGATACCAATGTCAAGAGCAGGGTAGCGATCAGAGGCGGCAACGTCAAGACGAACGTCAAGGTTGGCATGGACGAGAATGGAAACATCGGCATCGGTCTTGGAATCAGACAGGATCTGAACCTTACCATCGAAGATGGCAAGATCAAGATCGGCGGATTGGTCTCCTCGAAAGCAAAATCTATGCACGAGAATGAATCAGCAGAAGTAGAGGTCAGTGTCTCTACTTAATTTTATTTTTTTACTTCATTTTTTCCTTTGTTTCTATATCGTAAGCTTTTAATAGTGCTGCCATCCCTCATTTTCCACTGCCAGCGTGGCACACGCCAAGGATTCACCTTGTCTAATGCCACGTGTCATTCGTTAATACTCATGCCAGCGTGGCACAATCCGGTACTGCGCGGGTTTCGAAAACCCGTTTCCGTGAGGATATCTCGGTTCAAATCCGAGCGCTGGCGCTTTTCTGATTTTCATACAGCGACAGCGAACGGATCCGCACGGCTCTGCCGGGCGACTATCCGAGCGCTGGCGTTCTTTTCATATAAAGATTTAAAAATAAAGATATGAATAAAACAATAAAGAGGATGAAAAAACCAAATAAACAACCAGAGATCTGTACCACCGATGAACTGAAATTAAAGGCACAGAAGATCAGCATCATGGAAGGCTCTTCGTACAGTCTCATGGATGGATTCGGACTGCGATATGTGACACCCTATGCGCTCAGTCTTGGCGCAAACAACAGTTACATCGGTGTCCTCAACACATTACCATTTCTGGTCGGCAGTTTCTCTGAATTATTCGCGATAAAGACAGCACAGAATCATTCAAGGAAAAAAATAGTATTCTGGAGTGTTCTCGCTCAGGCATTCATGTGGCTCATCTTCATCGGAATCGGGGCGATGTTCTTTAAATTTGGTATCGATCACACCATAGCGCCGACTACTCTCATCATCGCATATACGATACTGATATCACTGGGAATGTTTGCGGTTCCTTCATGGATGTCTTGGATGAAAGATGTCGTGCCGGTCAGATGCGGTACCTACTTCGGTGTACGAGCGAGAATCACCGGATTTGTGGCATTGGTATGTATGCTCATCGCTGGATATGTACTTGATTATTTCAAGAAGTCAGATATCTTCATCGGATTTACTATCTTATTTTTGATCGCATTCATAGGAAGACTCGGCTCCGCTCTGTTGTTTACCAAACAACATGAACCAAAATTCAAGCCAGATAAGGATCACCACTATCCGCTCTGGCAATTCTTCAAGACAATCACTAATGATAACTTCGGCAAATTCACCATCTTTGTATCGTTGATGTCACTCATGGTAGCGATTGCGTCTCCGTTCTTCGCGGTCTACATGCTCAGATATCTCAAATTAAGTTATGTCGAGTTTACGCTGATATCTATGAGCTCAATCATCACTACTTTGTTATTCATCACTGCATGGGGCAGGTTTTCAGATGTCTACGGCAATTTTAAGATGATCAAGATCACTGGCTATCTGATACCGCTCGTTCCTTTATTATGGCTTGCGTCTCCTTTCCTGCAGAAATCACATCCGGCGATACTCATGCCGTATCTTTTGATCGTAGAAGGGTTCTCAGGCATGGTATGGGCAGGATTCAATCTTGGCACTAGTGATTTCATCTACGATATGGCATCACCGCAGAAGATGGGCATGTTTGTGGCTTATTTCAACATACTCAACAACATCGGGATGTTCATCGGTGCATTGATCGGTGGATTCATTTCGTCGATCCCGTTCATGTTCATCGGACTGCCATCGATCCTTGTCATCTTCCTCATATCGGGTATCGCTCGCTTCGGTGTCGCAGGAGTATTGCTGCCGAACATCCATGAAGTGAATCAAGTGAAAGAATTCAGCATGAAAGAAGCAGAAGACAAGATCGCACATCTTTCGATACGACACATATTCAGAATCATCAGATAATCATTTGTGATACGTTAAATAATTCTGTGATGGTTTTTGTGGTTGAGAAACATAATCACTCAAACGATGATTAAAAGATATCACTGCCGCAGTAGTCGCTACACCGATAGCGAGATATCTGACCAATTCAGAGATGTTGTCTCTTGTTGTTTTTTCCATGAATAAATATGTCGGCGGGGAGATTTGAACTCCCGACTTCCGCCTTGCTCACCAAAGTGATATGAGAGCGGCAATCTAGCCGAGCTGATTTACGCCGACAGTACCTGTTTTAAGTAAAAAGGAGGTCTTTTTTAAAGCTTTTTAAAATAAGAAGAGTTAGGCTTATATACCCCTAAAGTCGCCTTTAGCTAATCAGCGAGGTGTAATAACTATGGTAGAAGGACATTGTATGAAGTGCAAAGAAGCACGAGAGATGAAAGACGCAAAGCAAGTTAAGATGGCTAATGGCAGAGACGCTGTAAAAGGCACATGCTCAGTCTGCGGCACAAAGATGTTTAAGATCGGAAAGATGAATTAAATCTTTCCCACTTTTTTTACAAATTTTTCTTTATTAATTCAGCATTTTTCTTGAAATCGGCAGAACCGCTGCCATTTTCCGGCCAGACCCAGACATGCGCATGGGGTACTTCATTGCCATAAACTTGAGAACGGATAAGATCTGTCTTGAATGCTTTTTTCTCCGCTACTGCGATCTTCTGCACAACTTCAAAATAATTACCAATATACGGAACATCCCACACCCATCTAAAATGTTCTTTCGGAATCACCTGCACATGACCAGGTTCTCGTGGATGGACATCAAGAAATGCGATGAATCTCTTATCCTCATAGACAATATCAGCAGGAATTTTCTTAGAGACTATCTTGCAGAAGATGCAGTTTTCCATATGATAAACATGCATCGAATTCCTTATAAACATTACCATTAGTTTTAAAAAGACAGAGGCAAGATGAAATCATCATGGAAAAACTCACAGAAAGTCTGAGGAAATTTGCGTTGCAGAACGGCATCAAATTCGATACGGTCAATCCGGGTGCTGTCATTTCTAAAGTCATTGGTGAGCATCCGGAAGCGAAAAAGAATATCAAAGCGATACAAAAAGATCTGCAGGCAATAATCAAGGAAGTCAACAAGATGAGCAAGGATGAACGGCTCGAAGAACTGAAAGAGCTCGCTCCTGAATTATTGGAAGAGAAGAAGACAGAAAAACGTGAAGGATTGAAGGATCTGCCGAACGCGGGTAAAACGACGGTATTGCGATTCGCACCATCTCCCTCAGGGCCATTACATATCGGTCATGCATACATTCTCGGACTGAACGACCAGTACAAGAAACAATACAAAGGAAAATTGATTCTGAGGCTTGAAGACACAAACCCCGATAATATAGAACTCAGTGCATACAAGATGATTCCTGAAGATGCGAACTGGCTCACCGATAACAACATCAAGGACATCATCATCCAGTCAGACCGGGTCGATATTTACACAGAATACACCTTAAGACTGATCGAAGAAGGACACGCCTACGTCTGCACCTGTTCATCAGAGGTGTTCAAAGAGAAACTAGATAATAAATCAATATGTGACTGTAGATCTCTTTCTGTCAAACAGAATCTTGACCGATGGAAAAAAATGCTGACTGAATGGGATGATGGTGATGCAGTGGTCCGTTTCAAGACAGACCCGAATGAGAAAAATCCAGCGTTCAAGGAATTCCCTCTTGCACGGATAAATACGAATGAACATCCGCGCGTCGGACTGAAATACAGAGTCTGGCCGTTGATGAATCTCGCGGTCGCGATCGACGATCATGAACTTGGTGTGACTCACGCAGTCAGAGGAAAAGATCATGCAGACAATGCAAAAAAGCAGGCGATGATTGCGAACGCGTTGAAATTATCAACACCGGAATCAGTCTCCGTCGGCCGAATCAACTTCCAGGGCTTTGATCTCAGTACCACACAGACGAAAGCGAGCATCAAGCAGCAGAAATTCACCGGCTGGGATGATATCAGACTGCCATTCCTACGAGCGATGAAACGTAAAGGATACCAGGCTGCCGCTTTAAGAAAATTCGCCGTCAGTATGGGCGTGACATTAACTGACAAGACCGTTTCGCACGAAGAGTTCTTGAAATCACTCATGGCATTCAATAAAGAGGTGATCGATCCAATCTCATATCGATATTTCGCGTTGATGGATCCCATCGCTATAACGATCAAGAATGCACCAAAATTAGATATCGAACAGGACTTGCATCCCGACAATAAGAAAGGCGGCAGGAAATTTAAGACTACTGACCAATTCTATATCGAACAGGCTGACTTCGATGAATTGAAAGAAGGAGAACTGACACGATTGATGGGCTGTTTGAACTTCAAGAAGAAAGGAAAATCATTTGAATATGTTTCAAAAGAGTACGAAGCATTCAAAAGTGTCGGTAAAAAACAGATTCATTGGCTGCCGCATGATGATGCACAGATAACCAACATAATCATCAAGACTGATGACAACAAAGATGTGAAAGCACTGGCTGAAAAAGCAGTTGAGAAGATACTAGAAGATACTATGGTGCAGTTCGAACGGTTCGGTTTCTGCAGATGCGACTCTAAAAAGAGCTTCTGGTTTACACACAGGTAAATGAGCCCACGAGAGTTTCATACCTATTCGTTTATAAATCAAAGACGAAATATTTATAAAGACAAAGTGGCTAAAATCACTTTATAGGGCGTAAAAGCCTGATTTACAAGAAGAGGTGCAGAAAACATGGCAGACAGTTTAGTTGTCAAGGCAAAAATCAAGGACGTTGCGAAAGGATTTAACGTTTCTGGCGACTTTGCAGATGCTTTAAGCGGTGTTGTTGAACGAAAAGTGAAACAAGCATGCGAACGAGCAGAAGCGAATGGTCGAAAAACAGTTATGGCAAAGGACCTCTAAGGTTCTTTACCTTAATTTTTTAATTCTCTTATCTTCTCTTTCAGTGCAGAAATCTTCTCTCTGACGTTATTCAATAATGCTTCAGGATATTTCGGATCATCTTTCATCACATGGTATCTTGTCTCAAGTGAATATAATTTTTCTTCCAGTTCATCGATCATCGGAGAAGATTGTTTCTCTTCTAGCTGTTCCAATAATTTCTTTTCGTTGACTTTTTTGCCGACCTGTGCGAGCAATTCATTTAATTTTACTATCTTCTCATCGAGCTCCTGTTCTTTCTCTTTCAATCGTGTCAGTTCATGCTGTTTCTCATGACCATGAAGATTCACCAGACTCAGTTTCGTATCGAGCATATCAGAGATATGTTTCTCCAGATGCTGGAGCTCAGATGTCATCACTGATTTCTTTGATGATTGAGAAGAGACGATCTTTATCTTTCTGAGGTAACTGCGTAACTTCTCTTCTGCTTCCCGTCGTTGTGCGACACGCTTCGAAGCGATAGAAAGACTCGAGAATAGTTTTTTCAGGCCGGGGTGCAGTCGTTGCATTGTATTATTTCAGCAGTCCGAATAGTCCTTTCTTTTCCGGAGGTCTCGGAGCCGGCAATGACGGCAATGAGTTTTGCGGTGGCATCCCTCCCATTTGCGGAGGCCGTGGCGATGATTGCATCGGTCGCGGCATTGGTGGTCGCTGTTGCTGCATCATTGGTCTCTGCTGCGGACGTTCCTTTGCAGATACCATATCTGCGACAGCCAAGATTCCTTTCGCTATCTTCTGATTTTGATCGCTCAGTTCATCTAATTTCTTTTCCATCGGCTCTATTCTTCGGACAATGACATCAGATTCACGTTCTTCTGCCTTGACCTGTTCAGACGCTTCCTTGAATATCTGGATAAGCACTTCGATGTTCTCATTGAGTTTTTCTATGCTTTCGAGAAGTGATTTACCTTCTTTTGAACCGCCCAAGGGATTCTTCTTGAGATATTCAACATCCTGCTTTAATTCAGAAACTTCTTTTGAGCTAAGTAGCGTATAATCGTCTTCTGGCATCTATAACACCTCTTAATGACAAAAAGAGCTATGTTTGTTTATAAAGTTTGCGTAGAAATATGAGTTAAAGATAGCGTCATGGTTTCTTGAATTTCCGTGGGTCCATGAATACCTGTGGATTGATGAGACAGTTGACATCGGCGACAAAGGTCCTGCATCGCACCCTCCCTGCATCTTTCTCGGTCAACACACCACCCTCCCAAAGATAGATTGATCCTTCTTCAGTTGGTATTTCTCTTTTCTTTTCCAAAGAATATGCAACAGACTCTTTTGAGATGTCAGAACGATGATTAAAGACATCGAATGCAAGAACACCTTTGTCGACATCATTATTTTTCAGATACCCTGCCATCGAACATTTCATCGCATCAAGAAACGGATCGTTGAAGAATCCATAGAAATCAATATCACTGACATACATGAAATGTCCGCTGAAACCAAGCTGTCTCTCTATACCGTTCTGAGGATAGATGACACCTGCAATCGCGAATAATCGTGAACGTTCTTTCTGAGAAGAATCAGGTTTTGTCACCGCAGGCAATGTATCCAATGAAGTATTCATCTTACATCAGTTCATCCATATTCGGAGCGGGTTTCTGATTTGTGCCGGAAGCGATGACATCATCAATTCTGAGAATCATCTCAGCGACTTCTGCAGCTGAAGAAACAGCCTGTGTCTTGATCTTCAACGGCTCAATAATACCTTCATCCCATGCATCGATTATTTTTCCAGTGAAGACGTCGATACCTGCCCATTTGACTCCCTTATCATGAGCGACTTTCAGATCAGTGAGTACATCAATCGGATCCAGACCTGCATTTTCTGCGAGCGTGATCGGGATTATCTCCATCGCATCAGCGAACGCAAGAACAGCCAACTGCTCTCGTCCCGATAATGAAGTCGCAAATAATCGCAGATTACGAGCGACTTCGATCTCAGAAGAAGCAGCGCCTGCGACCACACGGCCTGATTTTATCGCAGAGACTAAGTCACCGATTGCATCTTCCAGTGCTCTTTTAACTTCAGAGACAATGTGCTCAGTGCCGCCTTTGACTAAGATAGTGACCGCTTTCGATAGATCAGAACCGGAGATGTACGTCATGTGTTCATCACCGACTCGCCGTTCTTCGACAAGATCAGCATAACCAAGATCAGAATCACTTAGATCAGAAAGTTTAGTGATCATCTTGGCGCCCGTTGCTCTCGCTAATTTCTCCATATCTGACCGCTTTACTCTGCGGCATGCATAGATACCATGCTTTGCCAGATAGTGCTGCGCGAGATCATCGATGCCTTTCTGGCAGATGACCACATTGACCTGTAATGAGGAAAGTATATCGACCATGTGTTTGAGCATGCGCTCTTCGTTCTCGATGAACGACTGCAATTGTGAAGGATCAGTGATCTGTATTTTCGCTTCGATCTCTGTATTCTTAATTTCCAGAGGACAATCGAGCAATGCAATCCTTGGATTTGTCAGACTTTTTGGCATACCCGGATGGACCTTCTCTTTATCGAGGATGATGCCATCGATGATCTCTGAATCTTCAATCGAACCGCCGACTTTCTTTTCAATGGCGATATCATCGCGTTCAAGAAGGATGTTACCGTGTTCATCCTTATCAAACACTTTCAACAATGCTTTTAGGCATAACAAAGATAATTTTTCTTTCGCGACCTCTGCTCCTTTCCCGGTCATCGCGGTCAATGCGATCTTCTTTAATAGATCAAGATTCTTTTCCGTGATCGGCTCGGACATATTCTGCAATATTTTCTGTGTCTTTTCCTGCGCGATACGATACCCTTTGACGATGATGGTTGGATGAATATTTTTATCGAGAAGAAATTCTGCCTGTTTCAATAATTCTCCTGCCAAGACAGCGGCAGTCGTTGTGCCATCACCGACGACTTCCTCTTGAGTTTTGGCGACTTCGACCAACATCCGTGCTGCAGGATGTTCGATCTGCATCTCTCTAAGGATTGTGACGCCGTCATTAGTGACTATAATATCGCCCGCCGCATCGACGAGCATCTTGTCCATGCCTTTCGGCCCTAAGGTTGTCCTGACCGTCTCTGCTACAAGTTTTGCTGCTGCGATATTATTCCGCTGTGCATTCCTGCCAGTATTTCGTGATGTACTTTCCGGTAGAATGTATATTGGCTGCACTTCTTTTGTCATGACCCCTCAGAGCAATCCCTACACAGAAAACTTATTTATAAAGGTTACTAGTAGTTCCAATCGTTAATAAACTTTATATAGGTCCTGGAAAAACAAATAAACATGACAAGCAAACTGAATTCAATTTTAGCTGAAGCGTACAAGGATTCGCCGCTCCATGAAGTAGTGAAAGGATTGATCGGCAGCGGCAATAAACAAGAACAGACACACTATCTCGAACAAGTGATGTTTGACCATGTCGGAATCGTCTCATCTTATCTCGACACTATCAGAACCACTGGTGCGTTCACCAGCAAGAGAAATGAATATCGAAAGAAGAATATCGATCTTGCATTCTTTGATGTTGCACGGGAACTGATGAGATTATACTGCGATGGCGGCAGTGAAAAGTTTGAAAAACTTTCTGTAAAAAGACAATTGTTCAATGAAGCAATCGAAGCAGCAATAAAGATAACACAGAAAGAACAAGAGACAATAACACTCGAAGCACGGGTTCTTCAAGGAGACGAAGTCGATGCAGCCGGCAATCTAGTCCTCAAGCCTGCATACTAAATTTTTTACCTTCTCATATAGGTCAATCAGTTCAGGATGGATCCAATCACCGTGCTGAGGTTTCGCAAAACTAGCGTGTGAAAAAACAAGACCATACTTTCCATCATCAATAACGTTCAGTCCGATAATAAAATTCTTTTCAGTTCCTGAACGATATATCTCGTACCTAGTTCCATCTACCGTTCTGACATAGAAATCTTTGATCATTATGGTTCCAGACTCGCTTGGCTTCATTAGTGGAGATCGCTTCCAGTCAGGAGAACTTATTTGAAGATCATGGAGTTCAATATTCTTCAAGACCTCTGTTAGTGATTTAACCATATCCTCTCTCGATCAAGCTTTTATTTAATCTTTTGTTATAATTATTTTCCATATAGAAATAAATAAACAAAACCTTTATAAACATCCCCCCTCACAAAAATAATATTCTTCTATCTAGATAAAATCCGAGGTAGAGGGGTTTCGAATCATATGGCAAAAATAGCAAAAGGCGATTTCGTCGAAGTTGAATATACCGGCAAAGTAAAGGAAGATAATTTTATCTTTGACACGACTTCTGAAAAGACAGCGAAAGACAGTCACATCTACAATCCGTATGCGCAGTACGGACCGAGCACCGTCTGCATCGGACAACAGCAATTATTGAGTGGATTGGATGAAGGACTCATCGGAAAAGAGACTGGCAAAGAGTATACATTCGATCTTTCTCCCGAACAAGGATTCGGAAAGAAATCAGCACAGTTGTTAAAATTAATTCCGTTATCAGCTTTCAAGAAAGGAAATACCAGACCAGAGATAGGCATGCAGGTCGACATCGATGGTCAGATGGGAATTGTCAAGACTGTCACCGGCGGCAGAGTTGTTGTTGACTTCAATCATCCATTAGCGAGCAAAGAACTAGTCTACACCATAAAACCAATCAAGATAGTTACCGATGATGCGGAAAAAGTAAAGTCGATGATCGCACTGACATTGAACCTGAAGCGAGACAGTATCGATGTCGCTGTCGAAAAAGGAAAAGCAACCGTCAAGACGATCAAATTACCAGATATTTTCCACAAAGAACTTGCGAAGCGAATCACCGATGTTGTTCCTACCGTTAAGGAAGTAGTTTTCGAGGAGAAACAGGCTAAAAAGGAAGTTAAAAAGGACGAGAAGCAACCTTTAAATACAAGCAAATGATGAAACTAACATTAAGCCGTTGAGGTGGTTAGGAGAATATGGACAGCATAATTAATGCAGCAAAAGAACAAGCAGGAAAACATTCAGACAGTGATGCAGAACTAGAAGCATTCTTAGCAAGACAGCGCGCATCGATCAAGGTCATCGGTGTCGGTGGTGGCGGAAATAATACTATCAATCGTATGACTGAAGTCGGTATCAAAGGCGCCGAAACAATGGCGATCAATACTGATGCACAGGATCTATTATACACCAGCGCTGATAAAAAATTACTGATCGGAAAAGAGATCTCAAAAGGACTCGGTGCAGGTTCCATCCCGAAGATCGGCGAGGAAGCGGCGAGAGAATCAGAATCAGACATCAAGAAATTACTTTCAGACGCAGACATGGTCTTCGTGACCTGCGGATTAGGAGGCGGCACCGGTACCGGAGCAACTCCTGTCGTCGCAGAGATCGCAAAGAAGATGGGTTGCCTGACAGTCGGTGTTGTAACACTCCCGTTCTCCATGGAAGGTTCACGAAGATTCGAGAACGCGATGATCGGTCTTGAGAAATTAGAAAACATTGTTGATACGTTAATCGTTATTCCAAACGATAAGTTATTGGAATTAGCACCGGATCTCCCACTACATACCGCATTCAAGGTCGCAGATGAAATATTAACGAACGCAGTCAAAGGAATCGCAGAATTAGTAACGAAAGCAGGATTGGTCAACTTAGATTTCGCAGATATCAGGACTGTCATGGGCAACGGCGGTGTTGCACTGATCGGTGTCGGTGAAGCAGAAGGAGACAACCGAGCACAGGAAGCAGTCGAAAAAGCAATACATAATCCATTGCTCGATGTTGATATTTCAGGAGCAACCGGAGCATTAATCAATGTTTCCGGCGGTGCCGATATGACACTGGACGAAGCACGAAAGATCGTCGAGACAGTATCTGAAAGTCTCGATGAAGACGCGCGAATCATCTGGGGAGCGCAGATCTCAGAGGATCTTGCCGGCGTCGTACGGGCATTACTGATCATCACAGGAGTCAAATCAAGCCAGATCTTTGGACCGAAACGAAAGGTTTCTAAAGAGAAGAAGAAAGAGATAGAGAATGAGCTTGGCATAGACTTCGTAGACTAAACCATGGAAGAAACTCTGACACTGAAACAGCGATTGAAGCGATTCTATGGTGAATGTGTCAGAGTCTTGCGTATCACGAAGAAACCAGACGGTATGGAATACAAGACCATCGTCAAGGTCTCGGGATTAGGTATCGCGATCATCGGTCTGATCGGTTTCATCATAACTATGATCAGACAATTGACAATAGGATAAACAAATGGCAGAAGAACAAATAGCAGCAAGTGGCATCTTTGCGGTGCGAACGACCGCGAATCGGGAAGACCAAGTCATGGACTTTCTCACGTCGAACATCAAGAAGAAGAAGCTTGCGGTTTATGCAGTCATACATCCACACGGTATGCGAGGATACATTTTCGTAGAGGCAGCTACACGCTCAGATGCAGAGGAAGCGGCGCAGGGAATTCCGTATGCGCGTGGCATCTTGCCAAAAGAAGTCAATATCAAAGAATTAGAACACATGTTCGAACAGGCTCCGGCAGAGATGAATATCCAGAAGAATGACATCGCAGAGATTATCTCAGGAACACTGAAAAGAGAACAATGTAAGGTTCAGAGAGTCGATTTGGTAAAAGGAGAAGTTGTCGTTGTTCTATTGGATGCAGCAGTTCCGATCCCTATAACCCTGAAGATGGACGCTATCCGAGTCATCAGACGAGAAGGCCAGGAAGAATAAGTTCTACATTGGTGACTATATAAAAGCCATACAGTAACCTTTATAAATAAACTCCAAATCCAAAGTATCATGGCTAAACAAACAGTAGAAGCTATGATAGCAGGCGGGAAAGCATCAGCAGCACCGCCATTAGGACCTGCATTAGGACCTACGGGATTAAATGTAGCTCTTGTAATAAAAGCCATAAATGACAAGACATCTGCGTTCAACGGCATGCAAGTACCTATCAAGATCATATTCGATCCTTCTGACAAATCATTCGATATCACAGTCGGAACACCACCAGTATCTTCACTACTAAAATCAGAAGGAAGAATCGAGAAGGGTTCTGGTTCTCCGAAATTAGATAAGGTCGCGGATGTACGAATCGAGCAGATCATTAAAGTAGCGAAGATGAAACAAGATGCATTGGCAGGAAAAACATTGAAAGACAAGGTCAAGGAAGTCATCGGTACTTGCGTTTCTATGGGTATTTTAGTCCAAGGTATGGATCCAAAAGATGCAGTCAAGGCAGTTGACGCAGGTAAATTCGACAAAGAGATCAAATTAGAAAAGACAGAGCTTACTGCAGAAGAGATCAAGCACTTGGAAGAAGAGAAGAAGAGATTAGCAGCAGAATCCGAGAAGCGACATGCAGACGAAGAAGCGAAGGCATTACAGATCCAGAAGGAGATGGAAGGCAAGCCAAATTCAACAATCAAGGCGAAGATGATCGAATCAGGAATCTCCAGACAAGTTATTGATAAATTACTTGGTACTGGAAAGTCAACCGCAGCGCCAGGTTCAGCACCGGGAACAGCTCCTGGTGGAAAACCAGCAGCGCCAGCTAAGAAATAATTATAATCTTAATCCTAATTCTTTTGCATAATTTGAAAGGATAGATTTTCCTTTTGTTAAATCTTCTATAGTAACTCGCATAACAAATCGACCAAAGAGAGCCATACGATAATCAGCAGTTTTGCGATGATTTAGATGAATGCCATAAGTGACTACGTCATCAGCATCACTTTGTAATCGTGCTTCTGTCGGTTTCAATCCCTTAGTCTTAAGATACTTAGAAAAAAGACTAATCTGCATCTCTGAAGGAGGACTCTTAGTATTGTATGCCAGATGACGACCGTGCATACCTGTGATCTGTAGTACCTTGGCCTGCATATCCAGTTCAGATACTGGGTTAACAAAATCAACAAAATTATCATCCAACGAGAATAGCGGGCAAGCTTTTTCTGACAACGAGGATTCCAATGTTTTCATTCTTCAACCGAAGACAAACAACTATTAAAATCTTTGTTTTGTAATAATAAGTATATTTATAAGCATTTAAATAATAAAATACATATATATATAAATAAGCAAGTAAATAAGTATATAAATGGAGATCAAGAGGAAGCTCTACAAGCGGGGCAGTTCTTGGGAGACAACAATCCCGATGCCGTTGTTATTCGCGTTAGACAAGAAGCGCAAGCACAACGTCCTATTCAAGTTCGATAACAAGACCAATCGCTGGTATGTAGAATTCGAGGAAACAAAGTGAAAATAACAGTACATGGAGCAGCAGGAGAAGTCGGAAGATCATGTATCGAAGTACAAACTAAAAATGCAAGATTCATATTAGATGCAGGCGTCAAGTTAGGTGAAGAGACACAATACCCGACAAAAGTAGACAATCTCAATAAGATAGACGCGGCCATCGTGAGCCATTCACATCTTGATCACTGCGGCGCATTACCATACCTGCAGAGCAAAGGATTGAAATGTCCGATCTATATGACGCCGACGACAAGGGACATCTCTAAAATACTATTGAAAGATTTCTTCCATGTCGAATCATTGAGTCACATTCCATTATATAAGAAAGAAGATACATTCAAGGCGTTCGATCTGTTCAGGACAAAAGAATACAATCAAGGATTTGAAGAAAAGAACGCATTCATCAAGTTCTTCGACGCAGGACATGTTCCCGGCAGCTCGATGATATATATCGAAGCAGACAATCAAAAATTACTATACACAGGAGATATCAGATTAAGTGATACTAGATTGGTAAAAGGGGCTAATATCCCGGTCAAAGATGTTGACGCTTTAATCATCGAAACAACTTACGGCAATCGAGAGCATCAAGAGAGAAAGAAGACAGAAAGAGAATTTCTCAACAAGATAGAAGAAGTCATCAACAGAGGAGGAAGAGCATTTATCCCTTCGTTTGCTGTCGGTAGAGCACAAGAGATACTTTTATTGCTACACACTCAGAAGTGGAAAGTGCCAGTCTATCTTGATGGTATCGGGAAGGACATAACCAACCTTACTATTGAACATGGAGCGTGCAAAGATAAAGAAGCACTGATGCAGGCGAGAGCGAAGACGATCTTCATCAGTTCAAAGAAAGAACGAGAAGATGCAGCGAGAGGTCAGGGAATATTCGTCACTACCTCAGGTATGCTGACCGGCGGACCGATCATTGATTATCTAAAAGCAGGACATCAGGATCCAAAGAATGCTATTCTGTTAACGGGCTACGTCATGGAAGGAACGAATGGACGTCTACTCCTAGAAGAAGGAATGGTATTCCTTGACGGCAGAAAGACAAAAGTCCACGCAGAATACAAACAATATGATTTCTCAGCGCACGCTGGATTGGAAGAATTACGACAGATAATAAAAAAAGTGAATCCAAAAAAACTGAT
Source organism: uncultured Methanosarcinales archaeon (assembly GCA_965231065.1). GTDB lineage: Archaea > Nanobdellota > Nanobdellia > Woesearchaeales > UBA10107 > UBA10107. The sequence goes on along the minus strand of OZ246410.1, from coordinate 432,501 downwards.
CCTAGTCCATGGCAGCGAAGAAGCATTAGCGAACTTAGAACAGATAGAGAGAAAGCAGGGACGAGAAGTGTACGTCCCTACCTTAGACAGCGAGATCAATATTTAAAAAAAGAGGTGAGTAGACATGAAGCACAAATTCAAGGAGTTTTTAGAGAATCTGGACTACAATGAAGTACTGGAATTCCAAAAACAGGTGAAGGACAAAGGATCGATGATCAGAACAGTCCTTGATGACCACCTCAGTGTCATAGAAAAGATAAATGCGCGTGTCTGTGCCACCTGCGGCAACGAATTAAATCTGCAATCAAAGAATCTTACGTTGCATTTCGGACCGGAAGATTTCAAGAAAAAAGCGTCGTTCTGTGCCTTTGACTGTCTGGATTTCTTCATGGACCAGCTCAAAGCGATCGAGACGAAGAAAGAGAAGAGAATACATGAATAAGACAAGAGATTTTGAAGAGATTCTCAGCTCAGAGATAGTTTCAATCATCGGCGGTCTGATCGCCGGTACGGTATTAGCACTCTATACAGACAAACTACTCTTGATTCCTGGTATGCTCATTCTACTCCCGGGATTCCTCGAGATGCGCGGTAATATCAGCGGATCGTTCGCATCAAGATTAAGTTCAGGATTATTTATCAAAGTCATCGATCCAAATCACCCGAAAGCAAAGATAATTCATTCGAATCTGATCGCTACATTCCTGCTTGCCGGTATAGCGTCCGCAGCGCTCGGATTCATCGCGTTCCTATTCAATCTCATTATATTGCACGTCAGTTACCCGAAGATCATCGTATTGCCATTGGTCGCAGGCATCATCGCCAATGGAATCGAGATACCGCTGACATTGTTTACGACGCTCTACCTGTTCAAAAAAGGCCATGATCCAAACAACATCATGGGACCGTTCATCACATCGACGGGTGACATAACAAGCATCGTGGCATTGCTTATCGCATTGGTGATCTTATGAACCCCATACAGAAGAAGCATCTGCAGGCACTCCAGAAGATCAAACGCAGCGAACGGCATCCCCTCCTCCATCTTCTCCATAAGAAACACCACATCTCGCGGAAAACACTGTTCTATATGAAGGAATATGGGCCCCGCTCGCATGCGATCAGGACCATCCTGAAGGAGAGTATTGGTATTTTGTTGATGGCGTCAATCATCAGCTCAGTAGGAGGTCTCTCAGTAGAGTACATCAAGAAATTATTTGTCACGCTGACACCATTCGTCATATTGCTTCCGGCACTGAATGATCTCGTCGGTGACTACGGGACCATCATATCGTCGCGGTTCTCGACGCTACTGTATGAGAATAAAGTCAATGCTAAGATATGGAAAAATAAAGAGATTAAGGAGTTATTTACTGAGATCATGACGATCGCATTGCTTACTGCTATCTTTGCTGCAGTGATCGCTATAATCATCTCGAAGCTTTCGCACTTCCCGATCAATATGGTGACCGCATGGAAGATCATCACCATCACTATGCTTGATGTCATGCTGCTAGTAGGTATCCTCTTCTTCACCGCAATTACTGCAGGATTATACTTCTACAAGAAAAAAGAGGATCCGAATAACTTCCTGATACCGATCACGACTTCGGTCGCTGATTTCGGAAATATGATCATGCTGACGCTGCTGATCATACTGGTATTCTGAGAGTAAGATTTAAATCATAGTTCTTATTGCTGACCACATGGAAGCACACCGGAGCATTCGTTCATTGGAGATGTTCATAACTCTTGAAGATGGTGAGATTGATGCGCTCGACAGAGGAGAACGCATTGCCGGACAGATAAACATCCCTGGTGATTCTCAATATGGACTGAAAATGACCAGCAAACCGCTCATCATCAAGATGAGAAGATTAGAACACGTAGATGATATAGTCAAAAGAATACTTCTTCCGCGTGACTGCACCTTTGATACGATTGAAAAGTATTACTTGTCTGTATCAAAGAGTCTGATAGATTCCCTAAGAGAAAGAGGCACAGGTGGCGATAGAATACATGGCGACAAGATCCTGTTCTATTCCAGGACATATGGCGACAGAATTTAGTTATTCTTAAATATCCCTTCAGTTCATTTAAATTCATGGAACAGGTATTTTTCGACAGAGTAATCAATGAATTAAAGTCTGGAAAGGTCAAGAAAGCAGGATTAGACCTGTATAAGACAAAGCTCTCAAAAGAGCTCAAGATACGCAGAATTCCGACCAACATCGAGATCCTTACCCATGCCACGAAAGAAGACATGGTCGAACTCAAGAAATATCTTGCGACAAAGAAGACACGGACCATATCAGGAGTGACGCCGGTAGCGGTCATGACAGAACCAAGCTTCTGTCCGCACGGTAAATGCACCATGTGTCCCGGTGGTCCAGGATCTCCGTTCGGTGATGTACCGATGTCATACACTGGTCATGAACCAGCGACGATGCGAGGTATGCGTGCAGGGTATGATAGTTATATACAGATATTCAACAGACTTGAACAATATGTCCTACTAGGTCATCCGATCGATAAAATCGAACTGATCATCATGGGCGGTACGTTTCCCGCTACATCAAAAGAATACCAGGAACGGTTTGTCATTGGCTGTTTCAAGGCGATGAATGATTTTTCCGATCTCTTCTTCAATGAGAACATCATCGATATCGAAAAATTCAAGGAATTCTTTGAACTGCCGAGAAATGTGCAGGATGAAGCACGATCAAAGAGTATTCAAAATAAAATTATCGCTCTCAAGACAGAATCTACATTAGAAAAAGAACAGAAGCGGAACGAGACAGCGAAAGTACGCTGCATCGGCATGACCATCGAGACAAAACCAGACTGGGGACTGCTGAAACAAGGCAACGAGATGCTCAGGCTGGGATGTACGAGAGTAGAGCTAGGAGTACAGACACTGCACGATGATGTCTTGACAAAGATTCACCGAGGACATTCATTACAAGATACAAAAGATAGTATCAGAATATTAAGAAACTTAGGATTCAAACTTAACTTCCATTTCATGCTCGGACTGCCGTTGATGGACAGGGAACGAGACATCAATGCATTGAAAGAATTATTTGAAAGTCCTGATTATCAACCAGACATGCTGAAGATCTATCCGTGCATGGTCTCGAAAGGAACAGTATTGTATAACCAGATGCAGCGAGGAGAATTCAAGCCAATCACGACTGAAGAGGCAGCCGATCGTATCGCTGAGGGAAAGCGATTTGTGCAGAAATACTGCAGGATCATGCGTGTCCAACGAGATATTCCTCCAAAATTCATGGAAGCAGGTGTCGATAAGAGTAATTTAAGACAGTACGTCACTGAAATGACTGAGAAAAGAAAGATACAATGCCAATGCATACGGTGCAGAGAGATCGGCAGACATGATCCTGATGAGAACATACATTTCAATACAAAAAAGTATGACGCTTCAGGAGGAACCGAATTCTTCATCTCAGCAGATACTGAAAAACAGGATGCGATCGTCGGATTCGTACGACTGCGATATCCTTCTGAATTTCTAAGGCCTGAAATAACAAAGGACAGCGCTTTGATCAGAGAACTGCATGTCTATGGCAGTACTGTTCCTGTTGGAGAGGAAGGCATCATACAACACAAAGGAGTTGGAAAGAAACTCATGGAACTTGCTGAAGCGCAGGCAAAGAAAGACGGCAAAAAGAAGATGGTCGTCATCTCGGGTGTCGGTGTAAGAGAGTATTACAAGAAAATAGGATATGCAATTGAAGGACCATATATGGTGAAGCAATTATGACTGAACTGGTATTCAAAGAGAAATTTATCGAACGATATAAGAAATTGACCGATTGGGATCAGTTCGCTGAAGCAAGCAACAAACATCTCAGAAAAAGTATCCGTATCAACACATTGAAAATCACCATCAAAGATCTGAAGAAGCGCTTGGAACAGCAGGGATTCAAGCTCACACCGATTCCCTGGTGCAAGGAAGGATTCTGGATCGTAGGAGACAGAACAGACCTGGGAAACCTCATCGAACATGCGCTTGGGTATTTCTATGTACAGGAATCAGCATCAATGATCCCGCCGGTCGTATTAGCGCCGGAAGAGCATGAAGTGGTTCTTGATGTCGCTGCTGCTCCCGGAAGCAAGACCACACAACTCGGTCAGTACATGAACAATACTGGTATCATTCTCGCAAACGATATGACCGGAGACAGATTAGCTTCCTTGGGAATCAATGTCCAGCGCTGCGGACTAAAAAATACTGCGATCATGAAGAGCAAAGGACAGTACATCAAAGGACAGTTCGATAGAATCCTATTGGATGCGCCATGCTCAGGTACAGGAACCATCATGAAAAGTATCAGATCAGCGATGGATTGGAATGCAGATCTCATAACAAGGATCGCCGCACTCCAGAAGAAACTCATCACAGTAGCGTTCAACAACCTGAAGCAAGGAGGAACCATGGTCTATTCGACGTGCACCATGGAACCACAGGAAGATGAAGGCGTCGTCAGTTTCTTATTAGAAAAATTCCCAAACGCGAAACTGGAACCGATTGAGCTCGATATCAAACGAAGTCCATGTTTCACGGAATTCGAGAAAGAGAAATATGATCCTGAAGTCTCGAATTGTCTGAGGATCTGGCCGCAAGATAATGATTCTGAAGGTTTTTTCGTGGCTAAAATCAGGAAAGAATGATGACCACGAAAAAACTTGAGAGACGAGCCAGGCGAAGTCGACCCTAGTTTTTTCGTCGCAAAAATAAAGAAAGTTTAAATAAAAGTCGGTTCTCAATCTTGTCATGGTACTTGAAGAAGAATTTAATGAGATACTTGCTGCCTGGAATGCATACTGTAAAGAAGCTCCATACCATCGAGACCGTCTGCTCAATACGGTCATCGGTTGCAAATCATTCTACCAGTTGACTCATATGGGACGTGCCATTTTACCATACATCAAAAAAGCAGACCGTGAAGCAAAGGTCGATATTTCGATCCTCATGAAAGGGTTTCCTGGACTGGTACGCATCATTGCAGACCAAGAAAGCTGGAGACTGGATGAGCCATGGAAACAATATCTGAATTACACCCGCTGGCTCGATAAGAATGTAGAAGAAGTCACGGAGAACGACGAACAGAAGCTGATCTAACCATACATACTGTTTCTATCTTTATCTTTCTTCTCGGGCTTCATCTGAGAACGTTCAGACCATCTGCCATGTGTCTTCTTCATGACTGATTCTAACTTCGGACTGATCTCCTTCCATAATTGCACTGACTTGTCGATGAACTCGCTTTCCTGTTTCTTATTCCTGTTGATGCCGATGATATTATTCTCGATAGACAATGCCATCAACTGATCCAGCAATCTGGTGATATCTTCTTTTTCTGTCTCGCTGAATGCCTGGCTCTCGATCATACTGACCAATGAACCAGGGTTCGCCACCAGCAGACCATGCAGATACTGTGCCCACGAGACATACATATCGACGATGCGTCTCGAGATCTGCCGTGACAACTTTTTGCTCACGAATCCTTCCTTCTGGACGTGATCGGTGATAAAGAAAATATCATCAAGTTCCTGCAATGTCGCTTTGAACTTGAGTTCACTACGGATTTTTTCGAATTCCTTCTCGAACTCCTTCAGAATCTCAGACACCTAATGACGCTCCCTGCGCAAGAAATATCCTTTATCGAGCATATGTTTGATAGCGACCTGCCGTCCGGTGAACTGACCATAGCCAAGCACTTCACCGAGCTCGTTTTTCACCAAGACCATACCCTTGTCTGCATTCTTCTTGATGATGGAATCAGCGAATACATCTCTGCCGCATAAGAATAACCATGACGCCTTCTTATCGATGACCACATATTTCTTGGAACGTTCTCCAAGCCAATCCAATAATGCGGCACTTGGATGGAATGGTTTACCACTCCCCAGGTATGTGCCGATAGCGAACGGTTCCTGTCTGATCTGAGACTTCATGTTCATCAAGTGTTCAGACGCTTTGAAGAAATTTCTTTGTAGCTTGATTACATTCGGTACTTTCTGTTCTGTGAACTTCTTGGTAAACTCATCGACTTCAATCATAGTAGCTTTATTCCGGCGAATGAGTTTAATTCGCGTTCTAAGATTAATAAAGCTTTCCCTGCATCGATCTCTTTGATCATCGATTCGTACTTTGCCTGATTCTGCTCAAAAAGTGCAATCTGCTCCTGTACATGCTTGATTTTATAGTTTATGTCGCCGACTTTCAACGAGACCGGATCCATGGTGATCTGCCGCTGGACATTCTGCATTGTATTTCTCAGCAGCACATTCTTCTCGACGAACTGCTTCAAATATTCCAAGGTCAATGTTGACAATGCCTGTGTGATCCGTGCACGTCTCATCTCATTTGGCTCCATGACCGGCAACTGAGAAATGATGTTCGGGATGATGTCTACGATGCGGAAGTTAGAATCGTTCATGACTGCGGAGACAGGATCATCAGCATATCGTCTCGCGAGATCTCCGCCAATACCCAATGAATTTTTCTCATACTCGCGAAGGACTTTTGCGATCTGACTGAAGGTCGCTAAAAATTGATGACGTTCACGCTCGAATTCTTTTTCAACCCTGATCTTTCTTGAGAAGTGCTGATCGTATTTATTATATTCACTTGCGGTCTTCAGGTCATCGAACTCGGTTTCGAGCTTTGCCTTGTACGATTCCATCTCGTTCCTGCGCTGGATCTCATGCTGCAGCTGTTCCTGAATCACGGCGACCTGTTTTTTCTTTTTATCGACTGTCCTGATCAGCCGCTTCATGTTTGAGATGTATTTTACGCCGTGTTCCTGCTCCACAAGTTCATTCAGATCATCACGTGCAGTCTCGATCATATGCAATGATGAGAGAATACTACCTGTTTCTGCGCTGAAGAACTTGTTGAGTACCATGAGATGGTCTCTTGTCTGTTGCGTAAGCTGTTCGAGTGATTCAGAAAGCAGCTGATCATATTCGACGATCGTATGGACATCCATGTTTTTTGGCAACTGTATCTTTTTGATGAAGTCACGCATCTTTGCGATATAATCTCGCTTATGATCATCGACGATCTCGATCTGATTCTCCGAAAGCTCGTCCTTCAGTTGTCTGTCGACGAGATCTTTCAATGCAGAATCAAGAACTTTGATCGAGCCAGAGAGATCATTGAAAAAATCATGGAGCTCTTCACGCAATGGTAACTCTTTGATTGTCGCATCGAACCATGCGCTGACCTCAGAGAACGGGATCTCCTTTCTCTCTTCCTCTTTCTTTCCGAACATCCTCTTTAGAATATCAAGCATACTGACACGGATTGCCAGTTGATTTATATGGTTTTTGGATTGATAAGTTTAAAAAGCACAAAAAGAAGGATAATCGTATGAAAGACCGGTTTAAGAAGAAAAAACAGAAGGAAAAAGAGATCGCTGCAAAGCACATCAAGGAGCTCTTCAGACAGGCAGAGCTGGTCTCCAGGAAGGATATGAAACTGGCGAACCGATATGTCGCTTTGGCACGCAAGATATCCACACGGCTCAAGATACGAATTCCAATTGAACTGAAACGAAAGTTCTGCAAGAACTGCTATACATACCTCAAACCTGGTTTAAATGCACGGATACGGCTCAATAAGGGCAAAAAGACATACTTCTGTATGAGCTGTGGACATTACACCAGAGTGCCGTATAAGGCCTAAATTCTCTACTATACGAGGGTAATAAAGGGAAAGCTTTAAATATAAAATAGGTTTGGTTTGGCACGTCAAATGTTAACCGCAACCACGATAGGACAGCTGAATAAGGCTTTAGAGAATTCTTTCGCAGCGATCAAACGAGATATGCAGGATATCAAGTTGAGCCTCAATGCACAAGCTGAACAGAACGCTCAAATCAGAAAAGAGCTCGATGATACGAAGATCAGTTCTGTATCGGGCGACAAACTTAATGTTCTCAAGATAAAGATCGGCGAGATGAGTGAAGAGCTGAATAAAGTAAGTGATATGGAAAAACAGATCAAGACATTCGATGCTGCTGGCAGCAAGAAATCAGTACTGAAGGAAATAGATACGCTCAACGCAAAATTGATCGCATTGAATATGAAATTGGATGACACCAGCAAGCATGCAGTCACTGAAACACAACTGAAGACACTGGTCGCTCAACTGAATGGTGAATTGAACAAACTCTCACAGGAAGTACGTGCTATCGAATTCAAAGATGATCTGGTCGAACGGAAAGAACTGAATCACTATGCAGACAAGATCGCAAAGCGATTCGACGCGACACAAGAACATATCAATGATGTCAGGAAAACATTAAAATCATATGTCGATAAGGACGAGATGAAGCGATTGCTTGATGAAGTCAATACAGGACTTGACAGCATCAAACGAGACGTAGTCACTGTGAATAAGAACGCAGCTGCATTCGTGAAAGGAACTGAAGTTCAGTCAGTCCTGAAGAACATCAATAACGAATTCGACAAGGTCGCTCATGAGATCGCAGCCTTGAAGAATCAGAATAAGCAGAGCATCACACTCACCCAAGTCAAAGGATTGATCGAAGACATCAGCAACGAATTTGAGGATGTCAGGAAAGAACTTTCTTCTGTCGCTAAGATGAACAAGGGCGATGATCTCAGAAAGAGCATCGAAGAACTAAGAGCATCCAGCGCAAACATCCAGCGTGACGTGAAACGAGTCGAAGCGAAGAGTGTCTCAAAAGAACAGTTCACTGATGAACTAAAGAAATTGGATAAGGAATTAGCGACTCAGAAAGTATCAGCGACCTACGGCGCAAGCGTCGTCATGAAAGATTCAGCGAAAGTCGTCAAGACAAAATCAACAAAATCATATCTGCTAGGAAAGTTCATGATCTTCATCTCATTCGTCTTTTTGATCGTAAGCATCATCTCATACTACATCGGCGAACAGACACCGATGGACAACTTTGCTATCGCAGCAGTGCTTGCATTCTTGATCGGCATGCTGTTCAAGATCTACAATACACTAAAAGCACGGTAAAGTTTAAAAACAGCGTTTCTTGTTTATAGGTCATGGATAAAAAAGGAGATTCCGTACGGATGACCGTCATCATTACCACGGCATTGGTATTCATGGGTATCGTGTTTGTCGCATTCAGCAAGAATCCGACCGTGACGGGAAAGACAACGCAGACACCGGCAACATGCTTTTTGCTCAGCGGAGAACGTCTCATAGAAAAAGATGTATCAACATGCTGCATCGAAGCGCGAAAGAGTGCTGGGTGTGAACCGTACAAAGATGATTTGTATCTGTGCAAAGGCACACTCAATGTGGTAATGGATAGGAAAGCGATTGAATTATGTGAACAATAATGACATACGAAATAGAACTCGACAAGGCGATTGAAACGATCAAGAAAGAGAAGGCAAAAGTAGTTTGCGTGCAGTTGGCAGATGGTCTGAAACCTCGGGCGAAAGAGATACAGGATGCGATCGAATCACAGACTGATGCACGCGTCATCATCTGGGGCGGTTCTGCGTTCGGCGGTTGTGATCTGCCACGCGGTCTTGAAGAGCACGGCATTGATCTACTGTTACATTTCGGACATTCTTATTTCAGCAAACCAGAGTATCATGTGATGCAGCATGCTCACTGAACTTATTGTTTTGCTTATTTCATATCTCGGTGTGTTTGTTGGTTTTGGACTTTCTAAGATCGCGAAAGAGGAAGTTGTTCCCGGAAAGAAGAATCTTGTTATTTTCAGCAGAGTATTATTTTTGATAATTTTATTCGCAGCATTTTACAACTCCCCCCTATCTTTGCTATATCAGCGACTCATCATAATAATGACAATTGCTGTCCTATACTACTTCAAGAGTTATTATGGAGTACTCGGGATACTGTTTAGTGTAAATCCTAATTTTATTGTAAGCTCACTAATATTCCTTTACGGATTCCCAGAAGGAAGTTTGATGCATAAGGAAAATATCTCCAGTATTACAAAGAAAACAATCGGATTTCTCATATTCGGCTTAATCGGTCTTTTACTCAGGAATTACGTTCTCTGAAGGTAGAAAACTATATAAATGAACATTAAGCCACTTTAAACATGCCCTCATAGCTCAGCAGGTAGAGCACGGGACTGTTAATCCCGGGGTCGGCAGTTCGAGTCTGCCTGAGGGCGTTTATAATGAGCCCGTAGCTTAGTCTGGTGGAGCATTCGACTGATACTCGAAAGGTCCCGTGTTCAAATCACGGCGGGCTCACCATTTCTCTTCCACAGGACAACTCACAAGCAGATTTATTAATCAAAAGAGAAAAGAAAATTATAATGAAAGAGTTGCAGATAAAACAATCATCCAGTGATCCGATCATCAACGTAGTTCTCGACACCTTAGAAAAAAACAAACAAGCGTTGATCTTCGTCAACGCAAAACGATCCGCAGAGAAAGTAGCAGCAGACATCTCAAAATTCCTGCAGAAAAAACAGGAAAAGAGAAATATAGAATTATCAAAAGAGATACTACACCTACCAAGACCGACGAGTCAGTGTGAGAAATTAGCAGAAGTCATCCAGCAAGGCATCGCATTCCACCATGCAGGACTTACATCAAAGCAAAAAGAACTTATCGAAGATAATTTCAGGACCGGATCAATAAAAATAATCTGCTGCACACCAACCTTGGCAGCAGGTGTAGACTTGCCGGCTTTCAGGACTATAATAAGAGATCTCAAAAGATTCGGTATCAGAGGATACACATACATCCCTGTCCTTGAATACCTTCAGATGTCAGGACGTGCTGGACGTCCGAAATACGATACGGAAGGAGAATCAATCATCATCACGACGACTGAATCAGAGAAAGAAGCAGCAGTCGAGCAGTATGTCAAGGGAGATCCCGAAGACATATCATCGAAATTAGCAGTAGAACCGGTCTTGAGAACATACATCCTCAGTCTCGTCGCATCAGGTTTCGTCAATAGCAGAGAAAAGCTCATTGATTTCTTCTCAAAGACATTCTGGGCATATCAGTTTGAAGACATGGCGAAATTAGAAAAAATCATTGACAGAATGATTCATATGCTTGAAGGTTTTGGATTCATCAGCGGCAAGAAATCTGACTTTGCCTCTGCAGCCGATTTGTTGAATGAACGCATTGCTGCAACAGAACTTGGCAGGAAAGTATCTGAACTCTATATCGATCCGCTGACTGCGTATGAATTCATCAAGAGTATCAGAAAGACGGAAATTCCAAAGATATTCGGACTCTTGCAGATGATCTCATTTACATTAGAAATACGACCGCGGCTGAATATGAAGACAAGAGAATACGATGATTATACCGGATTGGCAGTGGAAAAGCAAGATGAGCTGCTGGTCGATGAACCTGCTGAATTCGAGCCGGAATACGATGATTTCATGGATTCGTTGAAGACCGCGAAATTCTTCTCTGAATGGATCGAAGAAAAAGATGATGAATATATCCTGGAGAACTATGATGTCCGTCCGGGAGAGAGCAGAGCGAAGTTAGAGACCGCGGATTGGCTTCTCTACTCATCTGAAGAGATCGCCAAATTGATTGCACGACCTCACTTCGCGCGAGAGGTTTCAAAATTAAGGACCAGGATGAAATATGGAGCGAAAGAAGAGCTCTTGCCGTTGTTACGGTTGAGAGAAATAGGAAGGGTCAGAGCTCGAAAATTATTCAGCAACGGTATCAAAGATCTCGGAGATGTCAAGAAAGCAGACATGACGTCATTGAAAGCGCTAATCGGAGAAGCAGTAGCGAAATCGGTCAAGGAACAAGTAGGTGAAAAGACCGAAGAGATCAAAGAAACGAAGCGGAAAGGCCAGATGAACCTGAATAAGTACTCCAAGAAAGATTTAAATACTGATTCGTGATTGCAAATTCTATAACAAAGGTGTTTAGAGATGAGTTTTTTAACAGACAAGGTGTTAGTGACGTTATTTATCCTGAGACTGAAGACAAAACGAGTAGTCAAGAGCGCGATTTCTGGAAAATTGAACTATAAAGCGAGAACAGTTGTGCCATATATCATTGGTGCTTGTTCTCTATTGTGGGCGCTGTTTGTATTTTCTATCTAGAACTAACGTAATTCCTTATGTTCGCCTTCTTTCAAAGAGAATGATACAAGATCATCAAGTCGTTTTTGAGCTACATCGTAATTGCCTTCAAGTGCGATGAGACTCGCGGTGCCTACTTTGATATTCTTGTCAGAGAAGTATCTCGCTACATTCATGCCGGTTGATTTGTAATCGACATCAGCGTAAGGAACATGAATACCTATGAAACCACCAGCTGGTGTGATTGCTCTTCGTTTAAATCCGTGAGACATGACCGTCCCAAGAATAACAGCATGGTCCATGAGATTTACACCTGGTGCAAGCACGTAGAAGAAACCAAGTTTCTGGCCTGTGTTCATGAATCGATCAGGGTAATGAAATAGCTTTCCCTTGACGAACTCAAGATCTTCCAATCCTGCCACCGTATTTGTATTGCTCATTGCCATCGTTTCGTAGTCCATTATATATTTAAATGTTACTCTTTTCACCACTAGTAAGTAAGGCTTTTTCTAATGCACTTAATCGAAGCTGAGATGTCTCAGGAGAGGTCTTAACATCAGTCATGATCCTATCTCTTCCTCTTCGTTTTGCAGCATAGAGTATCCTATCTACTTTTTTAACATATTCAGCAGGAGTATCGCGACCGTTATAATCAACAAGTCCGATTGAAACACTTAACGGGACAACCTGTCTTCGTTTATTATGATGTACATACGGTTTCCCGTCTGCGTCTACAAATGCAGTATCATGGATAGTCTTTCTGAGATTTTCCAACCGTTTATACACAGAAGAGCCATTCACGACATCATCACGAGTCGTCGGATAAATGTAACCTCCAGGAACCAATATTGAAAACTCTTCGCCACCAATACGAGCAAGCTCGTACGTTTTCGGCAATGTCGTCAGGAGATCTGCGACTTGTTTTAGGATTGCATCTCCCGTAGGATGCCCGCTATAATCATTAACCTGCTTGAAGAAATCAATATCAAGATATGCCAAGGATAAAGGAGTACTATTTTGTCTTGCATCTTCTACCTCTCCATCAAGACTCTTCTGATAATAAAGTACATTATGTAGACCAGTCAACGCATCAGTCATTGAATTCTTCTTATGCTGAAGTGCTTCCTGTTCTGCATTAGATAAAAGTTCGATAAGACGTTCTGGAATTAGATCAAGCGGAACATCCTTTAATTTAGGATATGTCTCTTTTGCTGCTCGTAAGATCATCTCATAACTGCCGACTTTAGGACGAAGAGTACGAAGTTGGTCTTCCATTCCTGCGTTTTCTTTACTGAGTCTAGAAACATCTCCTTTGAGACGATCATTCAACTCTTCCAATAGACTATTCTCTCGTATGATCTGTTTCAGCTTCTGAGAAGACTTCTTTTTCATGTAATTAGGTAGGTATTACCCATTTATATACTTTTCTAATATTTATTACTTAAAAGTGACAACATATATTGAAAATAGAACACTAATTACTTTCCATATAGAAAATAATAGATAGAATTGAAAATAAACGCCCAAGCGAGGATTCGAACCCCGGATCTCACGGACCGCAACCGTGTGCACTATCCAAGCTATGCTACTTGGGCATAGAAAGAGGAATTATGAAGCGATTATTAAAGACTACTCTTTTTTCTTTCCCCTGCCACGCTGTGCATGGTAGAGCTTTTCGACTTCGTATAACGTAGAGACATCACCAGGTCCTCTATCTTCCCGTAATCGAACCAATCGCGGGAATCGCAATGCATAACCGCTCGAATATTCAGAAGACTTCTGTATCTCCTCATACGCCACTTCGATGACAATTTTCGGTTTAACCTTCACAACTTTCCCTTGTTCGATGATCAAAGGTTTCAAGAGATTAGTCATCTCTTCAAAAGAAGTTCCTTCATCCGCCTTCTCTTTAAACCCGGTACCGACTCTGCCGATTTCAACTAATTCATCAGTATCCGCATCTCTGCATGCAAGAACATATGAGCTGAGCCATCCTGCCCGTTTTCCTTCGCCTTTTTCAGCGCCGACGATAACTAGGTCTAATGTTTCCATGACTGGCTTTATCTTCACACCATAACCAACACGGGATCCTGGCTTGTAGATTCCTTCAAGATTCTTTGCCATGATGCCTTCGTTTCCTGCCTGCAGTGAACGATGGTAGAACTCTTCCGCTTCCTTGATAGTACTGGTGATGATCTTATCAGCTAGTTTTATCTTGAATGGCACCGGTTTCGGCAGCATCTTCTCGAGCGCGGCTCGTCTTTCTTTGAATGGCTTGTTGATCATCACGTCACCATTAAAATACATAATATCAAAAATATTCAATTCGACCGGGAATTTGTCCGACACTTCCTTGATATCGTATTTTCTCCTGATACGCTGTGAGATGCTCTGGAACGCAACATATTTTTTTGTCTTTGGATCATACCCGACAGCTTCCGAATCAAAGATACAGGAATCAGCCTTGATGTGATCCTTGATGAACTTCACCACATCAGGGAATTGTGTGGTGACATTCTCAAGACGCCTCGTGAAAAGGACGATCTTCTCTCCCTCCTTATGCGCCTGTATCCTGAATCCGTCGAATTTGAACTCTAACTGCAACGGTTTGCCGACGGTCTCGAATGCGTCCGGGATATCTTTCGCCTTCTGATAGAGCATGACCTTGATCGGTGTGCCTGGTTTCATGGAGAGTTTGTTTAAGCCTTTGACGCCATCCTTCCTGATCATGACAGCGACTTCAGAGAAATCATTCACCAAATCATATGCTGACTGCACGATGCCTGAATATTCATTGTACTTGTCTCTATCCTTGACTTTGAAATCGTTTTCTTTTTGCTCATACGTAAAGCCGATCTCTTTGGCGAAATATGCCCAAACCAAAGCATCACGCAGTGTTCCATCAGCGACACCGACACGTAATTCTTCCAGCAGTGTACGGATTATGAACTTCGCTTCCTGCGGCGAAGCGGAGGTCAGTAGTTCAGATATGAGATCTACTTTCCTGCCGACCATTCCTTCTCCTTCCAAGGTCGCTAGTTTACGAAGATTCTCCATTACTTTTTTAACTGTCAGTTTAGAATGGAATAACGTGACCTGTTTCTTCTTGCCGATGAGTTCGGCGGCAGTCTCGCCCAGATCTCCTGATTTAGCCCAATGGTTCTCGACCTTATCCTGTGCAATACCGGCAGAATTCGCGATTGCCTTCAATACTAATTTCGCAGCCACACCAATCTTCTTTTCTTCGACCGGAGGGAAAACATTGCCTTGTAACAATAAGATGACATACGGAAGAGAGTCGATACTCACCGTATTTAGAAATTCAGAGAGAATATGTGTCTTTTCAAGACGTTTGCTTGTCTTTTCAAGACGTTCATAGACAGCGACTAAGTCTGCATAATCCATGAACATTGGACAGCAATCAGTGTTTAAAAAACTATTGTGAGCGATATGTTTAAATAGAATAATCGTCCAAAAACAGCCATGGACACACTGAGTGCGATCGAGAAACGATCCGGCTGCAGAAAATATCTTGACAGGCCTGTCGAAAAAGAGATGATCGGCCAGATTCTCAACGCAGGACGCTTAGCGCCATCCGCAGGAAACCTTCAGGACAGAAGTTTCATTTTGGTGCGCGATACCGAAACAAAAGCAGAGATTGCAAAAACATGCGGCAACCAGCGTTGGATGCAGACCGCACCGGTACATATCGTTGTTCTCTCTGAAAATAAGAAGAACAAGAAATTCTTCGGGGAACGGGGAGAGAAAATCTATGCCGTGCAGGATACTGCCTTTGCAGCAGAGAATATGCTCTTAGCCGCGACTGAATTAGGATTGGGCTGTTCACTGGTTGTTGGATTTGTAGATGACAAATTGACTGATCTGCTCAAAATAGAACATCCGGCAATACCGCACGCAATCATCACCATCGGTTACGCTGCAGAGAATCCAAAACCTTCTTCGAAGTATCCGTTGGAAAAATTCATATTCTTCGAGCAATACAATTCACGCATCGAAGATGCGGCGATGGCATTCGGTGAATGGGGGACAGTCAGGGAACATGTCGTTTCATCTGCAGTGCAGGAAACGAAGAAAGGATCGTTCAATCTGATTGAAAAGATAAAAGCGCTATTCAGATCATTCAAGAGTCAAAAGAAAGAAGAGATGCCTATCGAGGATCATTTCATGGAAGAAGTGAAGATGACTGAGATGAAACACGAAATGAAAGAAGACATCCCTCGCGTTCTGCCGAAAAAATAATCAGCTATTTGTATATTCTGCGTTCCCAATATCCTGGTGGGTTGAGTGATCTTCTAAACGCTGGTTCCAGTGCTCTTCTCTGTTCTATTCCTTCCCGATGTAGTCTTTCAAGCGTTTCTGGAGAAGGATCCCACAGAGGTGGATCAACGACAGTCTCAAGACCTGTTGATTGCTTTTGAAATGGAAGTTCAAGCTGGATGTAACACCTTGTACCGACTCTGCCGATCTCTGCCAATTCATCAGCGTTCATCTGAGTATCCTCTCGATCGCGATCTTCATCGCTGCTTTACGCGGAGAGATATGCTCTTTCTTCGATCGGTCAAGGACCAATTTCGTATTTTCCTTTATCTTCTCCTCGATTAATCTGAACATCTGCGCCTTCGTGCCGCCTCTGTATTCAACATAAGAAGATATCACACCGCCGGCGTTCGCGACAAAATCAGGAATGACAAGCACGCCGCGTTTGTGCAATAATTCTTCGACGGAATATGCCATCGGGATGTTGGATCCTTCAATGATGACCTTTGCTTTGACTTGCTCGTAATTGTCCTTTCGTATCAGATCAGGAACTGCGGCAGTGATGAGCATATCGACAGGCAGTTTGATGATATCAGGAGAAGGAAAGACCGTTCCGGGATAATTGATCACGGTTCCTGTCTCTTTTTTGATCTTCATCAATTTCTTGAAATTGATGCCGCCCTTATTGTAGATGACTCCCTTTGAATCAGACGCCGCGACTAATTTCAGTCCACGATCAGTCAGTTCTTTTGCGGAAAACGTGCCGACATTGCCGAATCCTTCGATCGCGAATGTTGTCTTCTTCGGTTCCAAATGAAGATGATTCATCGCGATCATCGTCGCATGAGCTACACCGCGTCCGGTAGATCCTAATTCATGCGGCAATCCACCTAATTTCGCTGGCTTGCCGGTGCAGGATCTTTTTCCGAGAACTCCGGCAAAGACTTCCATCTCATGCTCTGCAGTATTGATATCGGGAGCAGCGATATACTTCGACGGACAATATTTTTTAATAGATTTAGCAAATGCCCTGATAAATGCATCTTTTTTTTCCTGATTTTGAAGCACTTCTTTCGGCGCTACGATACCTGCTTTTGCACCGCCAAAAGGAAGATCAGCCATCGCAGTCTTGAATGACATGGTCCGCGCCAATCTGAATACTTCATTTTTTGTGACTGTCGACGTCATCCGTATGCCGCCTTTGCCAGGACCGCGATTCGTGTTATCGATGACTAAGAAACCGCGCATACCTGTCTTTTTATCGTGCACTTCGATTATTTTTTCAGGGCCTAATCTCCTCTTCATAGTATAGCGTATAAATGAAGTATATTTAAATTCTTACTTCCCGACAGAATACAGTGTCAACCCTTTGCCGATATCAAGAGTGATCGCTCCTCGCTGATTGACATAGTTTAAGAAATCCTGCATCTTGTCTGCGTGCGATATCGTATTATCAGCCATGACTAACGCGTTCTTGCTCAGCTTTATCTTCTTAAGATATGCGAGGTATTCTGACTTTGTAGCGTCGATGAAGACTATATCAAATTTCTGCTTTGGAATGATCTTAAGCGCATCTCCTTCAAGCAATGTTATCGGCAATCTTGATCGTTTGAAGAATCGGCGTGCAAGATCTGCACGTTCTGGCCATCGTTCAAGTGTGATGAGTTTCGCTCCCTTTTGCAATGCAGAAGCGATCCAGATGCTTGAATAACCGATCGATGTCCCAATCTCCAGAACATTCTTTGGATTCTTTAACTTGATCAACAGATGGATGAATCGTCCTGTCTGTCTGTTGATTGTCGCAAATCTGTTATCTCCGTTGAGCTTTTCCTGTTCCTTGAGAATAGCATCAATAACGTTCATTCTTCAAGACCAACCGCATCGCATCGACTGCTTCTTCAGGAGTATCTATGACACAGACCCCATGACTACTTAAAATCTGTTTCATATGCTGCGTATATTCAGAACCGGTGCAGACAGTGACAATGTTCTTTTTTTTACTTGCCTGAACAAGAACATCAATGATGGATTCGTCGATCAAAGGGGTCTGAAACAAAATATTACACAAAATAATATCAGTCTTCATCGCCTTGATCGCCTTTCGGTATCCTTCACTGGTCGCATCGCCAAAGAGATCGATAAAGGGACCTTTGAAGTCAAGACCGGCTGCGATAAGATCATCGACAGAGAGAATACCATAGCCACCTCCATTGGTGACAACACCGATCGTTTTTCCTTTGATTTTTGAAGATAAAACAGAGAGCACATCGATCATCTGTTCGATGCCACCGACCTCGATCATGCCAAGCTGTTTGAACACGCCTGAGTAAATCTCAGCATCTCCTGCCAGAGAACCAGTGTGTGATAGTGTTGCACTACCGCCCTCTCTTGTCTTTCCGCCTTTCAATACGACAATTGGTTTCTTAATCTTCGATACAACGTTCATGAAACGTCTTCCGTCCTTGACGGTCTCCAGATAGATACAGATGATCTTGGTAGTCCTGTCCCTGCCCAGATATTCTAAATAATCAGTCTCATTGAGATTCAATGCATTCCCATAGCTGATGAACTTTGAGACGCCGATAGCACCGATCTTATCAAGGACGACAGAACCGGTCGCTCCTGACTGCGTGATGAAACTGATGCCCCCTTTTTTCGGCCGTTTCAGCCGATCAGGCGGCAAGAATACTGCATCAAACCCAGAATATGAATCCAAGATACCGAGACAGTTCGGACCGATAACCTGTATCTTATATTTCGCGCAGATATCGACTAGTTTTTTATCTGCAACGAGGTTACCGACTTCCTTGAAACCTGCGCTGACGATGACTGCATGCGTTATACCCTGTCTTCCTGCTTCTTCCATCACCTGCACGGTAACATCTGCCGGCACAGCGACAACAATGACATCAACCCTTCCTTTCTCTCTTATCACATCAGTCAATGAAGGATAACATTTGACGCCCGAGACAAGTTGCGCATTCGGATTGACAGGATATACTCTCTTACCTGTATTCAGCAATGTATCAAATACCACCCTGCCGATCTTCTGTGGATTCGAAGAGACGCCGATGACTGCCATTGATCGCGGATTGAAGAACGTATCGAGAGCCATAAAGGACAGATACAGAGAACAGTGTTTTTAAAGCTTACTTTGAAAAAGTATAAATACACTTAAGACAATAACAGCAGATATGGCAATTCAAGATTATCAAGATGACATCGGATCACATTACAAAAAAGACGGCATCTGGTATGAACGGGTGTTCGGACCTGGTCCTGATGTTCCCCTCATAGTGTTTGGGCCTGGACCAAATCCTGATCCGAGACCATTTGGACCATTACCAAGACGAGATCTTTCAGGTTTGGTGTTTGGACCTACTTCGAGTCCGAATTATTTCAATGATTGGCCAGGTCACCCGGAATCCGTGGAAAGTTTCAAAAAAGCGCTCGAAAAATTACGAACTCCGGATATTTCGGATAAAGTTGTTCATCAGAAAGAATTTTAAAGAGTGCATGCATTATTGCTTAATAACGACACATGGCGGCAAAAACAAGCGATCTCGTCGAATATTACGGCACGGAGTGCCATTTCTGCATCCAGATGGCTCCGCTGATAGAAAAAGTCGAGAAAGAACTAAAAGTCAAGATCATCAAAAAAGAGACCTGGCACAATGCTGCGAACCAGATGGAATTCATGAAGGTCGCAGCAGGTAAATGTGGCGGCGTACCGTTCTTTATCAACATGAAGTCGGGTAAGTTCATTTGCGGTGCAACGACGTATGATCGATTCAAGGCATGGGCACAGGGAAAATAAGAAACTTCTACTTACTTATCTTATCGACATAATCGTATACTAATTTTGAAAGATTAGAAATTACAAATTTGGCAGTAGCCTGATCTGTATTCTTGCTCATGATGCACAACATATATGGCTTTCTTGGATGATAGATGATGCCGCAATCATGATATCCTTCAACACCCTCTGGCGTTTTGAAGAATCCGATCTTATGAGAGATATGGACATTCGGAGGCAGTCCTGCCTTCATCTGGGTATCATAATCAGTCTCAGACATGATGGATAATGCTAATTCAGAGAATGTTCTGCGCAGATACGCAGAATAATAGAGTGATCGCAATATGTTGCTATAATGTTTTGGACCAAGAACTGCTTTATCACCATAGAGGGAAATACCCATAGCAAGTCTTGCCTCCAACACATCATTGTCAGTCAAAAAGTTCCGGTAGAGTGTAAATAAGGCAGTGTTATCTGATTCTTTGATGAGGTAGGTAAGCAAATCCTTGACGGTCAATACATATCCTGCTCCCTGCGTACCGAGTGTACCTGAATTCAGATTGATATCTTCAGCAACAATTGTAACTCGTTGATCCAATGCGATATCTCCTTTCTCGACTTTCTTCAAAACAGCGACCATGATAGGAACTTTCAGTAAGCTGGCCGGGATGAATTCATCGCGTTCGTTGATACCGATCCACGATCCGGTGTTCAGATCCTCAAAGTAGACTCCATAATTTCCGTGCACCTTAGAACTGTTCAGCAACTCAAGCATCTCCTGCTTCATGCCCTGATATGACACAGAGTATTGGTTCTGAATAGCCAAAAAGTCATCTGTTTCCATCCAGGCGATATCCGGAGAAAGTAATGAGAATTTTGGCTTGTACTTATTCTGATAATAGTTATACCCAGCGACATTGACTACCACTGAAGCTATCAAAAGAACAGAGAGAACTATCAATACCTTAGTTTTGCTGATGTGCAACTATACACCCCGTTCATCCAGATATCAATAATCATTTATAAATTGTTCCTATTTTATCGGGTTAATCCCAATAATGGCACCAAGGAGAGAAACCTTTTAAAAGCCCTAATGCATAATTCTAATAGAGATGGTAGACGCGGTGAACGTAGTATTTAGGGATAGTGCTCAGCAGAGCGCTTCTTCACATTCTCATAAACCAGAATGGTTCAAAATCAAACCACCGACTGAAAAATATGAAGACGTCAAGGCGACGATCAAAAAATACGGACTGACCACTATCTGTGTCGAAGGCAAGTGCCCGAACCTTTCTGAATGTTGGTCTTCAGGTACTGCAACATTCATGGTACTTGGAGATACCTGTACACGCGGCTGCAGATTCTGCAATGTGAAGACCGCAGCACAGGGACAGATATTGGATAAAGATGAGCCCAAGAAATTAGTCTCTGCATTGAAAGAGATGAGTTCTATCGATGGAGCACATGTATTTGACTATATCGTCATCACTTCAGTCGACCGGGATGATCTAGAAGATCAAGGCAGCAATCATTTCGCTGAATGCATCCGTGCAGTAAAAAAAGAATTTCCCGAGATGATTGTTGAAGTCTTGATACCTGACTTCAGAGGAGATGTCTCATTGCTGAAAAATGTTGTTGATGCAAAACCAGACGTCATCTCTCACAATGTCGAGACTGTTGAACGATTGCAAAGAAAAGTTCGTGATATTCGAGCAAATTACAAGCAGTCGTTATCGATCCTCGAAACAGTCAAAAAATTAAATCAAAAAATAATCACGAAATCAGCCATCATGGTCGGTCTGGGGGAGACAAAAGAAGAAGTCTTGCAGACCATGAAGGATCTCAGAAGGATAGACGTCGAGATATTCACCATCGGACAATACTTAAGACCATCACAAAGACACCTGAAGATCGAGGAATGGGTAAGGCCTGAAGTATTTGAAGAATACAAAAAGGAAGGAGAGAAAATCGGATTCAAAGGTGTCTTTTCAGGGCCATTCGTAAGGTCTTCATATAAAGCAGGAGAATTATTCATCAAGAACATCCTGAGGAAACAATGATCAAAAAAATCAAAGGTTTATATTATGTATTCAATCATACTGGTGTCAAAAAATTAAGCAAAGGATACCGAAGCAGGAAAGCAGCAGTGAAACGGCTGCAGCAGATAGAATATTTCAAGAGGTTACATGCCTAGAGAGACAATAGCCCAGTTCAAAGTCGACTATCTGAAGATTCTTGATGAAGACGGTAATGCAGATAAGAAACTAATGCCAAAGATTCCAAGAGACATCATGCTTAAGATGTACAAGACCATGGTGACCGCGAGACGATTCGATGAAAAACTGCTCGCATTACAGCGACAGGGAAGAATCGGGACCTTTGCACAAGTCAAAGGCCAGGAAGCGCAAGTCGGCGCTGTCGCTCCGCTGACAAAAGATGACTGGATGATCCCTTCATTCAGAGAACTTGCAGCACAATTATATCGCGGTATGCCATTACGAAACCCCGTTTTGGTATGGGGAGGAGATGAACGCGGCAACTATTCCGAGAACGCTCCGACAAATCTACCAATGTCAATTCCTGTCGGTTCACAGATACCGCATGCAACCGGCATCGCATGGGGCATGAAATTAAAGAATAAGAAAGCAGTCACACTTTGCTTCTTCGGCGATGGAGCCACTTCGGAAGGAGATTTCCATGAAGCATTGAATTTCGCTGGCGTCATGAATGTTCCTGCGATCTTTGTCTGTCAGAACAACCAATATGCCATCTCAGTGCCGGTCACGAAACAGACAGCGGCGAAAACATTGGCGCAGAAAGCCATCGATGCCGGCATCGAAGGACTGAAAGTAGACGGCAATGATGTCTTTGCGC
This sequence comes from uncultured Methanosarcinales archaeon, assembly GCA_965231065.1. Taxonomy (GTDB): domain Archaea; phylum Nanobdellota; class Nanobdellia; order Woesearchaeales; family UBA10107; genus UBA10107. The sequence goes on along the minus strand of OZ246410.1, from coordinate 409,464 downwards.
TCTATTTTGCGGTGAACTACGCTGCCGAGAAAGCGCGGAACAATGAAGGACCGACACTCATCGAGATGTACACCTATCGGCTTGCCGATCATACCACTGCAGACGATGCAACCCGCTATCGTACTGAAAAAGAAGTCAAGGAATGGATCAGAAAAGATCCTATCGACAGATTCAGGAAATATCTTCTCAAAAATAAACTGTGGACCATGAAAGATGAAGAAAAACTCATGAAAGGCATCGAAGTAGAAATAAACAAAGAAGTCGCGGCAGTGGATGCGATGAAACCGCCAGCGATAGAAGATATGTTCAAGTACGTATTCAAAGAGATGACACCGCAGCAGAAAGAACAGCTGGAATACATCAAACAATTCAAGGAGAAGAGATACTGAATGATAGAAAATAAGACAAAAGGAGAACTGATCGAGTTCAAAACAAATGATAAATATACTCTGCACGGTCTCCTGCTGTCAAAAAAACAAAAGAGCGTCATCGTGTCGATCCATGGCATGGGAGGAAACTTTTACAGCGGACTAAGTGTAAAGATGTCTCCGACCTTGATGAAGAATGGCTTTGATGTCTTCCTCTTAAATACTAGGGGCCATGATGTTGTCTCGAAAGTTAAAAAAGAAAGTAAAAAGTATTCAGATCATATTGGAACTGCTCATGAGAAATTCGAAGACAGTGTCTACGATGTGAAAGCAGCGATTGATGCAGTCCAATCGCTCGGGTACAAGAACATAATCCTGGCAGGACATAGTACGGGATGTCAGAAAGCAGCGTATTACATCTATAAAACAAAAGACAGGAGAGTGCAAGCAATCATACTGCTTGCGCCGTGTGATGATTATCTTGTCTATAAGAAAAGATTGGGAAGAGATTGGAAACAAGCAGCAAAGAAAGCAAAACAATGGTTACGAAGTCATCCGACACAATATGTTACCGATGAACCAGGTGCTTACGATGCACAGCGTTTCAACAGCATCTCTGACCTCAAAAGAATAGAAAGCAGATTATTTTATTATGACGGAAACTTCAGAGAATTCAGTAAGATCAAGACGCCGATGATGGTACTGTTCGGTACAAAGGAGCAGAATAGGACAAAACCAGTAGAATCATACATCAACACTCTTGAGAATGAGACACGATCAAAAAGATTTGGCAGTGTCATCATCAAGAATGCAAATCATAGTTTCGTCGGTCATGAGAAAAAGACAGCACAACATATCGCAAACTGGCTGAGGTCACGCTAATGGCATTGTTAAATATGGTCGAGGCATTGAATCTTGCGCTGAAGCAGGAAATGCAGAAAGACAAGTCAGTATTAGTACTCGGCGAAGATGTCGGTGTCGACGGCGGTGTGTTCAGAGTCACTGAAGGTTTGCTGAAACAATTTGGCGACAAGCGGGTATTCGACACACCGTTAGCAGAGTCTGCCATCGCAGGAACGTCCATCGGATTAGCGATGTACGGATTCAAGCCAGTCGCAGAGATGCAATTCGAAGGGTTTAGTTTATTGGCATTGAACCAACTCATCAACCATGCTGCGCGTATGCGTAACAGGACCAGAGGGAATCTTACGTGTCCGATGGTCATCCGATTTCCAACATCAGGAGGCATCAGAGCACTAGAGCATCATTCTGATTCACCGGAAGCATACTATTGTCATACTCCCGGCTTGAAAGTAGTGATGCCTTCGACACCGTATCAGGCAAAAGGTTTGTTGATCAGTGCCATTCGGGATCCTGATCCGGTGATATTTATGGAACCGAAGCGGGTATATCGTGCGATCAAGGAAGAAGTTCCTGAAAAAGAATACACGATACCAATCGGTAAAGCAAACATTGTCAAGAAAGGAGAAGATGTGACCATCATCACGTATGGCGCTATGCTGTGGATAACACAGAAAGCATTGCAGCAACTTGGAGATAAATATGATGTTGAATTGATCGATCTGCGTACGCTTTCTCCTCTAGATACCGAAACAATAATAAACTCAGTAAAGAAAACAGGAAGATGTGTGATCGTGCATGAAGCACAACGTTCATTTGGTGTCGGGGCAGAAGTCATCGCACAGATAAATGAGAAAGCGATCTTTGATCTGGAAGCGCCGGTAGAACGGGTCACCGGTCATGATGTGATTGTGCCGCTGTATCGGAACGAACTCAATTATCTGCCGAGCGAAGAACGAATCATTGCAGCGATCGAAAAGGTGATGAAATGACATTTGAATTCAAGTTTCCTGATGTCGGAGAAGGCATTTCTGAAGGAGAGATCGTCAAATGGAGGGTTAAAGTCGGCGATAGTGTTAAACAAGATCAAGTCCTTGTCGAGATAGAGACAGATAAAGCGATTGTCGAAATTCCAAGTCCGAAAGCAGGAAAGATCCTCAAACTATATGTGAAAGAAGGTCAGACCGTGAAAGTCGGTTCCGTTCTTGTCTCAATTGATGAAGGCAAAGCAGCAAAAGAATCATCTGCAAAGCAATCAGTTCCTAAAAAAGAGTTTGGTGTCGTCGGTTCTCTACCTGAGTATGAAGAACCACCGAAAATGACTGCCGAACATGTAAAGAAGGCCCAAGAACATCTGGTCGCTCATGTCAAAGCATTGCCTGCAGTCAAGAGACTAGCGAAGGAAAAAGGAGTTGATTTGGGAAAAATTATGCCGAGCAGCAAGGGTGGCATCATAACAAAGGAAGATGTGCTGAACGCTGCAGGAAAAGTATCAGGAGAAAAATCATCCACACTCGCAAGCGGTGTTAAAATTACCGCACGTGATTACGATCTCTACGGATACACTGAGAAGATTCCAGTGAAAGGAGTGCGGAGGACAGTTGCGAACCGTATGCTCGAAGCATCGCAGAAGACAGCGCCGGTGACTTCATTCGATGAAGCCGACGTAACACACCTTACCGAAATACGAGAAAAAGAGAAGAAGAGATTGGAAAAGAAAGGAGTTCATCTGACATTTATGCCATTCATCATCAAGGCAGTTATTGCTGCATTGAAGAACCATCCATATCTGAACGCGACGATCGATGATGCGAATGAAGAGATCGTCATCAAGAAATATTACAACATCGGATTCGCTGTCGATACACAAGATGGTCTGATTGTTCCGGTACTGAAGATCGCCGATGCAAAGACGATCGAGCAGACCGCGAAAGAGCTCCAGGACCTTGCTGAAAAGACAAGGAAACGAGAGATAGATTTAGGAGAATTACAAGGCGGGACATTCACGATTACCAATATCGGCGCCATTGGAGGTACTTTTGCGACGCCAATCATCAATTATCCGCAGGTTGCCATATTGCTGACAGGAAAGATATATGAAAAACCGATTGCAGTCGATGGAAAAGTACAGATTAGGAAAGTGCTGCCATTATCATTGACGTTTGACCACAGGATAACAGACGGTGCAGAAGCAGCACGGTTCATGAATGAGGTGAAAGAATATCTCGAAGATCCTGATGAATTACTGCTCGGGCTGAAGTGATTTTGAGTAGAATTTCTGTACCGCGGTGATCAGCGAAGGAAATGCCTTTTCGTCTACTGTATCATACTTGAACACATCACCAAATGATTTCACAATCTTCTTTTTTACCTCATTCAGACTGACTGAATGACCCAACAGCTTCTGCATCGATACTGCCTGCTTGTCTTTGAAACCGCACATATCGATATAATCGAAGTGATCAAGATTCGTATTGACATTCAATGCGAAGCCGTGCATCGTGATACCATCGCGCACTTCAACACCGATCGCACCGAGTTTGTACTCTTTGCCATGTATTAGGTACCAAGCACCAGGCAATCGCTTATGCCTGTCATCCACTTCGTAGCTTTTATGAGCAGCAATCGTATAGTCTCCTAATGTCCTGAGCATGATCTCTTCTAACCCATTCAAGTGCGCATCCAAGTCTCGTAGAGAAATCTTCCGGATTGCATAGCCGACAATCTGTCCCGGACCATGATACGTAACCCTGCCGCCCCGTTGTACGTCATAAACAGGTATACCACGCTGCTCAAGAACACGTTTTGGTACCTTGAGCATCTCCTCCGTTGCCTTATTTCCCATCGTTATAACAGAGGGATGTTCAACCAAGAGCAGAACATCAGGAATCTGTTCTTTACTTCTGAGATCAAGAAGCTTTTTCTGCAAAGCGAGTCCTTCTCTATAGTCAACAAGACCACAATCGACAATCCAGCACTGGTTCATGACATCGAGATAGTGTCTTATTATTTAAAATTATTCATGATAAGATTTAAAAGGCCCGATATAGTTATCAGTAGCTATGGAAATCCTTACTGCATATAAGGCAGAGAAGCTCTTGAGCAAAGTAGTGCGAGTCTCGACAGCCATTCTCACACAGCATGTCGATGAAGCGCTTGCATTCGCTCGATATCCGACCGCATTGAAGCTTATTTCTCCACAAGCGCTGCATAAGACCGAAATAAAAGGCGTCCGTATAGTGCACAACAAGGATGATATGGTCAAAGAATACAGCAATCTGTTAAGTGTCGCGGTGCGACACAAGATTCATCTCGAAGGCATCTTAGTGCAGCGATTCGAAGAAGGTTCTGAAGTATTTGTAGGCATCAAAAAAGATCCGACCTTCGGTCATGTCATCGGCCTCGGTGTCGGTGGCATCCTCGTCGAAGAAATAAAAGATGTGCAGTGGAGAGTCTGCCCAATCACCGCAAAGGATGCAGACTCTATGCTCGATAATCTAAAATTCAAGAACATCATAAAAGGAGTAAGAAATAGTCATAACAACATCGCTGAACTGAAACGCACGTTGATACAATTATCTCATTTTCCAAGCAAACATCCAAATCTTCAGGAGATGGATATCAATCCGCTGATCCTCAACCACCATACGGCGACGGTCGTCGACGCACGCATAATTCTAGAATAGGTTTTTATAGTATAGCAAATAAGATACTTCATGGATTTCCCAAAATTGAAGAACAAATTCATCCTTGCGCCCATGGCGGATGTTTCTACATTGCCATTCAGATTATTATGCAGAAAATATGGTGCAAGTCTTGGATTCACCGAGCAGATCAATGCACTGGCACTGGTGCAGAAGAATCCAAAGACCATGCGGATGGCAGAGAGCTGTCCGGAAGATAAACCACTCTCATTACAGTTATCAGGATGCAGCGCAAAACACATCATCGATGCTGCACAGATTGTTTCTGATTACACCATCCTTGACATCAACATGGGCTGTCCTTCAAGAAAGATCGTCGCGCTCGGTTATGGTTCCGCCTTGCTGAAAGAAAAACAGAAAGTCAAGGAACTTATGACTAAAGTCGTCGACGCGCTCGATATGCCTGTGACGGTCAAGATGCGTTCCGGATTCAAGCAGAATGAAGCTCCTGAGATCGCGAAAGTACTTGAAGAAGCAGGTGTCTCTGCGATCACCATCCATGCAAGGACACAAGAACAAGGATACAGCGGCAGCGCTGATTGGAATACGATCAAAAAAGTAAAAGAGACAGTGAATATTCCGGTCATCGGTAACGGTGACATCACCACCGCTGAACGTGCTTACCAGATGCTCGAAGAAACAAACTGTGATTATGTGATGATCGGCAGGGCGGCGATCAAGAATCCTGCAATATTCAAAGAATGCATCGACTACACCAAGGGAAAAGAGCTATCTATCGACAAGGTGAAATTACTGCGGGAATATCTCGCACTGTGCAAAAAATACAGATATCGCGATACAAACATCAAGATGCTTGCCACTAATTTCATACGGGGAGAAGATAACTCTGCGAAAGTACGAGACCAGATATCAAAGGCAAAGTCAGAGGAAGAAGTCATTTCCATATTCAATACCTTTATAAATTTGGTCCACAAAGAATAATCTGCAATGAGACGGTTCATATTCGCGGCCATATGCATCCTGATCAGCACAGTTTCCTATGCGCAGTTCTATGGTGATGTAACGTTTGACGTGAAAGATACTGGCGATGTTGTTATCAGTGGCCAGACGAACTACGAACCGTTCAAAGGCACTACCGACGTGTTCACTTCAAAAGAAGGAGAATTCTGGCTACTGAACATAAGTACTCCTGTTTTTGAAGATTATATCTATCACATCCAACTACCGAAATACGCAGTTATCAACTATTTGAAATCAAATAGCCAGGTACGTATTGAAGAAAAGTCAGGTTCAATCATCATTACGAGTACCGGCAGGGATAAGAAAATAGAACTAGGAATACAATATACAATCAACAAACAGGCACAGAACTTCGCAAACATAGAAATCATTGCGATAATTATGGTCGCCATTGTTGTGGGGATTGCTATAAAGAAAAAGTTGTCTGCGAAAAAGATTCCTGAAAAAGTTCTGCACCGGGAACTCTTTACCGATAGGCAATTGATGATCCTGGACTATCTTAAAAAACACGGTTCCGTGACGCAGGCAGAACTCGAGAAGGCATTGAAACTGCCAAAATCTTCTCTTTCAAGAAATGTCGATACGCTTGTCCAGAAAGGGATTATCTTCAAGGAAACGAAGGGCATGAGCAACATTGTAGGGTTTAAAGAACAATAGTTCCGTCTTGTTCCGCTCTATTCCGCCAAATATTAATATTCTGTTCCGTCTTTCTATACCATATGACTTCAACAGAGACTGCAGGACTGGAAAACGTTGTTGAAAGGGATAATCAAAACAACGGCCACCATCCGAGAAAGATAACGACAGAAGAGTTGAAACAGATCTATCTTGCAGACAAAAAAAGCGAGATATATCAGGCTTTGATCAGAGATCCAGAAAATGGCGAGTTCATCAAAAGGATCAGTGAAGATGTGGACGAAGCTCTCGCAAAAGAAGATATGGGCGGGTTTAAAGTATTTTACAAGTGGTATGCGAGCACCCGCAACCAGCATATCAGAAAGATTCCAAACGCAAAACCGATACCGGTGTTATATTCACAACCTGTCCCTGATAGTTCCGCGTAATTCCAGGGAAAATTAATATACTGTTCCAGCTACTATATGTAGCAAGGAGGAAACTATGAAAACAAAAAAAACAATGATCAGCATCATGTTGTTTTTGTTGTTGGCTATGCCATTCGCACTGGCACAGTCTGAGAACGAGACAACAGTCATAAAAGGAGGCAAAGAGTATCCCCTACTCGAACGAGCACTGGATCGCATCAAGCTTGCGTTTACGCTACAGATCGAGCGGAAGACCGAATTGATCAATAGGATCGAACAACGAAGAGAAGAACATTATCAATTCTTATTGGCAAAAGGAAAGACAGACCAGGCTGAAAAGTTCAAGGCAACTACAATCGGCTTAGTAAAGAATTTCGACCAATGGAAAGCCAATAAAGCAGGCATCCTTGAACGTATAGAAAACAAATCTATCGAAGTTCGAGAGAATAAATCAGAACGCATGATTCCTGAAAAGGAAGTCCAAAATAAAGATAATAGAACTACACATGGAGGTGTACAATGAAGAAACTATTCAGTACGTTTGTTGTACTGATGTTCTTGCTGTCAGGATTAGCCACAGCATTTGCACAGGATAACACAACGACAGATGTGAACACATCCACTGAAGTGACCGGAGACACAGGCGCAAACGCAACTGTCGAAGCGGAAACAACAGCGGAAGTAGAAGATAACGAAACTCCATCAGTTGAGACAGAACAACCAGAAGCGGTTGAAGCTCAGACTGAAGATGCGGCAGAAGTGACTGCAGCAGAGGAAGAGAATGAAACCGCGACGGAAGTCGCTACAATGAACGATGCCCCTGGTGTCGAAGTCAGAGTGACTCAATTAGAAGCACGCCTTGACCGAGCTATTGCTCATGGACAGGACATCATCGCATCAGTGAAAGGCAACAACACAGCTGCATTGCAGGCAAGTCTTGATGTACTTGTCTCTTTGAAAGCAGAAGTTGCTGCATTAGATACGACAGGACCGGTCTCTGAATCGACTGCACGATTCGTCTCAATCAAGAAAAGAGCGATCGAAGCAGTAAAAGCATTCAGGGATGCAGCGCGAAAACTCATCAAGGAAGATAAGCGCGCAGCATTGAAAGCACGGCTGAAAGCAAAATACGAAGCACGACTTGCTAAGTTCAAGACACGTATCGAAGCGGCAAAGCACAAGCACAATGCAGCGCTTGCAGCATCAATACTTGAGCGACTTGGAACAAGCAACCCTGACCTTGTAGCAAAGCTCCAGAGCGGAGAGATTACAGTCAAGGAAGCGATTTCAGTGATCAGAGCAGCATATGCGAATCTGTCAAAAGAAAAGAAGGCAGAAGCACGGGCTAAAATAAGCGAAAAGGTCGCTGAAGCACGGGTCAAGAAACTAGCAGCAGTGGAACAGATCAGAAATAAGACACGAGGTACAGATAATGAATAAGTCTCTCGTCGTATTGGCACTGATCGGTCTTTTGGTTTTTGCAGGTTGCGGACAGAAAACCACAACAACGCAAGAACAGAAAGCTGCACCAACAACTGCAACTGCATCGCCTGAAGTCGAAGAAGCGAACCAACAGTTCGTACCTGACTCAAGCGATGTACAAATTGGAGAGATGATTTAATCTCTCTTCTTTTTATTTTTTTAATTTATTTTAAGAATTATTCTTCTTCGTAATACGTAGCTAATTTATCATCAAACTCTTTCTGAGTCATTATCTTTTTCTCGACAAGAACATCGATCAAAGCGCTGATTGTCGCATCCAGATTGGCGATCTCATCTTCTGTTGTTAATTGATCTTCTTCCATCTAGATCTTCCCCACTAGATCCAATCCTGGCTTCAATGTCTTACCACCTGGCGTCCAAGATGCAGGACAGACGTTACCGGGATGCTCTCGGACATGTTTTGCAGCCTGTAATTTCCTCAATAATTCAGCAGCAGAACGGCCGATGCTGTTGTCATGCAGTTCACAGGCGACTAACTTACCGTCTGGATCGATAACAAAGCTTCCTCGTAATGATAATCCTTCTTCATCGATATACGTGCCAAACGCCTTGCATAGTTTACCAGTCGGGTCAGCGACCATCGGATATCGTATCTTTTTAATGGCAGGTGAATGATCGTGCCATGCTTTGTGGACATAGACGGTATCAGTGCTTATCGAAAGGATCTCCGCTCCTTCCTTCTGGAAGGCAGGATACGCTTCAGCTAACTCCTCTAATTCAGTAGGACAGATAAATGTGAAATCAGCAGGGTAGAATACGAGCACAACCCACTTTCCTTTGTAGTCTTTCGCTATATTGATCTTCTTTTCTTTATTGTCCTGGAATGCATCTAATTGCATATCAGGCATTGGTTCTCCGATTCGTAACATAAGATTCTAGAAGAATAGTGTCTTTTTATACTTTGTTGTTTAAGAATATTAAAAAAATAAAAAAAACTTCACACCCATACGGATGTGAAGGTCGAGCCTTCATTTGCTTATCATTGGGGGTGGTTAAGAAAAATGAAGGCAAGAAAAGAAAAGGCCTTATTCTCTTAACGGTTTATCTGATCAGGTCAATGCCAAGATCTCGTGACATCTGAGCCGACATACCTGAAGGTTTTCGCGTCTCAGACTTGCCTAAGATCCATGGTGATTTGACACCAGTGATAATAGTCATGACTGTCAACTTACCTTTCATGTCGTCAGTAACTCGAGCTCCCCAGATGACGTTTGCGTCCTGGTCCATTGCTTCAGTGATCAATTCACCGACTCTGTTGATATCGTCAAGTGTCAGATCTGGTCCACCATGAACGTGGATGATCGCACCGGTTGCACCTTCGTAGCTGATGTCAAGCAGTGGGTTGCTCAAAGCTCCCTTGACTGCTTCTTCAACTCGCTTCTGTGTGTCAGATGCGCCGACACCGATAGATGCTACTCCACCGGATGTCATGATTGCCTTGACATCTGCGTAGTCCAAGTTAACCAGTGATGGAACTGCGATAGTCTCTACAATTCCTTTGATCATTGTCGATATCAATTCATTCGCTACGGCGAATGCTTGTTTGACCGGCAAGTTGCCTGCGATCTGTGCTAATCGGTTGTTGTCGATGACAACGACTGTATCACAGCAGTTTCGCAATTGCTGCAGACCGTATTCTGCCTTGTCGATTCTTGCTCGCTCAATCTTGAACGGCATAGTGACTGTTCCGATGACGATTGCACCTGCATCCTTAGCCAATGCTGCGACAACGGGAGCTGCTCCGGTACCAGTGCCTCCTCCCATACCTGCGCAGACAAAGACCATATCTGCCTGTTTTAATGCATCTTTGAGCGCACTCAAACTCTCTTTAGCTGCTTCAGCACCCACGTGTGGGTAACCGCCTGCACCTAGACCTCTTGTCGTGTCTCGGCCAAGCAAGAACTTCTTCTCGGCCTCAGTTATGTTCAAGTGCTGTTGATCAGTATTACATGCGATGATCTCAGCACCCTCGATGCCTTTCTTGTAAAGCCAGTCAACCATATTGTTGCCTGCTCCACCGACTCCTATAACCTTGATGTCAGCTTTTCCGACTTCAAGACCTTCAAACTGCTTGTCTCTTTTAGCAGCTGTTTCCATTGCGTTCTGCATAATAAAGTCCATTTTTTCTTTTCCCCCTTTGTTTGTTTGCCTTTTCTTTTTTTTATTTTTTCAAAGATATATAGTTTCAACTACCAAAATCTTTATATAGTAGTCCATACTAATACCTCTTAGAAGCATATATCGCCAAAACTTTGTTTTGAGTTCGCCAAAACTCAAATATCGGGAGTTTTTCGCCAAAAAAACTCTTTATTTTCTTATTCTCTGTATATTAAAAGGGTATAAAAGCATTTTTATACTCAAACATATATATCACAGAATACAAATATGCTCTACATAATCGGTATCGGATTGAATGACGAGAAAGATATCACTATCAAAGGTCTCGAAGCAGTAAAGAAATGTGACGTTCTATACTTAGAAACATATACATCGATACTCCAGGTTCCTGTTGAGAGATTGGAAGAATTCTACGGCAAGAAAATAATAAGAGCGACACGTACACTCGTTGAGAAGGACGCAGATAAGATATTAGATGAAGCTGACAAAAAAAATGTAGCGTTCCTTGTTGTCGGTGATGCACTGTCTGCGACAACACATGTCGATCTGATAGTACGCGCAAAAGAAAAAAAAATAGACGTTGAAGTGATTCACAATGCATCAGTCCTGAATGCAGTTGGAATTTGCGGACTACAACTGTATAAATTCGGAAAGACAACGAGCATCCCATTCCCTGAAGATAATTATCATCCCGAAACACCATATCAAGTACTGAAAGATAACTTACGTCTGGGATATCACACATTATTGTTACTTGATTTACGTCCGCTAGAAAATAAATTCATGACGGTGTCAGAAGCAATAAGATATTTGTTGAAGATTGAACTGAAACAAAACGAAAAAGTGTTCACTGAGAATTCAATGGCTGTCGGCATCGCACGATTAGGATCAAAAAAACCAACAATCGTATACGGCAAAGCACGCGATGTGATGAATGCGAACCTAGGACTACCACCACATTGTCTGATAGTCCCAGGCAAACTCCATTTCATGGAAGAAGACTTCTTGAAACAATTCAAAGCGCATTAAGAACTGATATTTTCTAACGCTACGTTATAGCAAACTCCTTTCACACAAGACTGATTGCATTTATTGATCCTCGTCTTTGCAGTCGCACCGTCACAGAAATATTCGATACGGAACGCAAAATCTCCTTTCGCACAGTAATCTTCGAAAGATTCCTTCTGGCCATTGTCATAATAGATGACGACCTTACCTTGTGTCATAGTGGTACTTCTATCACTCTTGTCTTCACATTTAATTGCAGTCGGTTCCGGTGGTTTCGGTGGTCCTTGCACTACAGTCGTCTTATTTGTTGATTGAACAATTGTTTTTTTAACTGAGGTATTGGTAGAAGAAGGCAACGGCACACAGGCAACTATAAACAAAAGAACAGCTAGTAGTGATAATGACTTCTTCATGTGTAATATTTAGAAAAATAACTATAAAAATGCTTCGCTCTAATTCATACAGAAACCGACTTTGCAGCCAGGACAGGAAGGATCTTTGACAAGGACCTTGATGCATGCCTGCTTGCAGATCACATTTCGTGTCGCTACATTGTTTCCTTTACAGAGATATTCAGTCAAGATACTCGCATCACCAGGGCAATCATCATAGAAATCCTTTGAAGTACCATCATCATACTGGACTCGGACTCTGCCGACACTCTCTGGATCATCAAGATCAGAATCATCGCAGCTTGTTGCGGTCTTGCCGCCTTCTACAGTGACCAATGCTCCTTGATCAGAAGGAGATGCGTTCGCTGCTGGTGCCGGCGCCGATGGCTGTTGATCGATCTTCACGACCTGTGTCTTCGCACATGCGACCAAAAATAGTGATGTGATAAAAAACAATGAAATCAAAAACCTCTTGTCCATACACGCATTAAAAAGAAATTAGTATAAAAAGCTTTCTACTTATTCTTATGATCAAGACGTTCGAGTACTCGCTTGACCAAATCACTACGTTCGACTTCTTCCAAGTAAACGATTGCTGTCTTCGGATCACCCTTCATCATGTTCGCGTAATATAAAAGAGGATTTGGATATCCTGAACGATCATCACGATCATGCTGCGTCGGATCTCCCTCGATGACAAGTTTTGTTCCGTCACCAGGTCGTGTTAAGATTGTCTTGAAACTACTGAGTGAAAGATTTTGAGCCTCGCTTATGGTCCAATACGTATGAGGGAATGATCTTCCACGCATGTACTGCACCAATTCAAAGTGTACCTTCCGCTCATCTTCAGGACCGTTAAGCAGACTCGTCCGAACATCTTGTTCGATTTTGTGCATACCACAGGCAAGATTGAATGGCTCGACAATATTTTTCATCCAAGGCTCTTGCTTCTCTCCTTCATCACCCGGCAAGAATCCAAGTTGCTCTTCATCACGATGACTCATAATAGGTCTTGTCCACGTCATACTTTGGAAACCAGATAGATTTAGTGAACCAGGTCTGAAAATCTGGTCCACTCCTGCTTCTTGTGTCAGAAATGTTTTTCCGCTTCCTGCTTTTCCGATTAGAAACATAAGTTCTATCCTTGGATCACGAAGACCGTCCATCGCAAATGTCTGATGGGTATTTCTTGATTTCACACGAGCGGTATCTTTATCGTAACAATCCAAGGGAATGATTCTTTTTCCGTTGAATTTACCAATAAAACCCGGGCCATCTTCCGTATATAAGAATTCATTTGGAATCAAAGGATCATCTTTTAGATCTACTCTGCCTTCAAGTGAAGCCTCAAGTACGCTGAGCGGCATTCCTTTTTGATCATAGAACTGACTCAACACATCACCGGAAAGTTGTGGTAATCTTCGCCAGCCCTTATATGGCTTCTCAACTTTCAGTTTATCTTCATATTGTTTCCAACCGGAAGCAGTTATGCCAACGGCTCTTGCGATGTCACGCTGTGCGATATCGAATGTCACGAGCTCGACGTCACGTTTTTCTCTCTTAAGATATTGACAAATCTTGATGTTACGTCGATCGGTATCATCTTTTCTCAAGATATCACCAGGAAGGCCTAATTTCTCTTCTATGCCGTATCCAGACTGTAGCAGGTATCCATCCGAGAGTTTAATGCCGGAAGCTAGACTACCACCGAAACTCGAAGAAATACCATCCAATGTTTTTGCGAACTGTCGTGCTTGAGCGCCTCGTTCAGTATCATGTTCATGCTTGAAATGATCGACCTCATAGAGAACGCCCATCGGCAGAACAACGACAGTCTTGACTCCTGATTTCTTGGGTTCAAACCCATATAATACATTTTCCGGATCAGTAAGTAGGACAGATGTGTCCACCACCTTGTACTGTAACTTCATAACCCTCTTATTTTTTTATTTGCCACAATTGATATTTTTGTTCTGCTTCTTGTAATGAACCCAGAATTGCATTGTATTCACGGAATCGTTTATGATTGAAACCCTGTATCTGATTTGGAACAGAATCATGATATTCTTTTGCTCCATCAAGCGTTGCGACACCGATCATTTCAAGGATATCGGGAACATCAGTATCGATATGTACAATCCTGCCGATTTGTCCTTCGATACTGTCAGGATGATCCATATATTTCTCGAATAGGTTCAGATCACCACAAGAAAGTTTGCGTGCAAGAAGAACCCTCGATTCACGCTGGAAATCACGCTTCACATCTCTTTTCGTCTGTTCGCTCGCGCCAAAGAGACGGGATAGTCCATGACGGGTAATGAGTTTTGATACCGCACCGATGTACCATTCGCCGCATTGTGCGATTGATTTTGGATTCGTTAAAGAAATACCTTCACGTACCGCTATTTTGTATAAACTTGGATATTCCTCTTTTGAATCCATCATTACCCCTTACAGTCAGCTTCTCCATGAGCAGCTTGTTATTAAACATTACGTCACGACCAATCGAATACGAAAAGAAACAATGAATAATAACGTTTATAAATGAACAGGAGTGAGGTTTAACCAGCAGCCCTGTGGTGTAGCGGTCAATCATACCAGGCTTTGGACCTGGTGACCTCGGTTCGAATCCGGGCAGGGCTATTGTTTCTTTTAGAATAAATTTATTTCGAACGTTTTGAACCGCCTACTTTATACGGTGTGAACTTCCCTTTCTCTTTCTGTGAAGAACGTGATTCAGGAAAAACAGAAGCGACATCGGAGCAGGTATCATAACCACAATTTTCACACTGGTAACAGTCAACAGTCAGGTACTTATATCGCTTGATCCGTTTCGAGCTACATTTCGGGCAAATAAGCATATTTGATGCTAATAAAACACAATATTTAAAATTAACCTCATAAGACCCAATAAACAGAGCCCCGTAGTCTAGTGGTCAAGGATTCAGCCCTCTGGAGGCTGAGGCCGCGGTTCAAATCCGCGCGGGGCTACTTAATTTCTCGCATGATCCAATACAGACATCGTGATCATGATCAATCCAACCACGACGAGGATGAGATTCATATTCTTGATAGCCTGGATAGAATACACGATATAATTCATGTAGCCGACTAACACCAGAAATGCGCCGGTAAACCAGTCGTTCCTGCCGAAGAATTTGATAAAAGGAGAATCTCTGAATTTTGCGCCAAGCCATAACCCGACAACAAGGATAAGCAGAACTTGCGCGATGATCAAATCAGTTGCCATATGAATCAAATGGTTTATTTTTATTTATAAATCTTGTTATTAATCACGATGAGTTTCTTTGTAAGCGGCGTAAGTAGTTGTACCTTTCCTTTGGTCTTCATCAGATCATCTTCAATTCGGATACCTAGCTTGTTTGGATAGTAGACACCCGGTTCAACGGTAAAGAATTCATTATCCTTGACCTTATCTTTATTTCTGATACTCACCCATGGCAATTCATGTACATCGATGCCGATGCCGTGACCAAGCGCGTGGATATAAAATTTACCTAATTGTTTTCGTGTATATTCATCGACTTCTTTTATTGGTTTATTCTGCCTGAACAATTCGATGCAGTGCAATTGTACCCTTAGTAAATGATCATAGATACTGAGCTCTTTTTCCGTCGGATTTCCGAGGAAAACTGTTCTCGTGATATCCGAACAGTAGCCATTCACTCTGACACCGCAGTCAATGACGAGGAATCCTCTGTGAAGTTTATCTTTACATTCGGTGTAATGCGGATTTGCAGCATTCTTTCCGGAAGCCACGATCGTCTCGAAAGACATTTCATAGCCTCTCTTTCTCGATTCTGTCTCGATATATCTCTTGACTTCATATTCATAGGTGAACTTTGACATATTTTTGATCGTATCTTCAACAACAGAACAGATGACATCGCATGCTTTCTTGATCTGTTTTATTTCATCTGCATCTTTTATGGAACGCTGTTCTAATAACTGATCACCGACATCGATTACTTTTTTTGGCTTCAACAGTTTCTTGAATCGTCGATAGGAACCGACACTCAAGGTAGAGAAATCAAATCCAAGTGATCTGTGTTTTGAAACTAATTTTTTAAGGATATCTCCTGCTGCCCTGTCCAAAGTGACGATCTTCATGTCTTTGTTCATGACATTGCAGATATCGAGCTTTGTCGTCAAGAAGGTTGGTTTTTTACTCTTTGAGATTATGAGAACACCAAAGCCTCTGAAGCCAGTGAAGTAGAAGACATTTGAATTGACATTTTCAGGAGAGACTAAGATCACGTAGTCAGATTTCATCGATTTCTGGAATTTCCTGATGCGATCGCTGTAATAGTTCATATATTCACTAAAACAGGAAGGAATTATAAATATATCCCTATTACGTCTTTAAAGCAAGGTATGTAGGCTCTAAGGGCGAAACAACATGAACAAACCACGATTAATACAGATTGTCAAGAGAACCGGCGTAGCAGAAACCCGGGAAGATGCTATGGCAATCATTAAGGCAGGAAGGGTCAAGGTAGAGGGCAATGTCGTGACTGACATCTATTACCAGACACGTCCGAATAAAGTCACGATCGATGGTAAACCAGTGAAATTAGTTGAAGAGATGGTTTATTTCATCATGAATAAACCGTTCGGATACTCATGCCAGAAAACAGATCATCCAAATGTCCTTGAATTAGTAAAGGTGAAAGATCCTGCAGTTCAGAACATGCTGTTCACCATCGGAAGACTCGATGTAGAGACTTCCGGATTATTGATTATCACAAATGACGGTTCGATGGTGCACAAAGTATTGCAGCCAGCAGAAGAAGTATGGAAAACGTATTACGCGACAACTGACAAAGAAATTCCAAAAGAAGGACTTGAAAAAATAAGGAAGGGCATCACGATCAAATTGGGATTGAATCAATGGTATGACTGCATGTCTTCAAAAATTGAAGAGATCCGTCCGAATCAGTATGAGATCAAGATACAGGAAGGAAAGAAACGACAGATCCGTAGGATGCTTGAAGCAGTCGGTGTGCAGACTATACGATTGCACCGACAGCGTATCGGAAATCTCGAGCTGCCTCATGAACTGAAAGAAGGTCAGTACAAAGCAGTCCAGAAGAAAGAATTGATGAAGATGTTCGAAAAGTAACCTTTATAAATAACCTCTAAATCCAATATATCATCGAGAGATACACCGGTCAAGGCTTGTGTATACTGGAGATAGAACGTATTCTATTCCGCTCGAGGAGAACAACTATGTCAAGAATGTATTCAAGAAAGAAAGGTGCTGCAAGTTCCACCAGACCAACAGAACGAAAGGTACCAAGCTGGCAGAAATACAAGCCAAATGAGATAGAAGCATTGATCGTGAAGCTTGCAAAGGAAGGCAAGCAACCATCGCAGATCGGTCTCTATCTGAGAGATGCATATGGTATCCCGGATATAAAAGCTGCTTTGAAAAAAAGCATAACGCAAATTCTCAAAGAAAAAAACGCAGCCGGCAAATTACCGGAAGATCTGACCTCTTTGTTAAGACAGGTCATCGCATTGCAGAAACATATGGAAAGGAACAAGCAGGATATGACCGCGAAGCGAGGACTGCAATTAACTGAGTCAAAACTCATGCGATTGGTGAAATACTATAAGCGATCAAAGGTATTGCCAGAAACATGGATGTATGACCGGGCGAATGTTCAATTATTGCTCAAATAAATTCATTTGAGCTTTATTTCTTTTTCTTTCCATCCTTGTTCTTTCAATCGCTCAAGGATCTGTTCTTCAGAAAAACCCTCTTCTCGTGCTCTGGAAAGATAAGAACCCAACGTATTCACTAACGCACTCTTATGCGCATCAGTCTCTTTCTGCAATTTGTGCGTCATCAGCATCGAACTGATTATCAACACAATGCCGACTAAAATAAGTAATGAGATAATACCGATCGCCATCGACGAATTTCCAAGAACCACCGTACCTGTCAATGATGGTGTCCTGACCATATACATCAGCGCAGAAGCAGCGACCAATGCAAGTGAAACGCCAAATAACACCAAAAACTCCTCTTTTTTGCTGTGGGTCATAAAATAAAGAACAAGGATATGACGTTTAAAAACATTCCTACAGCTTTAGACTGATCACATTCGACATGCCGTGCTCATCCATGGAAACACCATAGAGTGTCGAAGCAGCGCCGATGACACCGTCATTGTGAGAGATCATGATATACTGAGCCTTATCTGAATATTTACTCACCAGACCTGCAAGTCGCTCTGCATTTGCCTTATCGAGAGCAGCATCAACTTCGTCCAAGACATAGAATGATGCCGGTTCGTATTCCTGTATCGCGAAGATGAACGCCAATGCAGTCATGGTCTTCTCTCCACCAGAGAGTGATCTGATGTCCATGAACTTGGTTCCTGATATCTTGACCTTGATCTCGATGCCTGCTGCGAATGG
Organism: uncultured Methanosarcinales archaeon; assembly: GCA_965231065.1. Lineage (GTDB taxonomy): Archaea > Nanobdellota > Nanobdellia > Woesearchaeales > UBA10107 > UBA10107. Next base: position 391,039 of record OZ246410.1, on the reverse strand, counting down.
ATCCTCTGGATTTTCAAGCTTCAGGAATGCATCAGCACCTTTCGTCGTCAATTCTGAGAATGTCTTCCTGAATTGCTCATTGACTGATTCGAATGATTTCATGAACAATTCTCGCTTTCGTGTCTCGATCTCGTTGATGAGCATCAAGACATCTTGTCGCTCCACACCAAGCTGGTTCTTCTTGTCTGTCAACGAATGGTATTCCTTCTCGACGACGTCAAAGATCTCCAGTGCTTTCATATTGATAGAGTCCATCTTGGTGAGCATAGTCTCGAATTTCGAGATCTGACTCTTCAATTCCGGTTCTGATGCCTGCATGTCCAATTCAACACTCTCGAACTGCTCGAATTCTTTCTTCAAGCCTTCCAATTCAGTGGAGACGCGCACCGCTTCAATATTGGTTGAATTCGTGCCAAGTTCTTCCTTTCGCAACTTCTCACCGGCATCTTCGATCTTGTTCGATATCTGGGTGATCTCTTCATCAAGATCAGTTCGTTTTACAAACAAACCTTTGAATTGTTTCATGAATTTTTCTTCCAATGATTCTTTTTCCTTCAATAGTTTTGAATTGGAGTCGATCTGTTCCTTAAGAGATTTTACGGACTCATTGAATTCCACTTCTTCCTTGTCATGCTGCTTGATGATAGACAATGTCTTCTCTGTCTCAGGCGAGAGCATGGTCTTGATTTGGATATCGATATTCTTCGAAGCACCCTCCAACTTGATGAGTTCTTCTTTTAATTGCGAACGCTTCTCTTCGAATGTATTTAGCTCTGCGAGCAAGATCGGATTTCGCAATTGGCTGATCTTATCACGTAAGTCCTGTTTCTCTGACTTCACTTCAGCCATCTTGAAATTCATTTCAGTGATATCCTGATTGATGCTGCTGATCTCCTTGTCGAGCTTAGATAATAGGGCTTCCTGTTCCTTCCTGATTTTCTTTGAAGCATCCGTATCATCTGATTCCAGATGCAATACCTTTTCGAGTTTGATGACATCTCCTTCGACGTTTGCCTTGAATTCCCGGAGTTTCGCGATCGCTTTCTCTGTCTCTTCCCGTTCTTTCTCCAATCTCATGATTAGATCCTGATTGTCAGCGACTGCTGCCTGATGTTTGTTCAGTTCGTCATCCAATTCAGCCTGCGAGAATCCGGTCCGGTGTCTCTTTTCCCTGAAACCGCCCTGCATCAGTCCGGATGCGTCGACGACATCGCCGTCCAACGTGACCATCTTGATGTTGCCGATACCGATCTTTCGTGCGACATCGAGATCTTCAGCGATTAATGTGGATCCGAATACATAGGAGAATGCTTTTTCATATTTTTTATCATACTGCACGAGATCGACCGCGAAGCCGTGGACACCTGATTCCTTCGCATACTTTTTCATCATCTCGTCGATCGGCCGTGCCTTGATCTTGTTCAGAGGGATGAAATTTGCGATGCCGATTTTCTTGCTTTTCAGGAATTCGATACAACGCTGTGCAGTTTCATCAGAATCAACAACAATAGACTTTATCCTGTTTGCAGCAGCAACTTCAAGTGCTAGTGCGTATTTTGAACTTACTTTGCCGAGCTCAGAGATGGTGCCATAGACACCCTTGAGCTTTCCTTTGTTCTCAAGTATCTCATTCACCGCGCCGTCGGTCTCCTTGATTGCTGCTAGTTTTGATTGGATCTTTGAAAGTTCTTCATTTGCAGTATTGAGTTTGCCTCGCGCCGTAGCTAATTGTGCAGAGATATTTGAATTTTTATTCAGGATCTGGTTCAGTTCAGAGGTCGCTTTCTTAAATTCCTCTTTTTTCTTTTTTAGTTCTTCTAATTGAGCTTTGTTTTCTTTTTCAAGCGCAACCAGTTTCTCCATCTTCTCATCCAATGCTTTGATCTGGAACTCTGATTTGTCTTTCTCTCTGATAAGATCCTGCTGCTTCTGCCGCAGATCCTGGACCAACTTTTGTTTCTCATCGATAAACACATCGAGTTCGTCCATCTTTTTCTCGATATGCGAGACATCATCCAGCTTGTTCTTCTTCCTGAAATCCTCGATCTTTTTCGCGATCGCATCGATCTCTTTGTTCTTCGCGGTGATTTCCTTCTCAAATGCATTCTTTTCTGACTCTGATTTTTGTATGCGTTCCCTGACTTCACGGATATTTTCCTGTAATTGCTCTTTTCGCTGCTTGACCTTGACAATCTCATTGCGCACTGATTCTACCTTGTTCTTCGCAGTACCGATTGAGACTCTCAGCTCTTCGACTTCCTTATGGAGCTTGACCTGTTCTTTTTCTCCCTTTGTCTCGATCTCCTTATTGATCTCATCGATCTCTGCTTTCTTTTGTGAGACAATAGTCTTGAGATCAGCGATCACGGTCCTCTGCTTTTCGATGATCTCGGTCTGCTTCTTCATCGCATCGTCATATTTCTTGTATTCTGTTGATTTACGCTCAATCTGTTTATTGAGATAGGATGCTTTGCTTGTCTTGAGCTTGTTATTCAGATCGGTGTACTTCAAAGCCTCATCTCGTTCTTTCCGTAGTTCTTTGAGATAATCTCCTCGCTCGTTGAGAATAATCTCTGCTTCCTTGATTTTTTCTTCGACTCGTGTCAGTTCAGACAATGCCTTGTTTTTCTTGTCTTCATAGACAGAGATGCCCGCGATCTCTTCCACCAAGATACGTCGTTCTTCGCCTGCCATCTCGCAGAATCGTACGATATCTCCCTGCAGGATGATGTTGTGACCATCTGCATCAATCTTCGCAAGCGACAGTAATTCGACAACCTGCTGCCTCGTGACAGTCTTGTCGTTTATTTTATACGTAGAACTTCCGTTGTGATTGACAATTCGTGAGACCTTGACTTCATCGATATCATACGGAAACTCTTTTATCGCATTATCGAAGAAAATCGAGACTTCTGCTTTCTCTGCTGCTTTCTTCGATTTGCCGCCGTTATAGATCAGATTCGATGATTTTTCAGAACGCAGGGCTTTCGCTGATGATTTACCGAGAACAAAACATAATGCATCAAGAATATTTGATTTACCGGAACCATTCGGTCCGACGACGCAATTGAATTTATCTGCAAACAAAAGCTCAGTCCTTTTCGCAAAGGATTTGAAGCCATGCATCAGTAGTTTGTTGATTCTTGTCACCGTCGCGCGTAAACCCCTTTAAGATCCTCTTTGTATAGTAAAAACCATCAAAAGATGTATTTAAAGGTTACGGTCTTTTACCCTATATAACCAGCATATAATGCCAATTCAGACTGTTTAAATTAGTTTTGTCTGTGACTTTTTCTTAGCCACATTTTTGTAGCTCGCCCAGCTCTTTCTGAAGAAATCATACTTGTCCCAGTACTTTGAAAGGAAAAATTGTGTCATTGGATCTGTCATGTAACCGGAACCAAACTCAACATTGTGTTTCTTTTTTATTTCCTGTATGAGATCGTCCCTCGTTACTTTCGCAAGGATGGATGCCGCACTGACAATCGGATACGTGACATCTGCTTTGTGCTCTGCGACGATATGAACGATGCCATTCATCTTTGATTTGACATACTCTGCGAATGTACCACAGTTCGGCGACGGACAATCCAGAATCGCGGTATTTGGCTTCAGGGTATTGATAATTTTTATCATCGAATCAGCTTCGAGCCAGTTAAGATTGACATGTTTTCCCTTGCCAACAACATTGTCGATCTCTTCCGGTTCGATAATGACGATCTCGTATTTTTCGACAATAGTCTTGATCTTATCGAACATTCGTTCTCGTTGCACGGGTGTAAGAAGCTTTGAGTCCTTAACTCCTAATTCGACCAGCTGACGTTCCTGCTCTTCATTCGCCAATACACCGGCAACGATCATAGGACCGATGACTGGTCCCTTTCCCGCATCATCGATACCGCACGTAAATACCATACCAGAAACTAAAAAAGATACGTATATAAAACTTTAGCTTACCGTGACTGGTAAATCCCATTTTTTGATATCAGTCGTCGGCCAGTATGCAGAGATCTTGAATGACGCATCTGCAGTCAATTCAGGTGTTGTCCATGAAGTTCCTGGCTTTACAGAAGGACTATTAAATATCGAACTTTTAAAATCAAGGCCGGCGTGATAGACATCTGTCGTATCGACGGTGAACGTAATGAAGAAGTGCGTTCCTTTCGCTACCGTCAACGCATTCGGACTTGCTACCTTGTCATTTGCCAATATCGTGAATGATTTTACAGAACTCGCGCTCTGCGATTCAGAGCCTTTCAGGATTTTGATCGATTGTTCAGGACTCCAGTAATTCTCACCGTTGATGATTGCATATGCTCTGAAATAAATCATGTCTGCATCCTTTGGAGCAGCGATGGTTGTCATGAATGTACTCGGTAAATAATATTGACCGGATACGTATTCGGTTGTCAGTTGTTTGTATCCTACTTTCGGAGGAATAACATCAAGCCCTAAGCTTCCCGGATGAGATTCTGTGTCGTATTGGATCGCAGTATGGGATATGATTGTCTTCGGTGTTCCCTGGACTCTCCAGCTGATCTGGAATTTTTCTCCTCCCTGGACAGAAGTCGGTGCTGAAGTGACTGTTGCGCCGATCGTTGCGGCTTGTTCTTGTTGTTGCGCTGGAGCTTGCGAAGGAGCTGCTTGCTGTACCGGTATTGCACAGGAAACAAGAAGTATCGTCGAGATGATCAGAATGAGCAGAGTTGATTTCTTCATTCAGTAGAGAATGTGAAATGCTCATTAAAAATGTTTCGGATTCAAAAGGTTTAAAAACGTAGCAAATATAGTTATCATATGGCATTCGGTCCGTTCAATCAATTGGAATTCACCGGCCTGCGTGAACTAGAACCACTGGAACAGACTATTGTCAAAGGTATCGCTCAGGAATATTTTCCTGTTCTCCAAAGAGATGTACATAATGATATCAATGTGTTGGTGCACGTCAAGGCATATAACAAGGGCGGTAAGCGAGCAAAATATTCTGTGCATCTCAAGCTGATCTATGCTGAGAACTCCATCAATGTTGATCACGTGCATGACTGGGATCTGCCGCGGGGAGTGCACGAGGCCTTTGTCGCATTGTTGAATATGGCGAAGAAACGCTTCCATCTTGATGTCAGCAACCGGAATCAAGTCAGAAAATCACAGAACAAATCAGAGAAACAGATCAGACGACGGGAACAGGACATCAGAAAAGACAAGAAGAAGAGCAAGATCAGACGACAAGCGAACAATAAAAGAAATAGAACATATTAACTTCTCAACATTCGTTTCTCGAACTCAGACCATTCTTGAATATTTTTATTGAATTTGACACCATCACGCTCAAATCCACTGATGTAAACTGAACGGATCATAGGCGACAGCGCACCATCTCTCTTTGGATCATACGTTGCTGCGATGTGTCGAACCAAACTGTCTTTTTGTTGATCTGCAACAAAATTAATCCATTTGACAAATCCGCAGTCATCCATATCATAGATTACATCTTTCTTTGCAGAACCGATTGTGATGTAAAGTCCGCTTTTCAACTTTGTCTGCAAGTCATTCGTCATGATCAGTCCAACAATAACTCTTATTTAAAGTTTAAGAAAATAAACGTCGCTGCCCGGACAAACGCCCGACTACTGTCGTGCGGGCCCATGCAGCTCACTATCTGGAATAGAAAACGTCGCTGCCCGGATTTGAACCGGGGAATCCTTTCGGAAACTGAATATCTGCAAGGAATGTGCATTCATCTTTTGTCAATACAAACATCGTGCACATGCTATCGTAGCAATCCAGCGCAGTACCGAGCTGTGCCACAGCGACAATGAGGAGCTGTGGTCCGCACGAACTTAGTTCGGGTCACTACCACAGCGACAGTGAAATAGCGAGAGGTGGATTTGAACCACCGACCTTCGGGTTATGAGCCCGACGAGCACTCCAGGCTGCTCTATCTCGCTGTAGAATTTAATGAAAAATACTCATTTATAAGACTTTGGGCTTATAGAAGGTTTTTAACTTGGTTTATGTGCTCTGCGACTGTTCTTCCTTCTTTTGTTAAGGTGAGCAACTTCAGTCGCCCTGTCTTTTGAAAGCTGATCAGATTTGACTGTTCCATGTGCTGCAATATCTTGACCACATGAGAATAAGTGCAGTCGACACTTTTGGCTAATGAAGAAGCGTAGATGGGACCTTTGGCATTGTGCAGACCCAACAACATCATTGCTGGCTTTTCACGGAAAAATACGCCGAATGTCTCCTTTGTTTTCATTAATTCCCCCTTAGTAACTCTAATGTGACTATTGCAACCTATATATGTAATCATAATCAATTAACTTTTATTTTATATACTTATCTATTTTCGATTTCTTACTGGGAGTGAGTCAAAGCGATAAGAAAATATTTCTTTAGAAGAGAAAGAAGTGCATACACAGATGAAAACAAAAAAAATAATATCAGAAATTTCTGCACGGGATTAATCAGATTTGCTGCTTCAAGTAATATTAATTGAGAAAAGAGTAATTTTTACAAAGAAAAATCAGATCGTACCGAGATACTATGACATAATAAAACTGCCACTCATGGACGCTCATTTATCAATTTAAACATACTTATAGACACCAGTATACTAAAGGGTAACATTTATATACCGAACAACCTTGAATGAATTCATGGTCATCTTGTTCGATATATTCCACATGCCTGACGATATCTTCTCCGTAGTGTTCGCTACAGACCAGCAAGTCACGGTCGCTAAACTTTTATTGCGGGAGATGAAATCACATGTCGGTGCTTTGGACAAGACTCAGATGAGTATCTTCGCAAATACTCTGCATGCTGGTATGATGACCGAGACAGAGATCTCTATCGGACCGATCAAGAAGAATGAGAATGTGAAGATCTCCTATAACAAAAGACAGTTCTACGACAGGATATTGACACCGATGCGATCCATGGGGATGATCGACTATGATCTCTACAAGAAAAAATATGTCATCAGCCATAAGTTTGTCGATGAATTAAACAAGATCGGCATGCTGTGGAAGAAAGAATCTCATGGCTCCCTAGGCAATTTCTCTTCTTAACCACCCCAACAAAGAAAAGGCAGAGGGAGCCCATACCATAAACTATAAAAACAGCCACAATACTTCTTTTAACAATGAAATGCAGTTGCCCGACCCAGTCGTGCAGGCCATTTCATTCGTTACACTCATGAAAGGCAAAGAATTGAAGCAAAAATATCTGAAATTTTTTGAGACCAAGGGACATGTAGTCATACCTTCTGCTTCATTGGCTCCCGAGAACGATCCGACTGTTCTTTTCACAACCGCAGGCATGCACCCATTGGTTCCTTTCTTGATGGGAGAACCGCATCCATTAGGAAAACGGTTGTGTGACGTACAGAAATGCATCAGGACTCAGGATATCGATCATGTCGGTGATGAGACACACACCACGTTCTTCGAGATGCTTGGCAACTGGTCATTAGGAGATTACTTCAAGAAAGAAGCTATTTCATGGTCATGGGAATTCCTCACTGATAAAAAATGGTTAGCTTTGGATAAAAATCGATTGGCAGTCACTTGTTTTGCTGGCGACCAAGATGCTCCAAAGGATGAAGAAGCAGCAAAGATATGGACGAGTCAAGGCGTTCCGAAAGAAAGAATCGCATTCTTACCGAAAGAAGATAATTGGTGGGGTCCAGCAGGAGAGACCGGTCCCTGCGGTCCTGATACCGAGATGTTCTACTGGAAACCGAATGATAAGCCTGCGCCCAAAGTATTTGACCCGAAAGATAAGAACTGGGTAGAGATCTGGAATGATGTGTTCATGCAGTACAATAAGACTAAAGACGGTGAATTTCATCCGCTGAAAAAACAAAATGTCGATACGGGCATGGGTGTCGAGCGTACCGCGATGGTCATCCAAGGATATGCTGATGTGTATGAGACAGAGTTGTTCAAGCCGATCATGGATAAAGTATCAAAGATATCAGGCAGGAAGCAGACAAAAGAGAATATCCAGTCATTCAGGATCATCACCGATCACATGCGCGCAGCTACTTTTATTTTAGGAGATGAGCGTGACATCGTTCCTTCCAACAATGATCAAGGGTACATATTACGAAGATTCATCAGACGAGCCATGAAACATGGTATCGGTCTGGGCATCGAAAAAGACTTCTGCGGCGAAATAGCAGCGTTCATCATCGATATGTATAAAGATGATTATCCGATCCTTGAACGGAAACGAGAACACATCCTTACTGAATTGACAAAAGAAGAGCAGAAATTCAGGAAGACGATCATCAACGGACTGAAAGAATTCCAGAAAATAGCAGCTGAATTGGATCAGAAAGGAGACAATAAGATACCTGGCAAGACTGCATTCCTATTATTCCAGAGCTATGGATTTCCCATTGAGATGACCATCGAGTTAGCGCATGAAAATGAGTTGGTGGTTGATACCGCCGCGTACAAAGAAGAATATGAAAAACACCAGGAATTATCAAGAGTTGGTGCTGAAAAGAAATTCAAGGGCGGATTGGCTGATCATGGAACCAGAACGACACGCATGCATACTGCAACACATCTATTGAATGAAGCGTTGCGTAAAGTCGTTGATCCTTCCATCGTCCAGAAAGGATCAAACATCACCGCAGAGAGATTACGATTTGACTTTAATTTTGGAAGAAAATTGACGCCAGAAGAAGTGAAGAGGGTTGAGGACGAAGTCAATCGGGTCGTCAAGATGGGACTCGATGTTACTAAATCAGAGATGAGTGTCGACGAAGCGAAGGAGAAAGGAGCTCAGTCAGAGTTCGGTGTACGATACCCTCCTCGCGTATCAGTCTATAAAGTTGGTAATTACTCTATGGAGATATGCATGGGTCCGCATGTCAAAAATACTTCTGAAGTCGGTGTGTTCAAGATCATAAAAGAAGAAGGTGTCGCTGCAGGCATCAGAAGGATAAAAGCGGTGGTTGAAGACTAATAGTAATTCGTGATCATCATCTGTTTTGTATTCAAGAATACACTTTCTCTTCTGAAGCGGTCCATCGATAACATCAATTTGGAAGAGATATGATTCAATGCAGATGACTCATTCTCAAACAGTAATGGCTTTGTCTTCATAGCGTTTCTTGTCAATTCCCTACACAGCCAAACACCTAATGGTACGTAACCGGGATATGCTTCTCTGAATACGATCGCACCTGCCTGTCTTCGTTCTTCTTTTAGTTTTTCAGCGACTGCCAATCTAACCGAATAAAAACAGCCGCCGACGGATGAATATTCCTTCTTGCCGGTAAATTCTTCATGATCAGCGAAAACAGCGACTTCATTGCCCATGACCTTGATGAACGCTTCCATCCACTCATACTGCCAAAAAGTAGGTGTGAGCATAATGGCGAAATAATTGTTGAACGCCTTGAATTCATAGACGCGATATTCACTGATCAGATCATTTTGCTTTACCTCATCGACCAAATGTTTTCCAATAGTATCATCGATCGCTGTAATAGACCATCGTGTCGGAACCAATTTCCGGTTATCTTTCATTCCCATCGAACCGATTGAGAATGCTTTTTGTATTTGTGATACTAGAACGCCTTTTTTGTATGAGTCCAAGACAGCATCTCTCGCTTTGAGGTCAGTATCATTAAATACTTTCTCTAGTTTTTGTTCCCACTTGACATTGCCAACTGAAAATTTATTCAGTTCTGCACTTGGACCAAAAGGTTGGGTCTCTTCATTTATATTGAATCCTCGTGGTTTTTTTGTGAATGATGCCTCTGATTCGACAGAATTCTTTGCCAGAGCGATCTCTCGCATCTGCTGAACCAGTTTATTGTCGAGTTCTTTGATGCCGACTGATTGTTTTCCTCTAACCAGATTCAATCGGTAATTAATCACATCATCAGGATTCTTTTTTTCGGGTATCCATGCTTCTGGTTTGTCCATGACTTCGGTATCGCCGTGCTGTGGTGTCAATAATGGTCCTATGAGAACTTTCGGATAGCCAAATCTTCCAACAAACACACCCGGAGGAGAAGAACCGTCCATCTCGGTGCCGACATCGATTGATTTGAACTGGAATTTATCTGTAAGCTTTTTTAGATATGCTGTCTTACCTCCATGTCTCATTGTATTTTATTATGAAATTAAGTTTATATACATTTGCCGTAGCTGTCTCGTGCTTTATAAGAAACTATTTAAATGAACAGAAAGAGTTAATGCTTATGCTTCCAGCAAAGAAATTAAAGGAACTGAAAGAAGAATTAGATAGCTGCAAGAACCCGTTATTCATCTATGATAAGGATGGCGATGGTTTGTGCGCATTCTTATTGCTCTACAAGTACAAAAAAGAAGGCGTCGGCATCGTGCGTGTTGAACGCATGGTCGATGTCAACATGCTGAAACGTGTTCAAGAAATTCAACCGGATAAGATATTTTTATTGGACATTCCAACAATGGGCATTTCACAGGAATTTGTCGATGAAGTCAAAGTACCGGTGATCCAAGTCGACCACCATCTTGGTGATGCCGAAGTGACTGGCATGAAAGTATTTAATCCGAGAGATTATGACAAGGATGATTCTTCTCCTACTACAACAATCTGTTACAATGTCGTTAAAGAGAATTTATGGCTTGCTGCTGTCGGTACGACATTCGACTGGCATGTCACAAAAGAGACGAAAGAATTCGGTAAAGAACATCCTGAACTCATCGATCCGAAGATAAAAGATCCGGCGAAGGCGCGGTTTGAGTCAGAGATCGGAAGATTATGTACTATAATTAACTTCATCCTGAAGGGAAAGACGGATTCAGTCAAAAAACATATCGCCGAGATGATGAAGATTAATGATCCAACTGAGATACTAGAACAGAAGACAGAAGCAGGCAAAGCGATCTATAAACGATATGAAGAAGTCAACAAGCAATACCAAGAGATACTAGCACATGCTGAACAGGAGATGAAGAAACAGAAAGGAAAGTTGTTTGTGTATAGATATCCCAGCCTTGGTGATGCGACATTCACCTCAGATATTTCCAATAATCTGATCTACAAATATCCAAAGAAGATCATAATTATCGCACGGGAGAAAGATGGCGAGATGAAATGTTCTTTACGATCTGCTTCTGTTGAGATCAGAACTAAATTGCTGAAAGCGCTTGAAGGTCTTGACGGTTACGGCGGCGGACATGACTTAGCATGCGGCGCAGGAATCAAGAAACATGACTTTGATAGGTTTTTGGAACAGTTTAGGGAACTGATCTAGCCCCTTCTTCACTTAGTTAACTATTTAAATAAAACATTAGCTCAAGAATACCGATAAAGCACTGGTAATGTAGCGGTAGCATCACAGCCTTCCAAGCTGTTCGCCTGGGTTCGAATCCCAGCCAGTGCACCTATTTCACTCCCAAAAGCTTTATAAATGACCCATAATCCTCAGTTTTAGGTGTTTTTACGATGACAGGAGAAAGGAAAGTTGTTGACGTTTCATTGATCAAGCCAGGCAGCTTGATGATAATCGATGAATCTGCCTGTAAGGTAGTTTCTGTCGATGTCTCAAGACCAGGTAAGCACGGTCACGCAAAATTCAGAATTGTCGCTGTAGGCATCATCGATGAAAAGAAACGAGACATCGTTATGCCGCATGGTTCAGTCGAAGTGCCGGTCATCGGCAAGAAAGAAGCGCAAGTCCTTTCGATTAACGGCAATAAAGCCAACATCATGGACGCATCAACATTCGAGACATTGGATATGACAATCCCTGATGAATTGAAAGACAAGGTCAAGGAAGGCGTCACGATCATTTATTGGGAAATATTAGACGATAAAGTGATGAAACAGATCAAGGAATAATTATGGCAAAGTTTCCAGAAGCAGAAGCACGACTCATCAAGGGAAAATTCGTATGCAGAAAATGCAAATCAGTAATCAGATCTTCCAATATGATGGTGCTTGCTGGTCTCGTCAAATGCAGAAAGTGCAATAGCAAGATTCTCAGACCAATGCGAAGGAAATGATTATTGTAACCGGATCTACCGGTTTTCTCGGTTCTCTTCTGATTCCAAAGATCGTTAAGAAAAACAAGGTTCTCTGCTTAATTCCAGATTCTGGAGCCATCAGGATGGCCGGCAAAGGCATCCCTGAAGAAAAACTTATTGAGAATTACGAAGGTTTAGGTGTTAAGACCATGAACTACCCCGCTCATGGGAATGTCAACGATTACAGAAAAGCGTTGACGGATATTCATTCTCCTTTAGCAGTCGTGTACATGGCTGCAAACAACAATCAAGGCGCAACATATGAGGTGCTGCACAAAGATAATGTCGAAGTTCTTAGTTCGTTCATGGAAGCGCTTGGAAACAAGCTGAAAGGCGTCAATTTTATTTTCACTTCAAGCGTGATGGCAAAAGCATGCAGCACCATGCTTGATTCTGGATTTTCATTCAATACGCTGAAGAAAATAGCGCCATATGGATTAAGTAAGTTGATGGCAGAAAAAAAGATCTCAGAATATTCCAAGAAATACGGATTCAAGCCCGTGATTTTAAGACTAGGAAGTTTATACGGCAAAACTTCATCCATGGGATTGATGATCTCTGTGAAAGGCATGGCTAATCTTGCTAAGAAGATACCGATTCCATCAACTCCTGGAAAATTAGGTATCATCGAAGCGAGCGATGTCGCATCTGTCATCGCAGATATTGTTGATAAGGATCTGGATGATACAATTTACTATGTCGATGATAAACACCCACTATCCATGGGAGAACTAGTACATAATTACGGGAAGAACAACGGATTCAAAACCAAGCAGTTCGAAGTTCCAAAATTCCTGATCAACATCGGATCTAAACTAGAAGTCATTGGTGCAAAAGCAGGAATCGCCCCTGCATTAAAGATCCTTGCACTGCTGGATGATGTCTATGTCGACTACGATACAAGAATCTGGAACATCACGAACATAAATCCAGAGCGATTTGAAAAAGGAAAAACATCTATCCCAAAAGAACAACATCATAAGAACAACATCAAGGTCGCCATCACCGGAGCGACCGGTATGATTGGCAGCAGACTAGTCAAGAGACTCTGGGAAAAAGGATTTACCGTGAGATGCGGCATCCATGATAGCAGAAATATCAGCAAGATTCCGGAAGGGATAGAATATATGCGCTGCGATCTTGCAGATCCTGCATCATTCGTAAAAGGGCAGGATATTGTCATACATGCAGCGGCGCTGACTGCCTCAAGAAAATACAAGAAATCAGAGTATCAGAAAATAAATATTAATGGAACAGCAAATCTTGCTAAAGCATGTGAAGGAGTCAAGCGATTCGTGTTCTTCGGCAGTGAAGCAGCGCATGCATCTGCTAAAGGAATATATGGAAGATCCAAATACCTTGCCGAACAACAGGTTAAGAAACAAAAAATAAATTGGACTATCCTTAAGCCAGGACAGGTCATAAGCAGAGAAGCGTTTATATCAAAACTTGCTACTAAAATAAAGAAAGGAGCATTCGTTGTTCCCATTCCGGCGAATACGCCTAAAAATCTTGAGTTGATTGATATTGATTCATTGGTTGAGCACATCACCGATATAATTGTCGATAAACGATTTGAACATAAGGTAGTCTATTTAGGTTCAAAGAAACGGGTCAACATCGAAGAAGTTATTGATAAGATATGTAAAATGACAAAGAAGACGCCGTTGAAGATAAAATTGCCTGAATTGCTGTTGAAAATGCTTTCTCACGTACCATTATCGCCAGTAACTACAAATATGGTTGATTCTTTGTATACGCCTTTGCCAGCAAAGGAAGAGAATGATTCTGTCCATGTCGCTGATGAATCCTGGGAAAAGATATTGAATAAGTATTCTTAAAACGCCACAAGTTTTATAAATTAGGTTTCAGACAAAAACACAATGAGCATAGAATCACTCGCATCGATCACCTTTCTGGTTCTGTTAAGCCTCTTTTTGATCAAAAACAGAGAAAAACTTCAAGTACAGAAGATTTTGTGGCCACTTTTGTATTTTGCAATGTATAAGACTAAGCTTGGACTGAAACAGATGGATTCCATCTCCAAGAAACATCCGAAATTGGTTGATTTTCTCTCAAAAGCAGGCGTGTATATCGGAACACTCGGTATCTTCGTCATCGCATGGCTCCTTATCAAAGGGTTGCTTGATATCTTTTTGGCTCCCGCTGCAGCAGCAAGCGTCTCATTAGTCCTGCCATTCAAGGTCAAAGGCGGCTTCTATGTACCATTCTTCTATTGGATCATCTCGATCTTTTTCATAGCAACCATTCATGAGTTCTGTCACGGTGTTGTAGCACGGTTGCATAACGTTCCGATCAAATCATCAGGATTTGCCTTTTTAGGCGTCTTGGTACCAGTCATCCCTGCTGCATTTGTAGAACCAGATGAGAAAACCCTGGCAAAACGGACCAAAATGCAGAAATTATCAGTCTTTGCAGCGGGTCCATTCTCAAATATCCTCACCGGAGGCTTATTTTTGGTTCTGTTCATCTTATTGAGTGTGCCGGTTGCATCCAACATCATACAATATGAAGGCACCCAGATCGAAGGATTCAGCGGCGAGAACTCATCTGCACAGATGGCAGGAGTCATGCAAGGTTCGACGATCAAAGCAGTAGATGACATAGAGATTCTCACCGTCGATAATCTTTCAGCGGCGCTAAAAACTAAAAAAGTAGGCGATACAGTCAATGTAATGACCACCAACGGCACATTCAATATAATGTTAGGTCCTGATCCCCAAAATGCTTCTAAACCATATCTGGGAGTTCTGGTAAGCCAGGATCAGTCGATCAAACCGAGTTTCGAAGCGAAATATGGATCAATTACCGCTTTGGTTATTTTATGGTTCATGGGGCTTCTGTACTGGCTGTACGCGCTCAGTCTGGGAATCGGACTCTTCAATCTGGTTCCAATCGGACCTGTTGACGGCGGACAGATGTCACGGGAACTCTTCAGAGCAATATTCAAGAATGAAAAGACAGCGATGAAATGGTGGAGCTTTGTCAGTATGTTTTTCTTTGCGATCATCATGATAACTCTGTTCACTGGATTTTTCTGAAAAATTTCTCAAAAAAGATATTTTTATAAATAAGCGCCCACATACATTGAAAAAATAAAAGATGAAACAAAAACTTGTCGCAGAACAGAAATCTGAGCGGCGATTTCATATCATTGTTGACGCAGTCAACTGTGATCCTAAGATAATCACCGATAAGAAACGAGTTGAACAGGCATTACGAGACATAGCTAACCTCTGCGAGATGCAGATTCTTCATGGACCTGTTGTTATTGAAGGACTCCCCATCAATCCTGGCATCACTGGATTCACTATTGTCGACTTCTCACATATCGCAATCCATACCTTTGTACCGGCGAACGAGATCTGTGTCGATGTATTCTCCTGTAAACGATATGATTATGAAAAGGTAAAGGACTATGTGGTAAAGACATTTAAGCTCTCTGAGAATAACATCAAATACAGACAAATACAGTAATTATTTCTTAAAATAATCCTTCACGCGCTGTTCGCCTCGTGGCTGCGCTTTTGGACCAAGAGTGTAATAGATCTTCTCGGTCTCGCCACCCCAGGAAAATGAACCTTTCTCTTTCCTGACTTCTTTGACGACGAATTCCCCGGTCGTGAGTCCTTTCTTCAGATGATAATAGATAGAACGTAGAGTGATGGTTGGGAAGATTTCCCTATAGATTCTATAGATATCATACCCATAGAGCTCACCCTTCACGTTGAGAATCTCTACGATATTTTGCCTGATGGTTGACTTAACTGGTCTTCCTCGCCCCATAACGATTATAATTCATTTGATGCTTTTTAAAGATTTTGATTTATTTGCAATATGGCAACTTTTATAAACAGAATGTTGATTTTCAATGGAAATGAAGTTATTTTTTCTTTCTAAAGAGAACATTCCCCTCGCAGAAGCAGAGGTAGCTGCATTGATCGGTACAGGAAAAGTGGACGAAAATGTCCTGTTGGTAAATACGAAAAAGACAACCGATAGACTTGCGTACACCCGATTGATCGGTTCGTTGCTCTTTGAAGTGATACACAAGGACATAGAGAAGAAAATTAAGTCATTCAACTGGAATAAACTCATCAAAGAAAGCTTTGCAGTCACGGTGTTTGAGAAGAAGGAAGCCTCTCACAGTCTCGGCAGGAAGTTCGGCGGCATGATCTATGACCTCTTGAAGCATCCAAGAGTCGACTTGGACAGTCCGGGAACGAAGATCGTCATCGTAAAAACAAAGAAGAAATTCTACCTATTTGTGCCAGAATGGGAAAATTCAGAGAAATTTTCATCCCGGAAGCCTCATCTAAGACCTGAGACAAAGCCATTCAGCATGAATCCGAAATTAGCACGGGTCTGTGTCAACCTGACCGGTGCTACAAAGTCAGTCTACGACCCGTTCTGCGGCCTTGGCGGCTTCCTCATTGAAGCAGGCTTGATGGGATTACAGGCGATTGGCTCTGATCTTGACAGAGAGTACGTTCGGTTATGCGCAAAGAATCTGCAGCACTACAATATTACCAGATATTCACTGTTTCACCAGGATGCTACTGTAATAAAGAAGAAATATGACTACATCGTGACTGACCTGCCGTATGGTAAGAATACAAAGAATATTGGAAAAGATCTGTATGCGAAATTCATCAAGAATCTAGAGAAAATATTGAAAAAACGAGCTGTCGTGATATTCCCGAGCTTTTTCAATGCTAAAAAGCTGCTGATGAAGAGTAAATTGAAAATAAAAGGACACTATACAAACTATGTGCATGGCTCACTGAGCAGAGAGATATACGTCTTAGAATAACTTTTCTTTTATGAAATTAAAAATAGTGTATCTTCTCAATCGCGGTGCTTTCATCAGGATGATGGTGTGATAGAAATCACCGATGAAGTGCAACAGCATACCAATCAAGATGTAAAGTGCGATTTTGTAATAGAAAGACAAGACAATCACTAACAATAGAACTTCTACAGTGTGAAATGCGCACAATGGAGCGCGATACTCACTCTTTTGTTTGTAATAACTCTTATCCTGATGAGCAAAGAAATGATACGCACGTCTCAGATTAAAATCGTGTTTTGCCAATACATAGAACGCATAGTGATCGACATCAATAAGAAATGAGACTAGCCAGAGTATCAACGCGCCTGTTAATGGAATCAAATGGAATAAAAACAGAACAACGGCAACAATCAAACCATACAACGCGTGCTCATATGGCAACATTATGCTCTGCCTCTGCTTTCTGAACAATTTCACTCGTCACATAGATTGCATCTCTGTTGACCGCGATGGAATTGATACCAATCATGACTAAGAATTTTGCCATTTCAGGTCTGGATCCAGATTGGCCGCACAACGAAGTCTCCACATTGTATTTCTTGCACATGTTCACGACACCAAGCATCTCGCCTAAGACCGCAGGATGCATCTCATCAAATAATTTAGCTATTTTCTCATTATCTCGGTCGATACCTAACGTCAATTGTGTCAGATCATTCGTGCCAAAGGAAACAAACGAGATACCTTCTTTGCAGATATCTTCGATGATCCAGCACGAAGCAGGCGTCTCGATCATGACACCGAATGGGATGTCTGAAACAGGCTCTACTCCCAATGATCTGAATATCTCCTTTGCTTTTCTCAGTTCTTCAACTCGAATCACGAAGGGGATCATAATGCCAAAGTTAGTATATCCTTTCTCATGTAATTTCTTGATGGCATTAAATTCTGCTCGTAAAATTCTTGACTGATCCAAACCTCGTCTGATGCCGTGCCAGCCGATCATCGGATTCGCTTCATGCGGTTCCTGATCGCCGCCGCGCAAACCTCGATATTCATCCGTACGCATATCAGAAGTCCTCACCCAGATTGGTTTGCCTTTGAACGCTTCGCCGACTTTCTTTAATTGCATGACAAGCATATTGGTGTATTCCTCGTCTTTATTCTGTCTGATGTATTCAGCGGGGTGTATGCCATTCTCTCCAATCAATATCTCCAGTCTAAATAATCCGATGCCGTCGGCTCCTGTTTTTGCAGCAACTTCTGCGAAATCAGGCAAATCAAGTATTAATTTTAATTTTGTCTTTGTAGACACCTTTTGTCTAATCTCTTGTTTTGTTTTCTCAGCAACAACTCTGCCAAAGACAACCTTGCCGTGCGTCGCATCCACCGTAACGATAATGCCATCATTCAAGACTTGAGTGGCGTTTTCAGTACCGACAATGCACGGAATGCCCATTTCTCTTGAGACAATCGCTGCATGAGCAGTGATGCCGCCTTCATCAGTCACGATCGCTGCCGCCTTTTTCATGGCAACAACCATATCAGGATTTGTCATCGTCGTAACAAGAATATCTCCTTCAAGCACTTTGTCAAGGTCTTCCATACGCTTGACGATTTTAACTGTGCCAGAAGCGACACCAGTCGAAGCGGTCTGACCGCGAACGATCGCTTCGCCAGGAACTTCTGCTCCTACTTCTCTTGATTTTAATGTTGTGACTGCTCTCGTCTGGACAATGTATACCTTGCTCTTCTCGATTGCCCATTCGACATCCTGTGGCCTTCCATAATGCTCCTCCAATTGTTTACCGTATGTCGCGAGCTGAAGGATCTCTTCATCAGTGATGACCTGCTGTTTGTCAGTTTTTTCAGGGATGGAAAGTTTCACATTTTTACCATCTTTATCCCTGAATAATCCCCATTGCTGCATCTTCAATGTCCGTGTCTTGATCATTAATTCTTCTTTGTCGATGATGTAGATATCAGGATTGACTTCGCCTGAGACAGCGGTCTCTCCTAATCCATGGACTGCTTCGATGACAGTCTCTCCTCTGTTGTTGGTCGATGGATTGACCGTGAACATGACGCCTGCCTGCTCTGAATTTACCATCTTCTGAATAACAACAGAGATCAGGACTTTCAGGTGATCGAATTTATTCTTCGTCCTGTAATAGATCGCTCGGGCGGTGAACAATGAAGCCCAGCACATCCTGATCGCTTTGATCAATTGATCTTTCCCTTTGACATTCAGATACGTCGCCTGTTGTCCTGCGAACGATGCTTCCGGAAGATCTTCTGCAGTCGCAGAACTCCTCACTGCGACAAAGACATCATTTCCTTTGGCAAAGACATCTTCAGTGTTCAATGCGGCATACGCTTCAAGAATATCTTCCTGGATCTCATGTGTGACCGGTGTCGTGACTATTAATTTTTGAACCTGATTTGCTTTGGATTGCAAATCAGCTGTATTTTCGACGTCCATATTTGACAATAAGCGCTTGATCTCGGAAACAATACCTGTCTTTTCGATAAATTCCTTGTATGTTTGTGCAGTTACGAAGAATCCTGGCGGGATGGGTAATTTCATATTGTACATCTCGCCCAGATTCGCTCCTTTGCCGCCTACTGAAGCGATATCGTCCTTAGAAATCTCTTTGAACCACTTGATGCGATTGATGTGTATCACCTATGAAATTTAAAGGGTAAAGTATTTAAAAAGGTTTGTAAACATAGATATACATGAAACTCGGCGCGATACCGTCATTGATTGTCTTGATACTTATGCTTCATCTTGCCATACCAAGTGAAGCTAATCTGGTATTCAGATTCATGGATTCTGTTTCAGCGGGATATTGTCCTGATGTCGGCGGCTACTGTGACATCATACCAACACTGAAATTGATGACCAATATTATCGCAGGCATCGGATTCATCGTTACATTGCTGAGTATCATCGGTCAATTATTCAGGGGAGAATTCTTTAGCGCGAAAGAGAAACAGAAACACTAGACATGATCAAGCACATCATGGGCGTTCAAGGCATTCAGATATCTCAATAAGTCATCGTTCTTTATCTGAGAAATGAACTTCGTCTTGTAGTACTCCAGTTCATCATTCGAGACTCTCGCGAGCTTATCTGCAAGCACCAATCCATACGGATACCCCAAGAATACAGGATCTCTGGAATTCTCTGCTAAGAGCGCAAGAACCGTATCATCGATCTTGCCATGAAAATCAATCTTGAAGACATAGTTTGATTTTTCATGCAATCGTACAAAGCAGATGTGAGCCTGATAGGTAAGATCAGAGAGTTCTGCGACCGGATGATAGACAAATGCACCTTTATGCAGATTCATCAACGCAAGAGCGGAATTGCCTGACTTTGTCAATACTGAAGATGTCTTGCAGAAACCAATTACTTTTTTCTTATACAATTCACGCATGAATTTATCTTCGAATGGATAGGTCTGCTGCAACGAACCATCCAGGACAATGACATCTGCATTAAGAGATGCAGCAAGTTTCAGTTCAGCGAATCTCCGTATCGCAGAGACAACAGAAGATGGAGTGCCTCTTGATGTTCCTGACTTGAAATGCTCATCATCGATGCTCACTGAAAAAGAGATATCTTCGCCGAAGGTCTTCACGACAAAGGAACCTTTGATGATCGTTACTAACACAAAAAATTCTTTCCGTTCTTGCTCGATGCGCTCTCCTTTGTCATAGGTAACGTGCGCAACCCTGCACAATTGCAGGGAGAAACTAGGAGATCTCAAGAGTTCTGCGTTGCCCCCGTCGACAAAAGAGATGGTGCCGGAACCGTGCGATGGTAAATGCCTGAAATTCTTTTCAGAGAAAGGAATCGTCTTGTGATGCAAAGCACCTAAATCAACCTCTTCTCCTTCAAAACGCGTAGAGAAATCAATGGCATGTATGATGTCTTCAAACATACGATGGCAAAGTGATAGCGATTAATAAACATTGCCGCAAAGTATATAAATGAAGACGCTTGAAATTTAAAAATATGAAAACTGCGTTCATCATGGCGTTGATAGTTATTGCATTCATAGCTACTGCGTGCGTCCAGAAGGATATTGAAAGCGAACAGTCCATACAGAAGATTGTTTCTCAGACACCTGATTTAAACAAACCCAAGGAAGAAGTGCAGAAGACAAATACAACAATAGTCAGTAATATAACTGCTCCTGAACCTGAAAGCGAAACACTCCTCATCAGCAAGACATGCAGATACTCGACAATCGTCTATGGAGGCTGCAAATGGAACGACAATACCAAGACAAGTTTCAACCTTAAGATTGGCAGTGCTGCAAAGGTAGAGATTCCTGCACTGTGGTTACTCTATACCGGAGAATCAGGCGGCACAAAGAATGTCAAGAGAACAGAACATCTCGTGCCAGGTGGTATTCGAACGTATGCTATCAATTATGAAGATCTCGTGAAAGAGATCGGCAGAGTGACGTACCTTGAGATATTGCCGGTAGAAAACATCAACGGTGTCGACTACGCCTGCAAGAATCAGCACGTCTATACGATACCAGAAGAATACTGCAAGCCAAGCAGTGCAATCAATGTTGATAATATGACTACTGGTTCAGTTTCTTGATAAGATCAGCCTTCGTTACAATTCCTTTGATAATTCCCTTCTCAGAGATTATTAGTAAGGGTTGATACTTGAGCAGTTCTTTCGCGACACTGAGTTTTGTATTCTGATTCAATACCGGCGGTGCATCACTCATGATATCTCTGACATGCTTTTTGTTATGCTCAAGATTCTTGATGACGTCTGATTCTGTTATGATTCCTATGACGTGCTTATGTTCGATGACTGGTATTTGAGAAATAGCATGTTTTGACAGCAGACGTATCACATCTTTGACTTCATCATCCGGACTGCAAGAGATGATCTTCTCGTGCATGATATCCCTGACAATCTGTTCTTTCTTTCCTTCAAGCGTTTGAAGAGCATTTATTATTTGCTTTGCCTTTGAGTAGGAAGGGTCAAGAGCTCCTGATTCTAATTTTGCTATGAGTGATTGGGATACCTGCGCAAGATTCGCGAGCTCATGCTGGGTGATTCCCAATGATCTTCGGATCTGTTTTATTCGTTCGATTTCCATCGCTTTGGAAGAAGCGTCTACCTATATAAATATTCCTATAAGAATAATACTGTCAAGAGATTATTTAAAAGAGAATAGATTTATTCTGAATAGCGTATTGACAACAATACGCAGGAGGACCCATGACAGTAAAAATATTGATACCAATACCATTGAGAAAGATATGTGACGATCAAACTGAAGTTGTTTTGGATCTCAAGAAAAATCCAACGACCTATGACAAGGTCTTGGAAGCTCTGATCCACCACTATCCTGAGGCCAGAGAGAGATTGTACCTAAATGGAGATCTGAACAGGTTCGTCAATCACTACATAGATCAGGAAGATATACGGAACCTGAACGGTCTTGAGAGCGCGGTAAAGGACGGAGCAGAATTATCAATCGTGCCGGCTATCGCGGGAGGTGTTTATTATCATATTTAGAATATATTAAAAAAATAAAAAAATAAAATAAGCTCTTCAGCTTATTTGTGGGATGCGATGCCCCATGCGTCCTTTACTGCGACAACAACTGCTGCTGCGCCGATAAAGAATCCGAATGCCTGGACTCCGCTTCCTAATAATGTACCAAGCTTTGGTATTAATGTGTCAAGCGTATTTAATCCGCCTGCTCCAAACGCGAGCAATGCGATTGCTGCGACCAAAAAGCCTGTCATTTCTTTCGATGTTACGTTTACCAGTCCAACGAGCAATCCGAGTACCACTAAGATGACCGGGATCCACTTATTAGATGCATACGCTGCGCCAGATGCTGCTCCGATTCCAACAAGTATTGAAATCAAAGCACCAATCAAGAACGCCCAATTGGTTAAGTTACTTTTTCTTGCCATTTTGTCTAAAACACCTCCAAAGTGTTTACTATGACTACTTTAGTCGTTTCCGTTTTTAAATTTTGTGCAAAAAACAGCTTAAAACAGGGTTTTAGGGCGTCTCTGCTCAATTAACAAAGCTTTTTAAATAAAATACAAAACCCTACATGGCATGGTCCATGAACTCATCATTACAGAGAAACCGAATTCTGCAAAAAAGATAGCTGAAGCGCTCGCTGATGGTAAGGTAATAAAAGAGTCAAATAACGGAGTTCCCTACTATCTCATCACTCATGGAAACAAAGACATAGCAATCGGTTCTGCAGTCGGTCATCTCTACTCTGTCGCGGAAAGAAACAAAGGGAAGTGGACATATCCTGTATTTGATATCGAGTGGAAAGAAGCTTCTGAGACAAATAAAGGCGCAGCGTATACAAAGAAATATGTCGCCGTATTGAAGAAACTCGCGAAAGATGCGAACGAATTTACCGTAGCGACTGACTTTGATATCGAAGGAGAAGTTATTGGATTGAATATAATTAGGTTCATCTGCAAGAAAAAAGATGCAAACAGGATGAAATATTCTACGTTGACAAAACCTGATTTGGTCAAATCATACGAAACGAAGTCTAAGACACTTGATTGGGGCCAAGCGAATGCGGGTGAAACGAGACATTTCCTGGATTGGATGTACGGCATCAATTATTCAAGAGCGTTAAGCATCGCGATAAAGAACGCAGGACAATTCAAGATAATCTCGATCGGCCGCGTACAAGGTCCTGCGCTGAAGATATTAGTGGATAAAGAAGATGAAATAAAGAAATTCGTTCCGGTGCCGTATTGGCAGATTGAGCTTCATGGAAAAGCAAAGGCTTCAGATATAGTCGCATTGCACAAGACAGACAAATTCTGGAAGAAGGATGAAGCGCAGAAAGTATACGATACGTGCAAAGGAAAGAAAGCTGTCGTAAAAAATATAACAAAAACAAGATTCAAACAGAGTCCTCCGGTTCCTTTTGATTTGACTTCATTACAGATGGAATCATATAAGACACTTGGAATAAGTCCTAAGAATACGCTTGAATGCGCCCAGGCATTGTACACCGGCGGATATATCTCATATCCAAGAACTTCATCTCAGCAATTGCCTAAAGAATTGAATCTTAAGAGCGTCTTGCAGGAGTTAGCGAAGAACAGCAACTATACCGAATTGGCAAAGACAGTATTGTCTGGAAAATTAATCCCGAATCAAGGAGAGAAGACCGATCCTGCTCATCCAGCCATACACCCGACTGGAATACCGCCGAAAGGATTAGAAGATAGAGAGGCAAAAGTGTATGATTTGATTGTCCATAGATTCTTCGCGATCTTCGGAGATCCCGCGACGAGAGAGACGCAGAAGATTGAGATTGACATCAATAAAGAGATCTTTACTGTTTCTGGAACAGTCACGGTGGAGAAAGGCTGGCATACACTGTATGGAAAATATGCAATGATGAAAGACGAAGAACTTCCGCAATTAAAGATCGGAGAAGAAATAACAGTAAAAGAGATACTGATGCTTGCTGAGGAAACATCACCTCCCAAGAGATATACTCCTGCTTCCATAATCAAGGAATTAGAGAAAAGAGGTCTTGGGACGAAGGCTACTCGTGCAGAGATAGTCGAAACATTATTCAGAAGAGGATATGTCAATGAGAACAGCATCCAGGCGACAGACTTAGGTATTGAAACGGTAAAAGTTCTTAAGAAATATATGCCGGAGATGTTGGATGAGCAATTGACCAGACACTTCGAGGAAGAGATGGAGGAGATACGAGGCAAGAAACAGACTGAAGAAAAAGTTCTGGGCGAAGCCAAGGATACGATCAACAAGATACTTGAGAAATTCAAGAAGAATGAATCAGATATCGGAAAAGAATTATTGAAAGCTACGTTGGAAACAAGAGACGAACTGAGTTACGTCGGCAAATGTATGAAATGCGGAAAAGGAGACCTGCAGATCAGGAGAGGAAAATATGGATTATTTGTCGCTTGTAACAAATACCCTGAATGTCAGACTACCTTCAATCTACCGCCATTCGCTAAAGTAGTCCCTGCACGCAAGGAATGCCCTGCATGCGGATATCCTATGGTTAAAGTGATAAAAGCCCGTAAACAACCTCAGGAACTCTGTGTCAATAAGGATTGTCCTACAAAGAAGCAATTAGAAGCTGAAGCTCCTAAATTGACAGCGGCTCAGATGATCTGTCCGAACGACGGCGGACAGTTTATCTTGAAGCAGAGCTTCTATGGGAAATTCTATGGGTGTAGCAATTATCCGAAATGTAGGTTCATGATGAAATTGGATGGAACTGTTGTCGCTCCTAAATTCAAACCTGCTGAAGAGAAAGTCAAGAAAGAGAAAGCGCCTAAGAAAGCAGCAGCGAAGAAAACGGTGAAGAAAAAGGTTGTGAAAGCGCCAACAGAAGAAACACAATGAAGAAAAACATAATAATAGGAATAGTAGTCCTCATCACAATCCTTTTATATGTGAACATGTCATCAAAGACTATGAACAGAATAGCAGTATTTGAAACAAATCAAGGAACATTCAAGATTGAATTGTTTGAAGACAAAGCACCAATTACCACTGCTAATTTCATCAAATTAGCGCAGTCAGGTTTCTATGACGGAACGAGATTTCACAGAATAATAGCTAAGTTCATGATCCAAGGCGGAGATCCATTATCAAAGGATCTTTCATTAAGATCACGATGGGGCACTGGCGGTCCTGGATATCATATCAAAGATGAGTTTGGAGCAGGATTAAAGAATGACCCAGGTACAATCGCAATGGCAAATTCCGGACCGGACACAGGCGGTTCACAATTCTTCATCAACGTAGCGAATAACTTTTTCTTGAACGGTAAGCATCCGGTTTTCGGCAAAGTCATCGAAGGATATGATCTTGTCGAGAAGATCAGCAACACAAAGACAAATGCTGATGACCAACCAGTGACTGACGTAATTATAAACAAAATAACGATACAGGCGAAATAAACGTAACCTTTATATAGCATTTTGACTATATCTATCTTTTAGATGACCCCAGTGAAGAGAGGACTTATAGACTTAATTGTATTCTTATCATTACTCACTTCTGTCTTTGCGGTCCACACCGCAACGGTCACAACTAATTACGCCCCCATCTATGAGACAAACCCCGTCAATATTGGGTTAAACGTTGCAAATGACATAACCAGCACATCAGCGATCAACCAAGTCGATGTGCAAAACAGCGGCTTCAGCGTCAACAGCATTACTGCATTATTAGGATGGTCTGTTACAAATAATAATTCAATCACATTCTCGACAACGACTAATGCGATCAGCAATTGGGGCAACCAGAATTTCGGATTCTCGGCATTGGCAAATAATGTAAATCAAGATACAACCTATAACTGGATCATCACCACAACAGATGTAAATGGTGATTCCAATGCGAATCAAATACAACTACAGGTGTTGAATGACAATCTCCCGCCAGTCATAACCAATACAACACCAGGACCATACATCTCAGGAGGTAATGAATTATTCTCAGCAGCTGCAAATGATGCACAGACAGGCATCGCTGGTTCAAATCTGCATCTCTCGAACTGCGATCTGATATTCGACAACACAACAAATACATCAAGTACAGTCTACAATACATTCGCGAACACATGTTCAAATGGCATCTGTTCAAGCACTCAAGATCTTACCGCATGGCCAGAAGGGGATGTCTGCTTCTTCTTCGATGCATCCGATAATGGCGGAAATACCGCAGCAACAGCTAACCTGACTACCATAATTGACAGGACAGCGCCGACAGTCACATTAACTTCACCGACAAACAATCAATTCCTTACCGCGACAAATGTAAATTTACAGTTCGATGCGCAGGATAATTATGCGACGCAATTGAATTGCATGGTAACGGCTAATGGTAATGCAAATGCGATAGTAACGACAGGAGTAAGTAATTCGTACACGATTCCGGTTACTGATGGACAATATACATGGAATGTCGACTGTACTGACGAAGTCAATCTTCAAGGAAGTTCAGGAACACAAACATTCACTATCGACAACCAAGCACCGACGATCACCCTGACTGCTCCGAATGTGACAGACAGAGGAAATAATGTCATCATCGATGCAGTCATCGCAGATACTGGCTCCGGTGTTGACCAAAATTCAGTCACCGCAACAATCACTGATCCGAACAATAATGCGATACCAGCAACAATAACGAACGGGCAGATAATACTCCCAACGACAACAGCGACGACGACGGGAACATATACAGTCCAGGTAACCGCAGCTGATAATCTTGGACAGTCAACATCACAATCAGCACAGTTCAGAGTCAGAAAGACCTTCACACTCTCCATGAGCTTGAATCAGACAAATACAGATGCAAGCGTTGCAAATAATAATATATCACTAGCACTTACAGGAACAATCAGTACCGATGACGGCAACATACCGAGCGGAACGATCGATGTGATAGAAATCCTGCAGAATGAGGCCTTGGTAATAAATAATCAGACAGGAACATTCGATACATTACTCGGAATACCACAGGCAAACGGACAGTATACAATCATTGCGACATACACAAATGGCGCTGATACGTTCACCGCAACTGCACAGATCAGTGTTGGTTCCTACTGCGGTGACAACATTGTCGATGCCGGAGAGCAGTGTGACGGATCCACAACCGATATCTGCTCTAATTATGGATTCAGCCAAGGAACAGTCACGTGTACTACTACGTGCACAATCGACACAGCCCAATGTTCCAATCCACCACCAAATAATGGTGGCGGCAACGGTAATGGAAATACAGGTGGCGGAAAGAAGAGAACATTTAGTTCATCCGGCGGCGGAATAATCCTCCCAACTCCTGCAGCGCCGACAGTCATAGATACTGCGAATGTCAACAAAGATCTTTCACAATTAGCTTCAAACAATCAAGCGAATGAAACACCAGCAGCAAATAATATAGTGACTGGTGAACAGGCGTTCGGCATCGGTACTGGTTTCGCCGTCTTGATAGACTATGCGAAAGGAATCAATAAGACAGCATTACTTGCACTTGTATTAATTGGTGCAACACTCTACGTCCTCGGTTGGAAAAGAAAAGGAGAGGATGACTGGGATCGCTACTTCAAGAGATTCGGTCATCATTAAATGGGATTTGAACAGTTTCTCAGCAGCATCGGAAAACGGAAGATATATTCATTTCTCTTAGGAGCCATCTACGTATTATTGAGTTATGGCACGGCCCAGATGTTCTTCCCGAACAGCGTTTCATTTTCCATGGTCTTCTTCATCACCTTATTGCTCATTCCTTCGACTGCGAAACTAGTGACCATCGGAGAGAAGATGGAACGAAAAAGAGGATTGTACCATTTCTTTCGGAACCATGCGGTGCTCATGGACATATTCCTGTGTCTGTTCATCGGCATCTTCTTCAGTTATATCTTTATGGGATCGTATGTTCCTGACTCTGTTTCATATCAAAATTCAATATTGGAGAAGCAAGGATTGGTCGGTAATTTCATCAAGATACCGACTCAGAAAGTTCCGCAGTTATTCAGCATCATCTTCAACAACATATCCATTGTTGTGATCGCATTCATCTTGTCTCTATTCTACGGCATCGGTGCTTTATTCTTGATCGTACTGAACGCAAGCGTCTTCGCGACATTCATACTGAAAGCGACACAATTAATCACACAGCAGAAGGTACTGAGCACCGCGATCCTTTCTATCCACATCATTCCCGAAGTATTTGGTTTTTTGCTTGCAGCACTTGCTGGCGGAGTCATCTCAAAAGGATTCTTTAAAGAGAAAGTCGGCACCAACACATTCCAGAACGTCATCAAAGACGGAACAGTCCTGCTCATCCTATCGATCCTAGTCATCATCATCGCTGCGCTAATAGAGGTGTTTGTCACCCCTGTACTCATAAAACCGCTCTTATAGGCAGTAAAATTTAAATATTAGGTGACGGAATTCATCATATACCCCATGGACAAACGTAAATTAGCAGGTATTCTTGGCATACTAGTATGTTCAGTCATGATTGCATACGCACTTTCTCCGCAGATCACCTCATTCGATGTGAAACGAACATTTCCCGATCAAGTGCAGGTAAGTTGGGAGATAGAAAGCGATCAGGGTCTTGATCATCTTGAAGTATATCAGGACAGCGAATTGCTCCATCGGGAACAGCTCACCGGAACGCACCAGATCAGTCTGTACCAGACAAAAGATGATGGTCTGCAGCATACCTTCAAGCTCATCGTGTATGATCTGGTCAACCTTTCTTCAGAAGCAAGCAAGACGTATGGCGGCGATTCAAAAGCACCAGTAGTCAACAGTCCATCAAAGATATATTCAAATTCAAAAGTTCTCATGTTTACTACTGATGAACCAGCGAGCTGTAAAGCAGGCTTCAGCGAAACAAGTCTTGTTGCCACAGAAGCGATCCTCCAACAAAATCATTCTATCGAGTTACCATTTGCCGAAGGATTGAACAGAGTCTTTGTAAAGTGCAGTGATGCACAGGATAATTTGATGCAGGGATTCTTCCAGATCGAATTCGTATACGATGTGACTCCACCAAGCGCAGTCAGCACTCTCAAATATGAATCAATCGATGACAAAGCAAGAATTACATGGGCTGCGGCGACAGACAACAATGGCATTGATCATTATAATATCTATAACACGATCAAGAGTATCGCTTCGACCCAGCAGTTGTTCTGGGAGGTATCCACTGATGACAGCTTATTCTCAGTTACGGCAGTCGATCTCGCAGGCAATGAAGGACCAAAAACTGATTATAACCTGAAACGGGATCAATTGCTCGCTTCAGATGCGGGTACAACAGCAACGGAAACCAATCCTGCTCCTCCAAAAGAGAGTAAGCCACTGTCGAAGACCGCAAAATGGGCATGGATCACGTTTGGAATACTGGTTGCACTATTTGTTCTATTCAAAATATATGAATATCAGAACGATAAACATGGATTACGACGATATCTCAAACATCGAAGAAAGATGAGAGAGTTTGACGTCCACCGCAAACTATGAAGAAGTATCTGTTTCTGCTGTTCTTATTGCTGATGCCTGCTGCATTCGCGCAACGAGGCACGATTAAACTCCTCGCGGTCACAGATGGAAACAAACAAGGTACGGTCGTTGATCTGAATCTTGACATTATCGATGGCTCCGGACGTGTCTTCATCGAGACGTATCCATTATCGCAGATTGATACGCAGATATCGCTGCGCATCGGTAAGACGATCGCCTGCAAGATCTCTGAAAACTATTGTTTGAACAAGGATTTTATCTATTCATTACAGACGAATTCTCCGATTGTCGCTGGCCCAAGCGCAGGAGCTGCCATCACACTACTGACGATCGCTTCGTTAGAGAATAAAAAAATCGATTCCTACACCGTGATCACCGGCACTATCAATTCAGGCGGTGTTGTCGGCGTGGTGGGCGGTGCACGAGAGAAAATAAAGGCCGCTGTCGATGCCGGATTAAAACGCATTTTGATTCCAAAAGGAGAAGAGAATGCGACTGGACTCATCGCATTCGGGAAAGAACTTAACGTGAGCGTCATCGAGGTCTCTGATGTCGAAGAAGCGTATGAAATATTCACTAATACTAAAAAAGTATACCCGCCATTGGTTCCTGATGCAACGTATGTTTCTATCATGAAAGATCTGAATGAGAACATCTGCAAACGAACAGAAACGATACAGAATACTATCGATGTTAAGAAAATACCAGAAGATGCAAAAGGAATCTACGAACAGGGATCGAACCTATCGCAAAAAGCGGCTGAACTATCGAAGGAAGGAAAATACTATTCATCTGCAAGCAGATGTTTTGGCGCGAATGTGTATTTCAGGCAGGTCATATTCAAGATACAGAATATCTCTCATGCCGAGATTGAAACAGAGTTGCTGCAAACAACAGCGCAGCTGGATGAGCTCGAGACAGGATTGAACAATACAAAACTCACACGACTCGGCGATTTGGAAGCGGCGATGATCGTGCAGGAACGAATCATTGATGCACGCGAGAATATCAAGGAAGCACGTGAACGCAATTCGACTTCTGATCTAAGCTATGCGATTGAACGGACCTACAGCGCATCAGCATGGCTGCGATTCATGGGCTTTGCCGGAAAGCAGATTGACGAATCAAAATTGAAAGATAGCTGCATGCTGAAGATCAACGAAGTGGAAGAATTGTACAATTACATTCAGATCTACATCCCGCATCTGGTTGATGAATCAAAGAAAGGTCTTGAAAGCGCGAAACAATATCTGAATTCCAGCGATTATGCTCTCTGTTTGTTCAAAGCATCAAAATCAGAGGCAGAGATCTCTTCTGCGTTGAGCACCATCTACATCGCCGATGAAAATGTGAATGATCTTCTGGATAATAAGATCATCGCTGCGAAAAAAGCAATCCAGAAACAGATCGAGAAAGGGACATTCCCGATCCTCGGATATAGTTACTATGAATATGCTGATGTCTTGAAAGAGAATGAGAAATATACTGCATTATTGTATGCTGAGTACGGTATTGAATTGAGCAATCTGG
Source organism: uncultured Methanosarcinales archaeon (assembly GCA_965231065.1). Classification (GTDB taxonomy): domain Archaea; phylum Nanobdellota; class Nanobdellia; order Woesearchaeales; family UBA10107; genus UBA10107. The sequence continues at coordinate 359,578 of OZ246410.1, read as the reverse complement.
ATATTTATTTCCCGCAGAAGAAGCCGTTTGGGGTCAATATAGATACACGTGCATTGCTGACCTTTGTCCTGGGATTGTTCATTGGAAGTATATTATTCTCGATGCGGAAACAGAGAAGAACACATATTCAGTTTAGAAGATAGTTGTTTCTATTGATGAATTAAACCCTTCGCAAATGCCGGTAAAGGCATTTGCTAGGGAAAAGAGGTGATAGACTATGAGAATAAAACCTGCCCCCAATACTATAAGAAAAATAAAGTCATATATAAAGCTTTCGTTCTTTTACCATTTAAGAATGGTAAAAATAACACGAATAGATTAAATATTTACTATATAGAAAATAAATAGAGAAATAAAGGAGAGGCTTTCAATGAAGATAATGAAATGTTTTAAGTGTGCCAATGAAGCGACTGTAAAGTATCCCAACGGGGATGTCTGCAACGACTGCTTCATTGAGATAATGACCAACAGAGTAAAGAAAGAGATCAGAGCCGATACTCCATTCAAGAAAGACGAACGGGTGCTAGTGTTTGGTGCATTAGCGAAGCTATTCTTTGATAAGATTGTTGAAGGAATGCCATTGAAAGTGACAGAATCAACAGACGAATACGATAAAAGTGTGTTAATGAAGGATTTTCCGCAGTATGATAAGATCGTCGTGCCTTGGACTGCTGATGATGAAGCAGAACAGTTCTACAAAGAGTTAACAAAATCAAAACCAAACTTCGCTGTTATTGGAAGTACTCAGAAATTTGTCAAGATATTCAAGTCTGTCTCATCAAAAGAACTCAAACAGGCGGCGCAGATACTACAGATACCGTTCGAAGATATGAAAAAGGATGAGACAGTCGAAAAGATACAGAAGAAGTATCCCAGTGCTGTCTTTGGCTTGACAAAATCAGCAGCAGAGTTCAAGAAAGCGATCCAATGAAAAAAGAGCTACTTATTATTGTGTTATTTATTCTCACGGCTTGTCCCACGACTGGCAACATAGTTACCAGCAGTGCTTCAGCTCCAGTACTAAAGGAGTACGGTCCTGCACCAGAGGTACATTTTTGTCCAGGAGAAAATTGCAGAAGCATATTCTCCTCATATCTGCTGAATGCGACTGACATCAAGTGCGCTTTATACGATGTTGACATTCCAGAGGTCATAACTATTCTAAATAACAAAAAAGCAGAACTCGTACTGGATGATCAAAGCTCGAATAGAAGTGAGATGCATGCGGTCATCGACTCCAAGTACTCGCAGATGCACAATAAGTTCTGCATTCTGGATAATGAGATAGTCATTACCGGTTCCATGAACCCGACACTCCGTGATACTGAATTGAATGACAATAATCTACTGATAATCCGCTCAAAGAACATAGCGCAGACCTATACTGATGAATTTGAAGAGTTGCATGCAGGAACATTCTCCGGCGGAGCGAAATCGTTGCACAATGAGTTCTATCTGAACGACGAACATATCGAAGTATACTTCTGTCCTGAAGACTGGTGCGCCAATAAAGCGCTGTATACGCTCGATACGGCGCAGGAAAGCATCTATTTCATGACCTTTTCATTCACCCATAACGAAATCGGAGATCTTTTGGTCAAGAAAAAGCAAGAGAATGTCATTGTGAAGGGCATTATGGAGAAAACCCAAAGCAGTCAGTATTCTCAGTTCAAGAAACTTGCTGACGCCGGCATCATGGTAAAGTGGGACAACAATAAAGGCAATATGCACCACAAAGTATTCGTTGTTGACCATCGCTATGTGATCACCGGCTCGATGAATCCTACCCTGAATGGCGATACCAATAACGATGAGAACCTGTTGATCATCGACAGTCCTGCATTAGCTGAGAAATATCTCACTGAATTCAGTCTTATTTTCCCTCGTAATTAGTCACTCCTGAAGAAAAACACTTTTGATTCTTAGAGGTAAATGAGAGCGTTTTTAGAGGTAAAAATGCGAAACATATATAAAGAAAACAGGCTTTTTAGGACGTAGATAGACAATTACAGAGAGGTGAAAAACAATATGGCAGGAAAACGAGTACCATTCGGAGGAATGACTGTTTCTTTCGCGAAGTGCGGATGTTCAATGAAAGACGTCTTCGGTTCAGGAAAATTAGTCCCTTCAATGATGACAAAAAAGCTATGGCAGCACGTTAAGGGCTCACATAGTGGATTGATGAGCAAGTAATTGCTCATTATTTTTATTTTATTTAAGAAATTCTTTCACATAACTAAAGATTGATTCTAACAACAATGTGAGAAAGGTTGGGATCATAAAAAATAAATTTTAATTAAAAGAAAATTAAAAAAATTAGTAGTACGTCTGAGCGATCTGCTCATTCTCTACTTTGTTGTCAGCGCCTTTCATCTTCTTCTGGTATGCGATAACAATACCCAAGACGACGATAAGCACAATCAGCAAGATGACTGCGATCTGCAAGATGCTCTTGAAGCCGCTCCAGTTGCTCTTTGCTGATTCAAGCACATCTGCCTTCAATGGGATCTGTTGGACAACATCGTTGCCAGCTTTCACATCAAGGCCGAAGACTCGTTCACCGACAGCTGCGTTTTCATTAGCTGCGACATAAACGTACACTTGCTTTGTTTCGCCTGCATTCAGGATGACGACATTTGATGGGCTGATCTTGACTGTTGCCCAGTCGCTTGCGCCTGATACTGCGAATGTGTATGTCTTCGCTGTGTTTGCGTTGTTTGTTATTGTGATCGGGTAGATGACACCGTTTTCTCCTCGTGCAACTGACTGCGCCTGGACACCGACAGAAACAACTGTCTTACCTGATGCGCTTCCCATTGCCTGAGCAGCATTATCATCGCCTTCTACATGCATTGTGTAGACTGATTTAGTCTTCACATCGTAATCATCGTAAAAGACAGAGACTTCAACGTTGTAATCGCCAGTCTTTGTGTTTGCTGGGATTCGTAATAGCATCTCTTCAGATGATACTGTTTCGTCTGCGTCAATCTGATTGATGTAGTCTGTCTCAGAAACGCCTAGTTCTGGGATACTTGCTACGACTTTGACATCGTTTTCAGTCTTCTGACCGTAGTTCTTCAATCGTGCGACTGCAGTGAAAGCTCGTCCTGCCAATACCTTATCGTTTGGCGAGAATGTTACTTCCTTGATTGCGATGCTATGATCGACTGGTGCAACATCGAGTGGGTACTCATATGTGATAGTGTCGCTATTTGGACTTGCGACGACAACTCGTAGTTGGTACTGACCTGCATCGACCCGTTGCGGAAGAGTCAATGTGAATGACTTTGTATAGATAGTGCTTGGTGCAACATCAAATGGTGTTGATGTCTTTGAAATGTCGTCCTTCGTTCCTGTTAAGAATACGGTGACTTCGACATCATTAACCGTTGTATTGCTGTCTGTTTGGAGCTGAACCTTGACATCAAGATCGGAATTTCTGTCGAATTGAGTCTTTACTGCTTGATTAGCGTTTAAAGAATCTCCATTTACCTTTACGTCTAGTACCTGTACGCCTAGTGGGTCCAGGGTAGCGTTAGCGCTTGCTACTGCTCCTACGAGAGCTAAGAATAGCATAGCGACAATTCCGAATGCCTTTAGTGTTTTACTCATTGTTATGTTCCTCCAAACAATATGAATGTGTTCGTCTAAAAACCCCCAAAGTTACACTCTGTACCGATAGCTTGTATATAAACCTTTCGTTTATTTTCTTATTCGTGAGTAGTAACTATCTGTTGTGATTTAACGGTTATTTTAGTATTAAATCTGTTCATTATCTAAAGCAATAATGCTTACTTCTTTCTGTTGAGTACCTTCTCGTGCCTTGCGTACTAAGTATGCTGAGACAGCCAAAAGTATCAAGATAAGCAATACCATGAACCAGATTCCAAGCCAATTGATAGATGACTTCTGCTCAACCGGTGCTGATGCTGTGATGCTTGGGTTGAAAACAACCTGAACATTCTTAGCTGTTGCAGAACTTCCATGTATGAAGATCTGTTGGTATCTGACCAATCGTACATCATCATTGCTGATGACAAACTTGACCATGTAATTACCTTCTGCTACAGATGCTGGTAAGTCCAGAGTGATTTCCTCTGTCTTTTTCTCACCGTCTCGTAAGTCGAACTTTGCAGTACTTGCTTCAAGGCCAAGATCATCGATAGACATAGTGACTTTCAAGTCATTGAATCTGTCATTTCCTTGGTTTTCTAACGTAACAAGAGCATCAAGTGTGTCTCCTTCGTAGAATTGTTCTACGCTGAAAACGATGTCGTCTACAAACAAGTCATCCTGACTCGCAGCATTGCCATTGACATCGATTGTGTATGTCTTGTCGGTTGACAAGATGCCTGCAGTCGCTCTGACAGTGAATGAGACAGAACCATCAGTTGATGGTGTCCATGAAACAATTCCTGTAGTGCTATTGATAGTCATGCCGCTTGGTCCTGAAACTAAACTAAATGTCACAGTTCCATTTCCATTCGCGTTGATATCGCAAGTGTACGCTTCATCAACTTTTGCGTCAGGGCATGAAGTAGTCGTAAAGACTGGCGCTCCTGGTCCTGAGACTGGGTTGACCGTGATCGTTACTGTGTCAGTGCCGACTAATCCCATTGAATCTGAGACTAATACAAGCGCTGTGTAAGTGCCTGCAGTACTGTATGTATGTGTAGGCGTTGCTGCCAATGAATCATATGTTCCGTCATTCGTGAAATCCCATGCGTAGGTGAATGGTGCTGTTCCGCCGACAATAGTTGTGCTGAATGCTACATTCAACGGCACGCTTCCTGAATTCGGTGTTGCGATCGCTGTGACAGGAAGTATTCCTGCACTTGGAGTTACTGTGATTGTGAATGCTTGTACATCAGTAGCAGAACCGTCTGTGACAGAGATTGATACTCCGTATGGACCTGGAGATCCTGCAGTCCATGTGATCAAACCATTGTTTGGATTGATAGTCATGCCTACTGGTGCTGACGTTAATGAATAGGTGAGTACATCGCCGTCTCCATCGACTGCGTTTGAATCGTATACATAGGCGCTTCCTGTAACTACTGAAAGTACCGGTGCTGAAGTAAATTGAGGTGCTGCGTTTACAATGACCGCTGAATCATAACCGTAGGAGAATTCTCCAAGGTCATATCCAAGGTCTTTGACTGCTTCGCATCGCCATGTGTCTCCTCGTGTCAACTTTGACGCTGGAATGACATATTGTGATTCAGAAACATCATCAGGGTTTACTGACTGACCGTTCTTGGTCCAGATGTAGCTCAATCCTGATGTTGCAGGGCTTACTGTGCAAGTAAGATCCTTTGATGCTGACGCATCATTGTTCAGTGTTACGTAACCAGCTGCGAATGCAGACGTAGCTACTAACACCAGTGCGAAAATAATTGAAAAAATGCTTTTCATTTTCATTGTAGTTTACCTATTAAAATCGAGTTCCGACACCAAGACCGATATTCGTTCTTGATTTCTTGAATGAATCGTATCCGCCAGTCTGTCGTCCGTAGCCAAGTGAAAGTTTAGCTTCTACTGGCATCTTCTTGACATTCTTGACATAGCTGAATGTTCCTTGTGCCTGCGCATAGGATTTATCCTTGCCGTTCTCGCTGTATGGTGTGAAGATTCCTTCTACTGAGTAATCCATTCCATGACCAAGTGCTTGCTGGTAACCGACACCGATGTTTGTCGCATGGTATTCGCCAGTCTTTGTGAATGCAAGTGCTGGATATGCTGGATTTGAGACTGTAGTCTCTCGATTTCCATTCAATAATTCCAATGAGCCGGTCATCTTTGAACTTCCTCGCTGATTGACAGCTTCAAGTCGTGGACCGATCGCCGAGACATGAGCTGTGCCGACATAACCATCGCCAAGCGCGAAGTTGTCTACAGAATCATTTCTGTATGCGATTCCCAAGCCAAGCATCGTTTTGCTGTTGATATTTCTATCAAGAGTAGCATGTCCGCTCACTTGTGTTCGATCATAATCTTTGAAATTCATCAAGTCTGCTTCAAGTCCGCCTCGTGCGATGACTGGTTTGAACTTGTACTGTCCGTCCATCTTGACAACAAGTCCTCGGCCTGTGTATGACTGTTCATTCTGAACAGTGCTTACTTTGCCGTCTGATTTTGTAGTCGTGATATGATCAGATAGATTAGTCAATCCGATATTCACAGATCCGTACTTTGATTTCATCCAGTTTGCTGTCTTTCCTTCTGAATCGTCGCTGTCCGAGTCTAGATTGCTGTTTAAAAGATTTTCAAGCGCTTTCTTTACTTTAGGATTTTTGGTCGCTGTAGAAGTAAGTTCAACATCACGTACCATGTTTTTATCCGGTATGACTGATTCTTCTGTAGCGCCGAATGGTTTTACCTTGAATACATATCTCTTTTCTCCGCCTGATAAAAGTGCGGTTGATGGAACTAAGTAAACTCCCTGGACATCAGCGAAATTGACTTGCTCAAGTTCTTTTGATGCTCCCATGTAATTTTTCTTGTCGAATAAAGCATTATGCAAACCCATCTTTACGAGCTGATTTCTGCTCAATACAAGTGGTTTTGAAGTGCTTACATCCTTTCCGGTTCTCTTGATGCTCAAAGTAGTAGACAATGCGTATATCTTCTGAGGGTCAAGAGGGAAACTTGTCAATGCCTCTATGATTGAACCTTTCATCTGTCTGTTAGAGAATGAAAGAGTTCTCAATTTATTGTAATCAGAATCATGTTCTGTAAGACTCCAGACATATTTGTTTGGATCTTCGCTTCCTGTGAAGAATGCGACGTAATCAGACAATAGTCCGCCGATTTTCTTATCGCCGTTGTTGTCCATGATGTAGATTGTTTCCTGGCCTGATGCCATGTTAAGATCCTTGACAGTGACTGGTTCATCATTTACAAGGATAGATAGATCAGTCAAAGCTTCAGGTGGGAAGACGAGCTTCTTTGCTTTCTTAGAAGTCTTCTCCTTTGTTGCTTTCTGAGCGTTTGCTGTATTAGATTTCGCTTCTACGACCGGTGTTGCGATAGCTGTTGGGCTAGCGACTGGTGTAGCTACGGCTGTCGCGGTTGCTGGTGCCAATACTCTTCCTGGTATTGATGCTGCATACAATTCAAACGGCAGCATTGTAGCTGCTACGATTGGAATTGCGTTGATTATGTTTTTTAGTGTTTTCATTGTTTGTTACCTCACAAATCAGGAGCCTCTTGTGCGCTTCCGCCAAGTTTCTTCTTTCCACCTGCTGGTGCTGCTGGAATTGGAGTTGCTGTTGGCTGTGGCTTAGGAGTTGGTTTTGGTTGTTCAACAACTGGTGTTGGTTTTACAACAGTATGTTCGATATGCTTCGTTGGAACCTTTGTTGGTTTAACGTAAGTACTCTTTACTGGCACTTGTGTTGGTACAGCAGTTGGAATAGCTGTTGGTTCAACAACTGGTTGTACAACAACCGGTGCGTGTTTGTAATGATTGATCATATCTTCAATACCAAGCGAACCTGCTGCGCCGATTACAGCTCCTGCAAGGAATCCGATAATCATTGATTTGTAATTCTTCTGTGGCATGAAAATATATCGTGATTCTTTGTTTATTTTCTCTAAGTATGAATCGTCTGTTTCGAGATTACCAAAATTAGCTCCTTCTTTAACAAGTGCTTCAAGAACTTCAACTGTCTTTCCGAGGTGTTCTCGTTTCAATTTCTTACCTTTCTTCAAATCAGTTTCAACTAAATCCCGATTAGAATATGCATTGCCTGCATACCCGTCAGGGATTGCGCCTTTTGAATGGAAATTTCTTAATGCTGAATAGAAATTCGGAGTGACCTGTTCAGTAGGTACCTCAGCCTTCACGATATTATCAATATATTTCTGTGCTGTTGCGCTTGCTTTAGTCATTTTTGGTTTACCTCTGGTTGTCTATAACCACCCATAATTTACTACTATGGAATAGATGAGAGAGTTACTACTATATAAACCTTTCTTTTTTGTTGTTACTGCATAGTGAATAACATATTAATAGGGCTATAAACATCATTCAAAAGCTTTTTAAAGCAGCTTAGATTCCGAAAAACAAGGGGGTAAAAAAGGTGTCTGACGAAATAACGTTTGATTTGTCGAGTCTAAAAAGCATCAAGATAGTCCCTTTCTTCAAGAAATACGGAGTCATATTCCTTCTAATTATACCTGTACTATTAAGTGCACAGATACGACTCATACCTTCCACTCTACCCATAACAGATGACTGGGCGAAATCGACAGTCGAAAACTACTACAAATCCAACATCCAGACACAGATACGGCAGCAATACCCTAATCTGCCTGACCAAAACGTCAATACGTTAGTGGACCAGCAATGGCAAGCGGCGTATAAACAGAATAAGGCCCAGATTCTTGCTCAGATAGAACAGACATCACAGCAATTCAAGGATCAGTTCCGGGATGAGAATGGCTATACATATATGCCAGATATCGACCCGTATGCGTTCCTGAGACATGCCCGTAATTATCTTGACCACGGCTACGTAGGAGACATCAAAAAGAACGGCGAAGATTGGGATACACACATGATCGCTCCGAAAGGAACCACTGTAGGAGTCAAGTCACATCCAATTGTTCTTGCATATCTGTACAAGATCATGCATTTCTTCAACTCAAAGATAACACTGATGCAAAGTGCGACATATCATCCGATTATCTTTGTCGCACTATCAATAATACCTATCTTTTTCATCGCACGTATGTTTTCAGGCAATACGGGCGCTTTTTTTGCTGGTATCATCATGGCAATCAATGGCGCATACCTAGGAAGGACAACATGGGGTCACGCAGATACTGATTCATACAACATCTTGTTCGCAGTCTTGTTCGTCTGGTTCTTCTTCCTTTCGATGCGGCAGCACAACTTCAAAAAATCAGCGATCTATGCCGCTCTTGCTGGATTTACTATCGGTGTGTTCAGTATCTTCTGGAGCGGTTGGTGGTATGTCTTTGACTTTGTCTTAGGAACAATCGGTCTGTATCTCCTCTATGTGTTCATCTTTGAAGATAAGTTCTCTATGAAACGGGTCATAGAGAACGCGCAATCAAAGCGCATCATACTCGCTTCAGTAGTATTGATATTAGTATCAGGTGTATTTGTCTCATTGTTTACGACACCAGGAGCATTCATCAGATCACCATTGGAACCGCTCGGCTTCGCGAACATCAAGGAAGCAAGTCTTGCTGATCTCTGGCCGAACGTATACACCACCGTAGCAGAACTGAATTCAGCATCATTCGATGATATCGTCGGTTCCCTCGGTGGCAAAGTATTCTATTACACCGCGATTTTCGGCATGCTCTTATTGTTCTTGGTCAGAAAGGGCGAATCGACAGAACGAACGAATTATGTATTATTACTAGCTCTCGCTGTCTTCATCATGTATCTCGGAAGCGCGAAGAACATCAATCTGTTCTTTTACGTCGGACTTTTAGCAACAGCATTCATCTTCGTGAAGGATTTCTTCACTAAGACAGAAGGCAGAAAAGAATATCTTGCCTATGCATTATTAATCCTCATCTGGGGAGCAGGTATCTTCTACGCGAGTACCAAAGGAGTGCGATTCACCATGATGTTAGTTCCACCGATATCATTAGCGATCGGAGCAGCGATCGGTATCACATACAAGAAACTCATGACCTATCTTGAAGGCATGGGCATCTCACCGAAGATCACGGGAACTGTCTTCATCATACTTGTGTTGCTCATCATCAATCCATATATCGTCGGCGCAAAAAGTGCTGTTAAGAATGAAGTTCCTCTCGTCAACGACGCATGGTACAATGCACTTACCAAAATAAAAGTAGAATCGAAGCCGGATGCAATAATCAATTCATGGTGGGACTTCGGTCATCATTTCAAATATATCGCAGATAGGGCAGTCACCTTTGATGGAGCCTCACAAAACTCTCCGATGGCACACTGGATAGGTAAAGTTCTTCTTACTGATAATGAACAACAAGCAATCGGTATCCTCAGGATGCTTGACTGCGGTTCGAATGATGCGTTCGAAGCACTGAACAAGATCGTCAATGACACGCCGACCAGCGTCAAGATGCTTTACGATATCATTGCGATGGACAGCACTGGCGCACAATCATACCTTACCAGCAAAGGAATCAACAAAGAAACATCACTTGAAGTCCTAAAATTCACACATTGCAATCCACCCGAGGATTATTTCATCACCAGCGAAGATATGATCGGTAAAGCAGGTGTCTGGGGTCACTTCGGCAGCTGGGATTTCAATAAAGCAGACATCTGGAGCAATGCACGAAACTTGCCGAAAGATGAAGCGATCAAACGCATCGAGAAGCGGCTCAACCTGAATGAAGATGAGGCGAAGAAAATCTATGTCCAGCTCAAGAGTATTGCTAATGAAGGAGATGCGAACCAATGGATAGCACCATGGCCTGGTTATGGCGGACAGCAATCATGTTCGAAGCAAGGTAATAGCAGTAAACTCATATGCGGTGGCTATCTTGTTGATCTTGACACGAAAGATGTTCAGATAAGTACGAGTGAAGGAATCAAGAGACCCTATTCCATCGTCTATGTAGAAAACAACAGTTTCCAGGAGAAAAAGATCAACGGCCAGATAGATCAAACAATCATGCTCATCAACAAAAATGGCTCTTATAACATCGTACAAGCATCAACGAGTACTGCTACAAGTATCTTCACCAGATTATTCTTCTATGACGGTATTGGCCTGGAGCATTTCAAGAAATTCACCGAAGAACACGCATTGACAGGAGATAAAATCGTCGTATGGAAAGTCGCATGGTAGCGCAGGAAAATTTCGATATTAATCTACAATCACTGAAACGCATCAAGTTGAGCTATGTCTTTCTCATGCTCTTCCTGATATTCGGATTCTATCTGAGGGCATATCATCTGAATTTCCCTTCTATTGGCTATCACAACATGAAGGAAAACGAGTATATCTCTGAGACAATCTTCTTCAATGAACAGGGCGACTTCCTTCACCGACGGACCTTCAACTTTTATGGATTAGAGGATGGACCTGGTTACTTCGAAGAGTATGCGCAACCACCACTGATTCCATACATGACCCTGCCGTTCTGGAAGATATTTGGCGAGCAATTATGGATTCCAAGACTCATTATGATCATATTTATGCTCGGCTCTATACTTTTGACCTATGCGGTCGTAAAAAAACTCTCAAAGAGCGAATACCTTGCCTTATTGAGCTCGTTTTTATTGACAATCATGCCGTTAGGAATCTACTTTGGAAGAAATATACAGCCCGAATCACCGGGATTATTCTTCCTGCTTCTTACAGTATATTTCTACTTAAAGTGGATTGATCATCTTGATAAAAGATACCTTCTCTACACCGCATTGGCGACCGCAGGTACTGCATTATTCAAACTCACGTTCCTGATCGTCGGTATCCCGATGCTATTCCTGTTTCCATTCAAGGAAGCGAAAGAGATGTTCAACAAGAACAGGAAAGAATTCTATCAACAGCTGAAACAATTTTTCACAGGATTATTGCCATTCATCATACTGCAGACGATCTTTGAGTTCGCCATTGTCGATCCATCGAAGAAGAATGTAGAAATATCCATCAAGACATTTGCAGATCTCATCAATCCTGTCTATTGGTCCAATATCATGCCTTCATTAAAATCATACATCGCTGATAACTATACCTGGTGGTTCTTCTGGTTCGCAGTTATCGGCGTTGGATTCGCACTATTAAAGTACAGAAGCAAATTATCAAAATTCATCATAGGGTATACTCTTGCCATTCCCATCTACATCGGTCTGCTATCAGGAAAGATAGGTGGACATAGTTACTATCAGATGCCATTCCTACCATTATTTGTCATCGCAGGCGCATACGCTATTTTCACAGTCGGTACGATACTAAAACAGATCATCAAGATCAAACACATTGAATTCGTACCGCTTTTGATATTATTGCTCACAGTCAGTTCAGTCGAAGCTGCGAATGACAGAGTTTGGAATACTGTCTTTTTCGGTCAAGACTACTTTGGCCAATACATCCAAGATCACACCAGTCCGGATGAACGGTTCTTCAACTTCGGCCATTCGCAGACACAGGCAGTTTGCACCTATGCGAAGAGAAGATGCGGAGATGCTGCCACGCTGCCTGAATTCCTCGCATTAGAGAAGAAATTCAATATCAGGTTCGTACATGCAGATGCATACCATTTCAGCATCCTGCAGCAGAATCCAGAACTCTATAATTACCTGAAAAATAATTACCATGTCAAACTACTCGGCCTGATTCCAGCTGGAAACCAGTTCAGCGCCACTGACATTCTCCTCGAAAAAGGAGGTACCATTAATCTTGATGAGATCCAGAGACAAAAACCAAGTCTGGCAAAGACATACGACATGAAGGGAGGATCAGTTCCGCTCTATGTTGTTGAGGGATCATGAAATTATCCATTGTCATTCCGGTCTATAATGAACGGGAGACGCTTCTAAAACTGCTCAAAAAAGTTGAATCAGTCAACCTTGGAAAGATAGAGAAAGAGATCATTCTCATCGATGACTGTTCCACTGATGGTACCAGAGATATACTCAAGAAGATAAAACATCACAAGGTAATCTATCATCAGAAAAATGGTGGCAAAGGATCTGCATTACGAACAGGATTCAGACATGCGACCGGTGATATCATTCTGATCCAAGATGCTGATCTCGAATATGAACCAAATGATTACTTGAGTCTCTTGAAACCGATTCTCCAAGGAAAGACAGATGTCGTCTACGGCTCACGATTCATCATGAAAGGATTTAAGCCGGCAAACAAGATTTTCTATTTCGGCAATATCTTCCTTAGTTTCCTCACGCAGCTGCTCTATTTCACCAGAATCACTGATATGGAGACCTGCTATAAAGTTTTCAGGAAAACCGCATTGAAAGGAATCATCTTGCATTCAAGCGGTTTTGAATTTGAGCCCGAGATCACGACGAAATTCATAAAAAGTGGCCACCACATCGTTGAAGTGCCGATCCACTACTATGCACGAAGAGTCGATGAAGGTAAAAAACTCAAGCCAGTCAAAGACGGGCTCAAAGCACTATGGTATCTCCTGAAGTACCGGGTTGTCAACTGATATGGAAGATATGAAACTGAATTTTAAATTCAAGCTGGATATCATCATCGTACTGGTTGCGACACTACTTGCACTGATATTGATCAATCCGTTGTTCTCACCTGGCATTCCAGCGAATATTGATTCTTCCTGCCATTATCTACGAGAATGGTGTCTGCAGAAAGATTCTGCGGTGCCAAACAACTGGTGCAATTACTGGCAGGCAGGTGTTCCGTCGTCACAATATTATTATCCACCCATCGACTACCTTACGCATCTGCTATCAATGGTGTTCGGTCTTGAATTCGCATACAAGCTCATCCTGACGCTCGCATTATTCATGCCAGCCATAGGCTCGTATGTATTCCTCAGATCACGAGGAAAACACACTGCGGCGGCATTCGCATATGCATTACTGCTACTGCATAAAGGAACATGGCATATTGGCGGATTCGAAGAAACAATTCTCGTCGGCATGTGGCCATATATCATGACGACCGGCTTCTGGATACTCTGCATGGGACTCTTCCTGAAATTTATCGAGAAACCAACGAACAAAAATCTATTCTGGGCAGTGATTTTTACACCATTCCTGTCACATCCGATCACTCTCCTGATCTCTTTGATGTCATACATCGTCCTTTCCCTCTGGAAATACAAAGAGATACAAAAACATTGGAGAGTGTATCTGAGACTGATTGGCTTTGGAATGTTAGTGAATGCATACTACTGGATCCCCTTCATCGCAAAACGTGATTACTTCCCGAAAGAGCTTGGCGGCGGTTTGGATTGGTTCAACTTCAAGACATATCTGCTCGCAGGAATCCCGTGGTGGATCTGGATCATCTCAGTACTCGGTATCATTACGATCGTGTACTTCAAAGATAAAGAGAATTATCCGACTGCAGCAATATATGCATTCATCGCAGCGATGGTCGCTCTGAATTTCATAAAAGGTCCGATACATAATTATTTTGCAGGTCTCCGTATCGGCGGATATTTAGCGATTGTCACTTACACCGCAGCTGCCGTATTCTTAGGTCAGCTCATGAACCTGAAGATCAACAACAGCAAAAAGATCGGACAGACAATTGCGATCACCGTATTCCTCGTTACTGCGTATTCGTTATATGCAACAACGCATCAAGCTTCAAAGAGCATCTTACTGTCAGACCAGCCATATTTCCAGACGCAGAAAGAAGCATACGATGTATTGAAGCAATTGCCTGATGCACGAGTCCTTGCAGAGGAAACACTCTATAACTTCGGCAACTATCCGCAATCTTTCACTCATTCACCTTGCTTGGTACCTGTTTATTCCAATAAAGAAGTCATTGGCTCGGGATTAGTCATATTCCCGAAAGATAATCTGGTCAAGGATGCGACATGGAGCAGTACGAGAGGAAAGATCTTCAACCTGGATCCGACTCCAGAGAATGAAAAGAGTATCTGGCTCCTCCTAAATAAATATAATGTGAAATATGTCATAGCGCACAGTTCAGCATTTGTTAATTACTTCGTAAATAGATCTGTCGGTTACAAACAAATCAATCCATTCATCATATTTGATACTGGCATCAAGCCATCCTTCTTTGCCATCAATAATGGAAAGATCACAGCAGAACAATACGAAGGAACCTATGCGAAAGCGACCATTGAGACAGCGACGAAAGCGACTGTCATCCTGAAGACAAACTTCTATGCGAACTGGAAGGCATATGTCAACGGCAAGAGCGTAAAACCATATTACTGTAGTGGCCTCATGTGTGTCGATACGAATGAAAGCGGTATTGTCGAATTCAAATATGGACTCATCCTTGTTGATTGGCTTGGCTATATCGTTACAATCATTGGCATCTATTATCTAATCCAGATGGTGAAAAAGAAATGACTGAAAACCTGGAATTCCAAATGAAGAAGCAGCACATCTTCTACATACTGCTGGCATTCATCGTCATCATCTCAGTACTGCCGTGGTTCAAGGAAGGCGTCGCCGTGACGGATGACTTCAGACACCATATCACCAAATTCTGGTATGTACAATATTCATTCCAGCACTCTGGCGGATTCACAGAATGGATGCCGTTCATTTATTCCGGATGGCCATTGACACACTTCTATCACTCGCTGCCGTACTTCTTATCACTGCCTTTCATACTGATAATGAAACCGGTTGCTTCATTAAAAGCGAGCATCGTTGCTTCATTCATACTTTCAGCGCTAGCAATGTTCTATGCATCACGAAAGCTGTTTAAGAACAATCAAGCTGCAGTGATTGCTGCGATATTCTATATCTTTGCGCCGCTGCATTTTGAATTCGCCTATCTTTCTGGATCGATCACCAGACTCTGGGCATACATCTTCCTTCCCTTGGCAATCGCCTATTTCATCGCATTGGTCGAGGAAGGCGGAAAAAAGAATCTCATAGCGGCGAGCATCTTTATCGCTGCATTAGCATATACCAGCGTCAACATAACAATCGCAATGACATACTTCATGGTCATCTACCTCATCTATCATTTCTTCATCCGTGAGAAGAAGATTGCGAAGTCAAAGATCAAGGAATTACTCCTCTGCATCATATTGATCCTCGGATTATCCGCCATCTGGATGATTCCATATGCATTAGAGAATCAGGATTCATCCACTGCACGTTTGACTGATAAGATCTTCGGCGATTATCCCGGAGCGACGAAGACTGTCCAGGTATTCACACGCGCATTCGGCAGAGATGTCGATGGAAACCAGGACCGGTCGTTCTACATCAGCTACATTTTCTTGATCACATCACTCGTATCGCTGTACACGCTGAAATCGAAGAATCAAAAGATATTCGGAGCGCTCGGTATTCTGGGAATCATCGCGACAGTCTACACCAAACCGCTCAACTACATCCCTTTGGGAGGAGCAGTGGTATTCAGTACGTATTTCCTCATGCTTGCGGTCGTATTCTTGAGTTTCATCGCAGGAAATTTTGTCTACAAGCTGTCTGAGATGAAAAACGGCATGCGTTTCGCAATACTTATTCTTTTGTTGTTCGTAGTCGATGTCTGGCCTGCCCATTCAACATTCTATTGGTCAGACCAGCCGACTGAGAACTATGTAAATACACCAGCAGTCATGGACGCGTACAATTTTGTCAAGCATCAGCCAGGGTTGTTCAGGACATATACGTTAGCAGGAGAGATGCCATTCATATACACTGAAAAATCAGAGATCGGCACTGAATGGACCGGCTATCGTGAAGGTGCATTCAAACCAATACGTGATCTTACCGATAAACTTTACAAACTGGCATTGACTAACATTTCCAGTCCTGAGCTTTATGCGAATCTCGGTGCCATGGGAGTAAAATTCCTCATCTATCCGTGCATCAAGGGTTTCGAGCAGGTGCTTCCGCTCGCTTATTCGAACAATCAGGTCTGTGTATATGAAAATCCATTATTCACACCATTGGTGACATCACCAGAGAAGATAGCGATATCTGAGAGACCGATCACTGTAGCAGACGCATATATCCTTGAACCGTGTTCCGGCAGCTGCATCTTAGAACGCAAGAGAGTAAAGATATCAAATATCGATTTCCAGCCCGAGAAGATCACCTTCAGCACTGCTGCAGAAGAGAATGGATTCGTCATCGTCAAAGAATCATTCTTCAAGCCGCACTGGCACGCGTATGTGAACGGCGTTGAAGTCGATATCAGGAAAGCGTGGCCGTATTACATGGCAATCCAGGTGCCGGTCGGCATAAATCAGATAGAGCTTAGATACACAACTAATAAAAACCACATTATTGCAAGAATAATCACGCTGCTGACGGCACTTTATATCCTTTGGCTCATTATTCAGGAAAGAAAAAGGAGAAGATAAAATGAAGATCTCAGTCATCATTCCTGCATATAACGAAGGGAAACACATCGGTGCGACGATACGCACGATACAAAGGTACCTCGAGAAAAAGAAGCTCAGTCACGAGATCATCATTGTCGATGACGGCAGCACAGACAATACGCGTTCAGAAGTGAAGAAATTCAAAAAAATCATACTTACCGCAAAGAGAAAAAATAGAGGAAAAGGATATTCGATCAAGGAAGGGATGCTATTGGCGAACGGAGACTATGCCTTATTTACCGATGCGGATCTCTCGACACCGATCGAGGAGCTCGATACCTTCCTCTCGCTGATACAGAAATATGATATTGTCATCGGATCACGCGCATTGAAAGGTGCGCGGGTACAGAACAGATGGTATCGTGCACTCCTTGGAAAGATTGGAAACGTATTTATATCCCTGATTGCGGTGAAAGGCATACGAGACACCCAATGTGGCTTCAAACTGTTCAGAAGAAGTACCATTCATCCATTGTTCACGAAACAAACAATCGATCGCTTCGGTTTTGATTTCGAAATATTGCACATAGCGCAGAAAAAAAGATATTCAATTAAGGAACAACCAGTCACCTGGATCAACAGCAGAGACACAAAAGTCACCATCCTTGATTATCCAAAGACATTATTCGAATTACTCAAAATAGAGTTCAATGATTTATTAGGGAGATACTGATGAAACAAAAAAGGGAAAAGACAACAGTGCTTGGCATCACCCTCATAGCAATCGCTGCATTCTTCGGTTCCATCGGTCAGATCTTCTTCAAATTCGCTGCGAACAAGCTGACTGATGTCGCATCACTACTGTTCAATCACTTCCTGTATCTTGGCTTATTCTCATACGGCATCGGATTATTGTTCATGATAAAGGCCCTGCGCCATGGAGAGTTGACAGTGATCTATCCGGTTATGGCCACCAGTTTCATCTGGGTAGGCATCTTATCGCCGATATTTTTCCATACTGATTCCATGACACTGCATAAATGGCTCGGTGTCCTGATCATCATCGCCGGTGTCGCCTTGGTCGGCAAAGGGAGACAGCGATGAATACCCAAATTATCTCCATAGCGCTTGCAGTGATCTCTTCGATCTGCGCCGGACTCGGACAGATGGGACTGAAGTTCGGCTCTATGCGAACACATAAAAAACTAGTGCATGTTCTTACGAATTACATACTACTGACCGGTCTGTTCTTCTACGGACTGTCATCGATCATCTTCGTCGTCGCATTGCGAGGCCACGAATTAACCGTGCTGTATCCGATCGCCTCGTTGAATTATGTCTGGGTCAACCTATTATCGATGAAGTATCTCAATGAAAAGATGAATAAATACAAATGGCTCGGCATACTGCTCATCATCATCGGGGTGACTTTTGTCGTATGAAGATGAAAATCTCAGTCGTGATGCCTGCTTACGATGAAGCAGGGAATGTAGAGAAACTTGCCGAACGGTTCTATAGGGTCTTCAAGAAACTGAACATTGACTTTGAACTGCTTTATGTATTGCAGGGCACCAAAGAGAAGAGCGGATATAATAGTTTAATACAGATGAAGAAGAAAGGCATGAGCAAGATCAGGACGTTGTATTACCCCGGGCCGATCGGTGTCGGTCCTGCATTCAGAGCTGGTTTTGATGCAGTTTCAAGAGATGCGACACATGTATTGACATTGGATGCTGATTTGAATCACCAACCGGAAGAATTGCCGATGTTCATCGCTGCGATGGAAAAGACAGATAAGGATATCATCATCGGTTCACGGTATATCAAAGGCGGCAAGATGGAAGGCATGCCGCTGTGGAAAGTGACCCTGAGCAAGTGGATGAACAAGATACTTTCGATCCTTACTGGATTGTGGGTCAAAGACAAGACCTCAGGATACAGATTATACAAACGAAAAGTCATAGATAAGATCAAGAACAAGACTGTATTCAGAAATTTCGAATATTACCCGGAACTTCTTATCTGTGCGAAGAAAGCAGGATTCAGCATGTATGAAGTGCCGATCATCTTCAAGTGGAGAGTCATCGGCAAGAGCAAGATGAAGAAACTGAAGACAATTATCGGCTACCTCAGATTATTAGGACGGGTGATCGCAAAATGAAGATATTCATCGTAATTCCGGCGCATGACGAAGAGAAATCAATCGGCAGAGTTGTTGATACGCTGAAACATCACGGATATCACAACATCATCGTCGTCAATGATAATTCGAAGGACAATACTGAAAAGATCGCACGGCAGAGAGGAGCGACCGTATTAACTCACATCGTTAATCGTGGCCAGGGAGCTTCATTGGTCACCGGCAACGAATATGCATTGCGTCATGGCGCTGACATCATTGTCCATTTCGATGCAGACGGACAGATGCAGGCGGAGGACATTCCGGCGATGATAGCGCCGATTGTCAAGGGAAAAGCCGATATTACTATGGGATCGCGATTCCTCGGAAAGACGTCCAACATACCGCCGTCAAAACGGTTCATCTTAGTGCTCGGGAGACTGTTCTTACGGATGTTCTATGGCGTCAGATTGACTGATTCGCAATGCGGCTTCCGCGCAATGTCACGGAAAGCAGCCGAGAAGATTGAGATAAAACAAGACAAGATGGAGCATGCTTCTGAGATCCTGATCGAGGTCTTCAAGAAGAAGGTTCGATATCAGGAAGTGTCCGTAACCATTAAATATACTGAGTACTCAAAAGAACATACGCACCACGGCAGATTCCATCTGCTGAAAGGTGTCGAGATCGCAATCAAGACTATGCTTCGGAGACTGATGCAATAATGGTAGAACCAATACAAATATTGTTAATCGTGTTCGTGCTGTTTGCACTGAGCAGAGTATATCTGAGATTCAAAGAAGGGACTATCAAGAAATTCGAGGTCTTGTTCTGGACTATCGTCTGGGTCTTTGCAATATTTGCCATCATAACGCCGACTTCACTAGGATACGTCTCGACATTCCTTGGTATCGGAAGACCGGCCGATCTTATACTGTATGTCGCAGTCATATTGCTGTTCTATCTGAACTTCAGACTGTATGTAATCATGGACGAGATGCAACAGACCATCACAAAGGTTGTGCGAGAGACTGCAATACAGCGGGTTAAAAGAAAATAAACATGTCCCTTGCAATCCAGCTACAGCGGATCGTAGATGCGTATTTCTTTAGTCCGCTTGATTATGTATTCGGAAAATTAAAGAAAAAGACAGCATTCAAGAAGAATAAGATCAAAAAGATCCTTGTCATCAAGTTCTGGGCGCTGGGAGATTCAATCGTATTGTTACCGACGATCAAAGCGCTGAAACGAGAATTCCCTCTTGCTCAGATCGATGTGCTCGCGCATCCGAGAAACAGAGTCGTATTTGAAGGACAGCACGACGTACATCAGATCATTGACTTTGGTTTGTTTAATGTACTGAAACGGTTCCGAAGCTATGATCTCTGCATCGACGCAGAACCGGCACTGAGCATTTCTGCAGCAATCGCATTCCTTACTTCTAAGTTCAGGATCGGTTTTGATCATGGCATACGGAAGAATACATATCATGAAACAGTCCATTTCAGCAAGAAACAGCACATGGTTCAGAATTATCTTGATTTTGCGAGAAAAGTGGGAAGTACGTACGATGTCGATGCGTTGATGCCGCTTTCTATTTCACAAAAAGATAAAAACATAGTTGCGCACTATCTCAAGGAAAAGAAAGTCACAAAAAATAATCTCGTCGTCGGTATCGCTCCGGGCGTCGCTGAGTCTGTCAAGTATAGGATGTGGCCGATCGAACGATTCGCGGAGCTTGCCGATACCTTATTGGAACGCCATCATACGAAAGTCATACTCATCGATTCGAAAAGCAACAGAAGAGTTGTCGAGAAGATACAGCAGGGAATGAACCATGAATGCATCGATGCCGCTGGCCTATTTACCTTACCGCAGTCAGCTGAACTGATTCGGAACTGCGACATCGTCATCAGCAATGATTCAGGACTGATGCATGTGTCTGCGGCGATGGGGACAAAGACAATAGGATTGTTCGGTCCGAATACACCTGTATTATGGGGACCGTATGGAAAAGGGAATATTTCCTTATGGAAACCGGTCCATGGCTGTCCCTTCCTTGATAATACAAAACGGGAACTGGTGCCGAAACACCTCACGAAAGAGCAGCGAGAATGCATGAATGCGATCTCGGTGGATGATGTATTACAAACAATCGAGAAATTGAAGAGGGAAGGTTGATGGAAAATCCACGAAAGATCCTCATATTCAAGACTGGCGCCATCGGTGATGTACTCATGACGACGCCATTTGTCAGACAGTTACGAAAACAGTTTCCGAAATCCCAGATTGTCTATTATGTCGGCACCTATTCCGCATCAGTTCTCGAGGGAAATAAGAATATCAACCGTATCGAACGATTCGACCAGAATATGTTTTTCAGGAAAAATATATTCAAGGTCCTTTCGCTGCGAAATAAGATCAAAAAAGAAAAATTCGATGCTGCCTTCATCTTAGATAAGCACTGGATCTTTGGTTTGTTCATGAAATTATGCAATATACCAACCAGGATAGGCTTCAATAGAAATAGAGAGGGAAAATACCATACTGATTCGATCATATATCAACAGGCACAGCATGAAATCATTTATTACTTATCATTGCTTGAAGCAATCAGCATAAAACCAGATACGAAAGATACACAGCTTGATCTTACAGTGCCAAAGAAAGATCTTTCGTTCGCAGATTCATTTTTCAGGAAAAATAAACTCACTGGAAAAGTAATCGGTATGCTTCTCGGCGGCGGCGGAGAAAATCCCGGAGAATCAGGCGCTATCAGAAAATTCCAGACAGAGAAATACATTGAATTGATCCAAAGATTATCAAACAATCACAAGATCATCTTGATCGGCGGACCGAATGATAGACAATTGAATGAGGATGTCATACGATTCATCAAGAACAAGAATGTGATCAATAGTGCTGGAGCGGCGAACATCAAGCAATCAGCAGCGATTATGAAGAGATGTGCAGTCATCGTGACGCATGACTCAGGCCCGATGCATATCGCATCAGCGGTCAATAAAAAGATCGTCAGTTTATTCGGACCGACGAATCCAAAACGAAAAGCGCCGCTGCATGATGAGAGCATCGCGATCTGGCATGACCAAGACATCTATGAAGAAGAGTACGAATTGTTCGGCAAGCAGCCATCTGCTTCCAAAAAAGGCAAGTGGATGAAGCGCATATCTGTCCAGGAAGTCGAAAAAGCCGTTAAAAGCCTGTTATAAGCATTCATAGCAAAGAAACATTTTTAAACATACTTTTACTGCAATATTCCATGAAAAACAGCAATTGGGCGCTCGTCATCATCCTAGTCATCAATGCAGTTCTTGCGTTGTATCCTGCTTTTGTATTTAATGCACCAGTAACACAGACAGATGGTGCGACATACTACGCTTTGGCAAGGACCTATGCTGAAGGCGGCATCTCTGCGGAGAATCCTGCATATAACAAACCAGGATCATTGGAGCAGCATGTCTCTGATTATCCACCATTCGCAGTCGTTACATTCGGATTGTTATTGAAATATGTTGGCCATGATGTATTCTGGATCAACGGCGCGTATACCGCAGTATTTTTCCTGCTATCGACATTCTTTGTGTACTTGTTGTTCTTTGAATTAACAAAAGATAGAAATGTCGCATTGCTTGGTTCACTATTCTCTGCTTTAAACTTCAGAGCATACTTCTCACATCTTACTGGTCATTATCCTTATTTTGTTTCATTCTGTCTGATTGCACCTTCACTGTACTTCACGCTTAAATATTTCAGAACAGGAAGAAATAGTTATCTCTGCGGTGCTCTCGCATTGACAGTATTGACGTATCTGACATACACACCAATAGCCGCGTTCCTGACATTGCTTGAGATCGGATTGGTAATCGGTATTTCCGCAAAGGAGAAAGTGCAGTTGAAACTGCCAAAGATCGAAGCGGTCTGGAAAGAGAAGAAGGATCTGTTCGGAAAATCATCGCTATTTTTGCTGCCGATGCTCATACTTGCTGCAGTGCTTACTAAACTATATTTATTCGCCGCATCAGGCAGACAAGGATTCCTTTCGAGTATCATTGCCGCACTCCTCAAGATGGGAGACGGCTATCCGAAGGCATGGGGATACTTCCTCGTCGTTGATGGACCGTTCATTGTTACGTTAGCAGCAATTGGACTTCTTTACCTGCTCTGGAAACAGGAGTGGGACATCATTAGTCTTTTTGTCGCTGCAAGCGTGATTGTCGCTGTCAACTTATTTGTTATCCCTGTAGGTGTCTTTGCACGATACTTTGTCTATCGGTTCTATCCGTTCTTCTTCATACTGCTTGCGTTGCCTGCATCGGTCATGATCGTGAATGGTTTAAAAAATAAACACACGAGATTTTTGTTTTCGCTGATCTTGATCTTCACTTTGCTGTTCCAGGTCGGAGAGCTCGGCTTCCTCTATGGAAAATTAGAACCTGCGATCACTCAGGACGAGATGCAGGTAGCTCAGTTCCTGGCAAAAGACCCGTCGATACCGATCACCTATGTGAAGAACTACAAGGGCGACTCCTCATTCCGAGACTTCAAGTGGCTTTTAGTGTATTCAAAACTGAATAACTTCGTGCTTGAACAAGAGATGCCTGAAACGATCACCACCCGATACATACTCATCCAGGATTATTCTGCGTTGGATCCTGCTGCGAAACAGAAAATCGCCAATTACAAGCCAGTCTTCTCATCAGGAACTGTCGTCATAAAGGAACAGAATGCTTAAGTACAAAGTCGCAGGGTGGCTGAAGCCGTTCTTAGGTGCAGTTGACATACTCGGCAGTATTCTCTTTTTCTGGACAAAACTGAAACGGATGCCAAAACATATCAAAAAGATTCTTGTGATACGGGTCGAACACATCGGTGATGTATTGCTGACGACACCGACATTCAGAGCGTTGAAAGAACGGTTTCCGGACGCAGAAATCGATGTCTTGGTGAGATCATTCTCGAAAGAAGTGTTGGATGGGAATAAAGATGCGCATCCCATTGTGCTGAATACACCGTGGCTCGCAAAGAATGGCTCATGGACAGAGATGTTTAAGATAATCCCTAAACTCAGGAAGGAAAAATATGACATCATCATCGATATGCATGATGATCCGAGGAATATTCTGTTCGCATCATTGATTGGTGGGTATCGAATCGGTTATGGACTGCGCGGATTCCGATTCTTACTGAATAAGACTGTTAAATATGACGAACATCTGAAACACACCATTGAACGAAATCTTGATCTAGCTCGTGCGATCGGTGCCAATACGATGAATAAGGAGATGGAACTCGCTATCTCGAAACAAGATTCTGCGTTTGCAGACTCGACATTCAGAAAATTCAACATCAAGAAAGCGCTCGTATTGAATCCTGGTGCTGGAAGAAGAGCAAAGCTGTGGAATAATACAGAATGGGCAAAACTTGCTGATTATGCGAATGAACATCACCACACCGTTATCTTTACCGGCAGCAGATCTGAACAGGATCTTGCTGAAGATATCATCCATAACATGAAACATACAAACTACGTAAATCTCTGTGGCAAGACAACATTGAAACAGCTTGCAGTGATAATACAGAAATGTGATTTGTTCCTCGGTCCCGATACTGGTCCTGCACACATCGCACGGGCTGTAAAGGCAAGAATGATAACCCTATTCGGACCAGAAGATTCTCGGGTGTGGGGGTATAATGATAAAAAATCAGTTACGATACAGGGAAATCTCAAAAAATTAAAGGCAGAACGGGTGATTCCTGCGTTGAGGAAATTTTTATGAGGCCGAATATCTCAGTCAGTATTCTGGCACATAATGAAGAAGACTACATCGAAAGAACACTGAAAAGTGTGAAAGGCTGGGCTGATGAGATAATTGTGATTGATGCCGCAAGCACCGATAGGACAAAACATATCGCAAAGAAATACACCAACAAGGTCTTTACCGTATCGAATAAGCTGAATCTTAATGAGAACAAGCAGATCGGTACTGATAAATGCACATCTGAATGGATATTATATCTGGATGCGGATGAAGAGGTATCTAAAGAATTAAAGCAAGAGATAGACACATTACTTTCAAAAGATACAAACAATAACGCATTCAAGATACCGCGCAAGAACTTCGTGAACAATACATGGCTCCGTTTTGGCGGATGGTATCCTGATTATCAGCTCCGTCTATTTAAGAAGAATAAGGCACGCTTCAATCTACAAGGAGTCCATGGATTCCTCGAGATCAAAGGAGAGATAGGAAGATTAAAAAAGGATATCATCCATTTCGGTGGATATCGGGGACTGCATCATCTGTTTGTCAAGACAAACAACTATACGACCAATGATGCGAAGCTCATGGTTCAGCGGGGAGATCACTATCCTTTTTGGAAGATGCTCGCTACATCCATTGGCTACTTCCTGATACGCATGATCAAAGGCGCGTGGATCTACGGGTTCTATGGCCTGGTGCTGACCGCGAATGATATTTGGTATCGCTGGTTATTATACACTAAATGTAAGGAGTTTGAACTGATACAACGAAAATGACTGAAAAACTATCGATCGTAATATTAACGAAGAATGTCGAGCACATCATAGGTAGATGCCTCGAAGCAGTCAAAGGACTGAGTGTCGATATTGTCATTCTTGACGGCGATTCAACGGATAAGACAAAGCAGATCTGCAGAAAATATACTTCACGATTCTACAACCTTCCTGATCCAAATAACAAGATCAGCGGAGCAGAGCTGAAGAACATCGCAATCGCAAAGGCAAAACACGACTGGATCTTCAGTTTAGACGCAGATGAGATCGTCTCTCCGGATTTGTATAAGGAAATTAAAAACATAATCGAGAATGGTACTAAATACAATGGATTCTATATCAGAAGACTGGATTACGTATTCATGGAAACGCCGATCACAATAACAAACATACTACGATTGTATCGCCGTTCAAAAGGATCATTCAAACACAGCATCCATGAGAAAGTCTACATCAAGGGCGAGACAGCGACGTTGAATGGGCTATTGCATCATTACAGCTTCAAGGACGTCAGTGATTACTTCGCACGATATAATAAGTACACGACATTAGAAGCTCGTAATCTGTATAAGCAGAATCCGCATGCATCAGATATTTCTATTCTGTTTAATGCATTTGCACGGGTTCCATTCGAGTTTCTTCTATGGTATTTCGGAAAAGGACTGTGGAAACACGGTTATGTCGGCCTCTATTGCGCATCATGCAGTGGCTTCTATCAGTTTATGAAATACATGAAGTTCTATGAGATGAAGCACAGCAAATGATTACTTCTTCTTTGCTATGACTAAAATAGAATAGCCGAATGGTCCAAACGGAATGTTATAATCAATGTGACCGATCCATACCAACAACATTCTGAACCAATGCATCTTGCTGCCGAACATATCTTTGGTCATATCGCCAAATAACCAGCACAACGGATATGCAAGCAATCCTCCTCTGTGAACTCTGATCACTTCGAAATTCTTACCGAATAATCTTTTCAAGTCAGACAATGAATAATGTCTATGCCACGGCTGGACTATGTAATTGTTCGGAGTGTAGTTCTTTCCTTTCCACCATTTGTATAACTTTGGGAAATAGAATTTCATATTGAACGTGTCAATGAATCTGAACAATCCCTTGTGAGGTACTGAAAGAACCAATGTGCCATTGTCTTTCATGACTCTGTGGACTTCCTGGATTGTCTTTTTTTCATTGATGACATGCTCCAGCACATCACCCATCACGACAGTATCAAATACATTTGATTTGAAAGGGATTTTCTCTCCTTTGGCGACACTGAGTCTGATTCCTTTGTAATGTTTTTTTCCGTATGCAATAGCTTCTGCGTTGCTATCAAGACCATAGACATCCTTTGCTTTTCTTACGAATTCTTTGGTTACGTCTCCACGGTCACAGCCGACATCAAGAAGCTTGTTGCTTTTTGGAGTCCAAGCGTATATCTTTGCGATGCGGTCAAATAGCATATAGAAAAGCCTCATAATTGGCTTTATAAATTATTCGCACGATAGCTGAGATATATTTAAAAACCAAGTACGTTCATCATGGATATGGCAAAAATCAAGGTCAATTTTGGCTGCGGACCGAGGCCTATGGCCGGATACATCAATGTCGATGTGTTTAACTTCAAAGGCATTGATGTGAAACAGGATCTGAATAAGTATCCGTACAAGTTTAAGAGTAATTACGCCGATGAGATCTATTGCAGCCACGTCATCGAGCATCTGAACGATCCTGATAAGTGCTTGACTGAACTACACCGAATATTGAAACCGGGTGGAAAATTAACAATAAAGGTTCCTTATTTCGGTCATAGCCTGGCATTCTCTTCGTGGCAGCACAAACATTATTTCGCGATATCTTCATTTACTATTTTAGATAAGAAGTCTGAATTGGATTGGTGGACGCCTGTATTCAGGAAAGTTACAGTTGATGTTCACTTCGGCGGATTCTACAAATACTTTCCGTTGACATGGGTCTCACAACTATTCATTAAATTGTTCTTCCCACTGTATGAAGATACGTTCATGAGGACATTGACACCTGCGACAGAACTTGAAGTCACATTGGTTAAATAGAAACTGCACGATTCAACTTATTGAATTTATTTCTGAAATCAACTATGCTATTTTCTTTAGTAAACGACCTAGCAATTGCCTTTGCCTTTTTACTTAATAAATTCCGATCAGCTGTGTTTTCTAGCCAATCAACCGCTTTAATTATCTGTTTTTTATTTGTTGCCGAAACAATTAACCTACGGTCTATTCTTCTTACTTCAGGAGCAAGACCACACATATCTGACACAATTGGAGGAATACCTGCAGCCATCGCTTCCAAAATATTACTGCCAGCTGGCTCAAGCCTTGCAAGATTTAAATATAAACCACACTTCTGCAAATAAATTCCCGGATCTGGAACCCGACCCGTAATTCGGATGTTGACTTTTTCACTTTGTTTTTTCTCGATAATTTTCTGTTGGGCATCGCCAATCAGATAAAGTTGTCTTTGTTCCTGATTTGGAAGAACAGAGAAAGAATCAATAAGTAGATCAACACCCTTCTGTTCGTTTAAGTGCGGTCCAATAAAACAAGCATTTTTGCTGGATAAATCTGCATTGATTTTTAGATAAGAGGGAGCAATGTAAGGAGTTGTAATCTCATATTTTGGATCTCTAACAATTTTACTTATATATTTGGCCATCATATCACTGGTTGCAAAATACCCATCAATTCTCTTAATTAAGAGTTTGAAAATATACCTAGTTGGTGAATTAAAATCATTGAATACAAAAAAGAAAGGGTCTGAAACTATTGCAAATACCTTTTTTTTATTTGAAAACAATGTTTTAAAAAATAGGGCAGTGATCATCATTGGTGATTCCATCAAGTATACGTCTGCCTCTGGAAGGAAAAATAGAGACTTTAATATTGCAAAGAAATGTAGTAAAACACCATTTGACTTTATTATTTTTGAAATTCCACTAGAATTGAAAGGCACAAACGAATATGGTTTTGCATCAACAGATTCCGCCCATGTTTTATGAATTGAATGAGGATCCCAGAAAACAAAACAAACTCGCTCTTCATCTCTGCCCTTCTCCATATATAGTCGTATTAATTTGGTGTTTTTAAAATCTTCCAATGTTCCTATTTTTAAGCCTTTCTAAGAAACCTTTATATATAACAAGTTAGAAATCTTAGTTTGGTGTTTAAGATATGATTGTTGTACGAGCGCCATTGCGCATACCGATTGGAGGAGGCGGAACTGATCTGCCATACTACTATTCTCAGCATAAGGGTTCATTCATCAGTGCAGCGATAAACAAATACGTATATGTCGTTCTCCATGAATCAAAATTCTTAGATAAGATAAGAGTAAAATATTCACAAGTAGAAGAAGTTGACAACGTTAACGATATCAAACATCCCTTATTCAGGGAAGCACTAAAACTGCTAAATATCAACAAAGGTGTTGAAATTGTTTCATACGCCGATGTTCCTGCGAATTCAGGATTGGGCAGTTCAGGAACATTCTTAGTTGCTTTGCTTCAGGCATTGCATATTTTCAAAAGAGATTTTGTTTCTCATCAGACTATCGCTGAAGAAGCGTCAAAGATCCAGATGGATATTCTGAAGGAATCATGCGGTAAGCAAGATCAGTATATCGCTGCATTTGGTGGTATCAAGCATTTCACGATCGCAAAGAACGGTTCAACGATGGTGAACAACGTCACCATCAACGAAGAGACTATGAACGATCTGGAACAGAACTGCTTCATGTTCTACACCGGCGTACAAAGAAGCGCCGAAGAAGTTCTAAAGAACCAGACTGAAACAGCGCAGAAGGATCCAAGCAAAGGTATCGAAGGTCTTCATCAGATCAAAGAGATAGGGAATGAGATCAAGAAAGCACTGGAATCAAGCAACGCAAGAAGATTCGGCGAATGGATGAATGTTCATTGGGAGACCAAGAAAAAATTATCTGACAAGATGTCAGATTCACGAATAGATAAAATATACGGAACCGCGCTGCAGAACGGCGCTATCGGCGGAAAAATCATGGGAGCAGGCGGCGGCGGATTCTTCTTATTCTATTGCGATAACAATCAGAAGAAATTTAAGGAATCCATGAAAGCGGAAGGTCTTGTCGAGACACCGTTCAGATTTGATTTCGAAGGGACAAAAGTCTTATTCAATGGTTAGGAGGGTTGAAACTATGCCAAACAAAAATTATATCAAACAATATATGGTCGATGCACATGCTGCATTGGACAGAGTAGATCAGAATAAGATGAACCAGGCAATTGAATTGTTATTCGATGCTTGGAAAAATAACAGACAGGTATTCGTCATCGGCAACGGCGGCAGCGCATCAAATGCGACTCATTTCGCAGCTGACTTGGCAAAAACAATCATGGTCGGCGATCACAAAGGAATACGAGCGATTCCACTATCAGATAACATTCCACTAGTCAGTGCATGGGTCAATGATGGTGGCTGGAGTGAACTATACACAGGACAACTGAAAACATTCTTTCAGCCTGGCGATCTTATTGTCGCATTCAGTGTCCATGGCGGTTCTGGCGGAGAGAAAGCAGGAGCATGGTCACAGAACATTCTTAAGGCAATACAATATGTAAAAGACCACGGCGGAAAATCAATCGGATTCTCAGGCTTTGACGGTGGTCCGATGGCAAAACTATCTGATATCGGCATCATATTGCCTGCTGATTCCACGCCACATGTCGAAGGATTACATGGTGTCTTGACACATGGTATTGTCTTTGGACTGATGGAGCGAATTGCGCAGCATACAAAAGCTCACGAACAGGGAGTCCAGATCCGAAAGTAAATGACAAAGATAGTTATTGTTGCGGGCGGACTTGCGACGCGGATGCGACCGATCACCGAAGAGATACCTAAATGCTTGATCGACATCAATGGAAAACCACTCATACAGCATCAGCTTGAGTTCTTCAAGAAACATGATATGAAAGACATTATCTTCTGCGTAGCGCATCTTGCTGACAAAGTAAAGGATTACTTCAAAGACGGCAAGAAATTCGGATTGAATATCCAATACGTGCAGGAAACAAAGGAATTGATGGGCACAGCCGGAAGCGTAAAGCTTGCTGAACCATTAATCGGCAGCGACGAGGATTTCATAGTATATTACGGCGATAACCTTACCAACATGGATTTTGAGAAGTTTCTTGCAACCCATAGAAAGAATAAAGGTGTGGCAACAATCTGTATGAGACCGTTGCCGCGGAATTACAAAAGCACAAGCATAATCACTCTGGATCTTGAAAATAGAGTCAAAACATTCATCGAAAGGCCGACGGAAGAACAGCGACAGAATCATCAACAGGAAGCAAGATATAATAATTCAGGAATCTATGCATTCAACAAAAACGTCTTTAGCAAGATACCATCAGACAGAAAGTTTGATTTCGCCAAAGAACTGTTTCCTTCATTAATTGAGAGCAATTCAGGCATATATGGCTATGTCACCAATGAGTTCTTCAGAGAAATAGGAAAGATCGAGAAATATGAACAATTCCTAAAAGAAATAGCCGGCAAGACAGATATATTCGAGAAAAACAGGGCCGTATTCTTAGATAGGGATGGCACGATAAATGTGAATGTCGGAGACGTCATAAAACCAGAACAACTTGAATTGATCAGCGGTGCTGGAGAAGCCATCAGAAAGATCAGGGAAGCTGGTTACAAGACGTACGTCGTCACAAATCAGCCTTGTGTTGCGAAAGGATTTTGTACCTTTGAGGAAATGGATACCATCAATAAGAAATTAGAAAATCTCCTAGAAGCAAAAGGAGCGACTATCGATAAAGTCTATCTCTGCCCGCATCACCCTGAAAAAGGATTCGCAGGCGAAGTAAAAGAACTCAAGATCGACTGCGACTGCAGAAAACCAAAACCGGGGTTGCTACTAAAAGCAATTGCGGAAAACAATGTCGACGCTTCACAATCATGGATGATCGGCGATTCACCGACTGACATCGCCTGCGGTAAGAATGCAGGAGTAAAAACCGTTTTATTGACTTCAGGCGGCGGTTCAGGCAGGAAAGAAGAGAAAGATTACCAGAACATCAAACCAGATTACACAAAGAAAGATCTGAGAGAAGCACAATCATTATTCATATGAGGAGGAATACACCATGAACAAAAAACTAAACATACACGTCTACGCAGACGGAGCGAATAAAGTCGATATGGTCAACAGATACAAAGAAGGCTTGGTAAAAGGATTTACCACCAACCCTACATTGATGGCAAAGGCAGGGATCAAGGATTACGAGGCATTTGCAAAAGATATTGTCTCTGCGATTCCGAACAGACCGATCTCATTTGAAGTCTTCTCAGATGAATTCCCTGAGATGAAGCGGCAAGCGGCGAAGATCGCTACGTGGGGAGAATATGTCAATGTCAAAATTCCTATCACAAACACCAAAGGATATTCTGCGATACCACTCATAGAAGAATTGTTGAAAGAAGGTGTTAAGTTGAATGTTACGGCTGTCTTTACCAAAGAGCAGATCGATGGTCTAAAGAAAGTCATCCGTTCAATTGATGATGTCATCATCTCTGTCTTCGCAGGAAGAATCGCTGACGCAGGACAGGATCCGGTGCCGATCATGAAATATGCAGTGGATCTTTTCAAGGATCAGCCAAATACAAAGATATTATGGGCATCTTCACGAGAGGCTTACAATATCATCCAGGCAGAGGAATGCGGCTGCCACATCATCACAGTCACTGATGATTTGATCAAGAAGATGGAAAGTTTTGGGAAAGATCTGAAAGATTTCTCTCTTGACACGGTGAAGATGTTCTACAACGACGCAACAAAAGCAGGATTCAGGTTATGAAGATACTGGTCACTGGCGCAGCAGGATTCATCGGAAGCAATCTCTGTGATTTCTTACTGAATAATGGCCAGACCGTCGTAGGCGCGGATAATTTTATTACAGGACAGAAAGAATTCCTGAAGAATGCACTGCAGCACAATAACTTCAAGCTGCATGAGGTCGATCTATTCGATTTTGATAAGACTGAAAAAGTATTGATGGAAGTAAAGCCGGACATCGTGATCCATCTCGCATCAAATGCTGATGTCAGATTCGGACTGCAGAATACCAGAAAAGATATCGAACAGGGAACAATCGTCACCTACAACGTCCTTGAGGCATCAAGACGGGCCGGTGTAAAAAAATTCGCGTTCTCAAGTACAGGATCAGTCTATGGAGAACCGAATGTATTCCCCACTCCCGAAACATGTCCATTCCCTACTCAGACAAGCTTATACGCAGCGAATAAAGTCGCCAGCGAAGGGATCATCACAGCATACGCCGAAGGATTCGGCATGAAGGCGTACATCTTCAGATTCGTCTCGATATTAGGAGAACGGTACAGTCATGGTCACGTCTATGATTTTGTCGCAAGCTTATTGAAAAATCCAAATGAAATTAAAGTGCTTGGGGATGGTAAACAAAGAAAAGCTTACTTGTACATCGGAGACTGTGTAAAAGCCATATGGAATATCTTAACAACACAGGAAAATAAAGTCAATATATTCAATCTTGGTCCTGATGAATACATCAGTGTTAACGAATCATTAGATACAATTTGTAAAGCACTCAACGTCAATCCAAAAAGAGTTTATTCAGGCGGAGAACGCGGATGGGTCGGCGACAGCCCGTTCATATTCCTTGACTGTTCCAAACTTAAGAAGAGAGGATGGAAGTCAGAAAAAACAATAAGGCAGGGAGTTGAACTCACGGTAAAATATTTATTGGAGAATAAATGGCTGCT
This sequence comes from uncultured Methanosarcinales archaeon, assembly GCA_965231065.1. Lineage (GTDB taxonomy): Archaea > Nanobdellota > Nanobdellia > Woesearchaeales > UBA10107 > UBA10107. The sequence goes on along the minus strand of OZ246410.1, from coordinate 326,100 downwards.
CGACAGACGATTGACAGAGAAGAGAGCATAAATGGTCAAATACATATCATATGAAAAAATAAAGAACTACAGAAAAGAGAAAAGTATGGCCTATCAGCATGAGATCTGCCTGCGTCCAAATCAGCTCAAGGTCATCCAGAAATTTATCAATTCAATACCAAACACGAGCAAGATTGTCGAGGTTGGTGTTGGCGGCGGTCACTTCTCAAAATGGATGCTCGATCAGGGGTTCAATGATATCAATTGTGTCGACATCGGCAACTATCTTGCATATCCTGAACTGAAGAAGAAATTCAAACAATGCGATCTTTCAAGAGAACCGCTTCCATTCAAAAATAAGAGTGTCGACGGTGTTGTTGCGATCGAAGTCATCGAACATCTTGAGAATATTGCATCAGCATTGAAAGAGATCAACAGAGTATTGAAACCAAAGGGATGGTTCCTGATGACGATACCAAATATCTCAAATCTGAGAAGAAGAATATCTTTCTTATTCACTGGCGACAATTTACTAGTGACGAAGAAAAATGATCATCTGCAGAACATCACCGACGCATTACTAGAGAAATTGGTGTATGCAAACTTCGGAAATAACGCAGAGATACAATTAGTAAAGTATCCTGTCAAATTCCCTCTAATACGGTTCAACATCCCGCATACTGATCTCTTGGCAGACAACAGGATCTATCTGATAACCAAGCGCTGAATGAATCATCCATTAACTTAATAAATGAAACAGAGGCTTCTATAACAATGGTAAAAAGGGGTAAAACACTCGTCATATGCACAGAGGGAGCTGCTTACAGAGATATCATCAATGCCGGTGTTCTTGAGAAACTTCTTGAAAAAACAGAGGTAGTTCTTGTCTGCGCTGACTGGATGGTTGATTTTCTGAAGAAGAAATTTCCGAGACTACATTTAGAAATCGTGTACAAGCCTTCTACTTATGAAGACACCATAGATCACATTCGTATGACACGGACAATCTACCCTTCTGCGGCATATCCAGGAGTCAATACATCGAGTCTCAAGATAAAACGCGATCGCGATATCCAAAAGAATCCATTCAGATATTATTCACGAAGAACACTTGCATTGATGCTGAAATCAGAAGCACTACAAAGTTTCCTCAGATCGCTCTCATGGATGACAAAGAAAACTGCAGTACGTGATTTGTTCAAGAAATACGACATCGAAAAAGTGTTTTCCACCAACATGATAACGCTTGACCATATGCCGTATGTTGAATATGCATTGATGAATAAGATTCCGGTCATCACCTTTATCAGAAGTTGGGATAATCTCACTTCGAAAGGAGTGCCGATGTATATGCCGGACTTGTTTTTAGTGTGGGCTCCAAAGCAGATCGAAGAATGTACACACATACATCACATTCCGAAGAAAATTGTGCATGCAGTCGGTGCTCCACAGTTCGATCCGTACTTCAAGAATGAGGTTCCCTCAAAAGAAGAGCTATACAAACGACTGAAGATTCCTGCAGATGCGACAGTCATCACCTACGTGGGTGGCATACCGCAGAATGTCATGGGGCTGACGACAGAGAATGAGAAAGTCATCGTCGATACGATACTGAATGGCATCGATTCAAAACAACTACCGAGCAATACCATCGTCGTTATCAGACCGCATCCTGGCGTCAAAAATTGGAAACAATATCACAATTTCGAAAAACACAAACACGTCCGTATGAATTATCCTGAATGGTATCTCACAGGAAAAGAACCGCCGAAGAGTTGGAACCCGAATTGGGATGACCATCTCTTCATGGGTTCTTTGATGAAATTCTCATCAGTAGTGATAACACCAGGCGGTAGTTCGACATTGGATGCAGCATGTTTTGATACACCATCAGTGAATGTATATTTTGATAATCCTCCACGTCCGTATCTTGAAAGTCTACGATCACATTGTGACTTCGATCATTTACGATATATTCGTGAATACAAAGCATCTCCATTCGCACAGACAACTGGAGAATTGCTGCAAGAAGTGAAAGAAGGACTTTCAAATCCAAAAAAGTACGCTCTTGGAAGAAAAGAGCTTCTCAAGATGATTGTCGGTCCCACGGATGGCAAGACTGCAGAACGTATTGTAAAAGAAATAATTTCATCAAAGTAGTCATCGTATGATGACGACTTCCGACTTATCATGTATAAACTTTATAAATAGTTGAATTGTCAGAAAAGATAAGGGTTTAGATGGTTGAAAACTTCGAAGAAAAAGGTTGGAATCCTATATTCAAGGACCTATTCATTCTTGATATGGCTAATAATCATCAAGGTAGCGTCGAGCATGGCCTTAACATCATCAGAGAAGTCGCCGAGGTCGCGAAAGCGAATAATGCGAAAGTCGCTATCAAATTCCAATATCGTGATCTAGATACATTCGTACATCCTGATTTTGTCAACGACAAGACAAACAAGCACATCCCTCGCTTCATGAGCACCAGATTAAAGTGGGAAGAATTCGAGATTCTCATCAAAGAAGCAAGAAAATTAGGATTACTGACTGCATGTACTCCGTTTGATGAAAATTCCGTGGATGTTATCGAGAGACATGGTTTTGACATCATCAAGATCGCAAGCTGTTCAGCACGAGATAAGCCATTATTGCAACGGGTTGCAAAAGCGCAAAGACCAATCGTCTGTTCAACAGCAGGTGCGAGCATGAAAGACATCGATTATGTCGCTCATCTTTTCGAAAGCAATGGAAAAGATTTCGCACTGATGCATTGTGTCGCACTGTATCCGACACCAAATGATAAATTACAACTGAATCAGATTGATTTCTTACGGCACCGATATAACGTACCTGTTGGTTTCTCAACACATGAAGATCCGAACGATACATCAGCAGTACAGATGGCGATCGCGAAAGGAGCTCAGTTATTGGAACGACATGTCGGAAAGGAGACAGAGACTGTCAAATTGAACGCCTATTCATCAACAAAAGAACGATTGGATGCATGGATGAAATCAGCAGTAAAAGCACGGCAGACCTGCGGTCATCTTCCAAATAGAAGAGCACCTCATCCCGAAGATGAGCTTGAATCATTACGCTCATTAGAACGAGGCGTATATGTGAAATCAGATGTAAAGAAAGGCTCTCCAATCAAGCGAGATGATGTATTCTTCGCGATGCCTCGGCAGAAAGGACAGTTATCAAGCGGTGACTTCAGAGAAAATATCATTGCAAATCATGATTACCAGAAAAATAAGCCAGTCGATGCCGTTGAAAGCGAAATTCTTCCAGAAGAGATACGGGCATACGCAATACAAGAAGCGAAAAGTCTCTTGCGTGCGGCGCGGATACCGCTTGGAAATGATTACGAAGCAGAACTATCACATCACTATGGCATCAGAAATATGCTAAAGACAGGGTTGATCATGATCAACTGCATGAACCGGGATTACTGCAAGAAATTACTGATACAATTGCCAGGCCAGATGCATCCAGAACATTACCATCAAAAGAAAGAAGAATCATTCCAGATATTGTATGGTGTAGTCGATATGGTTATCGATGGCACACGAAGACGACTGCACCCGGGAGATAAGTTATTGATCGAACCAGGACAGAAGCACAGTTTTTCGACAGAGACGGGAGCAGTCATAGAAGAAGTTTCCACGAAGTATGAGAAGGGCGGTTCTGTGTATACTGATCCTGCGATATTCAGCGGCAATCCCGATGACAGAAAGACATATTTGAAACGATTGTGATTATTTGATGTATTCCTTTACCAGATTTACTACCCTTTCTGTCGCTTTTCCGTCGACAATATAACTCCTTCTGTTTGATTCCCATCTATCACGGAAATCTCGATCTTGCAATGCGCTCCTGATTAACTTTATTCCTTCTTCCTTTGAATGAGCATACGGAACCATTCCTTTGTATGAATCATCAGTATTTGAGACTGGCCATATGCTTAATCCGTGGATATCGGCCAAGGTAGCTACTTCTAGCAACGAACTATTCGTACCGATGCAGAATTCATCATCTCTTAGAGAGAGGACAAGATCCTCAGAAGATCCGGGACAGTCAAAATTACCGTGATGTATTCTTAGGAAATGCTCATACTCATGCAATTCCTGTGGTGAATCTTTTGGATGAGCTTTCACAACGAGTAAAGCGTTTTCTCCCTCAACTGCTTCAGCTGCAATCTCAAGCAAAGATATATTGCTGGTGCCATTACTTCTCATGTATTTCTCTGAGCTCAAGAGAACAGGGATGATCTTCGCCTTACTATCTGTATATGGTCTTTTTGCGTTTGCTTTTTTGTTCGGAATATCATCGAAATAGGGATTGCCGGTCACTTGTATACCGAGATCATAATCTAAGAATTCTTTGAATAGAGAGACAGCCGAGATGCTGTTTGGAACTGCAACAACCCCTGGAAAGACAAGTTCATTTGTGGTGAGTCTTAAAAATCTTCCTCTGCTTTCTGATTTGTTATATTTATCCAATAGTGCGATACTCTTTATTCCTTTTTGGCTTGCCAAAGCCCATGTTTCTGATTCTCTGCCCCAGTGAGTTGGAGTCTTTTGATCATACATGATTGGAGTTGTTCCGGTAAGAACTATTTTGCTTTCTAAAGGAATTGGTCTTGACCGGTCGACAACATCAAAATTAAGTTTCGCTTTTTCAAAGGCATCTTTGCCCTTGCCTTCAGAATCAGCATAGACAGAGACCGGAAGTTCTTTCTGTAAAGCTTTGACTACCGGAATAAGAGCATTTGCCGGACCCATATCGGTGCAAAAAACAGTTACTTTTTGTTCTAAAGTCATGATGATTACCTGACGATGACAAACTCAGGTGATATTTATAGTTTATGGACAATTTAAAGCTAAAATAGCCCAATAAGCCCTATAACGCTATTTTAACACAGCAAGGTTTATTAATATCTTATTATCGAATACATACATGGCTTTAGCTGGTGTTTTAGATAGAAAGAAAGTTACAAGTAAGAACATTCTTCTTATTAACCCGCCTTCTCCATTCTTGGAAGATGAACGTGTATTTCCGCCATTAGGATTACTAAGCATAGCTTCAGTTGCGCGTGAAGATGGTCATAACGTGCGACTTCTTGATCTCGCTGCGATACCTAACTATCAAAAAATAACTCTTGATGAAGCAAAGAGCAGAGATTATGATCTCATCGGATTCACCGCAACTTCCCCTCAGTTTCCATTCGCATATGAACTAGCAAAGGATTTACGCAAAGCAGGAACAAAATCAAAGATCGTTATAGGCGGTCCGCACCCTTCTATTGTTGCAAGCTTGAGAAAGAATAAAACACTGGATTTTACTTTTGCTGATCCATCGTTGCGAACCAATCCAAAAAAATTGGAAGAAATGTTAAATGACTTCGATCCTAATTTCAAGCCGTTGGAAGAAGCGTTTGATCTTATCATTTCCGGTGAAGAGAATGGTCTTGCAAAGGCATTCGAAGATCACGAAGACAAATGGATCGATGGCGGTATCTACGAAGATTTAGATAGATTACCGATGCCTGCACGAGATATGGTCGACATGAAGAGTTATCTCATGACAGATCATGGAAGAATTAAATTTTCACTAAAAGGAAAACCAACTACCAACGTCATGACACAGCGAGGCTGTCCCTTTGACTGTTACTTCTGCTGTGGCAGAGATGTCGCTCAGTTCAGACAACTGAAAGCAGAAGGTAAATTGCGCGTATTAAGTCCTGAAAAGCTCCTTACAGAACTAAACCATATCCGTGATACGTACGGTATCGAGAGCTTCATGTTCTACGATGATGAATTCAACCTCAACTACAAAAGAACTATGGAAGCCTGCAAAGCTCTGGAAGGAAAGGGATTCCAGCTCAGAGGATTTGTAAAAGGAGAATTGCTCGCGAAGCATCCTGACATCGGAGAAGCGATGAAAAAAGCAGGATTTGTTGAGATTCTTACTGGTATCGAATCGGGCTCAGACAGAATTCTTCGATATCATGTCAAAAAACATACAACACCAGAAGTGAACTATCAAGCCGCAAGAGTTCTGCTGAAGAACGGAATCGGATTGAAAGCCCTCTGTATGCTTGGTCACCCGACAGAGACGTATGATGACGTCATGGCAACCAAAGAGTTCAATCTCAAGGCGGGAAGAGAATTCAAAGAGCAGGGAATTGATTTTGTCTTTGACCTGACCATCCATCAACCATATCCTGGCGCTCCGGTATACGATGAAGCAAAACCAAACACAGGAAAGTTCTCTGACCGATACAGATGGTATTATCCTGGATTATATCTCAATAAAGATGATTTCAGCAAGACGGTAGCGAATTACAAAGGTGTTCCGGGTGAATATCATTCCGCCGTCAGGACCGATGCTCTTTCTGCAGAGCAATTCATCGCATTGCGAGACAGTGTCGATAATGAGATCAGAGATTTGCTCGGCATGAGAAAGATTGCACGAGAAGAAGAAAACGTCGTAGAAAGACAATATGATCACAGCATGGGACAAGGTCTCGCTTTAAAACACAATTAGGCGTATCTGTTGACGTCGTCAGTATTCCGCTTCTTATTATTCTTGAATTCCCTGAATTTGAAAAAGAGCATGCATTCATTCGCGATATCGCCGAACAGGAAGAACAAGCCATACGGAAATCGGTTAAATACGATTCTGCTCTTTGTCAATTGAACTCCTTGGGAGAATATCTTCTTGACCAGTGTCCCGAATGAATATGATTCTCCGCGGTCGACCATGCTCTGCGCATCAAAGGTCGTATAATTATTCATCTTATAGACGTACGCATGCATGCCTCGCCACCAACCGAAATGCATCAGATATCCTCTCAACGTACCGACTTTGCCATCGATCATGATATATTCGTGAAGTTTCTCTCCTTTGAAATACTCTTTTCCTTTCTTGTATAAGCGCAACTGATATCCTTTCCAGTCGTATTTCAATGGTTTGCCATAGAGAATCTGCTTCCGCGGCATCATGAACCCATTGTAGCCGTAACCATCTTCTTTGACAACACGCTCAATCTCTTTTTTCAGTTCAGGATCTAGTGATTCATCTGCGTCTAACGAAAGAATCCATCTGTTCCTCGCTTTATCGAAACTCCATTTCTTATTGACATGATGAGAAGGATCGTTCTTTCGGGTAAAGACTGTTGCGTATTTTTTTGCTATCTGTGCGGTCCGGTCAGAACTCTCGCCATTGACGACGATGATCTCATCGGCCCATCCATAGACATTCCTGAGACATTCTTCGATGACTTCCTCTTCATTTCGTGCTACAATGCACACAGAAAGTGGTATTTTAGCCATAGTAAATATGAAAAAAGGACGATTTATTAATCTTGTGAACTAGTCTTTCTTTACGTACTTCACACCATCGATTCTTCGCAAGGTATAGATATCTTCAGGGACATCGGTCAAGTTCTTATCCCAGACTGCGCTGAGATACTTTCCAGATATCTTGCAATCATCAGAGCATAATCTGACGATGAATTCAGCAGCGACTTCGGGAGATACTGATCCTTTGCCTTGTTTCCATGCGACATTCTTATCATAAAATTCTTTGCCAACGACTTCTGGTCCTGCTTGAACAACTTCATCTATTAATTTCGTCGCTACTGCGCCCGGCGCTATTGCATTGAATCGTATATTTGAATATTCTTTTGATATTGTTGAGATAAACTGCACAATCGCTGCCTTTGAAGTGGAATAAGAAGTAAATCGGGGGAATGGCATCGGAACACCTGCGCCAGCCAAAGCAACAACAACTCCTTTCTTCATATGCGGAATCGCTTCATGGATAACGTTTATGGTCCCAAGTATATTTATTTCAAATGCGTTCTTCCATTCTTCTAGATTTTGATTGTGAAACAGTCCTTTTGGACCGTAGACGCCTGCCGCGGTGACAAGAATATCGATCTGTTTGAATTTTTTTAGTGTAGTAGAGATTAATTTCTTAACGTCACTGATCTTTGCAACATCAGCGACACAGTATGAAGCGCCTATCTCTTTTGCAGTCTCTTTAAGTTCAGCTTCAGAACGTGAGCACAGCACAACTTTCGCTCCTTCTTTTGCCAGCGCAGCAGCTATTGATTTCCCGATTCCCCGTCCGCTGCCGGTGACGATGGCTACCTTATTTTTTAATTTCATCATTCGCTACCTTTTCATTGTATTTTAAGATGATATCAAACAGATTCGGTATCTTGTGCTCTTTTGCAATTTTTCTGAGAGCGACAAGATCTCTTGAAAGCGTTCCGCCGGCGAATGCAGGGCCTGGGTTAATAGGAGCTTTCGAACTTATTCTTGGATCCAATTTCATCAACTCAATAATGCGAGAGGAATCAGCATTGACTTCTTTGCACACTTTTGCGAGCGAATTACCGAGAACAATCATGGTAGAAAGATATGCATTGACACTATGCTTCCACATCTCTGCGGTCTCTAGACCGACAAATGCCTTCTGTCCTTTGATGTCATTGAACAAGTCCATAGAGACTTGCTTTGCCAATGTCTGGTTATCACATCCCATGACAAAGACAGGGGTATTGATTAAATCAGCAACACCACTGGTCTTCTTGATATTCTCAGGAATGTAGATGACCGGAAGCTTTGTTGATTTTTGTATATCTCTGCAGGTTCCAACTGGAACTTGGCTCAAAACAATCACTGGCGATCGGTTCTTTGCCTTCTTGATTGCTTTTATGCCTTTTGATAAGTGAGACAGATCAACTTTTCCGTTTCTATCTTCAATATCATAGGCAATGATGATGTACTCGGTATTTTGTATGTCCTTCGAGACTTCATGAGCGCTCAACAATTCCTTCAAAACATCCGCAAGATGTGAATTGCCTAATAATCCGATCTTCATTGTCCGTACACCTCTTCGATGACTTTCATATTTTCCAATGCATCATACAGATTGCCTTCCGGCTGTTTCTTATCATTGATACACTGCACGAAGTATTTAATTTCATCTGTAAATGAGTTATCATCGCCAGAATACGACTCTTCAAACAGTACTTTCCCCATATCTTTCGAATATACGGTGATCTTTTCAGGACCGTAGCTTCTTCCTAAGCCAGAGATGAACGCAGCACTCTTCTCTCCAGTCAGTTTCATCTGGAAGAAATTCTTCCACATTGTCCAGCTCACATGAAACTGTCCTACGTTGCCTGTTTTGTTTTTCATAATCAAAAATGCATTGTCTTCGACCGGGTCCTTGCTCTTCCATGCGTATGTGGCAATATCTGCTTTCACTTCAACAGGATTCCCGAAGAACCATTTATACAAGTCAATGAGATGAGAACCCTGATCAAGCAACTCTCCGCCTTTTCCTAAGGATTTATTGCAGCGCCATTCGTTTTCCATGCCTGATCTTCCGCCGTGACCGTATTCACCAGTCACATAGAGTAATTTCCCGAAGAAATTCTTATTTGCTAATTCTTTCGCCTTCGCGATCATCGGGTGGAATCGATGATTGTAACCGACCTTGACGAATTTTGAAGATTGTTTCTGAGCATCGACTAATTCTTGCAGTTCTTTCACAGAACTGCCTGCTGGCTTCTCTACAAGAACGTGCTTTCCTGTCTTGATCGCTGCGAGAGTGATCTCATGAAGTGTTGAATGCGTCGTGCATACAAAAACAATATCGACATCAGATTTAACGCATTCTTTCCAAGGAAGGACTGTTGCATTATACAAAGCTGCGAGTTCTTTCGCCAATGATTCATTCAGATCAGAGACATATTTTACTTTCAATCCTGCCTGCACAGCAGCTTCTGCGCGCTTCTTGCCCATCAAACCAGTGCCGATGACCGCGATGTTCATTTGTGCATCACCATGCGTGCCATGCCTTTCAGCATGAGCCAGCTATTTTTGATAACTCTCGTCTTTGAATCAGAATCATCATGGTGCCAGACAATAGGGACTTCTTTTATTGTTCCGCCTGCATTCTTAACTCGCCATAGCAGTTCAACGTCGAACGTGATGTCTTTGACAACACATTTTTTGACGACCTTCTTGATGAAATCAGTATGGAACACCTTTGCACCGCACTGTGAATCTTTGATGTCGATGCCAAACAGCATACGAACCACGAGATTCAGTCCTCTGCTTGCTATCTGTGTCTTCAAAGGTTCCCGTTTTGTCATTTGAGATTCAGGAAGCCAGCGTGAAGCGATGACACACTCGTTATTTTTCAGATGGGGAAGTAATTTCGCATATTCTTTCGGCGTGATCGCCATGTCTGAATCGACAAAGCCTGCATATTTTGTCTTCGCCTTCAATAACCCGGCATGGACTGCCCTTCCTTTGCCTGTTCCTGGTGTCGAGAAAAAGTGAACATTGTGCATCTTCTTCGCAAGATCTGCAGCGACCTCTTCAGTCCTATCTATGCAATTGTTTGTGACTATGAATATCTGCGCTTCCGGAAAGTAATTTGAGAAAGCCTTGACTGTAGGCGTAAGACGTGTTTCATCGTTCCTTGAAGGAATCACTATTGTTAGATCTTTCATGTGCCCCCTTATAAATTAAAGAAGACGGTTATTTATAAAATTAAGCATCATAATAACGTTTATAGAGGCTATAAAGCCTGTTAATGAGCCAGTATAGTTTTATAAAGAAGTCACCTCTTGTATATGATAATGAGATTCACCATCAAGAAAACAGATGCGATCATCATTGCGATTCTCTTTATTGTCACCGTCGGTGTACGACTGTATGATCTGAATGGAGCAGGCGGCACCTTCGATGAATACAATTACTTCAGGTTAGCGGCAAATACAGCAGAAGCATTCAAGCATCTTGACTTTAGCGAACAGCGCTGGAGTTTTTTCAGCGAACATCCGCCGATCGGAAAATACATCCATGCGCTCTTTTACTATCCTTCTCTTTCGAAATTAAGTCAGCAAGATACTGATGCACTGATACATGGATATCTGCAACCGAATACTATTTCAGGACAGGCATATAATCCAGCACGGTATGCAAGCGTCTTGATGGGTGGATTGACTATTGTGATCGTGTATTTGTTCTGCATGCTGTTTCTCAACAGATCAACAGGAATTATCGCAGGCGGTATCCTTGCATTTCTTCCGAATTTCATCGCATATCATAAAATCGCTTCACTTGAAGCACCCTCTTCATTCTTTTACACCATGGCAGTATTATTCTTTGCATTGGCCATCAAATATGACAACTGGAAATGGTGGAAGATTCTCGGTGTGGTGACAGGACTTGCTATCGCTACAAAATTTAATACTGCATTAGTATTACCGTTCTATATTGTGATGTTCTTGATCTGGAAAGGACCAGGAATATGGCACTCGACAAGAGCGATATATCATAAAACTCGTGATTCAAGCGCTGCAGCAAAGCATGCGTTCAAGGAATTATGGTACTGGAAACTATTCTTTGTACCAGTCATAGCATTCTTGGTGGTATATTTAGTCTGGCCATGGCTTTGGTCAGCCCCGTTTGCGAGATTGGCGCAAGGAAACAGTATCTGGAATGGCGGATTAGGAGTAGAACCGTGGTTTGGCTCTATGCTCGGCGCTGAGACGAATCATTTGTACTTCTTCACCTATTTCCTGTATACAACACCCCTGTTGATTTTATTCTTATTCGTCATTTCATTGCATCACCAGTACAAACACAAAAGTTTCTGGAATTCATTCGTACTCTTCTGGTTCCTTGTTCCTTTGGTATTATGGAGTTTCCAGCCGGTGAAACATGACGGTATGCGGACCTTGACGATGATCTATCCGCCATTGGCCATCCTTGCTGCACAGGGATTGGAACATCTATTGAAGACACCGAAGAAGATATTATACGGAGCTGCGGTTCTGTTGATCTACTTGATTGCATTAAGTGCATGGATACATCCTTATTACTTGGATTACTACAATAGTCTTATCGGCGGGCCGAAAAAAGTTGCTGATGGGAATCTATTGGAGTTTGACTGGTACGCAGAAGGAAAACGAGAAGCCGTCCAATGGTTCAACGATAATGCAGAGTTGGGAGCGGAGATAGGTGCGAAGTGGAATCCTGACCATGACTTTGGCGGTTTCAGGAGCGATCTGAAGCCATATAATCTCATTGGCAAACAGTATTCAGGAGAACCGTTGTATTACATGATCAATCACCGCTACTATCAGTATGATCTTACCGACCCGGTGAAAGTCAATCTAGATCATTATCGACTGGTGTATACCATCAAGGCAGGCAATGGTGATCTCGGTTGGATCTATAAGAGAAAGGTTTAGGCCGGTTTGATCGCATCTAGCGTATAACCCTTAGAATAATCAATCTTCATTGTTCTTTTCTGTTGATGTGAAAGATGCGCAGCGGCGAGCAGCATCATGGTATCCATTCCTCGTTCAATAGATACAGGAGAATCATGTGGCTTCACCCTTCCCTTCAGAATAGCATCGAAATGCTCAACTTCTCTCTTGAAATCATCGGGTCTTTTTTTTGGAATGTGGATCGTTTCCATTGATTTTCCTTTCGGTTGGAACAAGAGAGCATCTCCGTTTGAATCATAACTAACATGCCATTCAAGAAAACCATTCTCTCCTTGTATTCTTACGAATTTCTTTACTGGCTCCGTAATTACATCCTGGACAATCGTGCCATAGAATCCTTTATCTGTTTTGACAGATAGATTGCATATTCGGTCATATTCTGCTTTGCCTTCTTTGATCATGTCCATCGATGCAGTAACTTCCACAATTCTACCCAGATTCAAGAAATGTGCAAAGTGCTGCCATATATTCATCGCATGAGAATGTTCTCCGCTTGCTCCGCCACCCTTCAGATAATAACCAAGATACGTATCTTGAGGTCCAGAAAGCCACGGATGTGCTTTGAATATGCCGCCCCAGTACTCCTGGGTCGCAGCATGTATTGTCAGATATTTTCCAATCGGATGTTTGTTCAGTATTCTTTCAGCTTCTTCTGTATTTTTACCGACAGCATGGTTATAGCCGACAAGAACTGTTGTGTTTGATTGTTTGGCTAGCTCATAGAATTCCTGTGCCTTTTCTAGCGTTGGTGTACACAATGGTTTTTCAATCTGCAATATCTTGGGTTTCTCATTCTTCAGAACGCTCATCGCCAAATCAAGATGAACATGAGGAGGTGTTCCGATCAACACGATATCAAACCCATGTATCGGGGCTTCTGAAACAGTTTGTAACTTTATATTGGAATCCCATGCACCGTATCGTTGCGGATAGATCTCATTCTTGGTTCGATCAAGTGCTTTCGGGTCTAAATCGCAGATCGTGACATCCCAACCCATAGTTCTTGAGGCATGAGCCAGGTGATTTCCAATAGAACCAGCGCCATATATCTTGACATTAACCATGATAAAACGTTCCTTTGTTTATTTATAAAACTAACGCACTAGAGATACTTACCTATTTCATTCAGATTTCTGATGAGTGGAAATGATTTTTTATCCCATTTGTTCCAATCATTAGCAAACCCGATGAATTTGCATCCGAACTCCAGGGCAGCCCGGTAGTCGCTGTCACCATCACCGACAAAGAGTATTTCCTGCGGTGTTGTATTTTCTTTCTGACTGACATATTTGAAGTTCTCAACCTTGCTCTTTGGACTTCCAAGTGATGCCTTGAAACACGATTCGATACCGAGAGCTTTGACAGATCTTGCAAGAGATTCTACTGGTGTTGCTGAATTGAGATAGATCGGCACTTTATGAGAAAGGCTTTCGAGTGTTTTTTTGGAATTTGAGTTAATTCCCGCTTCAAGAATCTTCTTCTGCACATACTTGTCAAATATCTCTGATCCTAATTTTACAAGTTCAGCGATCTTATCAGAAGGTTCTCCGAGAAGTTTATATGTCTCCTGAAGAATATCGAATCTATCTCCGCCTCTTCCGCCGCCGTACTTCTTCTCAGCCTCGAGGAATGGCTTTTCTGCTCTCTTTCCATAAGAAGAGAAAACATCTCTCCATGCTTCCTGCTTGAAGAATTCAGATCGAGGAGTTACAACGCCATCAAAATCAAGTACGAGTATTTTAATCATAGTTCTTATGTATTCTTTGTTCTTTCATAATAAATTCAGCCATCATGAAATCAACATGAGAATCAATGTTGATAGAATCCTCGGCTTTCATGAAGAAATAGGCAAGTTTATTTCCTGATGTTGACTTCATGTCCCGGATTGTTCGTAAACGCATGATGTCCATGGCACCAGTATGGACGTAGACTTTCGGAAGCATCTGCCGCGGTAGATTATACGGTTCATCCATCTGTGTGAATGACTTCGGAAGGAATGGTTCAAGATATTTTCCTTCGACCTTCCACATCTTATATGGATGTTTTGGAACTTCAGTGATTGGACGAACTGCATCAGCTTGTGGATCATTGATAAGGACTTTGATTCCTTCATCGATATGAGCAGCTGTTCGCAACGGCGAAGTTGGTGGTAGTCTTAAGATAATATCCGGCTCATACGATTCTTTCTCTTTAAGAAAGTCAAGTGTGTGAGTCAAGAATTCTACATCAGTCGCCAGATCACCAGAGATGTCTTTAGGCCTTAAGAAAGGCACTTCTGCTCCGTGTATTTTTGCGACTTCTGCTATTTCAGGATCATCAGTAGAGACGATGATTCGAGTGATATAGTTTGATTTCTTCGCTGCTTCGATTGTGTACGCAATAAGTGGCTTTCCTGCCAAGAGCTTGATATTCTTTCGTGGCACTCCTTTCGAGCCTCCTCGTGCAGGAATAATGGCAAGTACTGTGAATTTTTCCATGACTCCACAATACAACTGCTCTTTTTTAAAGCTATGCCAGCAAAGATGCATAAAGCTTTAAAAGGCATATTTAACGAAGATATGTAATGGTAAGTTCCGCACGAGAATACCTCCACAGGATCAGAGGACATGCATACAATTTCCTCATAAAGACCCAGAAGATCACAGGCATCGATAACGTGTATTTCTTCAAAGGCGGCGCATGGATGTTTTTTGCTCAGGTCATGTTCATGCTGTCAGGCATGATCCTTTCAATCGCCTTCACCCATCTCGGAACCAAGGCATTGCTTGGTAAATATCAATTAATATTGGCGATCGCAGGTACATTGGGAGCGACATATCTACCGGGAGCGAACACCGCATTGATGCTTGCTGTCAGCAGAGGACAGGAAAAGACATTCTTCCCTGTCTTCAAGCAGAAATTGAAATGGAGCCTGCTAGGAACTACTGGTTTGATATTGACTGCATGTTATTTCCAATTTTTGAAAGGAGATGGACCATTCGCACTCGCATTCCTTATCACGGCTATCGCATTTCCGTTCCTGTATTGGAATACACTTATCAACTCATTCTTCGCGGCGAAGGGGAACTTTAGGCTTGCGAACTATTATCTCATCATTGAAAAAATAGTGTCAGTCGTCGCGGTGGTCGCTATCCTCCTCATCAAGCCAGAATTCATATTCGTAGTCCTTCTGTACTATGTATCATTGATCCTCATCAACGTATTTAATTATGCGCAATTCAAAAAGAAAAATCTATTGAAGGGCGGCATCGATGGAGAAGCAAGAAAGTACGGTCACGAGATAACATGGATCAATATCATCCCGAAAGCACTACTCACCTTCGATAGATTGATAATCCCTGCATTGATCGGTGTCGAAGCATTAGCTGTCTATGTCATCGCCATCATCATACCAGACACGATCGATGGATTCATAAATCTCATGCATACCGTAGCATTCAAAAAGTTCGTGACATTACCTGAAGAAAAGATCATTTCGAAGGTCCTGAGACCGTGGCTTATTGTCTCTTTCATCGCGATCGTGACAGCAACAATCATCGGCATTCCGTTCGCGATCAAGCTCCTTTATGGTAAGGAATATATCTCAGCAATAGGTTTGGCACAGGCATACGCCATCATCCTACCATTCAGTTTCGTATGGAAGACATTCGGCAATTGGCTTCTTGCCCAGAAACGAATCAAAGAATACTTCTACTTCTATAATGGATTTTTCATTGTAAATGCTGCTCTGTTGGCAAGCATTATTTGGTTCACAAGGACATTACAGGGAGCGATTATCGCACGACTGTCAGCAGCGATACTCTTCACCGTCATTAGTTTCATCTACCTGAAGCGTGATATCTTCAGTAACAGGCAAACACATAGCCGATCGTGAGACCTTTATCTGAGAATTCTTGCTGTGTCTTACAATCCTGCAGTGTTTTCCAGAACAATGAGTCTCTGTTTATTTTCGGGAAGTCGATGACCAGGATCGTTGGCTTTTCTGTTTTTATCTTCTGACTGATATTAATTCTATCAAAGACATAATAGTCAAGGAGCGTCATATCTCTGTACGGCTTGCTGTAATTCGAGCCAAGGTAATAATACATCGACGGATTCCTGAAGAAGAAGACAGGATCATGCAATTTATTTTCTAACGCATAACTGATAAGTTCTTTGTTGACCTTATCGACGCTCGGGTTCGAGACAGAGAAAAGATGTTCGCTCGTCAAAACAACATTATACGCCAAGGCAAGTCCCAAGAATGCAATAAGACAGAGACGAGTGTGCTTCCATCTGAGTAGCGTACTGATGAACAACAAGAGACATGCAGCAAAGGATATCATCAAGAACAATGCATGCAGATAAAAGCCAATTGGTCCTGAACCTCCCGAGATTGGGATGAAGAAATTGAAATCAAGATTGGCTGCTTTCTGCAGATACGCCTCCTTTGGATAGAATGAAAGATAGTCTCCTGAAAGATTATTGAGATAAAAGAAGAACAATACACCGAGCACGAGCCATGCTGCGATCTTCTTGAACTCTTTCTTGCTAAATTTAAAGTCAGCGATCCATTTTGCACCGATGATACACAACGGAACGATAAGGATTGTAAAATATCTATCCAATGGCTTTGTCGTCTCCCGATCGACAAACGTGTAAATGAAAAATAAGGTCCACACCCAAAAGCTTGGCAGTGGATGTTTTTTCCATCTTGAAAACGATAAGTAGATGCATGCGATCAATAACGGTCCCATCCAGATGAAGGATAATAGATATTGTATCGCTAAGATGCCAATATCAAAGCTGCCACCCTTGACCTTGTTCAATGTATGTTCTAACCCCAACAGTACATTCGGTTCATGGGCAAGGAAGGATAATATTGGATAGATAGAGAAGAATACTAAACCGATAAGCAATAGAATGGATGCATGTTTCACTGAATTCCAGAACTTCTTTGTCTTGAACCATTCATAGAAGAATAGTACCGGCAAGATAAACAATCCGCTCTGTTTCAACAATAATCCAAGACCGAACATTATGCTGGTCAACCAGAAGAATTTCTTTTTCCTCTCATCAAGGAATCGTACAAAGAAATACGTAGCAGCAGTAAACAATAACAAGAGATGCGGTTCATCAGAACCGACGATGGTTGAATTGAAGATATGATACGAACTGACTGCCATCAAAAATGCGGCGATCAAAGCAGTTCGTTCATCAAACAAATTCTTTGTGAGCAGATATGTCAGATAGATTGTCAGCGTGCCGAACAATACTGCAAACATTTTGAACACAACAGGGCTCAAACCAAATAAGTGCGCTTCAATCCAATGCAACCAGGGAGCAAGCAATGAACTTACCGTGACCGGGTTCAATCCGTATGAGCCCATGGTCCTGACATTTTCGAGGAAGCTGAATTCATCACCGAAGATGGTCTGCGTAACTCCCCAGATGCGTACGAAAAAGGCAAGCAAGAGTACGTAGATAATGTGTTTGTTCTTCATTGTCTTTAGACTAAAAGTATGCTAAAAGCCTTATAAAGCTTCTGACAACACATTTATAAATAAAGCGCATCCTTTCTGTACTGAGGGGTTACCAAGGTGTACAGCAGATTTACCGTCATTATTCCTACATTAAATGAAGAGAAAAATATCGGCATCTTGCTGAAATTATTGAGAGCGCAATACCCAACTATCCACATCATTGTTTCTGATGATGGATCAAGAGACAGGACAAAAGAGATCGCTTTGAACTATAAACACGTGATGTTCCTTGATCGGTCAAAAGAAAAGATCAAAGGTCTGACCGCAAGTATTGTTGACGGTATCATGCATACCAGAACACACTACTTCATCGTCATGGATGGTGACCTGCAGCATCCGCCTGAGAAGATAAAAGAGATCGCAAAAGCATTGGAAGCAGGAAATGAGATTGTTGTCGGTGTACGAAGAAAAGTTTTAGTGCCATGGGCATGGCACCGAAAGATGGGTTCGAAACTCATGACCTTTTTCGGTAACATGAGGTTACGCCTACAAGGCGTCTATTCGAAAGATATCCTGTCTGGTTATTTCGGCATGCAGACAAAGACAGCACAGCTGATTATCCGGAAACATCAAAAAACATTCCAGATGAAAGGATACAAAATATTATTCGATATCCTTAAAAATATGAACGGGATTAAGACAATAGACATCGAATATGACTTTGGCTTGCGGAGCAAGGGCGAATCAAAGATGAGCAGCAAGGTCGTGTATCATTATCTGAAATCAATCGTAACATGAAAGCAAAAGCGAAAGAATGGGACAGCGTATGGAGTTCTCAGAACTTGATGATCCGCATGCTGAACTACATGCGTGATGTATTTACTGTTTCTTTATACAAGAAAGTGTTCAAGAAATATGTGAGTAAGAATACTACATTATTAGAAGTTGGCTGCGGTTCCAGCACAACTACACTCTATATCGCCCCGAAGATCAAGAAAGTGTATGGATTGGATATCTCTGATGAAGCTTTGAAGATATCAAGACAGAAAGCGAAGAGACTTGGTGTTTCTAACGCTGAATTCGTCAAAGGAGACTGCTTCAAGATGCCGTTCAAGAGCGGTACGTTTGATATTGTTTGGAGCCAGGGGTTATTAGAGCATTTTGACCATCCTGAAGGCATCATGAGCGAGAAGATACGAGTCGCAAAGAAAGGCGGACGTGTGATAACGATTGTTCCTGGATTGTGGTCGTATCACAAACCATGGTATGTGATCACAAGACCTAAGTTATTACGAAGGTTCTGGCCATGGACAGAGCAGACATTCTACACAAAGAAGAAATTGAATGCGTTGCTCGACAATAGAGTTGTTCTGGAAAGGATATTCCATTATCCTGTCTACGGCGTCATCGTGCAGATCGCGAGGAAGAGATGAAGATTAGTTTCTTCGAGCTTGAAGGCTGGGAAGAGAGTCATATCAAGAAACAACTTGCAGGGAATGAGTTAGCATTAAGCAAAGAAAAGTTTGATGCTGAAAAAGCGAAAGATTCTGATATCGTCTCTATATTCGTGAATTCAAAACTCGATAAGAAAGATTTTGATAAACTTAAAAAAGTAAAGATGATCGCGACACAATCAACCGGCTTCGACCATATTGATATCGTTGAAGCTAAAAAGAAAGGCGTTGTAGTTTCTACTGTGCCTCACTACGGAGAGAATACCGTCGCAGAACATTCATTCGCTTTACTACTTGCTATCTCAAGAAAGATCGTCGAATCTGTTGAACGGACAAAGAAAGGAGTCTTTGATTATCATGGACTACGAGGCTTTGATCTCAACAAGAAGACAATCGGAATAATCGGGACAGGAAATATAGGAAAGAACGCAGTACGCATCGCACATGGCTTCGAGATGAACATTCTCGCATTCGATGTCTTCAAAAATGATGAATTAGTAAAGAAATACGGATTGCAGTATGTTGATTTGGATACCTTATTACAGAAATCAGACGTCATAATGTTCCATGTTCCATTGTTGCCGCAGACAAAGCATATGCTTAATCTGAATAATTACAAGAAAATAAAGAAAGGAGCTGTTGTGATCAACACATCACGAGGCGGTGTTGTGGAGACAGAAGCATTATTGAGAGCGCTTGATGAGAAATACGTTTCTTTCGCTGGTTTGGATGTTGTTGAAGAAGAGCACAACATGAAAGATAAACACATGCAGTCATTGTTGAAGCATCAGAATGTCATCATCACACCACATAACGCATTCAACACACACGAAGCAGTTATGAGAATATTGCAGACGACGATAGATAATATCAAAGCCTTTATCGCAGGAAAGCCTCAGAATACGGTTAAATAATATTCTCTAATGCAGGTATGCAAATGTCAATATCGCAATCAGATATAATACAATAAATGCCAAGATGATTCTCTTTTCTTTCTTTCCAAGCATCATAGCGTTGGTTTGTTGCATTTGCAGGGAGTAGATGAATAATTTACTTCGGTATGTGATACAATGCCTTTGCAGATTTTACAATGCCGCGTCATAGTCAGATAATGAAATACAGTACCAATACAGTATATGTACCAATAACGAATATATAAGCATTACGGTACCCATACAGTATGGCAAAGAATTACGTCAATGTATCCGTTCCTTCTGAATTAATCGACCTAGCCGATAAGACATGGAAGAAGAGTAAGAAAGCTTATCGTTCAAGATCAGAGTTCGTCATTTCTGCAATACGAGATAAAATCGATAAAGAAGAAGAATAGGCCCATAGACGGTTTAAATTGCATTATAAGCGAAAGCTATATAAATCACCCATAAGTCCTAAATCATGGACGGTCATAGGGGCCTGGTACCACCGGATCCCATTTCGAACTCCGCAGTTAAGAAGGCTTCCGTTCTGTTCGGTACTGTACTTTTGTACGGGAAAAACAGAAAACTGTCCACCTTATTTTTCTATAAGAACATCAAACCGACAATAATACCAAGAACATATCCAGCAACAATATCAGTCCAATAGTGCCGCTTCAATTGTCTTCTCGATACACCAACTAAGATTGTCGTGCATACAAACAACAAAGTCAAGTACGGCATCATGTACTGCTGATTGATCAATACCGTGGTCATCGCTGCCTTGCCTGAATGACCGCTCGGAAATGAGGTCTGCTCTTCAAATTTCTCAAATGAAGAATTTATTTTTGAGACTTTGAAGTCAGGACGCTTATGTTTGTATATTTTTTTGATCAGTACTTCGAGTGTAGTAAATACAAGAACTGCGTACAAGAACCGTACAGCAAAATCATATTGCTTGAATATAATATGAAAGACAAAGACAAAGAACATGAAGACGAATGAACCGAAGAACGACATATCATGTATAAAAACAGTATAAAAATATTCCAGATTCTTTATGAGATCTTTCATTATTCTTCCTTCCTGAACTTTGCGATGAAAAATCCCTGTGTACCGGTCTTATGAGGCCAAAATCGTTTAGCAAACTTCACCCGTGGATCCAATACGACACCAAAAGGATTGACAATACCTGAATCACCGATGTTTAAATCTATTTTCTGTATCTTCATCTCAGGATGTTCCTTCAGCAGCCAATCAACTACCATTTCGTTCTCCTCTGGCTCAAGGCTGCAGGTTGAATATACCAACTCACCGTTGTTTTTTAAAACTTCGCATGCGGCATCAAGCAATTTCCTCTGGATCTTGGAAATATCCTTCAGGTTTTCAATAGTACGCTTATCGAACCACTTCTCATCAATGCAAAAATTTCCTGAACACGGAGCATCTAAGAGTACCTTATCGAACATGATGCCCAAATCAGAGATAAATGTAGCGTCCTTCTGGTATAGTATCGTATTTTCAACTCCTAACCGTTCGATATTGTTCCGCAATGACATCAGACGCAAATTATTATTATCCAATGCAATGATAACGCCTTTATTATCCATGTATTGAGCCAATTGTGTTGTCTTGCCACCTGGCGCCGCAGACATATCCAGTACCACATCATCCTCAGAGGGATTTAGAATCTGCGCAGGTATCTGCGCCGCTGTCTCCTGCACATAATAATAGCCCAGGAGATGTTCTGTTGCCGCGCCTACTGAAAAAGTAGAATCTCCGACACGATAGCCAGAATCAAGGAATGGTATCCTTATCAGATTGACCTTTTCCTGTTTCATTCTCTTCACCAATGCATCAGGCTTGATCTTCAAGGTATTGACGCGTATCGCTTTTGGAATGAGTATTGTTCCAGGATCAATGGTCTGTCCAAGTTCCTTGTACCGATCTAAGAATATGTTCTTCATACATCCACCACGAGGATATTCTCCTTGATATCTTTGAATAGTTTATTTCCTTTCATCTTTTTTTTAATTTCATCCCAAGGCTTTCCTTTCATCTGCTGCACCGCATCGAGTAATTTCTTCAGTTCAGGATAATGAACATAGATAAGTTCTCCCTTGTGTTTGTTCTCCTCAGCTGTCCTGAGAACCTTTTCAAGCTGTTCAGTCTGTTTCTCGATGATATTCTGGATCTTCTTCATCTCTTTGTCTTTTGCAGAAGAAGCTTTTCTGGTAGATACTAACTCTGCGGCGAACTCTTTATCGAGTACTGCCATCGTTATCGTAGAACCCTTCTGTTTGAACTTTTCAAATACTTCCTTTGAATTTTCTCGTTGCGGATACGTGTATTGTTCTCCATTCTTCAAGACTCGATCAGCCCATATTTGTTCTTCGGCGACAGAGATGATCTTACCGTCCTTCACAACAACAATATTTCCTTTGCCGAATAACTCTGCATATAATTCATACTGTGAATCCTTGGTTTCAAGGACAATCCTGATGATCCGCTCATAATCGACCTGTTCAAGTGATTTGATCCTGGCATTAAGCATGTACTTCCTCAGGTAAGAACAGAACCGCATCATGTTCTCGGGAAATTCAGGACGTGTCGAAGTGAGATAAAAGCATTTGCCCGCCAATATGCGTAGCAATTGCTTCGGCTTCTCCTTTACATAGATCTGCAGATAGAGGTCTTTGGTATCAAGCTGGTAGATATTGTCTACTTTTGCGCCTACTAAGAACTGCGATTCCTTCACTAAATTATAGACGTCAAATGATGATAATTCCATGGAATCAGATGGAAGAATATGATATATAAACCTATTCCTAGAATAAGGCGTAGATAAACGGCGATAATGCGCTGCTATGGCTGAAGACGATAAGCAAACCAACTAGGATAAGCAAGATAATGATTGGTGTGAGCCACCATGCTTTTCTGACTTTTAAGAAATCCCACAACTCACCGATCAATGACTTATTATGACTCATGGATCAATGAGCCATTATTTCTTTTATAAACTTTCCTATCTCGGCCGCAGCGATAGCATGTCCGAACGCATTCGGATGGAGAATATCATCAGCAGTACCGCCAAGTTCTGATGCATCATGCTGCTGGAACGCACTTCGCAAAGAAATATATGAAAGACCAAGTTTCTGAAGATCAGTAATAAGTTTCTGCTCCTGCGGTTCCCATCGATACGTCATCGAATCAAATTGTAACAAGGGAAATATAACGACGCCGCACTTGATATTGTTCGTGGTACAGATTGATTTGAATTCATTGAGCGGGTTCAGTATATTACTCTGATACAACGCATCATCAGACCAAGCGATAGTGTAATAATCATTGACTTTGTTGTAGAACAGATTTCGTATCCGGCTGTAGAAGAAATCGACGGCTTTGATATTCCTGATCGCATCCTTTATCTCACACGAAACCTTGAGCTTGATGATTGGAAGGATACATTCCTTCTTTTCATCGGTGTGGAACTCCACCGAACTTGGTTCGATATCATTCATGACAAAGTTAAGAACAACAACATCTGGTTTGTACTGCAATACCTTGACTTTCAAGGCAGTTATCTCTGCATCTGTATCGTATCCTGAGACACCGAAGTTGATGACTTCATATCTCTGCAGCATCTCGTGCTGGAGAATATAACCGAACGTCTGTGTATAATTTACCTTCATGCCAAACGCAACCGAATCACCCAGTAATGCGATTCTCTGTTTATTTTTTCCATCATAATCAATATCAGAACGCAATCCGTCTTTATTGATATGATAGATATTGCCACTCTCAGTATATTCAATATTCGGCTTATTCTCGTAATTCCGGGAATCGTTGGTGGCGATGAACTTGTCGATCACCATTTGTTTCGGCGCTGCGATGCGTAACACGATCTCAAACAAGACAAGAAAGATAAATACAATTACAATAACCAAAAGGATATTGAGCATCAATTCCTTAGTCTTTCGCATTTTTCTCACTATCCCACATATCTCTTGGATTGTCTTTTCGCCATATCAAGAATTTGTTCATCACCAGACAATCGATACCGGTGCCCATCATGCATTTGTATGCATCATACGGAGTACAGACGATCGGCTCACCGCGGATATTGAATGATGTATTTATCAAAATAGGAATTCCTGAATGCGTGCCAAACTCCTTGATGAGATCATAATACAACGGATGCTGGTGCCGTCTGATGGTCTGCAGCCTGCCCGAACCATCGACGTGAGTGACTGCCGGTATCTTCTTCTGCCATTCTTTCTTGATCGGGTAGACCATAAGCATATAGTCAGTCGGTTCAGGAATCGGCTTGTCACAGTCAAAATATCGCAATGCGTCATCTTCACAGACAACAGGAGCAAACGGTCTGAATCGCTCTCGATGCTTGACCTTGACATTCAATATCTCTTTCATCTTTGGATTGCACGCGTTTGACAAGATACTTCTTGCTCCTAATGCACGAGGTCCCCATTCCATTCTACCTTGGAACCATCCGATCACGTTGTTTTCCCAGATGAGGTTCGCAGTCTTCGCGACCAGTTCCTTTTCGCTCTTGAATTCAGAGTATTTGATCTTGTTCTTATCAAGGAATGCTCTGACTTCTGATGTAGTGAATCCGGGACCAAGATATGCATCCGGCTGGACATAATTTCTTTTGTGACCGAGTATCGAGTGATAGATGTATGAAGCGACACCGATGCTCGTGCCGCCATCTGTCGCGTTCGGCTGCATCCAGATGTGCTTGAAAGGAGTTCGTCTCAATATCTTACCGTTATAGACACTGTTCAATCCACAGCCACCGGAGATCACGAGATTATCACACTTGGTTTCTTTATGCACCTGATTCAGGATCTTTGTCATGATCTCTTCCAGAACTAATTGCACCGCTGCAGCAATATCTTCGTGTTTTTTTGTGACTGTTTCTTCAGGTCTTCGTGCAGGACCGCCTAACAGATCACATAATTTCTGTGACGGCATGCGATCGGCATACTGGAAGATGAAATAATTCAGATCAAAGCGATAGCTGCCATCGTCTTTGATATCAAGGACCTTTCTCAGTTTGTGATAATATTGATTCGTCTGCGGATTCATATCACCATACGGCGCCAGGCCCATGACCTTGTATTCTGAATTGTTGACACTAAAACCGAGATACGCAGTGATCGTGGAGTACAATAAACCCAATGAGGTCGGGAATCTGATCTCTTTCATGAGATGCATAGTATTCTCTTCGCCGATACCGTAGGTTGTCGTGGTCCATTCACCGACGCCATCAACAGTCACGACAGCCGCTTTTTTGAACGGACTCACCAAGAATGTGCTTGCCGCATGTGCCAGGTGATGCTCGATGAAAAGAATGTCTTTCTTATACTTTAATTTTTTCTTGATGATCTTGGTGACTCTTAATTTTTCATTAACCCACGAGGGAAGTGAACTGACGAATGTCTTGAAACTCTTCGGGAAATATTCAAGATGCTGCGAGAGCATACGTTCGAATTTGAGGAACGGTTTCTCATAGAAACCGATGTAGCTGATGTCATTGATGGTGATTCCCTGACTCTTCATGCACCATTCGACCGCATTGATCGGGAATGAGTTATCATGTTTCTTCCTCGTGAATCGCTCTTCTTCAGCTGCCGCTACGATGACGCCGTCCTTCAGCAGCGCTGCTGACGAATCGTGGTAATAACAGCTTATTCCTAGTATGTACATGGTTCCTCAGAACTGCCGGTAGTATTCATTGATCGGCTTCTTCTTGAGATCAAGATCAGACCAGTAGGTTTTTGCTTCTTTGTTGATTTTGGTGTCTAAAAAATGCTTTCCGACGAGTTTCGCTACGATCGATGTGATTCCTACGCCGATGAGATATACGACACTAAGTAATATTGAATTGATGATCAAAGCGATATTGTCACCGAATAATTTCATGCCTTTCTTGAATCCTTTGAAGAACACCATCATAAGAACCACCTCAGGAAGATTCCGACCGCGGTGATTATGAGTGTGACGGTCGCGATGGAGAAGTATGAGGTGGTTACATCGATCTTATGGATCAAACGCAGCAGGAAAAATAACAGCGTGGTGAATAGGAAATAGGCAAGCACAAACCCAAACTGTTCCCCCACAAATGCTGACGACTTATTTTCTTCAAACTTCATTGTATCAATAGTTCTTATAGATGATTATCTTAAGATCTGTTTTATGTGATTCGACGATCTGGTTAAGGATGAGCTTCTGCTTTTCTACAGACAGGATCTTCGTGATCTCTGCATCAGTCATTGGTGTGATGTTCTTTGATCGGTACTGTGCGATATCTGCCGCAGTGATGATGGTCTGCGGAATTACCGCGCCATTCACAAAATTCTGTACGATGATATTGTCCCTGACATCATCAAGTGTAGCTCCCCTGAGTGCTAATTCTGTTTCAAGTTCTTTTTCTGTGAGTTTATTGTCAGTCAGCAACTTTTGGAGCTGTACTTTGAATTCTTCTTCAGTCAACCCGTATCCTTTCTTCTCTGCATAGTCGACCAGTACTTTCGTATCGATCAGTCGCTGCAAGATTTGTGCTTTCGTCAGGCTGTTTGAATCTTTCGGCAATGAATCGTACAATGCATCGACACGCTTTGTTAAGATTTTTTCGCCGTTCACCGAAGCGGCGGCTTCAGCTCTGGTCGAAACATATGCGATGATGCCGATGATCAGGAGAATAACGATTGCCGAAATAAGTATCTTGTTTCTGGTAGATGCCTGTGGTTTGCGCAAAATAATGAGATGTTTGTGTGATTTTTTGCTCTTTTTCACCATGCTATTTTCACACTAATCCTCGTTTATAAAGGTTATGCACGCCTTTAGAAAGATTTATAACGAAATTCCTGTTTATAAATAACCATGCCATTCGACGTTATAATCGGCAGAGAGAAAAAAGAACGAGAGAGATTGGGGACAAAAGGAACAGTCCTTATCGGCAAGCAATATGTCAGGATGGGACAGGTCACGTCTCTGTCAAATAATGTATTTCTTGATGTCGCGAATGCGCACGTCGTACTGATCGTCGGTAAGCGCGGATCAGGTAAATCATATACCATGGGTGTCATCGCCGAAGGAATCTCTGATCTTCCGGATGATGTGAAGAATAATATTGCAGTGGTTTTGTTGGACACCATGGGAATCTACTGGACTATGAAATACAAAAACGATCAGGATGAGACCTTGTTGAAAGAATGGGGACTTGAAGGCAGAGGACTTGACGTCAAGATCTACACACCGACTGGTTATTTCAAAGAGTATAAAGAAAAAAATATCCCGACTGATTTTCCATTCTCTATCAGGCCGAATGAACTAGATAGCATCGACTGGTGTTTGACGTTTGAAGTCGATCCGTTCTCAGAGATGGGAGTGTTGATCCAGAAAGGAGTCAATGGATTGAAGGAGAGCGGCAAGAATTATTCTGTCGAAGACATCATCAAAGAAGTCGCAAAAGATAAATCATCATTGGTGCATGTTAAGGACGCGGTCGCGAATTTATTTGTAAATGCGAAATCATGGGGATTGTTCGATACCAAAGGAACAGAGATCAAAGACATCGTCAAAGGCGGACAAGTCACAGTATTAGATATGTCTGCATACGCGACACTCTCCGGAGGATGGGGCGTAAAGTCATTAGCGATCGGACTGATCGCGCAGAAATTATTTGTCGAACGTATGATCGCCAGAAAATACGAAGAGTACGAAGAGATCCACCAGAAGATCCACTATTTCGGCGAAGAGAAGAAAAAAGAACAGGAAGTACCGATGGTATGGTTAGTGATAGATGAAGCGCATGAATTCCTGCCTGCAGTGGGAAAGACAGCAGCGACCAATGCGTTAATTACAATCTTGAGAGAAGGAAGACAACCGGGAATATCATTAGTGATGGCGACACAACAACCTGGAAAGATACATTCAGATGTTTTGACACAGGCAGATACGGTGATTGCACACAGAATCACTGCGAAGATCGATGTCGAAGCACTCGGTGCATTGATGCAGAGTTATATGAGGGAAGGTCTTGTACAGCAACTAGATAATCTTCCTGGCGAAAAAGGTTCCGCGATCGTCTTTGATGATACGAATGAACGCATGTATCCGATTAAAGTACGACCGCGATTGACATGGCACGGCGGTGGCGCTCCCTCTGCACTGAAAGAAGAGAAGAAAGGGTTTTAGCAACAACATTTAAATAAGAAACAGCACATAGATAGAATATGGAAATTACGAATATAACACCATGGGATGTCTCAGGAGAGATAGACTACGGGAAGCTGATTGCTGTCTTTGGAGTGCATCCGTTGGAGAAATTACCTTCTGTCTTTACTGATAATGTTCTGTTTAGGAGAAATATTGTATTTGCACACCGAGATATTCAACGGATTCTTGAAGCTATCCGTGACAAGAAACCATTTGTCATGATGACTGGCCTGATGCCGACCGGTAAATTTCATCTCGGCCATATGCTGATCGCTCAGCAGATGATATTCTATCAGAAACTTGGTGCAAAAATTTACATCGCGATCGCTGATGTCGAAGCATACAATGCACGCGGTCAGTCGTTGGAAGACAGCAGGAAGATCGCAATCGAAGAATATGTCAAGAATTACATCGCCCTTGGCTTGAAGCCTGAGAATTGCTCGATCTATTTCCAAAGCGATCGCTCTAGTGATGGTAAAAAGGCAAGTGCCTATTACAAGTTACAGAATTTATTAGCGAAACATGCGACCTTCAATGAATTCAAGGCAGTGTATGGTGATATAACACCTGGAAAGATGGTCTCTTCATTATTACAGGCAGCAGATATGCTGCATCCGCAGTTGCCAGAATTTGAAGGACTGATGCCCGTATTAGTTCCGGTCGGTATTGATCAGGATCCTCATGTACGATTAGCAAGAGACTTAGCCAATAGAATTAAATCACCGCACTTCATACAATTAAGTTCGACATACAATATGTTCATGCCCGGTCTAGGAGGAGGAAAGATGTCTTCCTCTGATCCGACCTCATTTATTGCTCTCACTGATGATGCGAAGACAGTCGAGAAAAAGATCAAGAAATATGCGTTTTCTGGCGGAAGAGCCACACTTGAAGAACACCGAAAGAAAGGCGGTGTTCCTGAGATCGATGTCTCATATCAGTATTTGCGGATGTTCTTCGAACCGGATGATAAGAAGCTGAAGAAAATCTATGATGATTACAAGAAAGGTAAGCTGCTGAGCGGAGAACTGAAAGAACTATTGATCGATAAACTCAACGCGTTTTTGAAGGACCACCAGAAGAAACGCGAAGCAGCTGCAAAAGTGCTGAACAAGTATATTTGAGAGATAGATTTAAAAACATTCATGCATTAAGAGGGATTATGTTCGAAAACATGAATTTCGCACCATTGCCGGGAAGCTTCATGGCAATCAGCATTCTTGGATTCTTATTTACGTTCATCTATAAGGATTCACTCGGACTGTCATGGACATTCACCTTGGCTCTGTTCTTCATCATTGTCTTTATCGCATCATTCTTATCATTGCATTATGGACCGATACCTGAACGTGAATTACCGCGACGGTATTAGCAAAGATATTTAAATGAATTCTTGTGCGGTTAAGATATGAAACACACAGCAAAGATAACTCTGATGATGCTCGGCATCTTCTTTGTCGCTCAATTAGTTGGATTAGTCATTGTTAACAATTATATCGATCAGCAGCAGTTGAAAGAAGGCAAGATCGTCTTTGAGCAGCTGCCGTTGAATTTTGAACGCCCGCAGCTTGAAGAAGGGACTTCATTCATCTATATCGTTGTTGCGTTATTGATCGGTACAGTCCTTGCATTATTCTTGATACGGTTCAGACAGGTTTTACTGTGGAAGATCTGGTTTTTGTTAGCGGTGTTTGTAACTCTTAATGTCGCATTCGCATCATTTGTCCCGGGCACAGTTGCGACGGCACTTGCCATTATCCTTGCCGTCTGGAAGATATTCAAGCCTGATTTTTTTGTACACAACTTTACTGAATTGTTTATCTATGGCGGATTGGCAGCTATTTTTGTTCCAGTGCTCAATATATTCTCGGTGATCATGCTATTGATATTCATTTCAGGCTATGATGCCTATGCGGTGTGGAAATCACAGCACATGGTAAAATTAGCACAGTTCGAGACAAAATCAAAGATACTTGCTGGCGTCATCATTCCTTACTCTATGCCGAAAGCTCCCAAGAAAGGAATGCCTACAAAAAAAGTAAAAGTTAAGACCGCAATACTCGGTGGCGGAGATATCGGATTTCCTTTATTATTTAGCGGTGTATTGCTTAAAACATTATTATTGACAAATACAGTCATGGTTGCATTCGCGAAAGTTCTATTTGTTCCGGTGTTTGCAACCTTCGCGTTAGGTTGGCTATTATACGCAGCTGAGAAAGATAAGTTCTATCCGGCGATGCCGACGATATCAGCAGGCTGCTTTGCGGCATTCATATTGATGCATGTGCTTGGATTCCTCTGATTCTAAACCTATATAAACCCCCTTTTATTCTATCTTTACGGGCGGGAGTAGGCCGGCGAATTAGCCCTCCGTTGTTACTGTTAACGGGCTTTAAACAGGGCCGAAGCTCAGCGAGAGGTAGTTTATAGGGCAGAGGAGTCTCGATATGGTCGTCGAAGTCCTGTCCTGTGGGATTGCCTTAAGGCGAACCGTGTCAGGTCCGGAAGGAAGCAGCACTAAACTTTGATGTTAATGCTCATAGGGTAACGGGATGGAGACTATGTTGAGGGAGCTCGTTGTCCTGTAGATTATCCATCACTGTGCGTGCCTGCCCACTTTTCTTTTTCGTAAGACTTAAAAACCAGTGCCTGTTCGCACTTTCTACGATGGACTACAAATACGAAGTATCAAAAGACGGAATCTTTTTCAAGATCAGAGAAGTAGGAACCAAATACGAAAAATCAGGGACCAGATACAATGCCATCAAGAAAATCGTTCACTTTGCGCTGAGTCAGATATCCGATAGTGTAAATCCTTCTGAACTTGAACGACGTATTACGTTTGACAAGATAAAGATCACTGACGAAGTTCTTGCTGTTCCTGGATTCAAAGATGCGTACTTCGGTACGATCGGTGCATATCTGATGAAGAAGTTGGGATTGAAAGAACGAGAAATACCTGAAGAAGAAGCAGTGGCTGCTGCACAACGCGGTCATGGATACTAGAAAGTTATAAAAACAGAGTTTCTTTATTAGCTTTAATGAAGCCCATCACCTCTCCTGCGTTCTTCACCGGCAGAGAAGAGCCTGGTTTGATCTCTTTCGGTTCAGGAACGCCTGATCTGCCTCCGCCGAAGGAAGTGTTTAAGGTATTGCCTCACTATCACGCATTCAAGTATGGGTTGATACAGGGACAATTGAATCTAAGGACTGATCTCTCTAAAGAATATCCAGGCTCTAATGCTGATCAATTTGTGATCACCAATGGTGCTTCAGAAGCATTGGACTTGACAATACGGTATATTGCACAGAAAGGTGGAAAAAGAATTCTTATTCCACGGCCGTATTATTTCGCATATCCGAAATTAGTTCTGTTATCTGGCATGACGCCTGTGTTTACCGATCTAGTGGATGGCTATATCGATATTGATGACTTCAAGAAGAAGTTGAAGCAGTGCGATGGTGCGATCATCAATAATCCATGTAATCCGGCAGGCACAGTGCAGAGCAATTCTGCTTTAAGAGAAATCGAACTCATATCGCATTCTATGAATAAATGGATCATCTCTGATGAAGTATACAAGGACATCAATTATGTCGAGAAGAGTTATGAGATGAAAGGAGATAAAATGGTACGCGTTGATTCCTTTTCCAAGACATATGATATGACTGGATATAGGGTTGGGTACATCTATTCACACAATAAAGAGCTGATTGATGCTGTTGTTGAGATAAAGGATTCCACCTCGTTGAATACCTCGATCATATCGCAGCAGATGGCTCATGCTGCGTTACTTTCTAATAAGGCATACATCAAAGAGCATCTTAAGATATGGAAAGAACGGCGGGATGTTCTGTACAATGGGTTGAAAGAGCTCGGATTCAAGACGTGGAAACCGGATGGCGCTTTTTATATCTTAGCTTCAGTAAAGAATCCTCGTAAAGTCATGGAAGATCTGTACTACAAACACAAAGTCGTGGTATACAACGGTGAATGGTTCGACGCGCCTGATAAAATAAGATTTAGCTACGCATTGGATGTTGATAAGATCAAAGAAGGGTTGAAGAGGATAAAGAGATATCTAAGAAACTAATCACTTAACTATCGTCAACCACTTCTCATATTTTTTATTCTTCCCCGTAACAACATCAAAATACGCTTTCTGCAATTTCAAGGCAATATCAACTCTTTTAAGTTTCTTTCCATCAACAGAATGGATTGGAGTGACCTCAGCAGCAGTACCGGTCAAGAATCCTTCATCAGCTAAGTATAATTCCTCTTTAGAAATATTCTTCTCGACAACTTTCAAATTTATCTCTTTCGCAAGAGTCATAATTGAATCACGAGTAATTCCCAATAAAACAGAACCTTCTGGTGGCGTTATCAGAGTACCATTTGAAATGATAAATAAGTTCTCCCCGGTAGCTTCAGCAACAAAGCCACGATCATCCAGCATTAAAGCTTCATCATATTTAGCATCTAACGCTTCCAGCTTAGCAAGCGATGAATGATAATAATTACCGCAGATCTTAGCGCGATTCAACGGTCCATGATACCGTTTATAATTATTAGAAATGACCATCTTGATACCATTTCGCAATGCTTCTTCACCGAGATACGCACCCCAAGGCCAGCAAGCGACAGCGACATCAACCTTGCATGGCTTCGTGTTCAATCCCATCTCGCCATAACCAAAGAATGCTATTGGTCGGATATACCCGGATTCTAATTTATTTACTTTGACAGTCTCAACAATCGCCTTAAATATTTCTTCCTTAGTATAAGGAATCTTCATCTTAATAGTCTCAGCCGAGTTAAACAATCGATCAACATGTTCCTTCAGTCTGAAGATGGCAGGTCCCTTAGAAGTCGAATAACATCGGATTCCTTCAAATGCACCAGAACCATAATGCAATGTATGTGTCATGACGTGGATCTTAGAATCCTTCCAATCTACGAATGTTCCATTCATCCATATCTTCTGTGTCGGTCGGTATGGCATTATTGTATAACGATCGCCGGCTTGCCTGGATTGGCCTGTCGTGCTTTCGCCTCCTTGCTCTCTTCTGCTTTTTCAAGGATAACAGGTGCTTTAAATACGTTTTCAATTGACTTCAATGTCTCTTTAAACGCCTTGAATTCTTTATCTTGATCTAGTACAATCTTCGGTATCCTGCTCTGATCTTTCACCAGCAAAGGCGTCATCTTCATGATGTCTTGACCGTGTGATTTCAGATGTGTGGACATGATTTGTTTCATCACATCACCAACATTGAATGTCTTAGACAATATCTCTTTCAGTTTGTTGAAATATTCATATTTCCATTTCTCAGAAATTATCAATTTGATCTGTTTCGGACTCTGGATCTTCGCCATCTTCATGACAGCATCAATATCGCTCATCAATGATTGTGTAGCGTCTTCGATAAACTCAATCTCATCATCAATGAATTTCTCTTCGTACTTTGGCCATTGCACCTGAACGATAAAGTCTTTATGTCCTAATTGTGACCACATCTCTTCCGCTAAATGAGGTGTGAAAGGAGATATAAGCAATATCAAAGTCTCAAGAGCATCTTTCGGTACCTCTTCAAGAGCAGATAAGTAATTAGCATATGACATGATCTCAATGATCGCTTTATTATATTCGAAATGTTCGATGTGATGTGTGACATCCTTGATCGCTCGATGCATCTTATTCTTGATTCTATGATTAGACGAACCTTGCTTCTTCTCAAGTAAAGACGTCACTTTATTCAGGAACCGGAAGCTTCCTTCGATGCCCTGATCACTCCATTCCATCAATTTATCAGGTGACGCGACAAACATAAGGAAGAATCGTGCAGTATCTATGCCATATTTCTTAGCGATCTCTTCCTGTGTGACGATATTGCCTTTCGATTTAGACATTTTAGCGCCGTCTTTGTACACAATGCCTTGGTTGAACAGACGTGCAAATGGCTCATCAAAGTCAATGAGTTTCAAATCCTTCAACACCTTGCAGAAGAATCGTGCATATAGCAGATGCATGACTGCATGCTCTGCACCGCCGATGTATTGATCAACCGGCATCCAGTACTGGACATTCTCTTTGATGAATGGTCCTTTCGCATAATGCGGACTTGTATACCGTAAGAAATACCAGCATGAATCCATGAATCCATCCATCGTATCAGTCTCTCTTCTTGCTTTGCCGGAACATTTCGGACATTTAGTATCTAAAAATGTCTTTGAAGTCAGCAAAGGATTGCCATTGCCGGTAAACTTGACATCGTCAGGCAGCTGGACAGGAAGATCTTTCTCAGGAACAGGCACCGTGCCGCATTTCTCGCAATACACGATAGGAATTGGTGTTCCCCAATATCGTTGTCTCGATATCAACCAATCACGTAATTTATATTGCACGATCTTCTTGCCTAATTTCTTCTTTTCTAAGAATGTCTGGATCTCTTTGATTGCATCTCGATTATTTAATCCTGAAAATTCTTTTGAATTCACCAACACACCGTCATCTACATACGCTTCCTTCATCGTATCAGCATCTAACTTCTTACCGACAGGATCAATAACAACCTTGATAGGTATCTTGTACTTCTTTGCGAATTCAAAGTCTCGCTGATCGTGCGCCGGAACAGCCATGACAGCGCCTGCGCCATACTCTAACAGTACAAAATTGCCGATGTAGATAGGGACTTTATCGCCCGTGAGAGGATTGATCGCGTATTTACCAATGAACATGCCTTCTTTCTCAGTATCTTCAGAGGAACGCTGGAATTTCTCCTGCACAACAACTTTTTTAACGAATTCTTTCGCGCCGTTCTCATACTTAGTGCCTTTCACCAGTTCAGCGACCTTTGGATGTTCAGGTGCATACACTAAGAACCTAACGCCAAACAAGGTATCAGCCCGCGTCGTAAATACAGGAATGACATCATTTGTGCCGTCGATCTTGAAGTTGACTTCGGTGCCCTCGCTCCTGCCGATCCAGTTCTTCTGCATCGTAAGGATCTGATCAGGCCACTTGTCCCGTATCTTATCAAGATCATCGATCAATCGGTCTGCATAATCTGTGATCTTCAGGAACCATTGTTCTAACTGTTTGATCTCGACATCGCAATCCTCATGACGCCAGCACTTTCCGTTGACAACCTGTTCGTTAGCCAATACAGTGCTGCAGAGAGGACACCAATTGATCGGCGCTTTTTTACGATACGCAATACCCTTTTCTAAAAATTTCAGGAAGAACCATTGATTCCATTTATAATAATCTAGATCGCAGCTCGCTAATTGTCTTGACCAATCATAGCTCAATCCTAATTCTTTCTGCTGCTGTTTGATCGTGGCGATCGCTTTCTCAGTATATGCGCGCGGATGAATATTATTTTTGATCGCTGCGTTCTCAGCAGGGAGTCCGAATGCGTCGTAACCCATCGGGTATAAGACATTGAATCCGTTCATACGTTTGAATCGCGCATAGATGTCACCGATAGTGTAATTCCTGACGTGACCCATGTGCATAGAACTACCTGACGGATACGGATACATCTCCAGACAATAGAATTTTGGTTTTTTCGGATCTTCTTTTACATGGAAGATCTTTGCGTCATCCCACTTCTTCTGCCACTTCTTAGCAACCTCATTGAAGTCCATACTGAATGAAGTAAATCCTTCCTATATAAAGTTTGTTGATGATATAGAAGCTTAAAAGGCGTTTAAAGGCCTTCCTGGGTCTTTAGCATTTCAAAGAGTCCTTTCGGCAAGACAGGCTTTCCGTTCTCTACGACATACCGATATGGCAATATCACTGATTCATCATCTTTAGTCTCCAATTCAATGGTGTCTTTGAACTGAATGTCTTTGAATTTCTTGCCGTTGAGGATCATATGTGTCACCAATACTGCGGTATCGGTGCTCATCTGTTTATCGCCAAGACTCCGCATATCACAATTCAGTTTATGCAAGACTTTTGTCCTTCCTTGTGGTGGATTATCACCCAAGATGCCACCAAATACAAAATATTCGAAATTCGCTTTGTCTTTGGTAACTAATTCTTTTTCCGCGACTGAATCAAGCAAACAGTATTTGTTAAATTTCAACTGCAAGATACTTTCAGAGTACACTGTTCCTAGCTTCTCTAATTTATGTTTTTCTATTGCAGGAACGTTGGTAAAGATCAGATTCTCTTTCCCGACAACAGAAGACATATGTGTATACTCAAGGACGCACCAGTCCCAGACCTCATCTTCCAGATGTTCGATGACGAATTTCATAAAGAAATAGAAATAAATACCATTAATAATGTTTTCTATGGATTCGGCTTGCGTTCGATGGAATCAATGACCGACTTGAGCACTGGAGGAATAGGAGGAACATCCATATACATATAATCAAATACATCATCGAGTCTCTTGATCTGGTTATTACTTGCGTCCAAGAATATGCGGACTTCTAGTGATTCGGGATTGAGCCAGAATGCGAATGATCTTGAATTCAATATCAGCATCAAGTCATCACACTCATTATACTTTACAATTTTACTCGGCAGTCCTTTCCTGATATCGTTAAAATAAAGTATCGGCTTCTCAGGTGCATTCTCCTTTTTCTCAACCAAATGAGTCCTAAGCACACTGCTCTTCAACTTATATCGAGAGACAATGTGATCAAGTTTGCTTTTTGCCTCTTCCTGGAATGCTTCTTTTGTCGAAGCATAACGTGGTTTGAATTTGAAATTTATCTGCGGAATAAGTACCTCATTTAATGCACTGCTACAGTCTTGCATCTGTTCAAAACTCATGAAAGGATAATTTTCAAGCGATATCATCGGACGCACATATGATATCATCCGATCATTGAATATGCTCTTTAGAACCTTAGCGCGATCTTCTTCTGAAGTCTCGTCGCTCCTGAGAGTCGGAATTGACTTTGCGAACAGGTTTTGCATGCTCACTCAATAAGAAACCAATATATAAAATTAATTAAAATGAAGAATATAGGTTTTTTAGGCCTTTTTGAACTGTGCTGTCATATCAATCAAGTCGACATGACCCAGGAATATCGCTCTGCAGCAATACCGTTCGACCTTGAGATCATCAAGGATCTTCTTCTTATCCTCGCCCTTCTCAGCCCGCTCCTTGAACTGCTCCCATAACTGAGCAATCGGCTTTCCACATGAATAGCATCGTATTGGTATCATCATAGTTCATCGCCTCATCTGTATGATTTTTGGGTCTTTTGTCTCGCTTTACCGCCCGTATTCGGTTTCCTGGACTCTCGTTGTCGAACATCTGCAACCAGTAATGTTCTGTCGTAATCAAGGAATGTCTTTTTCAACTTCGGATATAATTCAACCAGACCTTTCGCGATCGCCAATCGAATCGCATCTGCCTGTGATATGACGCCACCACCTTGAACTCGGACATCGATGTCAAGTTTCAAATGTGCATCTTGTGATAGAATCAATGGTTCTTGTATCTTTAATCGTGCCATCTCAGATGACATCGTCGATAGTGGTGCATTATTTATTTTGATAGTGCCTGTTCCTTCCTGCAGTGTCGCCCGTGCGATCGCTTTCTTTCGCTTTCCTGATACATTGATAATTTTACTCATATCGTCCACCTAATTGACTGCAGAGATCACTGACACGCATGTATCGTGTCAATTGTCTCTTGTGAATATTCGCATTATCGACCGTTTCGAATTTCTTGCCGTCGAATTCTTTCGGGACGCCAATGTAGCACATGACCCGCTTGAATGCCTTCTCGCCCTTTTCGAACTTGTATGGCAGCATGCCTCGGATGATTCTTCGTATGAATCGGTCCGGCATTCGTGAAACAAACGGACCTCGTCTGATAGTAGCTCTATGAGTCTTTTGTAAAAACTTCGCCATGACAACTTCCTTTTTACCTGAGATGACTGCCTTTTCGCAGTTGACAATATCGATTTTCTCACCCAACATCGCTTTCTTAGCGACGAATGAGCTCATTCTTCCGACGACCAGATCTGTTGCGTCGACAATCATGCGAAAACCCTCACATCCTTGCCCTTTGGATTCTTTTGGACTAATTCTTGGATCGTCATGACGCTTCCTTTCGCCTGCTTGATCTTTTCGACTGCTGACTGCGAGAAGTCAAATGCAGCGATAGTGATTTTATGCTTCAGATCGCCGGTGCCCAATACCTTTCCTGGCACGACGATGACATCGCCGTCTTTCGCATGTAAATCTAATTTGAATATGTTCACTAATCTTCGTTCTCTTGTCGGTACCAACAGCGTATCCGCTACCTTTCTCCAGACTCCGGTCTTGTGCTCATTGCTCACTTTATAGAGATCAAGAGCTAATTCCTTCAGGTAATTGTTGGATTTGTTTATCTGTTTCATTCGAGTGTGTTGGTGAAATCATCAGACTGCTGTTTTAATGAGTCCAATGCGACTTCTAGTATCTTTTTGACCGGCAACTGACCGAATCCTTCTATGCTGAATATGAAATCCTTATCATTGTAGGTTACTTTGACGACTTCGTCGCAGACGCCGTCGACTGCATCGACTAATCCTAACTCAAGGATCTTCTTATCGCTGATCTTACCACCATCGAAAATCTGCGGCGGATACTTATCTTTGCATTCTGCGAGCTTTGGGCTTGCATTGTTGACCTTGACGGTCGGTTCATATGAATAGTAGACATAGGCAGGAATCCATTTCGCATGGACTGTTCCTGATCCTAAAGATGCCTTTGCTTCGATGTCAAGCTCCTGTCCTTTCAGCAATTTGACGATCGGCATATCGGGAAAGACAGGAACGATGGAAGGATCTTTTGATTTCAAATCTGATGCATAGACGGTGCATGGTCCTTTTGCTGATAATGATATCATGACCTGGCACTTTGCGCAGCCTTCGCCGTTGCAGGTACATTTTGCAGGAAGATTGTAACTGTCAAGGTCGGTCTTCAACGGAACTAATCCTAATCGCAATGAGATCATCTCATCGTACATCGCAGAGCTGTTCTGCTTGAATTCGACATCTTCGATCGCCACGACCGGAACTGTCTCGAGGATCGCTCTTCGTATTGAATTCATGAAACCGGGTGTCGAGTCCTTTACTAAAAAGGTGTACTTGTTCTGGTCTGGTTTCTTGCTCAGTAGTTTTATTTCCATGGTCTATACTCTCCTTCCTCTTTTACCGCCTGGTTTTCTGCAACCGTCATGAGGGATTGGAGTCACTTCTTCGATGACGCCGATCTTGAGTCCCATTCGTGACAATGCTCTGACTGCTGCCTGCGCACCTGGTCCGGGGCTTGTTGGTCCTGCTGAACCGCCTGGTGCTCTGATTCTGACATGAACGCCGGTAAAACCTTTTTCGATTGCCTGTTCTGCTGCTTTCTTCGCAGCCATCATTGCAGCAGTCGGTGAAGACTCTAACCGGTGTTGCTTCACGACTTGTCCGCCTGAAGATCGTGCAATTGTCTCGGTGCCGGTGATATCAGTGATGTGGATGATCGTGTTATTGTAACTTGAGAAGATATGAACGACTGCCCATCTGACCGGGCCTCTGCCTGCTAATGATGCTCGTCTTTCGATAACCTCTGTTAACTTCTCTTCTGCCATTACTTAGCTACCTCTGCTGGTGCTTCTGTTACAGGAGCAACTTCTGCTTTTGGTTCCATATGAACCTTCTTCGGATGTTTCAATGATTCTTTCAATTTGAATATCTGCTCTGGTCGTTCCGGATGTTCTGCGTTGGATAACGAAGAACTTTCGATGAAGGTTAAGTTAGCTTCATCTTCTTTTGAAACTAAATAGGATGGTGCAGTGATTGTCTTTCCGCCAACTCGTACGTGTCCGTGTGTGATGAACTGTCGTGCCTGTTTGATCGTGTTCGCAAGTCCTTTTCTGAATACAATTGTCTGCAATCTTCGTTCAAGGAAATTTCGTAATTCTAATGCAAGAACATCATCTAATTGCGCTTCATTGCCTACCAATGCTAACTGATTTAATTTTCTCATCAATGCCTTTCGTTCTATCTCTGCCTGTTTCGTGGTCAATGACATTGATTTCTTTGCCTGTGAGGCGAATTTTCTTAAGAGCGCGTCCATCTTGTAGATCTCTAATTTCTTGGTAAGACCGTATTCTTTTACGAGTATAGCTTCTGCTTCTAATCGTTCCTTATCCCATGGCTTTGCCGGCTTACTGTACGTCTTCCGATTCTTTCGAGGGTCACCCATTTACTTTTTCTCCGCCTTCTTGTTTTCAGCTGCCTTTGTAGCTGCCTGCGCCTTAGCGACGACAGATCGCTTGACTGAAGCAACCTTTCCTTTGTTCTTTCTGAAATTGGATCGTGTTCGCTGACCTCTGACTGGCTGTCCGAGCATATGTCTGACACCGCGGTAGCATTTAATTTTCTTCAGTTGTCTGATATCGCTTTCATGCGTGAAGGTTAATTCTGCGCCGATCTGGTGCATGTCTTCTCCCGTTTCTGGATCCTTTCTTCGATTGAGAAGCCATGCTGGGAAATTTGGTTTCTTGTTTCTGATCAATGCATCTAATGTTTCGACTTCTTTGTCTGAAAGATCACCGACTCGTTTTCTTTGGTCAATCTTCGCTGCAGAACAGAATGCATTTGAGAGCATGAATGAAATACCTTTTATTTTTTGCAGACCCATGAGAAGTTGTCGCTTACCATCCAGATCTGTATTAGCGACTCGGACAATATATCTGAAGTTTGCTGATTCTTTCTGAACTTCTTTCTGTACCGGTGGCTTGTATTGCGGTTTTGGTTGTTCTGGTTTCTCTGCCATGTGATTAAACGGTCTAAAAAGGTAGAATTCGCTGTTAACGAACCCTGATGCGCCTTTCGACTCGGGTTTATGATATAATTGGCAGAGGGGTTATTTATAAAGGTTTCGAAGAGAGAAAAGGGCAACTGCCGAGAGTTGAACTCGGTCCAGAAGCTCCACAGGCTCCTATGCTAAACCGTTACACTACAGCCGCCATTTAACAATTTAGAGTTAAGAACTTACTTTAAAAGGTTTGTGCTGATCGCCGAGTCTGAAAAAAGTCAAGTGTCCTGGTAAAGAGATATGGAGCGACAAAGGCAACCACATAGATTACCGCTATCACCACCTCATTCTGAGCAAATTGTGTACCAAAAAATAGTCGATCGAGCGCAGCAGTGATATTCAATACGATCAATATATTGATGACAGACAATGCCGGGATGAATATGCCCGCGATGACATGATGCCGCGGATCCACATGTTCGATGTCAGCCAATAAAAGATTGAAGAAAAATCCAAATGCTAATGCCAATAACCCGACAATTGAGTACAATGCACCTGCACTTTTAACTGCTAAAAGAAAAGGAATCAAAACAACAGAGACAACCATGTTCGCGACAATAGAAACAATCAATGTCAGCCAATAGACGACCGGATTCATCTGCTTCTGAAAGTAGATCTGCCCTTTGTCTTCAGAACCATGCAGTATCTGAGCAGCCTTGTCTATCTCCGCCTTTGACCAGCCCTTCTCGAGGAGTCGTTGTTCTATCGGTTCTACCACGTTATGTGTCATTTAAGAATGGAGCGTATAAAAACATTTCGTTACTGTTCCTGCGGTGTTATCAGGTGGATGACAAAATCGACAAATGCCTTCGTCTTATCATAATACTCATGGATGACATCGATATTCAGTTCAATGATGCGCTTATCATCAAGCAGGGCAGTCATAGTGACATGCCGTCTGAATTCCTGTCTTCGTGTAAATTCAGCTTTGTTGATCTTTCGCATCAGCGCATAGAAATCAAGGAAGTCTTGGAAGTCTTTATTGTCTTTGTAATATTTCTTCAGCAATTCGATTTTCTGGCTCCGGGGACCAGGAACGACATCGATCTTCTTTGTCTCGCGGAGATTGTCAGTCATATAATCAAAGACAAAATCAAAACAGGAGATCAATCGATCCAAAATATTCTTGATGACATCGACGGTACGGGTATATTTCAGACTGACATAAATCATATGATCTGCACGCTTCAGTTCATTGACTGCCTCCTCAAGGATCTCGTTCACGCCGTCAGCGCTCCGACTTTTACGATGAAATCCTTTGCGGTCTTGATGTACTGTTTCACGTCATCTTCAGATACTGTTTGAATTGTACTGAACTGATCAGCGCAGATGACATATTTTCTGTCGCGCGTGAATTCGATCGTCGCCTCTTTATGCTGCTTCGATAAATTGAGTATCTTCTCAATGGATTCAAGATAATTTTCTAATCCGTATTTCTTCACCACATATTGCTTGAAGCTGTTGAGTTTTGATTCGGTTGTTTCGTGATACGGCGGAATACTTCGTTTTGAGCGCTCGAAGGTAAGTATTGAAGAAACAGAAGAAAGGAAAGAAGAGAGCACATGATCAGACACCAGGAGAAGTGTCTTCGGTTCCTTCAGCAAAGGATAGGTAGTTGAAAGAAGATAGATTGCCATCTGCACATTTTTGAGAGCATTTTGTCTATGCTGTAAAACCGTATCCATAGAAACGAGGTAAGACGTATTTATATTTAAATATTACGGCTTTTAATCCTTCTTTAGAAGGGTTATAGCCTTTGCGATGTCACCATTCGCATCTTCCAATGCTGCCTTGGCGAATTCTTTTGAGACACCTGCCTGATCTGCGACCAGATCAACATCATCATCGGATATCTCACTGCTCGCCATTTCTTCTTTGCCGACAACCTGATAGGTGGTCTGTCCCATCATGTTGACTTTAGAAACCTGGGGATTTTTGATGATGATGTCTCCTTCAGTAGTCCGGATGATGACTTCAGTGGCATCAATCTCTTCCTGCTGGATGCCCATCTTCTTCATCATCTGGTTCAAGTGCTTGGGATTCATTCCTGGTAACATCTTAACCTAGACCGAAAATTGAATTTCCATATGCATGGAGAATAAGTTCGAGAACGATGACGACTGCAATAAGAACGATGACGACCTGCGGTTTCAATTCTACCTTCGAGGTGAAGTCATCAAAGTATCTCATGATACCTGATCCGGAACTTGGTAATGATATCTTATTGTCTGCCATAAGTGTAAGTGGTCGGATGCACGTAAGCCACCTTTTGTAGGAACCTGTAATGTTGCATTGATGCAACGATGCTCCTTCTTAGCATTTAACTAAGCGTCCATAATGGACTTGCACCAGTCAAGGACTCGCCGTTTCATCCGTCGCTTTTGAAACGTCAGGTGTTTTACACCATCATACTTTGCAAAGCCGGTATCGTTTCTGTGCGGTTGCCGTGAGTTTCCCCACGTGCCTCTCGGCACTGACCTTTTGTAGTGGGCGGACTTTCCTCGAT
The DNA here is from genome assembly GCA_965231065.1 of uncultured Methanosarcinales archaeon. Taxonomy (GTDB): domain Archaea; phylum Nanobdellota; class Nanobdellia; order Woesearchaeales; family UBA10107; genus UBA10107. The sequence continues at coordinate 282,377 of OZ246410.1, read as the reverse complement.
TGCTCGAAGCTAAGTGTGCATCCTACCGATATAACTGATGTTAGAAGTGGTTTATAAAGGTTATGAAAGATATTTAATGAGGGCGTGCCCAGCACTCTTGATGTTCGCAACATTAGACAAGGTCGTGAATGGAATTTCTGAAGGAATGCAGAGACGAAGGCAAAAAGGAATACTGCGCGATGTTGAAAGCTTTACTGAAGACGTGTATTATCAATGCAAATTTTCAAATGATTCAGACAAAGGCGAGACTCTCTCTCAAGCTGACTATTTCAAGAATTTACAGACTCATCTGAAGAAAACAGACTGGATGAAACTTATCGGCTATGACGCTGATTTCTGGGAACATCCTGAAACAAGAAATATCATGAAGACAAAGAATCGATCGAATGCCGTTATCGAATGTATCATTCCTGGAGAGACAAATATCATTCCTGAACTAAGAAATGTGAAAAGACTGCCATTCACCATGCCATTCGGCATGATGCAATTACGCGCAAACAAAGGAGATATCTATACTGAATATAAGGGAAAAGAATTGCTTGGATTTTCGAGAACAATATACGGTGTCCACAACAATAAATTAAGTTCAGCATATCCTGGAGAAAAACATGTCCCGTTCAGGGTGATTGTGCTTCAGTCAAGACCTCCTGCAGAATGCCTGGAGTTCAAGTACGACATAGATTGGTTCTACGATCTGATGAAGGAACCTAGATCTTCTCAAACACCGCAATCTCAAGAGTCTCTTGGCCGTTATCAAACATTATTTCTTTGATTAGCTTGACATCCTTCGCCTGGCGTTTGAAATAACTTAAGCTTTTTCCCAACACAACAACCTTGCCTTTCTTCTTGACAACGTTCTTGATCTGGAAGAAGAAATCTTCATACATTTTCTTCAAAGCCTGTTCAGGGAAATTATAAGACGGGCAAGGAATAATAGAAACGATCTTATCGACTGATTCTTTCTTCATCTTGAAATCGATCCATTCGACATCCTGTCGTGTGAAATCAATCTCTTTCTCCACGGAAGCGATCTTCGCGTTCTTCTGAGCAGCACGTACCTCGCTCATGTGCGGAGAACTTAACACAATCTTTGCTGTTGTTTTTTTTATTTTCTTATCTGCCTTCTCAAAATCAAAGTCAATGAACTTGTTGAAGGCAAATTTCTGCTTAGAAAAATAGAATGGCGATCGTTTTGTCAAATACAAAGCAGCTTCAATGCCAACCTCTCCAGATAAACAAAACAGATCAAGTAATGTCTCTTTCTCTTTTAGTTCAGCAATCCGCAATAAAATATAACCGATATTCCCTTTTACTGACTTCGGACTCGCAAAGACGCGATATTCTCGTTTGCTCAGATCAAAGCCTGCATAATCCAAGCCAATATACGCAACATCATCATATACATAACAATAGACAATGTAATCGGCATCATTCATTGCGACCTTCGGTGCTTCCTTGAATTGATTGATGATCAATTCACCTAATTCAGGTTCGATCTCCTGTCCCAAAGTAGAAACTTCGCCTTGTTTTGAAAACTTCACCCGGAATGTCTTTCCTTTCTTGATCACTTTAGTAAAATCGGTCTTTATTTTCCTCAGATCATCCGCAGACTTCAAAGGAATCTTCTCAAATAAGGAACAGACCTTGATCAAAGACTGCGCGGAATAACAAAGTGAAGCTAGTTGCTCTTCAGAAGCTTCGAACAAGACAACAGAATCTTCTACGTCAGTCTTGACTTTCAATAATGCTTCAATCTCTGAAGCAGCATACGATTCAAGACCCGGATTGACGACAGCAAATGCTTTCATATGAGAAACAAGAACAAATAGCCTTAAAAAGATTTGCCATACTCGCCACGATAACTATTGATACATGAAGCAAGAACAACGGCACGTACACCATGCTGCCCTTGTCTGAAGAAATAAACCTTGTCTCCTTCTTCGACAGGTTTATGGCCGCAGAGACTGCAATAACAGAGTCTCTTTACGGTATGACCCAATAATGCACCATTTTTTGACGGATCATAGGTAACGGGAAGTTCTTCATGTGATATAATCTCGTGCAATCGAGACTGGATTGTCTGGTGGTATTTACTTCCTATATTTACTTGCATAAAAAATCAAGAAATTTGCAAAAGAACTGATATTTAAACCTTACTCAGAAGCGACTTTCGTGGATGAAACCACACTATCGCCATCTTCCAGCTTCATAATCCTGACGCCTTGTGTATTTCTGCCAATAACGGATATTCCTTCCGCAGGAGTTCGTATCGTGATGCCATTCTTAGTCATGATCATGAGCTCATCATTATTATCAACACATAATGAAGTCACGACCTTACCGTTCCGGTCAGTACATTGGATGTTGATCACACCGACACCGCCACGGCCAATCAATCGATACTCTTCAACATCACTTCGTTTTCCGAAGCCATTCTCAGTGATAGTAAATATGGTCTTACCTGGTTCACAAACCAACAAAGAAACGACCTCATCAGCATCTTTCAATGAAATTCCTCGTACACCTTTTGCCGTACGGCCGATAGAACGTGCATCCTCTTCATTGAACCGCGCTGCAAGTCCATTTTTAGTGACTAACATCAATTCTTTGGAACCGTCTGTTAATTTCGCACCGATAAGCTTATCATCGTCTTCAAGATCGATCCCTTTGATACCGCCCTGTCGAGGACGTGAATACTCTATGAGATTGGTCTTCTTGATGGTGCCTTCTTTCGTTGCCAACACCAAATAATGTTTATCGTCGAATGCATCGACCGGTATGAACGCTGAGACATGCTCTCCTTCTTTCAGATTCAAGAGATTGACGATCGCCTTTCCTTTTGCCTGTCGTGAACCTTCAGGAATATTGTAGACCTTCAGCCAATGGACCTGCCCTAAGTTCGTAAAGAACAGTATGTATGAATGCGTATTCGCGATAAAGATGTCTTCGACATAATCTTCCTCTCGAGTTCCGGCACCGACAATGCCTTTGCCGCCTCTTTTTTGAGCTTTATAGGTATCGACGGGCAATCTCTTGACGTATCCTGCGTGAGATATGGTGACTGCGACATCTTCTTTCTTGATAAGATCCTCTTCGACCATCTCTTCCATTCCACCATCGATGATCTGTGTCTTTCTCGCATCGCCGTATTTGGTCTTGACATCAGTAAGATCTGTCTTGATGATCTGCAGAACTTTCTGCTCGCTTGATAATATTGATTTCAATTCCTGCTCGTACTGTTTCAACTGTATATTTTCTTCACGGATCTTTTCCTGTTCCAATGAAGACAATTTCTGCAATTTCATCTCCAGGATTTCCTTAGCCTGTATCTCAGACAGAGAATAATCAGTGACTAACGTCTCCAATGCTTCTTTTGTTCCCCGTGAAGCCTTGATTTTTTGAACAACAGCATCGATGTTGCTTAATGCGATAAGCAATCCTGCAAGGATATGCAATCGCTCCTCTGTTTTCCGCAGTTCATACCGTGATCTTCGTACAATGACATCTTTCCTATGAAGAATATAGTGATGGAGCATATCCTTCAATGCCAATACTTTTGGTTCTCCGTTGACAATAGCAAGCATAATGATACCGAACGAGCTCTCCAACGCAGAATGCTTGAATAATTGATTTAATACAACTTCAGGATTGGCATCTTTCTTTAATTCAACGACAATGCGCATACCTTCTCGGTCAGATTCGTCTCGTAAATCAGAGACTCCTTGGATAATCTTATCTCTAACCGCACTCGCGATCTGTTCGATAAGATTTGTTTTATTGAGCTGATATGGAATCTCTGTAATAATTATTCTGTCCCTACCTTTATGATTCTCGACTTCTGCTTTTGCACGGACATGGACCGTGCCTCTGCCGGTGTTGTAAGCGTCACGTATTCCGCTTCTACCGGTGATGATGCCACCAGTCGGGAAATCAGGACCCTTGACATGCTGCATCAGTTCAGATGAAGAGCTAGAAGGATTATCAATCAATGCGATCGCTGCATCACAGACTTCAGTCATATTGTGCGGCGGAATATTGGTCGCCATACCGACAGCAATTCCTGAAGAACCATTGATCAATAGATTTGGAATCCGTGACGGCATCACGACTGGTTCTTTCAAAGCACCATCGAAATTAGGAACCATATCGACTGTTTCTTTATCGATATCAGTAAGCATCTCTTCAGCGAGAATATCCATCTTGACTTCAGTATAACGATATGCTGCTGCGGAATCTCCATCAATATTACCGAAATTACCTTGTCCTTTGATCAATGGATATCGTAAGCTCCAATTCTGAGCCATTCGCACTGCTGCATCATAGACAGAGAGATCACCGTGCGGGTGATACTTACCGAGTACATCACCGACAACAGTGGCTGATTTTTTGAACTTCGCATTGTGACGAAGTCCAAGCTCATTCATGGAAAAAAGAATTCGTCTATGGACCGGTTTGAGGCCATCACGCACATCAGGTAATGCTCTGCCGACAATGACCGACATGGCATAACTCATGTAGGACTGTACCATTTCATCTTCGATTTCTCTATCTAGAATCTTTGTTTGCGTAGGTATTTCTGGGTCCATTTTAATGTTAAAATTAAGGCTTGGATTACTTATAAAACTTTGTATTGAAAACATGCTATATAGAGTCTATAAATGCATTAAAATTGACTTATAGACTATTGATTATTTATTATTTTCTATATAGAAATAAATTATGAAGAAATAACATGATCTTTTGCCTTGTAAGAACGTCCACAATAGACACAGGATTTTCTTTTATCTTCCAAGTAAATCGTATCTGTCGCATATTTCATCCTGCTGTGACAGGAAGGACATTGCAATAAAAATTCAAATCGGTCCATAGAACATGTGAAATTTTTTCAATTTAAGAATCTTCACCGCGGTTGTCCTGTGGTGCGGGATTATTTCGACTTCTTCTTCTCTTTGATCATCGATTCCAGCTCAGGACTTAATTCACGTTCTTCTGATTTTGGTTCTTCAGAGACTTCCTCTTTTTCTTCAGCAAGACCTTCCTCAATTTCCTGAGGCGCAGGTTTCTGATTCTCGTTCAAAAACTCTTGAACAGGATTCTCTTCTTTTGGCTCCTCTTCGAACATCGGTTTTGATTCTGTTTCTTCAAAGACCTCAAGATCACCGACATGTTCCTTGCCTTCTTTCTGTAAGGTAACCTCATCCTTCTCACCGTACGCATCAAGACCTAATTTCGCCTGAGCTCCTTCAACATCCTTCACGTCTTTGAATATTTCCTTAACGCCTTTTTCCCCTGGTAAATCGAAATAATCAAAGAATTTGCCGGTGACTTTCAACAAATAGGTACGACCGTATTTCTCTTTCGCGACAAAACCTAAGCGTTCCAGTTCATCAATGTGTTCATATGCTTTATTTGTACGTATTTTGATGACATCTGATTGCTTTGCTGGCTGTTTCCATGCGATGACTGCTAATGTCTCCAGTATAGCCTTGCTCAACTCAGTATGCGGATTGATCTGCTGGACGACCGGCAGATACTTCTCATGGACTGTTAATTTCCAACCATCACCTTCCTGAATCACCAATAATGGCGATTCCCGGGAATGATGCTGCGTCTTAAGTTCTTCCAGCGCGTGATGAACTTCGTGAACGCTAGCGTTCGCTAACTGAGCTAATTCCTGCTCAGAAATCGTTCGTCCTGCTGCGAATAGCAGCGCCTCAACTCTCTTTATGATGTCGTCCATGACCTTTATTTCACTAATGCGTACTTATTCTTCTCGAATTTGACTTCCTTGTCGCTCACCATGTTCTCTACGAATGGTTTCAGCTGATCTTCAGGAATGCCGACATTCTTCGCGATCTCATTGAGATTCTTGTTCTTCTCTTTCAATGCCAGCAAGATATTATTTCTCAATAATCGCACCATATTTTTCGTGAGGATCTGATTCTTCTCTGCCAGTACCTGATTCGCTCCTGATGCAGTCTTCAGAGCGAAATCGATCTTATGCAAGGTACCTTGGATATCTGTCAAAAATCCTGAAATCTCGTTTGCAGGGAATGCCACATGCATCGGTTCAACCACTTCAACTGATGCAGGCATATATTCAAAACAGAAATCAAATAGTTTTACTTTTTTCTTGACACCGATCTCAACATCGGCAAATGAACTGAATAGATCAGTCTGTATCGCCTTGATGTCCTGTTCCTGTCCTTCCTTCTTTACTTTCGTTGGTTTAGAGACTTTGACATCGAGGACATGATAGTCATGGTTTTCCTTGATGCGATCGACAAACGCATTGACAGTATCTTCGACATATTTCTTTGGAGAACCAAGAATCTCGATGATGGCTCTGAACCGAACTCCTTCTTTGCCGAGCTCGAATTCCTGCTTCTTTTCAGGAGCTTTTTTTTTGGTTTCTTTCTTCTTGCTGAAATCGAATAACCCCATTTTACCTCTTAATTTAAGTGCGTAGGTTCATTTAAAAAGCTTCCTATTGAGTTAAACCCTTATTAAAAGTGATTAAAACAATAGTGGCTAAAGACATGATAATAGCAAGTCCATATGGTATCAAGTTTTCTGCTTTCTTTTGTGTTGACTCAAATAAGACTGTTGAAATAGCGAATGGTTTTTGAGCATTGAACACAGGACTCCTGGATGTAGTGAACGAAGTGGTGATTGCAGATGCATTTGTCTCTTTTGCTTTAGCTGAACTGGTTTTAGCTACTGTTTTCTTGTCAGCCTTCTCAACAACACAGAGATCATCGGTATTGTTGAAGATCTTCATCGGAAGTTTGTCTTCTTCATCGAATCCTTTTGCCACGACCTGATACGTCCCGTCGTCAAATTCGTTTTTACAGTTAGAAAAGATCTGCAACGGCAATGTCAATTCCTGTTTTGTGAATGGCTCTGATATCTTGAAAGAGAATACCTTCGATACACGGTCTTTGCCTTCAATATAGACAGAGACTGTCTCTTTGGTCGTATCACCGCGATAGGCGATGATTTTTGCTCTGATTAACTGACCAAACTTCGCCTTATTGTCGCTGCCAAGATCATAGATCTTGTCTACCGTTATCGAAGAAGCTGCTTCTTTCTTCTGTTCCCGTACCGCCCGCAATTCCTGATCCACATCATTGCTGGGATTCGTATCGTTACAAGCAGGAATGATCTGCGCATTTAGGAGATAAGTTCCTGGATTGAGATTCGGATCATAATTCAGTGTCTCTCGGTTGGTAATATTATGTGTGAGATCAGTGTATGATTTCACGACCTTGCCGTTCACATCCTCGATGCTTCGCTGTATCGTGATGGCTGATTCATCTCCCAACAATTTCTCGACAACCAGGCTCCATGAGAAATTTCCTTTATTGTCAAAAATCAGTGAATCAGTTCCAATGGACACCTTCCAATCGCAGATTTCAGATATTTTATTTGCAGCAGCCGGTGTCGCTACTGTCTCCTGCCAGACATTCTTGTATAAACCGATAGAGAATCCGTTGTCTTCTCCGCCCCAAAGATAGGAATACGTAAAATTATCCTGCACCTGTCCTGTTTTATTTCTCAATACCAACACTTCACCAGTATTTGAAAGCGAGAAAGAACTATCAAAAAGTGTCCCTGAATAATTTGGATACAGAGAAAGGAAATTGACTGCGTCTTCTGCAACCACCGCGAACTCATGGGGATCAAGAACATAGTCTTTGACAACAGCAGTGATGGTGTGATTTGTACTGGCTTCAAAGAATTTCCAGTTTTGGATATCGACTGACTGATTCTTTTCATTGTATATCTCGAACCATTCAGCGTTATCGTCCAAGCCAAGCGGATCATACATGATCTCATTGAAAACAATTGCATAAGAAGATAGAGAAAAGAGCATAACGATGCTAAAGACCGCCAATAGCCTGTGCTTCATGACAATAGCAAATCTGTCACTATTTAAAAATACTCATAAAACCTTTTATATGCTCATAAAGATTGTACTTATAAGGGGGTAACATGGTTTGGCCATTCAATAAGAAAAAGCAAGTAGCTACAGATTTACCGCCATTTCTAGATTCAAATGCCAAAGAACAGGAGATAGAACTCATCCCGGAAGAGCTTCCGCCGTTAGAAATCAAAGGACAGGTCATGGAAGAAAGCAAACCGATGATGTCGGGCAGGGAGATTATGCAAACAGAGACGATGATACCAACTGCTGCATCAGAAGAGATCATCACAACTCCCATTACGAGATCAAGACCGACCATGATCAAACATGAGCCGATGCAGAAGTTCATCAAGATGGATACACACAGTAGGATCCTTTCAAATATCTCGAGCATCACCGCTGATCTGAATGGCATCAATACCGAACTCAATCACGCAGATAATGTAAAGACATCACGATATGAGAAGATCGATGACCTTCAGTCATCATTGGAAGATATCAGCAAAAAACTCATGCAGATCGATAATTCATTATTCGGAGGATGAACACATGGACATGAAAGAGAAATCAACATTCATCAAGGTAGACAAGTTCGATACAGTGATGTCAGCCTTGTCTGTAATCAAGCGAAAGCTCGCTGAAGCACAGGCAGAACTCGATAAGATTAATAATTTGAAACAGGAAGAGGACGCCGCAGTCCAAAAGTGGGCAAATGACTTAAGCAATGTGCAGATGAAAGTCCAGTCCATAGAATCAGAATTGATGAACGAAGAATACTAAATGGCAAAAGAACAGAACAGCTACTTCAGAAAAATATCAAATCCGCGCGGTACGCGAAGAACTATTCTTGAGAATACCAGAGATGTCCTGAAAGTATTGCAAGGATATGAAGAATATAAGAAGATCCGCGATGAACGGACTCGGTTGGTCAACTCATTCAGATTGCGTGTCGATGAACTTCAGGTCCTTTTGTCAGAGATGAAGAAGACTCTCCCAAAGACTGCAAGCAAAGAGATACGAAAACAGATCATGCCAAAGATGGCGGTGATCGAACGACCTGAACGAGAGATCAAGAAACTCGAAGCAGAGCTCGCTGATATTGAAGATAAATTGGGACAAATATGATTCTTGGATTTGTTGGACTGATATGTATTGTTCTTGCTTGGATTCCACAGACACTGAAAACGATCAAGAAAGGAAAGACTGATATGAATACCGCATTCATCGTTCTTTATTTTGTAGGCAGTGTAAGTCTGACAATCTATGCGATCAATCTGAATGATATGGTGTTTACTGCACTAAATGGATTGGCAGCGGCTGAAAGTGCTGTTAACCTCTTCTATAAGCTCAGATAAGTTTAAATATCATCTTTTTTCTTCATTAATTCATGTGGGAGTAGCGAAGTGGTCAAACGTGGCAGCCTCAAGCGAGCGCCCGGCATTGCCGTGCGAGGTTTCCTCGCAAACGCTCTGAAACAGCTGCTGGCTTAGTGCCTTCGCAGGTTCGATCCCTGCCTCCCACATTAATTTTATATAATAGTTAATGATGTAGACTGCATGGCAGATCATCCGCTAAAAGACTTGGAGGAAAATAGCCTCATACTTCTGGTGAATGAAAAAGAAAAGAAACAGGGAACTCTAAAATCAACATTACTAAGCGTCTTTGATTCGATTCCAAAGTCAGACCATCCTTCGCTACATCCCATTATACAGGTAGCGCCGCAGAACAATTCACTTCCTCCTTTTTATTTTGCATCAAGAGAATCAAAATATGTGTGCGGATGGGCGTATGAAAAACCAGAGGAACTTCGTGTAGCTAATGTATTGCTTTATGATGCAGATAGAATCATAACAAATAGAAAAGTCATAACAAGATTTCTGATAGATGAAATCAAGGCGGGCAGAGAAGAAGTCAAGCAATTATACAATGCCATGAGACGCCGATCCTTACAAAAGGTTTAAATATCGCCTATGATTGTATAAAAAGAGGGGTTTGGATGAAATTAACATTATCAGAAGCTAAATATTTCAAAGACAGCATTTCAGTCATTTCTGAATTAGTCAATGAAGCGACATTCAAGATAAAGCCAGAAGGCATCGAGATGATCGCCATGGACCCCGCCAACGTGGCGATGGTCATTTTCAAGCTTCTCTCAAGTTGCTTCTCAGAATATCAGCTTGAAAAGCCGATGAACATATCAATCAACCTCAATAATTTAAAACAGATTCTCAGACGATCGAAACCGAATGACATGATGACATTAGCGGTGATTGACGGAAAACTAGACATCACGTTGAAATCAGATACGACAAGGAAATTCTCACTACCATTGATCGACATCGAAGAAAAGGAGAAAAAGAGGCCTGAATTAAAGTTCCCCGTAACAATCAGGACAACAGCGACAATCTTGAATGATGCGATCGAAGATGTCGGCATTGTCGCTGAATCAGTCGCATTCCATGCGAACGCAAGCAGGATGCGCATCATCGCAGAAGGAGACTTAAGCAAGGCAGAGATCGACATTACACCAGATAATAACACACGCATCGATGCGACCGGCAGCGAAGAAGTCAAGGCAAAATATTCAGTTGAGTACCTGAAAAAGATGATTGCGGGATCTAAGATCTCAGATGAAGTCACCATCCAATTCGACAAGAACTATCCGTTATTGCTGGAATTCAAGGCAATCGACAAGGTATTGCTGAACTTCATACTCGCACCGCGAGTCGATAACGATTAAACTCGTTTTGTTTCTAGAATACGCACTGAACCGAAGGTATCATAGTTTTTCCTGGGATCGGTAATATATGAAAGAACGTGCTGAGCAAACTCCCTCGGCGTAGGGGCTTCTTCGATTGTTTTAATTGCGTCAGGGAACTTCTTCTTAGCCTCTTCCGTATTGATGAAGCCGGGACCGATAGAGAACGCATAAATCTTATTGCCATCAGTACGTAAAGGTATAAGTTCTTGATCGATGCATCTGATACCGTGGTTTAGTCCTGCTTTCGAAGCGCAGTATGCTGCTTCACCGGCAAATGAGTATTTAGCTGCCTGCGAAGAAACGACAACATAGACTCCTTGACCTTGCTTTCTGAATTGCGGGATAAGATAATGTGCTAATTGCAATGCCTGAGTTAAGTTTGTATTGATTATTGATGAAATTTTTTCTGGTTCATGTTTATCTATCGGTGTATCCTCCTGTATCATACCTGCCGAGTTTATGACTGCATCGATCCTGCCATACTTTTGTACTGACCTGTCTATGAAATTCTTAAGATCAGACATAGAAGTCACATCTGTCTGAATAACCAACGTATCAGTACTTTTGTATTCCTGTGCTAATTTATTTAGTAATTCTGTACGTCGTGCGCCAAGAATGAGTCCTTTTGGATGCATCTCTGCTGCTACCCTAGCAATGCCTTCGCCGATGCCTGATGATGCTCCCAAAACCGCTATTACTTTTCCTTCCAATGTTTCCCCCATAGGAAAGAACACTGACTCCTTATTTATATGTTTTCCTACGCAACTGAACCGATGATGAGTATCCTTCTTCCTTTCGCAGTATGGTTCACATACTGCATGAATCGTTGTATCCCTTTGTTTCGTTCAGCGATGATGAGGCTATTGCTCTTTGAAGGCACCATGAATGAATGACCGTTCCCATCGGCATACGTCATCATCCCACCAAATCGTTCATTCCATTTCTCCGTGAAGTCTATAATGATATCAATACCTGGTTTCTCTTCAGTCATATCATGCAGCAACGTGTAATCCTTCGCTTCAAACAAAAATGCCTTTGCTTCTATCTTTTTAACACTGATCTTTGCATTTTTAGAAATGAAAGATATGAATTCCTTTGAATTAATCAAAGAAGTTACATCCAAAGGAAGATCAGCAGAGCGGTACGAATGCAGTGATGGTTGGTATGAACGCTTGAATGAAAGTTCCTTGATCTGCTTCTGGAGTCGTTCATAATAGCTATGTTCAAAGAAATCAGTGAACTGCAACATCTTAACCATGGAACCACCCCGAGAGCGTAAGACGTTTATTGCTCTGCACCTCTTCTACCTGATGGAATGATCGATCAGAAACAATGAAGAATGCGAAGGTATTGAACTTTGGAATGATACTTTTTACTACACGTATTGGTTTTTTATTTTTTGAAGAAAAGAACTGCAATCTTCCACCATCTGATTTTTTCATGTTAGTCAGATAATAGAAGAATGCGACCTTCCTGCCTTGAAGCCGGTCGTCATGGCACAACAGATAGTCAGTACTTTGATAGAGACTTCCGTTGGAATCGATACCACCATTCAGTTTCGTATCGCTTATCTGTTGAATATATTTCAAAAAATCTCTCGACTTCAGGAACGACCTGAATTTCTGAAGAAATACGTTCTTCGATGAGACAAGATCGTTTGTCTGCATCATCTTGAACAGATCAGCTTCTTTGGAATAGAATGGTTCTTTTGAAAGCTGTTCTAAAACACGTCGCGCGATATCCTGCTTGAAAAATCCTTTCAATTCAATGAAAGAGAATGGTCTCTGGGAATGAAATACAAGGCGCAGTCGTTTGATCTGTTTCGAATCCAGATAGTGTGTATCGATCCAATCAGCGAGTGTCATACTATAACCTTGAAAACAAGCTGTTAAATATCTTTTGGTGCCTAAAAACCCATATTCTGCAGAACAACTATGTTTAAATATTAAAATGATACCCAGAAGCCATGGCAAACGGAGCAGAACTCACCTGCAACTCGTGCAAACAACGGGTCGCTTTGAACAGTATGAAGTACTCAAAAGACGGCACCGGCCTGATCTGCGAAAACTGCCTCAACAAGCAAAATAACGGTGTTTCTTTGAGGATAAAGCCACAGACAACGTTCACAAAGCCTTCTGATTCATTACCAAAGAAGAAAGTAAAGTACAGCTGCAAGATGTGTCGCTATCAATTTGAGCGCGCTCTTGACTTCAGAGGACCACGGTTGTGTCCTAACTGCGGTCGGGAAGACATAATGTACAATCTTCCAAACGATGCAGACGATCTTCTAAAAGAACTAGACGATATTTGATTTCTTGTGATATTCTGTCTTCTTTTTTGAAGGATGTTCATAGAAACTGATCGCTTTGAACAATCGCGGCGTTCGTTCTAGCGGCTTGAAGAAGCGCGATAAGAGACCGATCCTTCCTTCTTTCGCCAATAATTCAGAGGTACGCGCTATCTTCTGCGCTTCTTCTGCAACCAAGACATCTTCTTCAAGGACCAATCCAGCATGGAATAGATTTCTCAGGGTGATTGCTGATCGTTCTGAGACCAGCAAGACCTCTTCGAATAATCTGAGCAATAAAAAGAATGGAAAGACTGCAAGAATGTCGAGCCAATATAATCTGAGAAAACGCGGTATGTTTTTTACCCGTATATATTTGAAGATCAAGTCAATGATAAAAAATACGATGATGATGCCATCGAGAACATCGATTATTGTCTGATATTTCATCGCGGTCTCATGATAGAAGACATCGATTATCACTATGCTGATGAGGATGACAAGGAGATAGGGAATCGCTTTATCGACGATCTTTTGGACCTTCTCGAATAGGGGCTTCATCAGGATAAAAAGCACCCGGGTCGTTTTAAATTCTTTGTTTTTTCCCAAAGAAAACCTTTTTAAATGATAAATCCAGAATATGATTTGATGGTGGACAAAGAAACAACATTTCTCAAGAACTGGGCAGTACGGTACATCAAGAATAAAGATATTCTTCTGAAAAAGATCGTATCAGTCGATGAGCAGGATGATGAATTCACGGTCAAACGAAAGGAGCAGGAGCAGCGATTCTTTGTCAAACCGTATCTCAGCGAGATTGATGCGATCCTGAAGGAGATAAAACAACATGCCGAGAATAAAGCACTCATCTGTTTTCATACGAAAGGAAATTTTGATATTCTCATCAAACGATGGAAGGACTTTGTCGAGATCGGCAGGAAATTCACTATTTATTTTGTGAATCCGTTCTCAAAAACAGAACGGGTATTGAACTTAAGTCCGTATACGCATCAGATGATCGCCGATGATGCGACATTGGTTCAGGGTTTGAAGACGATGGCTGAGAACGTCGAATTTACGACTGAAGACGAGATCAAGAAGATCATCAACTCATGAAACAAATATTCATTGCTGAAATCAAGACACGATCCCCTTCCAACTATGTTTCTCCTCATCCATGGAGGGAATTGTTTAATATCGCTAACAGATATGGCGATTGGCTCTCGATCCATACGCATGAACAGTGGAATGGATCGATCGATATGGTAAAGAAAGCTCGGTCACTGACGAAGAAAAAGATCCTCGCAAAAGGAATCCACGAATCAGATGATATGGTAAGAGAAGCGCTCAGTGCAGGGGCCGATTATGTTTTGGTGATGGGCAGGATTCCTGATGAAAATCTGCTGGAACAATGTCTGCTTGAACCACGAAGTTTTACGCAACTCAAAGAATGGAAACGATGCAACGTGCATATCCCCTATCTGGTATGGAACAAACGGGATCTTAACACCATGGACTGGAAGGAAGAACCGTTTGACGATATTCGTGGCTATCATCGAGGTTGGCTCTGTCAGGCAAGTGGAATAAAGACAGCACCAGATGTGAATCCAAAAGCAGATGCATTCATTGTCGGAGAACATCTCACAGATTTCGTGAAGACGTATCGTTAATTCTTGGCGATCTTCCACATAATATTGAAGTAATTTCTGTACGCATCAGCGATCTCTTTCTGATGAATAAGAATAGCGAATGGTTCTTCAGTCCAGAGGATGATAGCGACCTTGTCGCCATAGATATTGGTCGCACTGGGTGAATCAAACTGCTGCGGCAGATATTTGACTTCAGATAGTGGTATCTGGTAATCTGCTTTCTTTGTGAAGATCGCTTTGACTTTTATCTTCTTGTTCTTCCTTTGGAGATCATATTTCGAGAAATAATATTTGATGATATCCTTCGCAAAGGGACACGCACCCAACACCAATATCTCTTTGCCTTCACGGATCTGATCATCGAAGATTGATTTCAACGCTTGTTTTCCTCTGTAAAAGACAGTCTCTTTCTTCTTCTGGACAAAGTTGAATCGTGCCTGGAGTTCAGGTAATACTGAATTGATATTCTGTTCCTTTTCTTTCACGATCTCCAATAACCGCTCAGGTTCGACTGCTTCATACAGTCTGACATTGTTCTCTTTGATATATGACACTAATCCCTTCTGGATCAATCGCTCAATAGCATCATAGACATTTCGTCTATGGACGCCTGTCTTTCTCGTGATCAATCCTGCTCTCGATGAACCGAGATCTATCAATGCCAAATAAACTTTAGACTCTGTTTTCGTCAATCCTGCCTGTTCTAAAGAACTCATATCCATAACGAACCCTACTCTAAGACTCTATATAAATATTGTGGTAATTAATATCACCACAGAAATTTATGTAGTTTTTTGCCTCTCTATAACATAGTACGAGGTAAAAACAATGGAAGAAACACTAGAACAAAAAATGATCGAATTGATCGCGACTGACAGAATCGATATTCCGATATCAAGCATGTCAGGAAAATTGAAACGAAGGAAACCGGCATATGCGAAAGCGATTGATCTGGGCGGGAAGAAATATCAGGGAGATCGCGTCTTCGCGTACATAGATAAGACCGATAGATCCATGGCACGGGGAACTAAAGAAGGAATTGAAAAATTCTCTGAAAAATTTCCTAAGTATGGAAAAATACTGAATGGTTATATCGAAGAGCAGAGAACAGTCAGAGAGAAATATCTCGTTTTCGGCATGCATGAAGGCTGCAAGATCACTTCAGACGATTATATGGGCGTCATGACGAATCTCGGATTCACGCCGGCAACGTCAGAACGATTGTATCCTGAACTGATGGATATCAGCAGAAAACTAAGGAAGAAACGAGATGAAGGACACCGGAGCATCCTGATAGATCAGGATTTTTAGAAAAAGAAAGAAATAACTCCTACATCGCAGGAGCTTCTTCATCCTTGAACGCAGGAACTGCGTTCTTGGATATGATCATCACGTCGCCTACACTGGTAACCAAGTTGTGCGGCACGATGACTCCTTTCGCGCTTCCTAAGATCTTCGATAAGAATGAGTTTCTGGTTGATCGGATTCTCCATCCTTGGATCTTTGTCTGTGTCAGAACCGCTTCTTCGACATCGCCGAAGTAGTCACCAGCGTCGGTGAAGACTTTCATGTTGTATATCTCACTCACTTTTCTTATTTTAAGCATGTCCATAGCCTCCGTTATTGGGAATACTTTTTTTATAAGGAACAATATTTAAATAGTTTTCTGTTTTTAAGAGCCTAAAGAAGTCAATAAGCCTTTTTAAAGCGGTTTCACATGCAATACAAAAACCTGACATTAATTGGAAGTTCTCATGTCTCTATCGAAAGTGTTCGACTGGTCAAGAAGACGATCGAGGAAGAGAAGCCCGGCATCATCGCTGTCGAGCTCGATAAAGACCGGTTGGAAGCGTTATTACATAAGAAAAAGCAAGGATTGTTCATCAGAGGTGTCGGTTTCAAAGGTATGCTCTTCGCTGCCATATGCGGTTGGATCGAGAAACGAATCGGCAGGATTGTCAAAGTCGAACCAGGCTCTGAGATGAAGATGGCAGTGAGATTAGCGAAAGAACATAAAGCAAAATTGGCGTTGATCGATCAACACATCACTATAACTTTGCGAAGATTTTCACAATCATTGACATGGAAAGAGAAGTGGCGGTTTGTTGTTGATATCTTCCTAGGCTTGGTGACACCAAATAGACAGGCGAAAAAGTTAGGAATGTCAGAAGCTGATCTCACGAAGGTTCCTGACCAAAAGACAATCCAGAAATTATTGAAATATGTTTCTCATCGGTATCCGAATGTCTACAAAGTCTTAGTCAAGGAACGTAACGTCTACATGGCGAATAATCTGGCAGTGTTGATGAAAGCATATCCACAGGAGAAGATTGTCGCTGTCGTCGGAGCAGGACATGAAGAAGAAATGATCGCCTTAGTCAAGGAAAAGTTATATAAACACTCCTCAGCTTAGATTCATTATGTCATATACGACTCAGAAATACCTGAAATTCAACGCAAAAGAGATCCAGTCTGTTATCCTGACCGTCGTTGTCCTTGGATTTATTTTTTCTTTTAGAAGCTGGGGTGTCTCTGAGTTCAATGCACTATATGGTCTAGTAAATTTCGTGATCGCAGTCGCACTGATTGGTTTTTCCCTCATTGTGAAATTATGCGCGCAGAAGTATGCATCTATCAAAGTCGGCTACGCTGCTGAATTCAGACCATGGCTGCTCGGACTTGCCTTAGGAGTGCTGCTGTCGTTCGCGAGCAATGGAAAATTCATCTTCCTGGCCATTGGCGGCATGACATTCTCATTGATTGAGACGATTCGCATCGGTCATTTCAGACATGGACTCAATTACGAGACCATGGGTTGGCTCTCTGCATTCGGCGTCATAACAAACATATTGTTAGCGGCTTTGTTCAAGATTCTGCTGAATCTCTCATTCATCAATCAGGATTTTGCGATCATGGCAATTTCAATCAATTTGTGGATGGCCTTGTACGGAATATTGCCGATACCGTTCATCAAGAACATGCATGCAATTGACACCTCAGATGGATTAAATCTGCTCATTGGCTCACGCTGGGCCTATGTTGGTGTATTTGCATTGGTTATTTCGAGCATCGTCGCGATTTTGTTCCTGCCCGTGATATCTGCGGTGATTGCGACACTTTTCTTTACACTGTTTATCTGGGTCATGTACTATATTCTCTATGAACAGCACATATAACACCACAGGACAACTGCGGATAAGGTATATAAATGAAATTAGCTTCTGATTCTATATGCTAAAAGACCTGAAACCGCGGCTATACCAGGAAACAATCTTTTCTACGTCCACGATGAAGAATACACTGGTTGTGTTACCTACCGGCTTAGGAAAGACAGCATTGGCCATGATGCTCACAAAGCACCGGTTAGAGATCTATCCAGATTCAAAGATACTGATCCTTGCACCGACAAAACCATTGGTTCAGCAGCACCTCGATACATTCAGGAAACACATGGATCTGCCTGAAGATACTTTTGCTCTATTTACGGGCGAAATATCTCCTGAAAAAAGAGAGAGATTGTGGCCTTCATCAAAAATAATCTTTTCTACTTCTCAAGGTCTTGAGAATGATGTCATCTCCGATAAGATAAAACTGGAAGATGTATCACTGATCGTCTTTGATGAAGCGCATCGTGCCGTGGGAGACTATGCATATGTGTTTATCGCAAAGCAATATGCACAGAAAGCAAAGCATCCGAGAGTCTTGGCATTGACTGCTTCACCGGGCGCCGACATGGAGAAAATAACAGAAGTATGTCAGAATCTGAACATCGAAAATATAGAAGTGCGCACTGAGACTGATTCTGACGTGAAAGAATACGTCCAGGAAGTGCAGATCGATACTGTCAAAGTTGATCTTCCTCCTGCGTTCTCATTCATCAAGAAGACAATCGAACAGATCTATCACTCAAAATTGAATGAAGTCAAGCAGTATGGGTTTCTGAACAGTATTTTTATCAGGAAAACTGATCTCTTGCAATTGCAGACAAAGATCTATGGCATGTTGCAGACGAGTGAAAAGACACCTGAGATGTTCAAGAGCATTTCGTTGATCGCTGAAGCTACGAAGATAGGCCATGCATTAGAATTATTGGAGACACAGGGAATCCATTCACTGTACATGTACTTCCAAAAATTGATGGAAGAAGCAGACCGTGGAACATCGAAAGCAGTCAAGAACTTGGTTGCTGATGAACAGTTCAGACTATGTTTTGAGATGACTAAGAAACTGTATGAAAGCAATGTCGATCATCCAAAACTGAAAGAACTGAAACGCATCATGTTATTGAATAAAGGCAAGAAGATGATTATTTTCTCGCAATATAGAGATACGGCAGTGAAAATCAAGAAAGAGATCGATGAAGTTCCGTTTGTGAAGTCAGTCGTGTTTGTCGGTCAGACAAAGAAAGGTGAGACAGGACTCAATCAGAAACAGCAGAAACAGATCCTTGATGATTTTAGGAACGATGTGCATAACGTACTGATTGCTACTTCTGTTGCAGAAGAAGGTCTTGATGTTCCTTCTGTCGATCTAGTTGTGTTTTACGAACCGATACCGTCCGCGATCAGAACTATACAAAGACGAGGCCGTACAGCACGACATAATTCAGGTAAAGTAATCATGCTTGTTGCGAACAAAACAAGAGATGAGGCGTATCAATGGGTGACGCATCATAAAGAGAAGAAGATGCATCGATTATTGAAAGAACTAAAGAGCAAGATATCACTGAACGAGATCAAGAATGAATCATTGGACAAGTTTGAAAGTAAAGTCGATGAAATTAAGATAATCTGCGATGATCGCGAGAAGAGCAACGGTGTCGTGAAACAACTGGTCGGATTAGGAGCCAAGATTGATCTCAAAAGACTTGATGTCGGCGATTATCACCTTTCTGAACGCTGCATTGTCGAACTGAAGACTGTTCCTGACTTTGTTGATTCGATTGTTGACGGTCGGTTACTTGAACAACTTCGATACTTGTCTAAAGTGGATAAACCAGTGCTGATACTTGAAGGAGTCGAAGATATTTACTCACAACGTAACTTACATCCTAATGCGATACGCGGAATGTTATCAACCATCGCTATCTCTTACGGCATACCGGTATTGCAGACGAAGAATAACAAAGAGACAGCAGAGATGTTATACATCATCGCCAAACGAGAACAAGATTTGAGTTCAAAGAACTTTTCTGCTCACGGAAGCAAGAAACCGATCTCAGATAAAGAACTGCAGGAGTATATTGTTTCATCTCTTCCTAATATCGGCCCCGCGATGGCAAAGGAGCTGTTACATCAATTCAGGAACGTGCGTAAGATCTTTACCGCAACAGAAGACGAACTGAAGAAAGTGCCTGGTGTAGGAGATAAAACGGTGAAAGAGATCCAGAGAACACTTGATAAGGATTATTACGTTTAGAAACATTTATTAACATCTACTTTCTCAGAATAGTTATGCAATCAACCACTATGTTTTGGTTTAGCTTCTCTTTTAACTAATTGCATTGCTCTTGATCCCTTCCGTTTCTCGCATGGTCTGAAAAACCAATTCGAAACGGAATAAAACAAGGGCATTCTGAATTTAATGACAACGACAGAATATTCAAACTAGGTGAAACTATGAAAACATATTATTTAGGACCTCAAAAGACATACTCAGAACTGGCGGCAGAGAATGTAGGCGGAGAACTGATTCAAAGAGAAACATTGGAAGACGTTGCACACAGCATACAGGAAAATGATCGAGGCGTATTCCCGATATACAACCCTGAATGCGGTGTAATGGAAGACCATTTAGCGTTGATTGCCAGATACGGACTGAAAAGAGTTGACCGCATCATGATTCCCATACGGTTTTATCTTGGCGGCTATCGGAATAGTAATGCTTTGTACTCTCATGAAAAAGCCCTGGCATTGTGTTCTCGATACATCTCCCAGCATGGACTTAAAGGAACAGCTGTAACCAGCACTGCGAGAGGGATAGAGATCGTACAGGAACAGAGATCAGGAATGGCGATTGCACGGAAAGAAGCATTCCTAGAGTCAAATCTTGACATCATTGCAGAAGACATAGGAAATAAGACCAGTGACATTCCAAACTTTACTGAGTTCTGGGCGGTACAGAAAGCCTAGAACTTCATCTCATTCAGTCGTTTGATCCGTTCATCCATAGGTGGATGAGTCGAGAATAATGATATCAAAGCCTCGCCTCTGAATGGATTATCAATAAAGAGTGAAGCAGTCGCTCTGTTTCCTCTTCTCATCGGATTCGCTGCTATACCTGCATGAATCTTCCGCAACGCAGAAGCCAGTGACTTTGAATCCTTGATGGTGCGAGCACCAGAAGCGTCTGCCTGATATTCTCTGTTTCGAGATATCGCTAATTGTATCAATGTCGCGATCAATGGCGTTAATATGATTAAAACAATAAAGCCGACTAAATTCCCCAATCCTCTACTTTCATTATTGTCGCGTCTTCCGAACATCAAGGACCATTGCGCCATCTGCGCAAGATAAGCGATAACACCTGCGATTGTTGCTGCGATCGTAGCAATTAAAATATCTCTATTTTTCACGTGACTGATCTCATGTGCCAATACACCGCGTAACTCTTCTTTATTCAATATATGCAATATTCCTTCGGTGCAGGCGACTGCCGCATGACTTGGTGAACGACCGGTAGCAAATGCATTCGGCGCAGGAGTCGGTATGATATATACCTTTGGCATTGGCATTCCTGCTTTCTTCGCCACTTCACCCACTAATGAATATAACCAATGTTTTTTATCCACAGGCTGTGCACCATACATCATCAAGACAATCTTGTCTGAGAAAAAGTATGTGACGAAATTCATCAGTGCTACAAATATGATCGCGATAGTTAGTCCTTGTTTTCCGAAGAAGCTACCGAAAAACAACAAGATAGCAGTCAATATACCCAACAAGACGACCGTCTTTAATTGATTGATAAAGGTCCCCATAGGTAAATGAAGCATACTTTCATTTAAAAATCTTATGAATGGGCACAGGACAGACGCACAATAACTTAATAAATGAAGATTCTATCAATTTCATATGCTAGATCTGGGGGCTTGTTTACGATATTATAAGAGGACAGATATACAGAAAGCCTTAGTCAAAGCTGCCCAAGACAGAGAAGTCTCTGTCAGATACCTTGACGGTGGTTTTGGCAAACGACCTGATATCCTTGGCAACTTCTCTGACGTTCTTGAACAGGTAAAACAGAAAGCATCTTCCTTCCATTGTTCTGAAGAGATCTGGGTCAATCCGCTGCAAATAAACACAAATATGCGCAGGGATGAACTATCGAGATTAAGAAAGGGATGGGATTTAGTGCTGGATATCGACTGTCCGTATTGGGAATTCTCAAAGATCACCACCTGGCTGTTCATCGAAGCGCTGAAGGCCCATGGGATTAAATCCATTTCATTGAAATTCTCAGGCAACAAAGGCTTTCACATCGGTGTACCGTTCAAGTCATTTCCAGAAAAAGTGCCGGGTAAGGACATTATGACAAAAGAATACTTTCCCGATGGTCCACGAAGGATCGCTGCATATCTATTGGATTACATCGAACGGAACTTGATCAAGATCGAAAATAATGATATCGTCTTCGGCAACAAGATCCGCTATAGTTTCGACCAATTACGGAAAGCCACGGATAAAGATATTGATGAGCTCACCTACAAGGTCACTGTGAAGAATGGTAGGGAAGTCAGAGTGAGGGATACAAAGAAAAATATCATCAAGAAATTTCATTATCCATGTGCTCAATGCGGACACGACGAAGTGATGGATACATTGATTGACTACATCAAGTGCAAGAAATGCGGTGCGTTGGTACGACCGATGACGACTGAAGCAAGAAAAGAGGAAGGGACCATATTCAGGAAGTTCAACACGACTGGATTGGTGAATGTTGATACGGTGCTGATAGCTTCAAGACACTTGTATCGAATGGTCTATTCATTGCATGAGAAGTCAGGATTAGCCTCTATTCCTATAGATCTATCTCGCATATTACTATTTGAGAAAGAAGAAGCAAATCCAGACTCACTAGTGGTCAGCAATCACATATTCCTGGACGATACAAAGACACGTGAAGGAGAAGCAGAACAATTATTGGTAAAATCATTCGATTTCAATCCGATCTTAGAGATGGAAGATGAGGAGAAGAGGCTCAAAAGAGCATTTGCTGTCGTACATGAAGAGATCACACAGAAGATTCCTGAAGAATTGTTCCCTCCGTGTATTAAGATCATACTACAGGGGATGAAAGACGGCAAGAAGAGAGCAGTGTTCATGCTGACTAATTTCTTATCTTCTGCCGGATGGAATTACGAAGAAATACAAGAGAGACTGATGGAGTGGAACAAACTGAATCCTGAACCTCTAAGAGAGAATATCATTGTTTCGCATGTGAGATATCACAAGGATCAGCGGAAAGCGATCTTGCCGCCAAACTGTCCTGACCGAGAGAATAATGTTCCGCTGGCACATCAGCAGAACTATTATACTGATCTGCAGGTCTGTCAGCCTGACGGATTATGCGCACGGATAAAAAATCCGCTGCAGTACGCTAAAAAAAGAGTATGGCTCATCAATCAGAACATCAAGATCAAGAAGAAAGCTCCGGCAAGAAAAGAAAAACCAAAGACAGAAGAGGTTAAGTGACTGAATTTGAAATCGATTCTGTCGAAGAGCTCGAGAAATTAAGTTTTGACGTGACGTGGCAGTATTTTGAGAAACTAGTCGCTTTTGTCTTTGAAAAGAATGGTTTTGATGCGCAGCAGAATAAAGTTGTGATGCAGGATAAAGAAAGAAGACAGTTTGATGTCATCGCGAAGAAGAATGACGTCACGTACTTAGTCGAATGCAAGCGCTGGAAATCACGAGCGAACAGCATGTCCGAACTGAGAAAAGCAGTCGAGACACATATTGAAAGGTGTAGGTTTTATTCTGAATTATTTCCAGAAGAACAGGTCCAGCCTTTGCTGGTCACACCATTGCAAGGCATGCCAGAATCACATGAAGAAGTATTTATTATTCCCTTAACGGGTTTGAACTGGTTCTTGAATAGCAACTAATCAGTTAAGCCAAAACGTTTTCGATATATCAAATAAATCAATGGAACAAATGAAGAATGTGAATTAAAATTAACAAATGAATGAGGAGTGTTCTTCAGTCTAAATTCATTATTTTCCAACCAATATCGATTTTCGCCGACTGCAAATAATTCTGGCACATTTCTTGGAGGAGCAGCATGAGGTGTCTGGATTAACTTTCCACCAAGACCTTGAACAACATGCGAGAATACAGTTTCCTTTGCATTACTACCAGAATCTAACAAAAGCAATTCCATGTCGCCCTTATTCGCAAGGAATCTACTCACTGGACTTATCAGATGATTGTATATTTCACTACCAGTCTGTGTTGCAACCATACGAACTGGTTCTTTTGTTTCTTTTGCAATCTCAAGCAGCTCTCCGATGGCGAAAGAAATATGGCGATACGCTATGCAATAAATATCTTCATTTGATCTTTCTATCCTGGATGTTCGTAAATAGTCGCAATACATATCATTGATATCGTCATCGCTTAGTTTTTGACGAGATTTTTGATGTCCAAATATATTCATCATGATTCAATAAAGGCGTATCCGGCTTATATATGTATCTAGAGACCTCAGTAACCTTTATAAATAACCTCCAAGCATAAATTAACTATGGTTAATAATAAGCTTTTGCACCCGCAGGAAATCGAAACATTCTATGTAATTCCAACTATCAGGAAGCACTTCGCAGAAGCATTAGTGAAGCAGGGAATGAAACAAAAAGACATAGCAGAACTATTCGGTGTCACAACTGCAGCGATCTCCCAATATCTGAGCGAAAAAAGAGCGAATGAATTAGAATTCACCAAAGATGTTCTGGAACAGATCGAAAAATCATCTAATAAGATAAAAGATCAGAGAGAATTCATCGCAGAAATGCAGAATGTCTTAAGATTCATCAGAACATCAGCGACAATCTGTAAAATACACAAGATGTTCTCAGAAGTTCCCACTAATTGCGAACCGAGCGCTACCGGATGCACCATCCATGACAAACCAAACGTTAAGTTTTGAACCGAACAGAGAAGCATACGATCATGCAGATATTCATACTCCGAAGTATACCGCACAGCCTGGTCTATCTGAAGAATTAATAAGAAAAATATCTGCAGATAAGAAAGAACCCGAATGGATGCTCAATAAGAGATTAAACGGATTGAAACTATTCTTGGCAGCACCATTGCCGAACTGGGGACCATCATTAAAGGAACTAGATTTAGACAAAATAGTATACTATATCGATCCGAACGCAAAGGAGACGACAGATTGGAAAGAAGTTCCTGAAGAGATCAAGCGAACGTTCGATAAACTGGGCATTCCTGAAGCAGAGAAGAAAGTTCTCTCTGGAGTCGGTGCGCAATATGATGCAGGCGTTGTCTATCACAATCTCCAGAAACAACTCCATGACAAAGGAGTCATATTTGAGAACATGGATGTCGCGATACATAAATATCCTGAACTGGTCAAGAAATACTTCATGACATCATGTATACCGGTAACCACACACAAATTCACGATGCTGCATGCAGCAGTCTGGTCAGGCGGAACGTTCATCTACATTCCTAAAAACGTCAATGTTGAGTTGCCTTTGCAGGCATATTTCAGGATGAACGCTCAGAAAGGCGGACAGTTCGAACACACATTGATCGTCATCGATGAGGGAGCTGAACTGCATTATATCGAAGGTTGCTCTTCACCGCGATATCAGGAAAGTTCTTTGCATGCAGGCTGTGTAGAGATTCATGTCCTACCAAATGCAAAGATGAAATATACATCAGTAGAAAATTGGTCAAAGAATGTCTACAATCTGAATACAAAGCGAGCCATGGTGCACAAAGATGCACGGATAACGTGGGTAAACGCAAATACAGGAAGTAAAGTAACGATGTTGTATCCGATGTCTGTATTGATCGGAGAGGGAGCGTCTTCTGAATCAGTAGGCATCGCGTTCGCAGGACCTGGACAGAACCAAGATACTGGATCTAAAGTTTTGCATGCTGCGCCAAACACAACATCATACATAGATTCAAAATCAATATCGAAAGGCGGTGGAATATCGACATACAGAGGACTAGTGCACATCACACCGAATGCAAAAGGTTCGAAGGCATTCATGCGTTGTAATAGTTTAATTCTGGATGAAATATCCAAGGCAGATGCGATTCCTACACTGAAGATCGAAAATTCAGAGGTAGATGCTGCGCACGAAGCAACTGTCGGCAAAATAGGAGACGAAGAGATATTCTACCTGATGTCTCGTGGTTTAACAAAGGATGAAGCAGTAAAAATGATTGTCTCCGGATTTATTGAACCAATAACAAAGGCATTGCCATTAGAATATGCCGTTGAATTGAATAAATTGATTGAATTGGAGATAGAAGGACATTAAGATGAATGAGCAAGACTTCCCAATCCTGAAAGAGAAAAGTAATGGAAAAAGATTAGTTTATTTAGATAACGCAGCCACAAGTCATAAACCTTCACAAGTTATCGCCGCTGAAAAAGAATTCTACGAGAAATATAATTCAAATGTGCATCGAAGTTTACACAATCTATCAGCAAAAGCGACAGAAAAATATGAAGACGCAAGAAAGACAGTCGCAAAATTCATCAACGCTGAAGAAAATCAGATTGTTTTCACTCGCGGAACGACAGAAAGTCTAAATGCTGTGGCATTTGGACTAAAAAATATCAAGAAAGGAGATGAAATCGTATTAAGTATAATGGAACACCATTCAAACATTGTTCCGTGGCAGCAAATCGCGCAGAAGACAGGCGCTATATTGAAATTCATCCCAATTACTTCTGAATTCAGATTGGATATGGATGCTGCAAAGAAACTGATCACAAATAAAACAAAGATTGTCGCATTAACACATGTCTCAAACGTATTGGGAACGATCAATCCAATCAAAGAAATAACAAAATTCGCTCACGAGAAAGGAACCATTGTCGTCATTGATGCTGCTCAGTCCATTGCATTCACGAAAGTTGATGTCAAAGATCTTGATGTTGATTTTCTTGTATTTTCATCGCATAAGATGTTCGGACCGACAGGTGTCGGTGTACTATATGGTAAAAAATTAGAAATTCTCGATCCATTTACATTCGGCGGAGAAATGATAGAAGAGGTAACTAAAGAAAAGAGCACTTGGAAGGAGATTCCGCATCGATTCGAGGCGGGAACGCCGAATATTGCAGGAGTTATTGGTTTAGCTGCTGCAATCGACTACATTCAATCGATCGGTCTTGATAAGATCAAGAAACACGAGGAAGAACTCATCAATTACACATTAGAGAGAATAAAATCATTGAAGAATGTCAAGATCATCGGACCAACAAAAGATAGAGCAGCGATCCTGTCATTCCACATCGAGGGAATGCATCCGCATGATGTTTCTGAAATTTTAAATCGGGATAATATCGCGATAAGGGGAGGACATCACTGTGCTATGCCATTGATGAAAGAACTAAAGCTCCCAGGATGCTCACGTGCTTCATTCTCATTTTACAACACAAAAGCAGATGTCGATGCATTCATAGAGTCACTACAGAAAGCGATGAAGGTGTTCAAACTATGAGCGAATTCCAGAAGCATGTGATGGAAATTGAAGGAAGTCTTACAGAAGAGGAGCAAGTCTACAAAGAGAATATCCTTGATCATTATAAACATCCACACAATAAAGGAGAATTGAAAGGAATATCACATCGAGAATTAAATCCGACTTGTGGCGATGAAATAATCGCTTACCTGGATATTAAAGACAATAAGGTAACAGATGTTTCATTCACGGGCCAAGGCTGCGCAATATCACAAGCAGCTATCTCAATGCTGACTGATGAAGTCAAAGGAAAATCACTTGCAGAGATAAAGAAGATGAAAAGCGAGGATGTTTACAGACTATTAGGCATACCGATCAATATAACAAGAATAAAATGCGCATTGCTTTCATTAAAAACAATCCAAGGAGCAGTCAAGGACTATGAAACTCGAGATTAAAGATCTACATATTGCCATCGAAGGGAAAGAGATCGTCAAAGGAGTTTCATTTTCAGTAGAAAAAGGCAAAGTTGTTGCATTGATGGGTCCGAATGGTTCTGGAAAGTCAACATTGGCCCATGCGTTGATGGGACATCCAAAGTATAAGATAATGAAAGGAAATATCATCATCGATGGAAAAGATATAACTTCAGAACCTGCAAATATCAGAGCCAAGGCCGGTCTATTCTTATCATTCCAGTATCCAAAAGAGATTCATGGAATCACATTGAGCACATTCCTTCGAACTGCAGTCAATAATCTTACCGGAAAGAAGATCGGCGTCATTGATTTCAGGAAATTACTGAAAGAAAAGATGCAGGAGCTCAACATCGATGAAGCGCTTGCGCAACGAGCGACAAATGTCGGTTTCTCGGGTGGAGAAAAGAAACGAATAGAGATACTACAATTATTGATGCTTAATCCTGCGTACGCAATATTAGATGAGACGGATTCAGGACTTGATGTAGATGCGTTACAGACAGTGGCAGAAGGAATCAGCAAGACAAGATCCAATAGAGGAATACTTTTGATCACGCACTACAGCAGAATATTAAAATATCTCAATCCGGATGAAGTCCACATCATGAAAGACGGAAAGATTGTGAAATCAGGCGGAAATGAATTAGCGAAAGAGATCGAAGAGAAAGGATTCAAAGATTTCCTATAATCACAGCAGCCGCGACTGCAGCCGTCTCAATTCTTAAAACATTCTTACCGACAGAAGCTTTGACAAATCCTGATTTCTCTGCATCTTTAAGTTCTAATTCATCAAATCCACCTTCTGGACCAACTAATACTAATGTTTTCTTATGTGAAGGAGCTAATGACTTGCCATTCTGATCTAGAATTATCTTAACGTCACCTTCTTCCTGAAGAACATCATTGAAATTCATTAAGTCACGAACATCTGGAAGCCATGCTCTTTTTGATTGTTTGCATGCCTCAATCAATATTCTCTGCCATCTGCTTTTCTTCTCTTTTGGAAGAACAACAGAATATCTTGTCTTCATTGGGATAATAGTAGCAACATTCAGTTCGGTCAATTTCTGTAGTAACCAATCCCAACGATCACCTTTTGGAACAGCAGTCGCAACGATCAAAGAATCATCTTTCGGAAATTCATGCAATGAATCCACATGAACTTTATCTTTTACTAAGTTACCTACCGCAACAGTACCTTTTCCGTCAAATACTGCGATCTTATCAGCTGCATCCCGTTTCACCTTGACATGTCGTAATTCTTCATCACTTAACGTAACTACCTTGCCTTCGATGTGTTCCGCATAGAACCAGTCTAGTTTTCTAACATCCATAAAACAACCTCAAGAGCCTCAGTTAATATTACTTATGCCTCTTATTATTTATCTTCCATATAGAAATATATTCTACAATATGCATATCACAGTCATTAAGTCATGTTCTTACTATCCAGAACTCCTCAAAACATAACCTTTATAAATAACCCATCTCGTCTAAAATCATAAATGCGTTTATAGGCGACTATGAACGTTCAGAGCCTGGAAAAGCGACTTTTTCAGTACGAAACCAAATGTTTCTACAAGAAGTTATTGGCTCCAAACAACAATGGGTAATCCAAGATCACCAAGACATGGAAGTATGCAGGTTTGGCCTAGAAAGAGAGCCAGCAGACAGTACGCCAGAGTCCGATCATGGGCAACGACAACTGAAAAAAAAGCATTAGGCTTCGCCGGTTACAAGGTCGGCATGACACACGTCATGCAAATCGACAACGTCAAGACCTCCAAGACAAAAGGCGAGGAGATCTTTGCGCCGGTGACCATCATTGAATGTCCTCCGCTCAAAGTCGCTTCAGTCCGCCTTTACACTTCTTCTCCATATGGGTTGCAACCAAAGACCCAATTCAACGCAAAAAATCTTGACAAAGAGCTTGTTGAAAGAAAATTAACAAAACCAAAAAAACATAATGAAGAACAGATAAACGCTATTTCTGCAAAAGATTTTGACGCATTAACGATTCTCGTCTATACACAGCCAAAATTAATCAATCTTAAGAAACGACCAGAGATATTTGAAGTCGCTATCGGCGGTTCCAAAGAAGATCAATTAGCATACGCAAAAGAAAAATTAGGAAAGGAAATAACGGTCAAAGAGATATTCACAGAAGGAAATCAGGTTGATATCCACGCAATCACACGAGGTCATGGTTACCAAGGTCCTATCCGAAGATTCGGCATCGGAAAAAGAAGACACAAATCAGAAAAGTCAATCAGAAACCCGGGTTCATTAGGCGGTTGGTCCGGACAGGGTCACGTCATGTACCGTGTATCTCATGCAGGTCAGCACGGTTATCATCAACGAGTCGATTTCAACAAACAAATTCTCAAAATCTCAGACAAGCCCGAAGAAATCAATGTCAAGGGCGGTTATCATCATTACGGCATGGTCAAATATACATATGTCATGTTGCGAGGATCAATCGCAGGCACTGCAAAAAGACTTATCCGATTTAATACAGCTACAAGACCAAACCACATGATCACGAAGGAAGCTCCTTCGATCACATACATAAGTACTCACTCAAAACAATGAGCGGCATAGCCGTTCAAGCTTAGGAACTAACGTTCCTAAACAATAATGAACCGATGATGAGGTTATCCCCGTCTGATACACATGATGACGAAGAGTAACTGCTGAGGGAATTCACGATCATGAAACTGAAAATAATGGATGGAAACAGGACAGAGAAAGGAAGTAAGGATCTACCGAGTCAGTTCTCTGAACCAGTCAGATTCGATCTCATCCAGCGATCAGTATTGTCAATCCAAGCAGCGACCAGACAGGCATACGGAACAGATCCGGAAGCAGGTCAGCGACATGCAGCGCAAGTATCCAAGCGAAGACGAGATTACAAGACAACCTACGGTCATGGTATTTCACGAGTCCCGAGAAAGGTATTGAGCAGATCCGGAACACAATTCAACTGGGTCGGTGCAAAGATGCCAGGTACCGTCGGTGGTCGATCAGCGCATCCGCCAAAGACAGACAAAGTCTGGACACAGAAAGTGAACGAGAAAGAAAATCGAATGGCAATCAGATCAGCGATCGCAGCGACTGTTGTCGCAGACTTAGTGAAGAAGCGAGGACACCGCATACCGAAAGAATTCCCATTCATACTTGATAATAAAATAGAATCAGCGACAAAGACAAAGGATGTCGCCAAGACATTGGATAAACTAGGATTCGCGGAAGAACTTGAAAGAACATCAGTACGAAAGGTTCGTGCAGGGAAAGGAAAGAACAGAGGAAGAAAACTTCAGAACAAAATCGGTCCATTATTCGTCGTTTCAAAAGAATGCGCATTGGCAAAGGCAGCACGGAACATACCCGGTGTCGATGTGTGCTTAGCAAAGAACCTGAACGCAGAACTGTTAGCGCCAGGATGCCACCCCGGACGACTGACACTATGGACAGAAGAAGCGATTGATGCATTACATACTCAGAAATTATTCACTGAAGATTACAAAGGACAGACTGAGCAAAAAGAAATCAAGACAATCACACCACTAGCTAAGAAACCAGCGGTTAAAACAACAAAGCCAGCCCTTAAGAAGGTAGCGGCAAAGAAGAGCGCATAATCATGGAAATCGACCAAGTTATCAAGAGACCATCCGCAACTGAAAAATCCATCAGAATGATGGAATCAGAGAACAAATTGATCTTCACGGTAGCGTTCAAAGCAACAAAGCAGGAGATCAAACAGGCATTTGAAAAAATGTTCAAGGTCAAGATAGCGAAAGTGACCACACACATCACACCACAAGGCGATAAGAAAGCATACGTCACCTTCAGCAAAGAAACACCAGCGATCGAGATCGCGACACAATTAGGATTGATCTAAGATGGGTAAGAATTTAATCGCACAACGACGAGGACGGGGAACGCCACGATATCGGGCATTGAGTTTCAACTATGTCGGACAAGCTTCACACAGAAAATTGGACAAAGAAGTCCTCTCAGGAAGAATCTATGACATTGTTCATTGTGCGGGTCATTTCGCGCCATTGTGCAAGGTCAAATATACAAATGGAGAAGACGTACTCATGATTGCCTCAGACGGATTGCGAGTCGGCGATGAATTGAAATCAGGAGTCAATGCGCCTCCTGAAAACGGCAATGCACTGCCATTAAAACAGATTCCTGAAGGCACCGTCATCTGCAATATCGAAAATGTTCCTGGAGATGGCGGTAAATTCGCACGAACTTCAGGAACATTCGGAAAAGTACTTTCACGATCAGAAAAATCAGTCAGATTATTGATGCCATCAAAAAAAGAGAAGGATTTCGATCCAAACTGCCGAGCACAAATCGGTTCTGTCGCAGGAGCAGGAAGGACTGAAAAGCCGTTCTATAAAGCAGGACGAAAGTATCATGCGAAGCACGCGCGAAATAAATTATATCCAATTGTCTGCGGTATCTCGATGAACGCAGTCGACCATCCATACGGTGGTAAATCAAGCCACCATAAAGGTAAGCCAACAATCGCTCCAAAATATGCACCAGCAGGAAGAAAGGTCGGTAAGATCAGACCACGAAGGACAGGTATGAAACGATGATCAAGAAAGAATTTGCATTTAAAGGAAAGACAGTAGCACAGTTGAAAGAGATGAGTCTACAGGAGTTCATGCTTTTGATTCCTTCAAAAGAACGAAGGCATCTCAAGCGAGGAATGACTGACGTTGAAAAACACTTATTGAGCGAGATCAGAGCAGGAAAGAATAACATAGAGACACATGCACGGGACATGGTCATTATTCCTGAGATGATCGGCAAGACAATCAAAGTCCACAGTGGCAAGGAATTCCAACCAGTCATGATCACCGAAGAATTACTTGGCCATCGATTAGGAGAATTCGCACTCACCAGAAAACCAGTCAAACACGGAGCAGCAGGTATCGGCGCGACACGATCTAGTGCGAGCGCATCGGTGCATTAAACATGGCATATAAGTACACCTACAACGGATATGACGAAGCCAAGATGGCGCGTGCAGTAGGTGTCAGTCTGCCGATCTCTCCGAAAGAATCTGTTGAGGTATGTAATTTCCTAAGATACAGAAGTACGGTTGCTGCAAAGAACATCTTACATCGCGTATTGGAGATGAAGATGGCGATTCCATTCAAGAGACATAACGCAGATGTGGCACATAAGCCAGGCATCGCCGGTGGAAGATATCCAAGAAATGTCTCACGGGAAATACTCAAGCTTATCGAAAGCGCAGAAGCAAATGCGAATAACAAAGGTCTCAACAAAGACTTATATATCACACACATGAACGCTCATCGAGCACCACCGCAACCACGAGGAGGCAGAACTCCAGGCGAAGGCAAACGAGCTCATGTAGAAATAGTCCTTGAAGAGAAGAAAGTAGAAAAGCGACAGTACAAGGGAGCGAAGAAGAAATGATAGAGCGACAGATCGTCAGTCAGAACATGCGGGAATATCTTATCGAGAAATACATAGCGAGCACACTTACCAATGTCGGCTTGAGTCATACAAAACTAGTCAAGACGCCATCAGGCATCAA
Source organism: uncultured Methanosarcinales archaeon (assembly GCA_965231065.1). Classification (GTDB taxonomy): domain Archaea; phylum Nanobdellota; class Nanobdellia; order Woesearchaeales; family UBA10107; genus UBA10107. Next base: position 249,013 of record OZ246410.1, on the reverse strand, counting down.
GATTATCATTTATGCATCTCGACCAGGATTGATTGTCGGTAAGAAGGGTGCAAACATCAAGGAATTGACCCTGACCATGAAGAACAAATTCAATCTCGAGAATCCACAGATAGAGATTGCCGAGATCGAGAATGTAAATCTTGATCCTCAGATCGTCGCAGAAAAGATCGCATCCACGATGGAACGATTCGGCACACAACGATTTAAAGGCATCGCACACAAAATATTAGCAGATGTCATGAACTCAGGAGCGCGAGGCATTGAAATACTTATCTCAGGAAAGATCCCATCAGCACGGGCAAAGTCATGGCGATTCTACGCTGGCTACCTGAAGAAATGCGGCGATATCGCGATGAACGGTGTCAAGAAAGCAATTACTTCAGCGAACCTGAAGACCGGTACGGTCGGTGTACAGGTACGCATCATGCCGCCGGACCTTGAATTGCCGGATGATATCAAAGTCTATGAAGAGACAACAGTAGAGGAAAACGCTGCGATCGAAAAGAAAGCAGATGAAGAGAAAGAAGCGAAGAAGAAAGCGAAGAAAGGTTCACGAAAACAAAAAACAGAAGCAGCGAAGAAACCTGAGACAACAGAACAAACAGTACCATCATCAGAATCAAAACAAAAACGAACTCCAAAACCAAAGACAGAACAAAAGCCAGGTGAACCACAGTGAAACGGAAGGAAGTCATGGACCTGGACAAGGGAGAATATCAGAATAAATTGGCTGAATTCAGAAAAGAATTGATAAAATTAAATGCACAGGCATCAACTGGCACGGCAATGAAGAGCCCGGGCTTGATCAAACAGGCGAAGAAGAATATCGCACGCATTATGACACTCATGAATAAAGATAAGACGAGGTCGGCAAAAAACGAATGAGCGAAGTTTGCCAAACCTGCGGTCTACCAAAAGAACTTTGCGTTTGTGAATCAATCGCAAAGGAAAGTCAGAAGATAAAGGTGTACACCACTGAAAAGAAATTCGGTAAGGTGGTCACCATCATCGACGGCATAGGAGACAAACAGATCGATATGAGAGATCTCATCAAGAAGCTGAAGAACAAGCTTGCGTGCGGTGGCTCGATCGTTGAAGAACGAATCGAACTGCAGGGAAACCACAAGCAGAAGGTCATGGCAGCCTTGGTCGAAGCGGGATTCAGCCCGGAGACCATCGAGATCAAATGATCAAAGAAGAACTCATCGGTAAGACAATCACAATCATCGAATCAAAAAACAAGTCCCTCGTCGGGATGAAAGGTACGGTCATCGATGAGACCAAGAACATCCTTTCCATCGAAATCGATGGAACGGTAAAGAAGATCGTCAAGGACCAATGTGTCTTTGAGATTGACGGGAAAAAGATATCCGGTACAGATATCGCAAAAAGAACAGAAGAGAGAATCAAAACATGAAAACAAACATAGGAATTGATGTGAAAGCGCCAGAAAAGGCATGCAATGATGATCATTGCCCATTCCATGGTAGCTTGAGCGTTCATGGTAGAATATTCATCGGCACTGTCGTATCAGACAGGATGTCAAAATCAGTTTCAGTATCATGGGACCGAACAACCTATGTTCCAAAATACGAGCGATACGAGACACAGCGATCAAAAGTCAAAGCGCACAATCCTGAATGCCTGACGGTGAAGAAAGGCGATAAGGTCAGGATCATGCAGTGCAGACCGATCAGTAAGACAAAACATTTCGTCGTAATCGAGAAGGTAGCATAAAATGCAATCAGTAAAAGCAACAATCACACGGGGATTCAATCATGGTTCAGAGATTGAGACCTGCGATAACTCAGGAGCGAAAATAGTCAGGATTGTTTCAGTCATCAATAAGAAAACAAGAAAGGGTCAGAAACCAAGCTGCGGCATCGGTGACTTGATCCTGGTGGCAGTCAAGAAAGGTACGCCAGAGATGCGAAAGACTGTCACCTATGCGACAATCGTACGTCAGAAGAAAGAATACCGAAGACCAGACGGTACCAGAATCAAATTCGAGGATAATGCAGTCGTTATACTCAAAGACGAGAAAGGAAACCCGAAAGGAACGATCTTCAAAGGACCGATCGCGAAAGAAGCAGCAGAGCGATGGCCCGGAATCCAGAAAGTAGCGAGGATAATCTTGTAATATGGAAAAAGAATTCGTTAATTCATGGAAGAGAAGCACGCAACCGAGAAAGCAGATCAAATTCAGAGCGAACGCTCCGTTACATACAAAAAGAAAATTCATGGCTGCACGATTATCAGAGGAACTAACTGCAAAATACAAGACCAGAAGTCTCTCAGTGAGAACAGGCGATAAGGTAAAGATTGTCCGTGGCAGTTACGCAGGACACATCGGCAAGATCAGTGCAGTGAACACAAAGAAGCAGAAGATATTCATCGAGGGAACCGACCGTACCAAGACAGATGGAACGAAGTCACTCTACCCGATCAATCCTTCAAAAGTCATACTACACGAACTGGTGCTTGATGACAAACGAAGAAAAATGATACTGGAACGAAGAGGAAAATCAAAATAAAATGGTAAAGAATCACATGAAACGATTGGCGATGCCGACAACCTGGACTGTTAAGCAGAAAAAAGGAGTCGCATGGGTAGCTCGACCGCGACCAGGAACACATTCATTGGCAGAAGGCATGCCCTTGGTCCTCGCATTCAGAGAGATTTTGCACTACGGTAATACTACTCGAGAAGTCAAGCAGATACTTTCAAACAAGACTGTGTTAGTTGACGGCGTGCGAAGAAAAGACCATAGATTCATGATCGGTCTGATGGATATCATATCAATACCGGATCTCAAGGAAAGTTACCGGATCTCACTGAATAAGTTCAGAAAATTGACATTGGTTAAAGTAGATGAGAAGGAAGCAAAAGAAAAACTCTGCAAGATCAACGGCAAAGGACAGTACCAAGGAAAGACACAATTACGATTATCAGATGGCAGGACAGTATTGGTTGACAAGAAAGAGTACCAATCAAGAGACAGCGTCATCATCAGTGTTCCTGACCAGAAGATCCTAAATCACTTCAAGTTCGAGAAAGGTGCATTAGTCTTGCTGACTGGCGGCAAGGGTCTTGGCAAGACAGGCACGATCGAAGAGATCAAAGGAAATACTATCACGATCAAATCAGAAAAAGAAACTATCGAGACAAAGACAGACTACTGCTTTGTCATCGGCAAGAATAAACCAGCAGTCACACTACACTAAAATGAAACAAAACGTATCAAGAAATATACGGATAGAGAAGGTTACTCTCAATATAGGAGCAGGAAAGAATACTGCGCTCCTCGATAAAGGAGTCAAGCTACTCAAGAATATCACTGGCATCGAGCCAGTGAAGACAATCACGCAGAAAAGAATCCCTGCATGGGGACTGCGACCAGGATTGCCGATCGGCTGTAAGATAACGCTTCGAAGAAAACAGGCACAGGAAGTCTTGGCGCGATTACTTCAGGCAAAGAATAATGTATTGGTCGAGAAACAGTTTGATGATAATGGCAATGTCGCATTCGGCATCCACGAGTACATTGATATTCCTTCAGTCAAATATGATCCAGAAATCGGTATCATCGGATTTGAAGTCTGCATCACTTTAGAACGACCGGGATTCAGAATCAAGAAACGAAAGATCCAGACCAAGAAAATACCATTACGACACAAAATCACCAGGAACGATGCGATGGAATTCATGAGACAAGCATTCAAAGTAAAGATAGGTGAACAAGAATGACCGTAAGTGACTATCGAAAAATATTGAACATGATCAAGGGAAAACCCGGAAAGATCAAGAAATATAACAAGCATAATGTCCCAAAAGAACGAAACTGCGGCGCATCAACAAAGAAATGCAGTATCTGCCTTCGCGTCGGCGGACATGTAGGAAAATATGGCTTGAACCTATGCAGGCATTGCTTCAGAGATTATGCCCAGAAATTAGGATTCAAGAAATTCAGTTGAGGAACAAAACACAATGATGAACGATACACTCGCAGCGGCGCTTTCAGATATTATGAATTCTGAAAAGATCAGCAGGACCGAAGTAGTCTTATTCCCGATGTCCAAGATCATCAAGGAAGTCCTTGCAGCGATGCACAAGAACGGCTATATCGGTGCTGCGAAAGAGCACAAGGACAGCAAAGGAAGTAGATTACAGGTAGAACTACTCGGCAAGATCAATAAATGCGGTGCGATCAAGCCTCGCTTTTCGGTCACCCTTGGTGAATACGAGAAATTCGAGAAGCGATTTTTACCGGCAAAGGATTTCGGCATTATCATCGTCACAACCAATAAAGGCATCATGACACACATTCAAGCAAAGGAAAAGAAATTAGGAGGAAAGCTCTTAGCATACTGCTACTAATCATGAGACTTGCAGAATTAAAACAATCAGTCGAGATTCCAGAAGGAGTTACCATCGCGATAGATAAGAATACGGTTGTTGCGAAAGGAAAGTTTGGAGAGGCAAAGCGGACCTGGAGTGATCTCAAGATTAATATCAAGACAGAAGGAACAAAGGTCATCGTCTCAGCGAAGGACGCTTCAAAGAAACAAAAACGCATGGTTGCGACAATGCGATCTCACATCAGAAACATCATCGCGGGAGTAAAGGATAATAATGAATACAAACTAAAGATTTGTGCAAGTCACTTCCCTATACAAGTCGCGATGGAAGGAGCGGTATTGGTAGTGAAGAACTTTTTTGGTGAGAAGATTCCACGAAAAATAGAACTGTCAAAAGACGTACAATTGAAGATACAAGGAGACAAGATCACAATCACAGGAGCTGATGTCGAAAAAGTCGGTGAAGCGGCATCACGGATCGAGCAGTTATGTCGGATCACGAATAAAGATCGAAGAGCATTCCAGGATGGAATATTCCTTATTGAGAGGAACGGAAAGGCAATCTAACATGGCAGCAGACATAAAACAATTATTGGCAATCAGGAAAATCGCGAAGCGAAGGAAACCGAAATTCATCAGAGCAGGCTACGGTGACCGAAAACGAATTAATGATAAGTGGAGAAAACCAGATGGTCGTCACACAAAGCTGAGACATCAGTTTGCTGGTCATCCGAAAAAGGTCAAGCCCGGTTTCAGGACAAATAGATTAGTACGAGGATTGCATCAGTCAGGTCTGATACCGGTCGTGATCAATTCATTGAATCATATTTCATTGCTGAACAAGGCGCATCATGGTGCTATCATCGGCAAGAATGTCGGTAATCGAAAGAGATTGCTCATTATCCAAGAGTTGCAGAAACACGGCATCAGCATCCTGAATCTCAAGGCAGACCATGCAAGCAAGCTGCAGGAATCATTCAAGAAGAGAAAAGAACAGAAGAAAGCGATTCATGCTGAACGAACAGCGAAGAAATCAAAGAAAGAGCAAAAGGGACAGAAGAAAGAAGAACTGACTGCTGAAGAGAAGCAGGTTCATGAGAAACAGGAAAAGGATAAACTCTTGACGAAGGCTCAAAAATGAAACTACAAAAACGACTTGCAGGGCAGATATTAGGATGCTCACCACGAAGAGTACTGCTTGACGAGACTAAGTTGGATGAGATCAAGGAAGCGATCACAACCAGTGACATCAAACGACTCATTAGCCTTGGAAGCATCATAGAAGTCCCGAAGAAAGGCGTTTCACGAGGAAGAGTCAAGGAATCAGGACGATCAACAGGAACCGGAAGCAGAAAAGGAGTCGCAAGCTCGCGCGGTGATACCAGAAAGCGGCTTTGGGTCAACAAAGTGCGGTTACAGCGAAGATTCGTCAGATCACTGGAAGCATCCAATAAGATCAATCATGAACTATACCGCGACCTCTACCGAAAGGTCAAGGGCGGATTTTTCAGAAGCAAACGACACATATCACTCTACTTAGAAGAGAAGGGAATACTGAAGGCATAAACCATGAAGAACAAGCGACAAGTAATACCATTCAGAAGGAAACGATCAGGCAAGACAAATTACAAGAAACGAATAGCTATGCTTACCTCGCGTATGCCGCGCTTTGTCGTACGAAGATCTTTGAAACACATTATCACTCAGATCATCTTATACGAACCACAGGGAGATAAGATCGTGGCAAGTGCAACATCACATGATCTTAAGAAACTTGGCTGGAAACTGTCAGGAAACAATACACCAGCTGCGTATTTAGTCGGTTATCTTGCAGGAAACAAGGCAAAACAGGCAAAGATCAATGAAGCGATATTGGATCTTGGGTTATATAGACCAATCAAAGGATCAAAGTTGTATGCAGTGCTCAAGGGTGCTGTCGACGCAGGATTACAAGTTTCCCATGATCCAGTGGTCATGCCGAAAGAAGATCGTATTCACGGAAAACATATTGCTGATTATAAAAAAATAGATGTCAAGAAGCAGTTTGATGAGCTTCTGACAAAAATAAAAGGTAAGAAATGAGCGACGAACAAATACCAAAACCAGAAGAAGTAGTGGCTGCAGAAGTTGTCGTTCCTATCGACGAAGCAGTCATCGAAAAGACAAAGGAAGAGATCTCAGGCTGGAAACCGATCACTGAATTAGGCAGAAAAGTCAAGAGTGGTGAAGTGAATGATCTCAACATGATATTCGACAAAGGACTCAAGATCAAGGAATCACAGATCGTCGATGCATTGTTAGATAATCCGCAATCTGATCTCTTGCTGGTCGGTCAGTCAAAAGGTAAATTCGGTGGCGGTAAACGAAAAGCATTCAAACAGACCCAAAAGAAGACACAGGAAGGTAATAAGCCGAAATTCGCAACATACGCAATTATCGGAAACAAGAACGGTTTTGTCGGCATTGGATACGGCAAGAGCAAGGAAACAGTTCCAGCACGAGAAAAATCATTGCGCAATGCAAAATTAGGCCTGATGCGACTTCGCAGAGGATGCGGTTCATGGCAATGCAACTGTAAGACACCGCACAGTATCCCCTATGAAGTCAGCGGCAAAGTCAGCTCTTGTGAAATCATATTACGACCAGCTCCGAAGGGAACAGGATTGAAAGTAGAGAAGGAATGTCAGAAGATACTTGCACTGGCAGGCATCAAGGATGTCTGGTCAAGGACATTCGGCAAGACAACCAGCAAGATCAATCTCATCAAAGCATGCGAAAAAGCGCTGAAGATGCTATCAATGGTCAAAGTTCAGGATAAATACACCGGAGATCTCGGTATCTTAGATGGAAACAAACTCAAGGAATAAAATGGCAAACGAAAAGAAAATAGCAATAATCTTGATCAGAGGATTGAAAGGTCTTCATCCTGATATCAAAGATACACTCAGTATGCTGAATTTGCGAAAAAGAAATGTCTGTGTCATTGTCAGCGGAACGCCAAGTATCATTGGCATGATCAACAAGATCAAGAACTATGTCACGTTTGGTGAGATCTCAGAAGAGACTATCAAGCTCCTGCATAGCAAAAAAGGAGAGGCAAAACATTATAATCTTAACAGTCCGAGAAAAGGATACGGACGAAAAGGCATCAAAAAAGAGTTTACCTCAGGCGGTGGTCTCGGAAATCGAGGAGATGCGATTAATGACTTGATAAAACGGATGATCTAATATGCCAACACGAAAACGAACAAAAGACAGCAGAATGCGAGGCCACCATACTCATGGATGGGGCGAGAAGAAGAAAAGACGAGGCTCAGGTAGCCGCGGTGGTAAAGGCAATGCAGGTTCTGGTAAACGATCAGATACTAAAAAACCAAGTATGTGGAAGTACGGCAGATTCCATAAGATCGGCTTCATATCAAGAAGCACCACAAAACATAATCCTATCAATGTCGGTGATATTGAACTGATGATCGAACACAGGAAATTTGAGAAGAAAGGAACAGCGTATGATATCAATCTTACTGCGCTTGGTTACACAAAGCTTTTAAGCAAAGGAACGATAAAGTATCCTATCACTATAACAGTCAGTTCTGCAACAGAACGGGCTGTGAAGAAAATATCTGCAGCAGGCGGTACGGTCACTGCGGATAAGACTGAATAAAAAGGGGACAATGTCTTTTTACGACAAACTGCTAGAAAACCTGCCTGAAGTGGCAAAGCCGAAGGAACGGCTGACGTTCAAGACAAAATTGATGTGGACGTTATCGATTCTAATCATCTTTTTCTTACTGCAGGTCATTCCTTTGTATGGTCTGGGGCAGAATGCATTGCAGACATTTGAATTGCTCTCATTAATCCTTGGCGCTGAGTTTGGTTCTTTAATCTCATTGGGAATCGGTCCTATTGTTACCGCATCGATCGTATTGCAATTATTGAACGGTGCAGGTATTGTCAAGTTCGACCTTCAAAGTCATGAAGGCAAGATGCGGTTCCAGGGAACGCAGAAACTATTGTCGCTCTTTTTCATCTTATTCGAAGGAGTCATCTATGTATTTTTTGGCGGTTTAGCACCCGCGGTTGAACTAAAGGGAACTGCACTATACTTTACCCTTGAGCTAGTGCTTGTCGCACAACTTTTCATAGGAGGATTCCTCATTATGCTCATGGATGAAGTTTCATCGAAATGGGGCTTTGGTTCCGGTCTTTCGTTATTCATCGCTGCAGGCGTCTCGAAGAGTATCTTTGTACGAGCACTGAGTCCACTGCCGTCTCCGAGTAATCCGGAGATTATGACCGGAGCGATTCCTGCATTATTCCAAAGTCTACTTGCAGGTGATCCGACCACTGCACTACTGATGTTATCATCGGTCGTAGCGACTGTTGCTATCTTCATGGTAGCGGTCTATGCACAATCGATGAAAGTTGAATTGCCATTGAGCTTCGGCAGAGTCAGAGGATATGGTATCCGATGGCCACTGAACTTCATGTATACATCAAATATTCCCGTCATCTTAGTTTCAGCATTGTTTGCAAATATCCAATTATGGGCACGATTGCTGCAGAATGCTGGCTTCCCTATCCTAGGAACATTTATCGGTAACAGTCCAGCGTCAGGATTGGTTTCGTACATCAGTCCTCCAAATATTATTGGCACCATCATCAAACAAGGAACACTCTTCATTGGATTACATGCCTATCTGAATGCATTAGTGTTCGTTATCCTTATGATGACCGGCGCAGTTGTGTTTGGTATGTTCTGGGTACAGACATCAGGCATGGATGCACGTTCACAGGCTAAACAGATCATGAATTCGGGTTTGCAGATACCAGGATTTAGAAGAGATGAACGGATCTTAGAATCGATTCTAGATAGATACATCGGTCCCTTGACAGTTATGGGTGCACTATCAGTTGGTTTATTGGCAAGCTTTGCAGACCTCTCTGGCGCATTGACGAACGGAACCGGTCTTTTGCTTACGGTCATGATCATCTACAAGCTCTATGAAGATGTTGCACGACAGCATATGATGGATATGAATCCTGCCATGAGGAAATTCATGGGTGGCGAATAAATGGTTCTAGGTGCGTTCCTGACTCCTGTATTTACACCAATACTGCACTCTATCGGCATACTCTGGTTCGTTATCTTAATCTCATTTTGTATTGCTTTATTGACCGTCATCATCTACAAATACACGACTGATCAGCTCTTGATGAAGAATCTGAAAGAGCAGATCGCGAAACTCCAGAAAGAAGCGAAAGCGAGTATGCACGACCAGAAGAAAGCGATGGGAATCCATAAGCAGATGATGGATAAGCAGATGGTCATGTTCTCGCACTCGATGAAGTCGACGTTCATCACACTACTGCCAATCATCATATTATTTGGATGGTTGAACGCTAATTTAGCATACAATCCACTCACAGAAAATACACCGTTCATGGTTTCAGTTAATTTCGATAAATACACAGGAACTGCTGAATTAATTGTTCCAAAAGGTCTTACCATCATCGATAACGCTACGAAAGATGCTACTCCAGCTGTAACATGGAATCTGAAAGGAGTTTCAGGAGAATATCTCCTCGAATGGAAGATAAATAACAAGAGTTATACAAAGGATGTGATCATCACTGATGAACAAATATATGCTCCTGCACTTACAAAAATAAATGATGGTATTGTCAAAAGTATCCAAATTAACTATCAACAGAAAAAGATTTTGAACTTGCTTGGCTGGAGATTAGGATGGCTCGGAACGTATGTGTTGTCTGCGATATTCTTCTCGATTATCTTAAGAAAACTCTTAAAAGTGTATTAATTCTTCGAATGAAAGTCCTTTTCGCTGTGCTATTTCTTCCGTGACAGAGTAATTCTGTTCTGTCTTATTAATATCCTCGGGTGTCAGGAAAAACCAATCCTTGAATTTGACCGCGAACCATGCTTCTGCACCGAATAAGGAAGCGAATTGGCTTAGTTCTTCGACTTCTTTCTTGGTCAGATGCTGGTATCCCGTTCCAGTGATCTTTACCTCTATCGCAAGCTTTCGTATGTTGTTGCCTGCGATAAGATCAGGACAGGGATATTTCATAGAGCCAGAACCGGCAGCTCTGAAGCAGGCAAAACCGTTTGTATTCAGAAGATGTAGTAGTTCACGTTCAGCGTTCGTGCCTTTTGCCTTGGTGTTCATTTAAAATATGAAGAAGTTTGAGTTTAAAAGTGTTATCCGTAGTTGTCTTGTGGTCATCTAAATCGGAAAGAACCCAAATCGCTTTGATTCGACTCGATCATTTTGCGTGCTTCAGCGAAAGTGATGTTCTTCTTGAATGCCAAATCACGGATTTTTTCATCAAACACCTGTTTTGCCTGCTGTTGTTGTTTGTTGAGAATCGCCATCAATGATTTTGAAAAACAAGCACCTATATAATCTTTAGTCATCATTCTGAAATGAAAATTCTGTAGTGAAAAGAATTACAACGTGATCTTCATAAGATCAAAAGCATCACGTGTATTCGGGAAAATCATCTTTGCTTCCTCGAGCAAACCCGAAACTTCTTTATATCTCTGAGAAAAATGAGTTATAACGAGTTGTTTCACGTTTGCCTGTGAAGCAATCTGCGCTGCTTGGGTAGCTGTCATGTGTTTGTACTCATCTGCCTTGTCCTGAAGACCACTGTGATAGGTTGATTCGCACAAAAGCAGATCAGCGTCTTTCGCCAGTTTCACCGCATTTGTTGTATATATCGTATCCATGACATACGATACCTTCTTGCCAGGAACTAAATACGTTGCATCCTTTGCTTTTATTTTCTTTCCTTCAACGACAATATCTTTGCCTTGCTTCAATTGCTCAAGATGAGGCCCTTCCTTGATCTTGTGCTTCTTCAAATACGAGACATCGATATTTCTACGTGATTTTTCTACAAAACTATATCCAATACAAGGGACTGAGTGTTCCAAAGCGGTTGCATACAATTCATAGTCATCATTCTCAAAGAACTTATCGACTTTCTTCGGATTGAGTTCCTTGATTTTAAGATCGATACGGACATCAAAGTAACAACTCTGCAATAAGTGTTTAAAGTAATTCTTTGTGCCGACAGGACCATACACTTCGATGGTAGGCCGCTGCTCCTTGTTACCGATTGTCTGCAATAAACCAATCAATCCGGCAATATGATCGCCATGCCAGTGACTGATTAAGATCTTGTTGACCTTTGATCGGGAGATGCCTGCGATATTCATCTGCTTCTGTGAGCCTTCAGCACAATCGATAAGAATGCCGTCACCCTTGTAACTAATGAAAACACTGACTGGATTCCGTTCTTTGGTGGGAACCATTGAAGAGGTTCCTAAAATAACAACATCCATAAAAATAAAATGAAAGTTGTGTGTATTTAATCATATTTATTTTCTATATAGAAATTAAATACGTTTAAATAAGCTCCTAAATTAATCAAAATAATGCAAAAACCCATAGAAGCGCGGTTTCTCGAGCGGGGCGTCATCACTGAAGCATCTGATGCAGCACGGGAACTGTACAATAAAGGACGGTTTGGAACCATCAAGAGATCCAATGTGGTACTTTCTCTGTTCGAAGCACTCTATCTACTTGAAAAAGAACGCATCATCATCCGTTTCGGAAAGAAAGAACTAAGCACCGAAACCTATTTGAAAAAGGCACGCAGAAATATCAAAGACTTTGAGACAAAATATGCCGTCTATCGCGATCTGAGGGACCGAGGCTATATTGTCAAGACCGCATTGAAGTTTGGAGCAGAGTTCAGAGCGTATGATAAAGGAGTGAATCCGGGAGAAGATCATGCGAAGTGGGTTATTTTTCCGGTACATGAATCAGATATACTGACCTGGCATGATTTCGCTTCCAAGAACAGAGTCGCGCATTCGACTAAAAAAAGACTTCTCATAGGAATTGTTGATGATGAAGAAGACGTGACCTATTACGAGATCAGTTGGAAGCGACCATAATCTTTATATTACAGCATAGGTTGGGGACTGTATGAATTTAGTGTTAGACATCAAAGAGAAAGCGTTGCAGATCGTCCGGACCCGCGGTCCGTTGCTTCCGGTACAGTTGACAAAAGAACTCGGCATCAACGTCATGTTTGCCGGTGCGTTACTTTCTGAATTAGTTGACACAAAAGTTTTGAAGATATCGAACACGAAGGTCGGCGGCAGTCCGGTGTATTATGTCATGGGGCAAGAAGCGAAGCTTCAATCATTGAGAGAGAAACTCAACGATAAGCAGCAGAGAGCATTCGATATGCTCAAGCAGGCAAAAGTGCTTCGCGACACAGAACAGGAGCCAGTCATTAGAGTCGCATTGAGAGACATCAAGGATTTCGCGCATCAGCTCCAGGTATCATCAAATACGATGAATGAGATATTCTGGAAATGGTATTTGCTTTCAGATGCAGAAGCAGAACCAATCATCAAGAAAAGTATTGATGTTATTGAGAAGAAACAGATACCGAGTGTCGAAGACGAGGTTCAGAAGCATCTTTCTGAGATTGAAAAGGATCTTAAGCGCTTAGAAGAAAAGAAAGCAGCCCTCAGGCCGATCGAAGAACGCGCACGGGAACACATTGTTAAAAGACCAGCAAGGGTACATAAACCAAAAGAAGAACTTCAGATGCCAATACCACAGGTAAATCAAATCAATATTGATCAAACTGATGAGTTCATGGTAAAGGTCACTGATTACTTCAATCAAAATAAGATAGAGATTGTCGATTTAAAGCAGATCAGACGGAATAGCGATTTTGAAGGCATCATACAGATTCCAAGTGCCGTGGGGAACATCATCTATTTCTGCAAAGCAAAGAATAAGCAGAAGATCACTGACTCTGATCTGAGCCTGTTATTCGTCCAGGCACAGATGAAGAAGATGCCAATACTGCTTATGACTACGGGTACGGTCACTAAAAAGGCACAGGATCTTCTGACCAAAGAATTTAAAAACATCACAATCAAACAACTTTAATAATATGGAGGGATATCACATGAAACGAACACTAGTAATATTGAGCCTTGTTCTATTGATGTTAGCCGCCTGTGCAAGAACAGAGACTACATCGATCCAGACAACAGGCATCAAACAAGCACAACCGAGTACTGTGACAAATAACGCGGCAACGCCAGAAGATGATATACAGGCTCAGGTCAAAGCGGATACAGAATCAAAGAATGACATAACAGAATCGTTCTTCCTGCCTATAAATAATAAAGAAGTCGCTGTTGGAGATTATGTTGTCTTCGGTTCTATGTTCAATCTAGTCAACAGGCAACCAGGAACCTACTTTGCCAAGATAACATTCATCGAAGGACGAGACAAGAGTAGCAACAAGATCGAATCGGATAAAAACACCATGATGACATGGATCAGGTCTGCTGAAACAACAAAGTTCTTGCTCGAGAAAGGCGGTCAGTTCGTACCACTTGAATTCAGACCGAAAGATGAGACGAAACCAGGAGTAAAGACAGTACCTGGATCATACCGTTTTGATGTGACGTTCTTCCAAGTGATCGATACTGAATTCGATCAGGAATTATCAGAAACAACGAAATCGGTATACGTTCGAGTCAAGTAAAAAGGCAGCTAATCCAACCAGGATGCAAGTCTTGGTTGAGTAAGGCATATAAAGCCTTATTCTTTTCTTTTTTCTATGGGTACAGATATCAAAGACCTCACCGTACGTCATGAGATAGAGTTCGAAGACCTCAAGGGAAAGAAACTGGTAGTCGACTCAATGAATGTGATATTCCAGTTCTTGAGCTCAATCAGACAGCGTGACGGCTCCTTATTGACAGATTCGAAGGGAAGAACAACGTCACATCTCATAGGTTTGTTCAGCCGAATGACTCGATTGAGGAGGATGGGCATTGAATTAGCTTTTGTGTTTGATGGTAAAAAACCAGAATTGAAGAAAAAAGAAGTTGAACGACGTATCGAGCTTAAAAAACAAGCACAGGTCGAGTATGAGATAGCGAAAGAACGGCAAGATGTCGCCACAATGAAGAAATATGCTGCACGAACATCGATGCTGACTCGAGAAATGATTGATGAAAGCAAAGAGCTCCTCGATGCACTTGGGTTTCCCGTCATACAGGCACCGTCTGAAGGAGAAGCACAAGCCGCATTCATGGTAAAGCAAGGAGATTTCTATGCCGAAGTGAGTCAGGATTATGACTGTTTATTATTCGGAGTGCCGCGTATGGTCCAGAACCTGACTATTTCAGAAAGGAAGAAGACAAAGAATAAGTTAAGCTATGAAAAGGTTAGACCGGTCATCGTAGAGTTGAAAGAGACACTAGAGAAAAATGAGCTAACACAGGATCAACTCATTGTCATTGGAATATTAGTAGGTACTGATTTCAATATCGGCGGTATAAAGGGCATCGGACCTCACAAAGCAATCAAACTTGTACAAAAACACGGCAAGGATTTCGATGCATTGTTCGAAGAGGTGGAATGGGACACATTCTTTGCTTTTGGGTGGAAAGAAGTATTCGATGTGATTAAACATATGCCCGTCACCAAAGACTACAAACTAAAATGGAAACCGGTCGATAGGGATACGGTGCTTCGGTTACTGGTAGAAAAACATGAATTTAGCAGGGAACGTGTCGAGAAAACACTCGATGAACTCCAGGAAGAAGATAAGAAAGGAAAACAGAAAGGATTAGGGGACTTCTTTTGAAATTAAAAGAATATTTGAAAGGGAAATTAAACAAGAAAGAATTAGCCATAGTTCCGAGTTCATTCGACATTGTTGGAGATATCGCTATATTTATCGAAATGCCTTCTCAGTTGAAGAAAAAAGAGAAATTGATTGCAGAAGCAGTCATGAAACTCCATAAGAACATTAAAGTAGTGTGCAAGAAAGTAAGAAAATACTCAGGAAAGTACCGCATTTCAAAACTCACCATGCTTGCAGGAGAAAAACGTACAGAGACGATGCATATAGAGAATGGTACACGGTTGTTGGTGGATGTCGAGAAAGTCTATTTCTCACCCCGTTCAGGTACAGAACGCCAGCGTATTGTGAATCTGGTGAAACCATATGAATCAGTACTGGTTATGTTTGCCGGCTGCGGACCCTATACAATCCAGATAGCAAAGAAAGCAAGAAAAGTTACAGCAATCGAAGCAAATCCTATTGCCCATACATATGCATTGAAGAATATCAAACTGAATAAGATCAGAAATGCCGTTGTGTTAAAGGGGGATGTTAAGAAAATAATTCCAAACCTCGATGAAAAATTCGACAGAATTGTAATGCCGTTGCCAAAGACTGCAATCAAACACCTGAAAGAAGTATACACCGTTGCAAAGAAAGGAACGGTGATTCACCTCTACTCGTTTGCCAAGGAAGAAGAATTTGGAAATGCCAAGAAAGATATATTAACGATGTGCAAGAAACTGAAAAAGAACTGCAAGATCCTCAGAGTGATAAAGACAGGGGACTACGCGCCGAGGACATTCAGAATCTGTATTGACATTCTTATCCAATAGCTTTAAAAAGTTTGTCGTTATTATAGAATATGCCTGCAATGAGTGAAGTGAACACCCTCTGATACATGATGAGATTGAGTAACTGCCGAGCAGGCAACATTACTTTACCCGAACATTCCCATGAAATCTTTGCCTTCTGTCTGTTCAGAACTGAGAACTTTCTCGATGGCTGAGTCGAAATCTTGCTTTGAAATAGTGAATCTATTCTTTCTGATCGCGAAATAACCAGCTTCAGTACAGACTGCATGTATCTCTGCGCCCGACATGCCTTCCATCTTTTTCGTTATTGCATCGATATTTACCTTGCCAAGCTTCATCTTGGATGAATGGATCTTGAATATTTGTTTGACGCCATCTAAATCAGGGTTCGGTACATGTATCAACCTATCTAATCGACCTGGTCTTGTAATTGCAGGATCCAATATATCCTTTCTGTTCGTACAGCCGATAATTTTAACATTGTCTAATGGCTTGAACCCGTCGATCTCTGCAAGGAACTGCATGAATGTCCTTTGAACTTCTCGCTCTCCTGATGTACCCATCTCGATTCTCTTTGCAGCGAGCGCATCGATCTCATCGATAAATATCACTGATGGTGCCTTTGCGCGTGCTAATTGGAAAATCTCCTTGATTAATTTGGCTCCTTCACCAATGAACTTCTGAACCAATTCAGAACCAACAACCTCAATGAATGTTGAATTCGTCGATGCGGCAACTGCTTTCGCTAACAGTGTCTTACCAGTGCCTGGCGGACCGTATAACAGTATTCCTTTCGGCGGTTGAATACCTATCTTCTTAAATAATTCCGGTTTCTTCAGGGGGAGCTCAATGACTTCCTGTATCTCCGCAGACTGTTTTCCCAAACCGCCGATATCAGCCCACGAAAGCTTTGGCTTCTCCATGATGACAAATTTCTCGACATTGAATGTTGGAGATGCATTGATTTTTTTTACGATAGTTAGATTTTTCTGCTCCACTAATACAAAATCACCAGGGACTAATCTTCCTGCACTTGCAGAAGTAGTGACAAAGAACTCATTGCCATTATTTAACTTAATGAGGCAGTTTTCATTGATGACTTCCTTTACCTCGGCGACCATGAGTGGCGGTGTCTGGAATTTCTTCAATTCTGATTTAAGATGGTCAAGACTCTGCTTCAGGAGTTTGTTCTCTTCTTCCAATTGGGAAGTCTCGACAGAATAGCCATACATTACCTTTTCGATGACTTCTTCATCAGTTTTCTTAGGCATGGTGATTGGGAGTTATTTTCCTTTTATAAATTTATGGATATGCTTTTGCGTATAATGACTGCAATACCTTGTTCTGTTTTCGTATCGGTGCAAGCAAATCATTGATTTCTTTTGCAACTGCATTTTTGAGATCGAGCGGATGCAATTTTTTCGCGATGAAATCAGCCTCCAATGCATCATAATTTGAATAAGACATATTGCCACCGTATTTTTGGGGCCGTTCGACTGTAAATTTCTTCTTATTGTCTTCCTTCATGACGAAAATGACGTACTTGAGGAACCCCATCAATCCATTATTTGGATCTCCGGCAATACATTCTGCGTTATTAATTCTTGTCTTCACTGTCTCTTCATCGTCCAAGACATCGATCTTTGTTCCTGGTATCGAAGAACTCATCTTTTTACCGATCAGTCCGGGCACGATCGGATTCATGAGCTCAACACGTGCCTTATATCCTATCCGGGGGAGATTTTCCCTCGCAAATACAAGAATTTTACGCTGATCCTGCCCACCGAATTGGATGTCCGCCTTGAGATATTCTTCATCAAGTGATTGCATAATCGGATATAGTAATCCTCCAAGCTTTGGATTCTCTTCTAATTTTACGACTTCTGAAGCTGCTTTGATACAGTCATGCACATTATTTTTCATGCTGAGCTTCAGAACGTCTTCAAAATAATCAGGTTTCATCTGGAAAGAGCTTCCGCGGACAAATTCCAATTTTTTTGTATCGACGCCGATTGCCTTGATCATCTCAGGAATTATTTTCTCATAATATTTCTGCCTGTTTTCTAAAACATCCCAGGAAACACCATCGAGTGCTGCATGGAGATCGGCGATCAGGATCTTTACCTTCAATCCTGCCTTGAGAAAATCGCCGAGTTTGAGAAACGGGACAAAATATGAGACATGAGGACTACCGGTCGGCATGGTTCCCCAATAGACCGTGATCTCTTTTTTTGTCTTGAGTAGGTCTTTGAGCTCCTTTTCAGATATGACTTCCTGAAGATTTCTTGTAATCAGGCTAAATCTCTGCTCCGGATCCATGCATTTTGAATGAGTGGGAGGCGTTTTTAAACCTTCCCCTGACTTATAAAACAAAAGCTTTAAATACAAGATTAGCTTGATTTTTCATAATAATTGGTGTTTAAACAAATGGCTGAAGACGACAAGAGGCTTTCTAAAGAACTTATAGGTAAAATGATCGTTTCTAAGACCGGAAAGAAGTTTGGTATGGTTGGCGATATCACTTTTGAGACAAAATCAGGGGAATTAATACACCTTGTTTTAACAAATCCTACTCCCTATTCCACGAAGCTTGAACTTGAAAAAGACGGTCAGGGAAATATATTGATCCCATTCAGTGCAGTCCAGGCTATTGGAGACTTCTTAGTTATCTCTGAAGAAGACGTCGCATAAGGTTTCAATACTTTTTTATATGACGCACGTTCTCATGCTACCATGATTGAGCATACAATATGGACTGAAAAGTTCCGTCCAAAGACATTTTCTGAAGTAAAAGGGCAGAAAGAAGTAGTCGCAAAGGTAAAAGCATTCGTGCATCAGAAAAATATGCCGCATTTGATGTTTTCTGGTCCAGCAGGTGTTGGAAAGACGACCCTATCATTGTGCATCGCGCATGAACTCTTCGGTGATAACTGGCGTGCCAATGTTCTTGAATTGAATGCATCGGATGAACGTGGTATCGACATCATCAGGAATAAAGTCAAGGATTTCGCCCGAACTCGGGCGATTGGTGATGTGCCGTTCAAGATCATCTACCTTGATGAGTGTGACGCCTTGACGAGCGAAGCGCAACAAGCATTGAGAAGAACTATGGAAAATTATACGCAGACGTGCCGCTTCATTCTGTCATGTAATTATTCTTCAAAAATTATTGATCCGATCCAGTCGCGATGCGCAATCTTTCGATTCAAGCCGTTGGAAAAAGCAGATCTGCTCGAGATTATGAAACGTATCGAAGCAGAGGAAAAAATAACTATCACGGATGCCGCAAAAAATGTCTTAGTTGGTATTTGCGAGGGAGATGTACGACGGTTGGAGAATATCCTGCAGAGCTGTTCGGCGATCGACAAAAACATCGGCGAAGATCTCGTCTACTCATTGGCAAGTGTCGCACGACCAAAAGAAATAAAAAAGGTCATGGAACTGGCATTATCGAATAAATTTATCGAAGCACGGAATGAATTGCTGAATGTAATGACCAGTTATGGTCTATCAGGACTGGACGTCATAAAGCAGATCCAAAAAGAATTGATTGATATCAGCATAGATCAACGAAAGCAAATGATGCTCATCGAGAAATGCGGAGAAGCTGAATTTAGAATTTCAGAAGGAAGCGATGAATTCGTGCAACTGGAAGCGTTCTTGGCAAGTGTCGCATTAGCAGGGCAAAAATAATTAATCTAAGAAGTTTAACTTGATTCTTTGACTTGCAACGTCTTCTGAATTGATTCCTTGTATCCGTATCGCAGATTGACATCGATTACCTTGACCAAATCAGTCGGTGTATCGACTGTCTGCGTGCACCGAACAGTCGCTTCATTGTTGAATAAGGTAACATATCCTGTCTTATCAGTGCCGTCTTTCAATCCTGAACAGCTCAATGCGCCTAATCCGGTATCCATAACCTCGACCCAGACCTTATCCTTGTCTGCAATCGCAGTAGAACATTCCTTGCCTTGCTGATGTAATGTGCCAGTACCTACATTTCGTATCCTGAATGAAAATGCTACCTTATTTGAACCAAGAACATTCTCGCTCATGGAGACAACCTGTACAGGCGCTCCTGAACTCTCTGATGCGATATTTTGATTATTCGGATCACAGAATCGTATTTCTGTTGTCTTTCCTGCAAGATCCTTGAGGACGCATAATTGTGACTGTGCTTTTGTTCCATATTCATAACAGACGCTTGCGATGAGCGGGAATGAGAAGGTACCGCTTACTTTCTTCTTATATTGTAAATTATCAAAATCAATAACCGCAGCAGACCCCTGAACCACTTTTCCTGCAGAGTCAAGACTTGCGCTCGTCAGCGTATCTGATGAATCTTTGTGCAGATCATTCTTGGTGACGCCAAAGTCAGCAGGATCAATGCCGGTAATTTCGACTGTTGCATCAGCAACCTTATCGATATTGAATTCTCCGACATTCTCTAATCGTATACTTATAGCAAATGGATTATCAGTATCAAAGACAGAATCAGGAGGTGCACCCGGAAGGAAACTTAATGTTAATCCTTTGCTGCCACCGACAAATGCTTTTCCAACGACTGCTGTTTCCTGTTTTTTACAGGCAGGAACGAATACTAATAAGAAGATCGCTAACAGAATCAATACCTCTCTTTTCATGCACATCTTAGAACCAGGATAGAATATAAATGTTTCGCCTAACTGAGGCTCTTAACCTTTACAGCCTTTGTCTTCTGTGTCAGATAACCATAATCAAGGTTGATTTCAAGGACAGTTGTGAATGCAGTCGCAGATATACTGTCTAACTTGAATATACAATACAGGCTTCCCTGTTTATTTGCTAGTCTGAGTTTACCGGTTGGTTTACAGTCTCCTGGTTTTCCTGAAAGAGCTACACTGTATTGAACCGAATCAACATCATCGAAATTCAGAGGACTCGGACAGTCTCTCATAGAGAACTGATCAACAACAATACCATCTCCTTGGTTTGCGACGGTTATGTAGAATCCAACTTGTCCTGGCGCTGGATCTTCCCGTACTGCAGATACCGATACCGGACCTCCTTGCCCACCACCGACTGATGGATTCGTGACTCTGCATGCTTCATTCTCCAATACCGAGAAAGGACTTGGATCGATGCAGACAGGAATTCGCGCTTCTGTTCTGTACACATAACATAAGCTTGCGAGGAATGTCTGATCCAAAGTATCAGTTCCCTGTGGTAAGAATACGTTTTCAGATTTGAATTCAGCAGTATCGTAACCACCAAAGGTGTTGAATTTTGTCCTGCCTTCAAGGCGATCAAGTGTCTTGAATCGCGGATTGATCTTGAAGATGACTGGATCATATCCCGAAAGGAAGAGGTTTGATCCGGTGACTGTCGCTGCTCCTTCATTTTTTACTTCAACAACAATATCTAATGGATTTCCTGAGAATGCGATGTCCGGCGGATTGTTCTTGATGAAATTTATTGTGACCCCCTTGACACCCCGGTGCGCATCATCGGTTAAAGCTGCCTGTTCTTTAGTCTGAGCAGTCCGTGTACCGACACAGGAAGAGAGAAGTAACAGAACTAAAAACAGGAATGGGATTCGCTTGTTCATGTGCAGGATTAACCCCCTTTATTATATAAATGTTTCAGTCTGATTTATTAAGATCTGCCGAAGGAAGGGTTCTTGAGTGTAATGGTGAATGATTTACCGATCGCATATCCATATGACAACGTGATGCTCAGTGGTGTCGTGAATGCTGGCTCTGCTGGATCGATCTTCGCGACACATCGTATCGAATACTCGTTTGCATTGAGATTATTCTGAAGAAGGAATTTGTCTGTCTGCGTCTCACCGACATAACAAGGGAGCTTCTGCCCGCTCATGAATGCATCGACTTTTATGGTATTAAGATCTTCTGTCTTGAGCGCTTCGGTTCCTAAGCAGCGTTTTCCGTATGCTAAACTATCTAAGACAACTCCTTTTCCAGAGACATCTTGTACGCTGATTCTGAATTCAATATCATGTTGATTGGTGTAGTAGAATGATTCTACTTTTGTGACAGCTAATGGTGCACCTTGACTTGGACTGATCTGTGCATCGTAGAACGTGCATCCGGATTTCATATCTGTCAGACCAAACGTAAGCTGCGGGTTGATGCAGACGACAGGCGATGCTTCTGTTTTGTATTGATAGCATGCATATGCTTCAAATGTCTGCTGCAACTCCTTATAATCTGGTAACGTAATCGAATCAATCGTGAAGAATTTTGTTGTCTTCTCTCCGACCGGCACAAATGTACTTCTGCCATCTAAATTAATGCCTTCTATCTTTGGCAATCCGTTAAAATGCACATACTGAGGGTTGTAACCGGAGATGGAGAGTATCACATTCTCAACTTTATGCACACCGACATTTTCCAATTGAATCGGTATCTGCAGACCCTGTCCGACCGATACTTCTGATGGCAATCTTCCGATGGTCATGACCAATCCGTCACTGCCCTGGATATCTGCATTTTGGCCTCCTTTTAACAGGGAAGTACATCCTGAGAGCACCAGAGTTAAGGTTATAACTAAAATTAATTTCTTCATGTGGTCACAATTCCTGGTGCGATGTTAACATCGATGCCTTTTGATAATACATAGTCATACTCGACTGTTGCCGTGAATAACCGTGAATCAATTTGGTTTGGATATTGTTTTTCGCCTCTAACTTCAATGGTACACAATGCGACACGTTGGAGATTTCCGACAGTGATTCTTCTCCAATCGGTACTTTGCAGTTTAGCATCGGTGATGCCACAATCACTCACATCGAAAGCGAAATCATCAGGGAGCTTGAATGTGATTTTCTTGATGTTTGCGATCGATCCTTTACCATTGTTCTTTAAGAATAAAGCAAATTGTGTCTTCAACCCTGGCTTGATACCATATACCAATATCTGTTCAGCTTCAATGGATGTCGTGACACCGACTCTGATTATTGGCTGCACTAAATCATCTGCAGCTACTCTCGGACTCAATCTGCTTTGTGTCGCTCTCAAGAATTCTCCGAATTCTCTTGATAACAACAATACTTTATTCTCTGAGATGCCCTCGTATTGTGATAAGACTGCGGTCTTCGCAGCATCGCTGACGATGAAGATCTCCTTATCTCCTGATGATGACACATCTTTCGCAGTCATGTTGAAGTAGAATGTCGGTGTGCCTCGCTTCGATATATCAAGATTTTCACAGCTCACCGAACTTTCTTGTAATGGTAGTCTTCCTTTCGCAACAATTTTTGTTGTCGGAACAACCGTTCCTCCTGCTCTTCCTTCAAGACCGCACGCGAACTCAAGTGTGATTGGTGTCTGAAGATTATTGACTGCAGAGATGCGCACCGGTATCTTGTTGTCCAGAAGTGTATCTCCTGTCTGGACACCGATTTCAGTAAATTCTGCAGAGAATCCGGACCCTGGTATTTCTTGCACCTTAAGATTTTTTAATTGGTCCTCTTGGTTTGCCTTTGTCAAATCCTGCACACATGCTGATTTTGCTTCTTCAGAAATACTGAAATAACTGCACTGTATCTGTTTCCATCCTAATGAAACCGAAGATCCTGCATTCGAGAATGCATTTGAGACTACATCCCAGGTAGTATGCACCCATTTTTGATTGATGACGGTATCAGTCGGTGATGTCAATAGGAATGGTGTCAACAGGAATACACCGACGATGAATCCTACAATAGCGATCGAATCCGCAAATTTTGATTCGATACCGAATGAATATTTTGATATCAGAGCGAAGACAACCCACCAGGGGATAATGATGATAATACCCGTCAGCTGCGGTGCAATGCCCCAGCCTGCCAAAGGTCCAGGCAAGATAAAGTCAAGCAATGCTGTAGTGAGCAATAAAAAGAACTTGGTGCCGCTCTTGAACCCGTTGAGGTAAAAGACAATGAAAGTGAATGCATCAATCCCTAATGAGATTGGATTGATCTGGTAGCCAGAATACCAATCATAGAAATCGTTGATGATACACAATAGTAAGAGCCAGGAGAAACTTGCTTTTGCTGAGAAGAAAGGAGTCTCGGTCTCCGGAGGATCATCTTTGGAGCTTCTTCGCTCCTGTACACGTGCACGTTCAGCTGCTCTTGCTCGTATTTCTTCCTGTCGTATCGCTGCATTCTCTCGCAATGCCTCTTCATGAAGTCTATCAATCTCTGTTTCTTTTACTGCCATTCATCCTCTCATAAGAATTATTTGATAAGTGAGACTTTCAGATCGACGATATTCAAGATTGTCTTCGGGACGATCTGTATGTAGTTCTGCCCTTCTTTGGACAATTCCTTCAGATTCTTGAAAAAGGTCGAATTACTGGTGAGTATACTGCTCAGATGACCGTTGACATTCAACTCTCCTTCTTTATCTTCAAGATCTGCGAAATTAAGATCAAGAGTGAGATTTGCAGTACTGTTGTCTATCTTCTGCTTGTCATCTGTCTTTAGTTCAAAGTAATAGAATGGATACGTGAGTTGCTTCAATTCTGATCTTATGGAAACACTATCGACGAAGTAACTTCCTTCTTCTGCGCTGAATGTAATGACGTTCTCTCCTTGCTTGAGGTAGTTCGGATCAAATTCTATTGTTGACAATAATCCACAGTCAGGAATTGCCGAATAGGGAAGATCACGATCATTGATGGCGATCTTCAATGGTCCAACCTTCGTTGTTAGGCAGTTCGGTACGAAATTGAGCTTTGTGTGGTCGAAATTCTCTTTTTCAGTCGCGGATATGACAAAGAAATTCTTATACACACGCTTACTGATATCGGTGAAATCAGCGATGACGCGGAGATTCTTGAGATCATACGCATTCAACTTCCAGAAAGCTAAACCAACTCCCGAAACTGAAAGTATCAATGAATTTTGACTCTGTATGTCTGATCGTTCGATCGCGATCGGCTCGACATTTCCGATCGATACTTGTGAATTATAGATTTCCTTTCCATTCAAGGAAATGATAACATTACCGGATGATTGTGCTACATCGAATGCGAGCACATAATTCTCTGTATTTTTAAGATCGTCAACAGCAAATGATAGATTATATGTTTTTTTCTGCAACCAACCGCTTTCCAAACGTACCGCAGGAGCTGATTTCAAGACCACTGCTGTCTTTTCTGAATATAGATTGAAAGAATCAAGTATCTTTTCTCTATCTCTGAGCTTTACCGGGTCTAACGTTCCTGGATGTTCAAATACCAATACATTCTTTGAAAGTGTTGTGGTCTGCTGAGAACCTGTTCCTGATGTTGTTGTCTGCTGCAATAACGAATCACGCACATCTGCAGGCAATAGTAGAATATAGAGGACAATTAAACCTGCTACAATCGCAACAAAACCTGCTGCAGCGCCTGCTTGCCCTCTTTTACGTAACATACAGCTTAAAAGAAGGGGTTTTATATATATGTTTTTCTGTTTTACAGTGATGAAAATCATCTTTTCCGACTTTAAAAAAGGAGGGGCAAAGGTCAAGATTACGACCTTAGACGACCTTTGGTACTTGTCACAGATTATCGATCCAAAGGACATAGTCAAAGGAGAAACGCTTCGTAAAATAAAAATCGGTGAAGCAATGAATCAGAAGGTTGTAAAAAAGCCTGTGTTCTTGAGTCTCATTGTAGAGAAAACAGAATTCCATAAACAGACCGATATATTACGCGTCTCTGGCATCATCCAGGAAGGACCCGAGGATGTGCCACGTGGTACACACCATACATTCAATGTTGAATTGAATAGCATCATCACTATAGAAAAAGAAGAATGGCTTGATTTTCAGATAGAGAAATTAAAAGAAGCGAGTGCTGAGCAGCAGCCAAAAGTTCTGTTGGTGGTATTTGACAGGGATGAAGCGCATTTTGCATATGCAAAGACATATGGATACGAATATCTATCTGAAATTAAGAGTGATCTGCCAAAAAAAGGAGAAGATACCAAGACAGAAGGTACATTCTATCAGAAGATCGCTGATCAGATATCTGAATATGTAAAACGATATGGCATTGAACGTATTGTGGTTGCGAGTCCTGCATTTTGGAAAGACTATTTGCTCAAGCAGATCAAAGATCAGGAGCTCAGGAAGAAAATACTGGTCGCGACGTGCTCATCTGCCGATAAGACCGCATTCAATGAAGTATTGAAGCGTCCAGAGGTAGAAACAGCTCTCAAAGAAAGCCGCGCAGTCGAAGAAATCGCATTAGTCGAAGAATTACTGAAGGATATCATGACCGGAAAGCTCGCGAAATATGGAATCGATGAAGTCGAGAAAGCGACCGATGCCGGTGCAGTCAAGATTCTATTGGTGACTGATTCATATATTCAGAAGACAAGAGAAGAAAATTCTTTTGACCGTGTCGATTATATACTGAAGAAAGTGAATTCTATGAAAGGAAAAATCATGATTGTCTCATCTGATCATGAAGGCGGCAAACAGTTAGATGGATTGGGTGGGATCGCTGCATTATTGCGTTATCAACTTGATTGAGATATTGCGATGAGATGTATTCTGCAGAATATAGATTACCTGATTCTTTTTTAAATCATTATTAAATAATCTTAGTCTCTCGCAAATAGATAAAAAAACATAACCTTTTAATAGTAGTAGTATTCTGTATAGAGGAAAGGAGGGTGTTTAGATGGTAGTTAAAGAGGAGTTTTTAGCAAAATTAAGAAGATATTTCAACTTAAATCTGTACGAAGTCAAGATTTGGACTGCATTGCTCTCACGCGGTGTTTCTACAGCAGGTGAATTAAGCGATATCGCAAATGTTCCGCGATCACGATCTTATGATGTTCTCGAATCACTTGAAAAAAAAGGATTTGCAATCACGAAATTAGGAAAACCAATCAAATACGTTGCCGTACCGCCTGAAGAAGTTCTTGAACGAGTCAAGAAAAATGTTGCTGAAGATGCGAAGACGATGACGACGCGCCTTGATGAATTGAAAGGCACTGATGTTCTGGATGAATTGAGTGCACTCCATACACAAGGTGTTGAATTAATCGAGCCAAGCGATCTTTCCGGAAGTTTGAAAGGGCGGCATAATTTATACAATCATTTAGAATTAGTCATCAAAGGTGCAGAGAAATCAGTCACGATCATGACGACAGCACAAGGATTGATGAGAAAAGTAGAAGGATTGAAGCCGGTACTTGAAAAACTCAAGAAACGAGGAGTCAGAGTCAGAATCGCAGCGCCGTTCACGAAAGAGAATGCAGCAGCAATCAAAGACATATCATCAGTCGCTGAAGTGAAAAACAGTAACACGAAAGCACGATTCACTATTGTTGATGGAAAAGAGATGGTCTTTATGATCTTAGATGATGAAGAAGTCCATCCAACCTATGACGTCGGTATCTGGATCAATAGCCCGTTCTTCGCATCTGCAGTCGAAGAACTGTTTGAGTTATCCTGGAAAGGCATGAAAGCACCTTCCAAGTAATTATTTCTTTATAGTTATTTGAGCTGTTTATCGTCTCTTCTATTAAAAAAGTATATAAAGTGCCAAAGAGCAGTATTCTCTATGGACATCAAAGAGCTTATCGAAGGGCTACACCCTTTGGAACGGAAGGTAGTTCCCTTCCTGAATAGTGTAAAAACGCTCGCTGCACTAGTTGAAAAATCAGGCTTGCAGGAAGTTGAGGCGATGCGGGCATTGCAATGGCTTGAAAATAAGAAAATTCTCCGCATTAATGCTACTGAAGATGAATTCATAGAATTAGACAGTAATGGCAGACACTACGTTAAGATTGGTTTACCAGAACGACGCATGCTATTGGAATTGAAAGGAAGTTCTGTTTCTGTCGATGAGCTCATGAAAAAACTCGGCAGAGAAGAGTTTGGTATCGCGATCGGTATATTAAAACAGAAAGCAGCGGTTCAGATGAGCAATGGAAAGATTTCAATCACTGATCATGGTAAACGATCATTAGGAAAAATTAGTTCTGAAGAACAATTTCTCAATAGAGTAAGTGCAGGAGCTATTGAAATCAAGAAATTAGGGGCAGAAGAACAATTCGCGCTTGAACAACTATCGAAACGAAAGCAGATTGTGCAGAAGAAGATCATAAAGATAAAAACCATCGAACTCACTGAGCTTGGCAGGATGCTTGCGAAGCAGAAACTTGAGAAGGTTGATCTCATCGAAGCAGTGACTCCTGAGCTGTTGAAATCAGGACAATGGGAAAGTAAGAAATTCAGGAAGTATGATGTCACAATCAACGTACCAGAAATCAATTCAGCAAAACGACATTTCATCAGCCAAGCCATTAGATATATGAAAAAGATATTACTGGAGATGGGCTTTGAAGAGATGACTGGAAACTACTGTGAGACGAGCTATTGGGATTTGGATTCGCTATTCGTTCCGCAGGATCATCCGGCACGGACGATGCAGGATACGTTCTATGTAGCTGATGAGAAAGGAAAGATCTTGCTTGGAAAACTACCGAAAGATTTCAAGAAGATCAAGGACGTCCACGAAAATGGCGGGAATACAGGCAGCAAAGGATGGAGAAGTCAATGGAATGAAACACTTGCTAAGGAAGTGCTCATGCGAACACACTGTACACCATTAAGCGCAAAGAAACTATCTTCATTGTCAAATAAGGATCTTCCAAAAAAATATTTCGCAATCAGCAGAGTGTTCAGGAACGAGACTATGGATTGGAAGCATCTCTTTGAATTCGAGCAAGTCGAAGGTATTGTCGTTGATGAGAACGTAAATTTCAGACATCTGCTTGGATATTTGCGCCAATTCTTCGGCAAATTAGGATTTACTGATGTACGCTTACGACCGGCGCATTTCCCTTATACAGAACCAAGCGTTGAAGTGGAAGTGTTCAATCCCGTCAAGAAGGAATGGGTTGAGTTAGGGGGAGCAGGTATGTTCAGACCTGAAGTGACTAAGACATTGATAGGACGTGAAGTTCCGGTACTTGCATGGGGTCTTGGACTAGGGAGAATTGCAATGGAATACTGGAGCATCAAAGATATTCGTGAAACATACAAAAATGATCTTGCATATCTACGTAATATGAAGATGTTGATGAAATAATGCCAACCATTGACCTGAATCGGAAGAGTGTGGAACAGATTGTCAGTAAGAAATTATCAGACACAGATCTAAAATATAAGATCTCGATGTTTGGAACGCCGGTCGAAGATCTTACGAAAGATGAGATTAAACTGGAGATTTTTCCGAACAGACCTGATCTTCTCAGTGAACAGGGATTTGGAAGGGCATTCGCATCATTCTTGGGAATCAAGAAGGGGTTAAGGAATTATGCAGTATCTGAATCCAGACAAAAAGTTATTGTTGATCCCTCGATGATGAGTGTTAGGCCGTTCACGGCTTGTGCAATTGTAAAAGGATTAAGATTCAATGATGAAAAGATCAAAGAAATCATCAAAATCCAGGAAAAATTACACATCACATACGGAAGACATCGAAAACGATGTGCTATTGGCGTATATCCTTTGGATAAAATAACATTCCCTATTATGTATACTGCAAAGACTCCTAATGAGATACGATTTAGGCCATTAGAGAGTACGAAAGTTATGACTGGTGCACAGATTTTAGAATCACATCCGACAGGTAAAGAATATCGACATCTCTTGAACGGACAGTCAAAGTATCCTGTTTTTATCGATGCGAAAGGAAAGATATTGTCGATGCCGCCAATTATCAATTCAGATGAAGTCGGTAGAGTAGAAGGAAGTACGACAGAGGTATTCGTTGAATGTACTGGATTCGATCTAGAAGTCCTTAAGAAGTGCTTGAATATGATTGTAGTTTCTTTAGCTGACATGGGAGGTTCAGTGCAATCTGTCGATGTCACGTATAAAGGAAAGACTATCAGAACTCCCGATCTTAAACCTGATGTTATGAAACTTGATGTTGCCTATGTCAATAAGCGTTTGGGACTTGATCTGAAAGAAAATCAGATGAAAGAACTTTTGGAGAAGATGGGTTTCGGTTATGTGAACAAACAGGTCCTTGTTCCTGCGTATCGTGCAGACATATTACATCCGATTGATCTAGTCGAAGATATCGCGATCGCCTACGGCTACGATAATTTCAAGGAAGAGATTCCGAATGTCGCGACCGTTGGTAAAGAAGACGAATTCGAAAAATTCAGATCAAAGATCGCTAATATTTTGGTCGGCATGAATCTTGATGAGATGAACTCGACACACATCATCGATACTGAAGCGCAGACAAAGAAGATGCGGGTTGATTCTAAACCTATACGATTAGCGAACTCATTAACCGTCGATTATAACTCATTGCGTGGAATGATATTGCCAAGCCTGTTGCAGGCATTGCAGCAGAACAAGGATAACGAATACCCGCAGAAAATCTTTGAGATCGGAACTGTGTTTAAGTGGGATAAAATGGGAAAATCAGAAACAGGTGTGATGGAACACATACGACTGGCAATCACATCATGTCACAAACAAGCGAATTATACTGAAGCAAGGCAGAAATTCGAACGTCTTATGAAACTGATCGGTGTCACATATTCTGTGAAAGAGGCAGATCATAATTCATTCATTCCTGGACGGGTGGCACGAGCTTCAGTGAATGGGATTGATATTGCATACATTGGCGAAGTACATCCACAGGTGTTGGTAAATTTCGGATTGGAGATGCCGGTCGCTGCTTTTGAATTGAATCTGAGCGAATTGTTCGAGGTTATGAAAAAATGAACTCACTTGAAGCAAGATTAGACTATACCAAATGGATTGATGTCGATCATCCTAATATTGTTAGAGGTATTTCGCAGAAAAATTATGTCACTGATTACGAACTTGATCTCAAAAAAGCTCGTGTAATAAATACACCACTACCAGGCGCTCAGACAACAGAATACATTAAATATGGTATAAAACGCTTCGCTGCCGTTATAGGAGTAGAGCTCAAATACTTCTTCAGAGAAAAATAAATATAAACAATATAGAACAAACCTTAAATAATCAATTCACTTCTAGAACATATGCCATTTCAGGATGAGGAGTTCCCGGACAGTGAAACGTATAAGAAAGAGACCTATAAGGAGTTCAGGCTCAGCGATATCCAGGAACATAATCTGAAAGAGATAGAAGTAGAGCTCAAAAATAAGAAAATAAATAATTCTAATAAAGACACCATGCTCGAATATCTTGAAGGTCTCTATAATGATATTACGAAGATCAAAGAAGTC
The DNA here is from genome assembly GCA_965231065.1 of uncultured Methanosarcinales archaeon. Classification (GTDB taxonomy): domain Archaea; phylum Nanobdellota; class Nanobdellia; order Woesearchaeales; family UBA10107; genus UBA10107. The sequence continues at coordinate 217,903 of OZ246410.1, read as the reverse complement.
GAATATGCCTATGAAGGAGAACAAAACTTCAATATCAATAGATATTTACAAAGAATAAAAAAATTAATGCAAGAAATAGAAGCGATTGCGTAATTATTCTTTCTTCGCGGCTTTTGGTTTCGCTTCTTTCTTATGCTCAACCTTTTTTGGTTCAGCTGACTTCGGAGTTTCAGTTTTCTTGGGCTTTACTCCTTTATTCGCATTCGCTGCTTTTCGTACCGCAACTGTCCGTGGCGCTGCCTTCTTCGGTTTGGTGTGCCACATCTCAAGATTCAATTTCTTGAATTCTGTAGCGACATCTGCATGAGACGCGTTTTTCTTGAGCTTTAAGACTTCTGCTAACGGTTCAAGATGCATCGCATTGCATCGTTTCCTTCTGACATTACCATCAATAAGAACAAAGTTGCCATCTAACTGGTCAACAACAACACATACTCTGCCAGCATCTCTGCCGGCCAGTTTTACACATACTCTTCCGATTTCCATAGTTGCCTCCTACTGCTGAGTTCGTTGCCGAATCCTCAGGCTACTTTCTTTGATAATGAAAAGATATTTCGCACCCGATGCATGATTGTTCTTCGGGAACAAGGTGAACATAAGACGCCGCCATAAGGCCGTTCCGGCCTTCGTTGTGATTTTGACATATTCTGGATCTCATTGCTTGATGCACGAGGTACTCCTTTCAACAATCCACCACAGTTTGCGCATTGTGGTAAGGCATGCTTCCTGCCGATATAGTGGATAACTATCTTATTGCCAGGTGTTCTTCGCTGAAGCCTTCGCTTGGATCTTGATTTTCGTCTTCCTTCTACCATAGACTTTTTCAAAAGTAGTTGCTTTAAATACCTTTCTAATAAAAACAGGATATATAATGTATATATCTCTATTTATAAATAAAGACGTTTGAAAAGAAAGGTATATAAACATGTTTCCCCAATGGTTATCCCTGGTCAATAGAGACGTTTAGGCCTTATCCACGATGAAAGAAGACGATGCAATAGCAGGTGTTATCGAAGATGTAGCGGGACAGGATGTGCTTCCGCTAATTGGGGTTCTCAAGGGCAAGAAAAACGTGTCTGAATTCACGCTAGCGGAACAGCTGAAGGAAGAGATCAACACTATACGAAATAAGCTGTATCGACTTTATGATTCTAATCTCGTTGAGTTTACCCGGAAAAAGGACCGGAAAAAAGGCTGGTATATCTACTACTGGACCTTTGTGCCATCACGGATTCCATTCTTAATGAAGGAATTGAAGAAAAAGAAGCTTCTGAAGCTCAAAGAAAGATTGGTTACTGAGCAGAATAGCAATTTTTTCATCTGCAGCAACAAATGTCTGCGCTTGACATTCGATAAAGCGACAGATTTCGAATTCAAATGCCCCGAATGCGGCTCTTTGATGAATCAGGAAGATAATGCAGCAAAGATTCAGCACATGATTCAGGAGATCGAATCATTAGAAAAACAAATGGAGCCGGTATTTGTACAGCAGCATGTGCATGAATCATTGGAAGAGATTGATGCGGTTGAAATAAAAGTCCCGAAGAAGATCGTCAAAGCGCAAGTTTCTAAGAAAATTGTTGTAAAAAAAGTTGTTAAGAAATCAAAATAATTATATCCAGGGATACTGTTCTTTTATCATCGCCAGCATGTGTACCGGCTTGTAGATGCCAAATTCGGTGATGATGCCGGTGATGAGTTTTGGGTGAACCTTTTCAAATCCATAGTTCATAATTGAGATGCTCTTCGGTGATCGTGACCAGAGCTCATGTGCAGGACGTAAGGTTTCTCTCGATTCATATTCTTTCGTGACTGCAGGATTGAACTTCCAACTGTCAGCGCAAATATAAACCGGCACTCCATTGGAATTCGCGATTTCAGCGACTAACTCGGATCCTATTGTGTTGAAAATCTGTCCATGACTTGAGATGACCTCTGCGCCAAGAAATACAAGATCTGATTCTTTTATGGCGAGACGCAGTGCTGCGTCTGCATAATAGCGAACGGGAATATGGTACTTCATTAATTGTGAGGAAAGCTGTTTTCCGCTGCCAGATGGCATCGCCTGCGTTGTAATAACTCTGAATTTGATTCCCTCTTCCTTTGCTTTGATGAGGAGATTCAGGACATACGATGAATAACCATATGTAAATACATTCATGCCATTCTTTATTTTTCCCTGACCGTATTCAGCGATACGCTTATGTGATTCATTCACGTGGCTAAGCGAAGATTGGATTCTTCTGAGGATCTCTTCTTTCGCTTTCGATGGTGTTTTAGTAGTAATTGGTTGTGTGATGTAATTGACTGCGTTTTTCATCATCGGTTCAGCATTCTTTTTCGAGAAGATAGTGTGTTTCGCTTCATGCAGTTTTTTTATGAGCTGAGAAATATCTGCTTTTCTTGTCCTGCTGATGATATGACTGATGTGAGAGACTGCAGAACGTGTGACGTTGAAATGCCTGCTGAATGTCATTATCGTCGCTTCTTCGATATCCTACTGAGAATTGCCTTCTCTTCGTGTTCGATTCTGGACTCTTCAGACGCGATACGCATCGCTATCTTTTCGATGTTGTAATCGATCCTAAGCAATCTTCTTTCTAACAGAACTAAGAATCTGAGACTGTAAACAATAGCCGCTAATGTAGCTACGATGATCGCAAGAATGACCCCTTCTAAGCTTAAAACCATTTCGACACCTCTTTAGGACAACTGAAGAATATGAGACTTTTTAAAGGTTTCTTTGATTTTTAACAAGAAGATCGCTAACAGGACTAATGACCAATTGCGCGAACGAAAGAAGAATAAGGTGTACCAGTTTCTATTTTAATTGGCTTTCCAGTTGGTTTTCCATTATTTCCCAATCTTAAAAGTTCAACATCAAAAATTCGCTCACCACTGATTAGACCAAAAAAGTATTTTTTAGTTAACTCCGGCCGTTCAATTGTTCTATATAGTATTTTTTTATTCATTCGATTTCCACACACATTACAATTTTTCAATATGGCTCCGTCGTGATAATTATTAATAGAATCTCCTTTCTCACACATTGTTGTTTCTTCCCAATTACCAGAAGTCAACTGTGAATAGTTATCAACAATATCATCAACAGAAGAATTTCTTTTCATTGTTCAGTTTCTCTTAACCATTTTCTCTTCAGAAACATTCCAAAGAGCATCGAACTGCGCTTGCAATGCCTTTGCGAAATAAGGAGTGTTGATCCAAACACCACAGTCGTATGAAGGGTGGACTTCAGCATCATCAAGAAGCATAAAGATCGCTTCCTTGCCGTCAATCAAGCAATATCTGCCAGCCACATCAGGAATATTCTTAACGGTTGCGACATCCTTCAAAGAAGCCACAATCGAAGCGACTTCAGCGTCAATAGGAGCTGCGATTCTGATTGAAATACCTCGCTCAGCCAATTTCTTGAAAACAACCTTGAATGAATCTGATTTCCTGATAAGGCCATCTTTTGTAGTGAAGATACAGATTGATTTTGTAGCTGATTTCATCATAGCTTCCAAGTGATTATAGAGATTATTTCTTCCCTTTATGATACCAGTTAAATCACCTGGCTCAATAAGTTCGACGCCATTCTTATGCAATAATTTCAACTCATCAAGAATGTCTGATTCTTTTAATTCATCAAGAGCGCTTAGTTGTGATTTAGATTCATCTTCTATTTTCTTCTTGACACGAGTGACGATCTCATCTGGAGGTACTGCGATGTATTTTATCGGCTTGCCGATCTTCATTATGATGAAACCTTTCTTCTCTAATGACTCTAGAACATCATATGATCGTGATCGCGGAACATTTGCGATATCAGAAAGTTCTCCAGCAGTTGAGACTCCTCTTGAAAGAAGTGCTGTCCATAATTTACTTTCGTAAGTATTGAGACCGAAGTCTTTTAGTTTCTTCAAAAATTCTTTCTTTACAATCATGGTTTTGTTTCCTCTAAGTACTTAGCGCCTATACACCTTACAGGAATCGTTTAAAGCGATTTTATCGTAATCTCTGGATGACAAACTTTAAACTAATATATAAACCTTTTCATTATTTTGCTACTATGAAATAGCAAAAATAATATATATCACACCCACCCCTTCGTTTCTACTAGAACTTCTTTAAACAACATTTACAACACACTCAACCTCTATTAAAATTTAACTGAAAAGTTATTTATTATTTATATTATTTATTTTCTATATAGAAAACAATATAAGTAGTTAGTAGTAAGTGATTTGATGATGAAAGTATAAAATAAGTAAATTGTTTATAATTAATTATTGATTAACACATACACACTACACTACACTAGGTTTCCATCGGAAATGAAGGGGTCGGTGTATATACTCTAAACTACATATATCACACTATAAACGTCTTTAAACACCAAATCACAACTTTTATATACCTTTATTTCGTTTGGAGAATTAAAGGGGTAGACATGAAAGAAAACAAGCTAAAAGGATTCTTCGAAAATTTTCTAAAAAAAGAATTTCTCTTTAGCGATAAATCAACACTCCAGTCGAATTACAATCCCGATACGATCCAACATAGGGATCAGCAGATCGAGCAGGTAGCGAATATACTCGGTTCTGCACTATTATACCAAAAACCATCCAATCTATTCATCTATGGAAAGACTGGCAGCGGAAAAACACTCTCAGTGCGATATGTCACTAACAATCTACTTACATTAGCGAAAGAACGAAACATCAATCTTTCAGTTATCTATGTTAACTGTAAGTTAAGAAATACCGCTGACACTGAATATCGGCTCATCGCTGAATTGATACGTTCGATGGGCAGCGAAGTACCGAAAACAGGACTTCCGACGCAAGAAGTCTATCGTATCTTTACCCATCTAGTCGACAGTAAAAAACAACTCCTCTTGCTTATCCTTGATGAGATTGATCAATTGGTTGAAAAGACAGGAGATGAGATTCTCTACACACTCACTAGAATTAATTCTGAACTAAAAAACGCGCAGATATCATTGATTGGTATTTCAAATAGCCTTGTCTTTACTGATATGCTTGATCCACGGGTAAAGAGTTCTTTATCTGAAGAAGAGATCGTATTTCCGCCATACAACGCATTACAATTGCAAGATATCCTTAATCAACGGGCAAAAGAGGCTTTCAAGCCAGGATCTGTCGAGATGGGAGTCATCGAGAAATGCGCTGCTTATGCAGCACGAGAACACGGCGATGCACGAAGAGCTTTGGAATTGTTAAGAGTCGCAGGAGAATTAGCAGAACGAAACGATGAACAGAAAGTCACTATCAAACATATTGATATCGCAGAAGAAAAGATTGAAAAAGATAGGATACTTGATATCATTACCACACAGCCAAAGCAGCACCAGGCAATATTATACTCGATCATGCGGATGAATGAGGATGCCGCTGACCTGAAATCAAAGGACCGGGACGAAAATTTATTTACCGGTGATATCTATGAATTATACAAAAAAATATGCGACAATATCCATCTGCGTCCCTTAACACAGCGGAGAGTCTCTGATATCATCGCCGAACTTGATATGCTCGGTATCATCAATGGGAAGGTCGTCTCCAAGGGACGATATGGAAGGACACGAAAGATAACATTAGCAATCCAGAACACAACCAAGGCAAAAGCGAAAGAAATATTGGAAAAGAGTTTTGGATTTGTAGCATAGGCGAGATCATCTCCGTTCCGTAACATACGTTACACACCGATGATTTTTACCCACCATGAATCAAGAGTTACAGCATAAAAAAAAGAGAATTGTACAGTTTCTGCTTGAGCAAAAAGTACTTCTTGAGCCTGAATTCCTCGATATTCTCAATGCGGCGAATGATACTCGGCAGGTATTTGATCTCATCAACAAAAGACTGGAACAACAGACTGATCCGAGACCATTGCCGAGTCAGTCAGGCCGCGACGGAAAAGTAAGAGTGGTCTTCTCGTATAAAGAACAGCCGAAAAAGATCGTGGTCCAGGATTTCATCAACCACTTTAATTCACGATATAGCATCTTGAAACGCATTCTTCAGCAACGGAACAACCTCGAGAATGCAGTCTCTATCGGGCGATTGAAAGGCAAACCAGAACGTGAACAAGTATCGATCATTGGCATGGTGTATACCAAAGAAGAGACTAAAAGCGGCGTCATGTTGACTGCGGAAGATCCGACCGGATCGATCAAGGTCTTTTTCAGTAAAAATAAAGCGGATCTGCTCGCACGGGCAAATGATATTGTGGATGATGAGGTCATCGGTATCTCCGGCTCGATGGGCAAGAATATCATTTTTGCGAATGAGTTATATTTCCCTGATATTCCTGTGACCAAGGAAATTAAAAAATCACCCGTCGAAGAGTATGTACTGTTCATCTCAGATATCCATGTGGGATCAAAACAGTTTCTCGAGGAGGAATTTGTTAAATTTGTCAATTGGCTCAGAGGCGAGGTTGGCAACGAACGTCAGCGTGATATCGCATCAAAAGTGAAGTATGTCGTAGTGACCGGCGATCTTGTTGATGGTATTTCAGTGTATCCCTCGCAGAAAGAGGAGCTCGATATTCTCACCTATCGCGGTCAGTATACTAAGTTTATAGAATATATCAAACAAATCCCACAGGATATCAAGATCATCGTTTGTCCCGGTAATCACGATGTAGTCCATCTTGCTGAACCGCAGCCTCCGTTGCCACGGGAATACTGTGAAGGGCTTTGGGATATGCCCAATGTCACCATGGTGAGCAATCCAGCGCTAGTTAACATCGCAAGCCGTGATGGATTTGCAGGTTTTGACATCCTTATGTATCACGGATATTCATACAATCATTATGCAGACAAGGTAGAAAGCATTCGTATTCAAAAACCAAATATCAGTGAACGTGCTGATCTGGTCATGAGATTATTATTGCAAAAGAGACATCTTGCACCGACCTATGATGGTAACCCACATCTCCCAACAGAGCAGGATCACCTTGTCATAGACAAAATTCCTGATATCTTTGTATCGGGTGATGTTCACAAGTCAGCGGTATTCACCTACAAAGGCGTCATCACCGGCATCATCGGTAGTTGCTTCCAATCAAGAACATCATTCCAGGAGAAAGTAGGTCATGTTCCTGATCCTGGACGAATCCCGATCATCAACTTAAAGACGCGAGAGGTAAAAGTCTTGAACTTCTCAGGACAGACTGAACAATGACTGGCACTTCAATTGTCTGCAGCGAGCAGATGAAGAGCTACTTTGATGCACTTGAGAGAGATACTGACAAAGCATATCTCATCGCAGCAAAGGCACGTGCACAGGGATTTGATCCCGAGCCGAAGGTTGATATTCCTCTCGCAAGAAATATGGCAGAGCGTGTAGAGGGTTTAATCTCTGCGGTCGCACCGCAACTGATTGGTAAAGGAGTTCCGCAGAGGATTCATGAACTCGAGCAGAAGTATAAACCACTTTCATGGGAAGTAGCCTTGCTCATCGCTGAAGAGGTAGCAAAAGAAAAATTCTGTACGTTCAAAGACAAACGTGAAGCGATGGAAGTTGGCATCAGGACAGGATTTGCATACCACACGGTTGGTATCGTCTCAGCTCCGCTAGAAGGATTTGTTGAACTGCATATTAAAAAACGAAAAGATGGCAAGGAATATCTTGCGATGAGCTATGCCGGTCCGGTGAGAGGCGCTGGAGGCACCGCCGCTGCGTTCTCGGTTGTACTGGCTGATTATATACGGAAGATCATGGGGTATGATGTCTATGATCCAGATGCAAATGAAGTAAATCGATTTTTTACAGAGCTCGAGGATTATCACGAGCGAGTCACCAATCTGCAATATCGCCCCAGTGAGCAAGAGACAAAACATCTTGCAAAGATATTGCCGATCGAGATTACCGGCGATCCAACTGAGAAACTCGATGTGAGCAACTACAAGGATCTTCCCCGAATTCCGACAAACAAAATACGAGGAGGGATGTGTTTGGTCCTTTCCATGCTTGCACTCAAAGCGCCGAAAGTATGGAAAGAACTACAGAAATGGGGCAAGGATTTTGGCTTAGATTGGGATTTCCTCGGTTCATTTTTGAAGATTCAGAAAGAAGTTAAATCAGGAAAAAAGACAGAAACTAAAAAAGATGACAAGCCGAAAGTTTCCGCAGACAATACTTTTATCGTTGATTTAGTTGGTGGCAGACCAGTATTGACACATCCACTCGCTCATGGCGGATTCAGATTACGGTATGGGCGATCACGAGTCAGCGGATACTCTGCCGCCTGTATTCATCCGGCAACAATGGCTGTCTTAGATGATTACGTAGCTATCGGGACACAACTAAAGGTAGAGCGCCCGGGAAAAGCAGCAGCGATCGCAGTTTGCGATTCCATTGAAGGCCCGATTGTATTGATGGAAAATGGCTCTGTGATCAGACTTGATGATTTTAATGAAGCTAAGAGGCTTAACCCAGAGGTCGATGAGATACTCTACTTGGGAGATATGTTGTTTTCCTATGGTGATTTCTTTGATCGTGCACATCCGTTAGTTCCCTGCGGTTATTGTGAAGAGTGGTATGTGCAGGAGATCGAGAAAGCAGTCATTGGTATGTTCGGGACGCTGGACATTGAGAAACTCTCCGCACTTGTCGAAATACCTACCGAAACTCTTGCTCACCTGTTCAAGAATCCAACAAGTGCTCATTTATCTGCTAAAGCAGCAATCAAGATGGCTGAGAAATTAAATGTACCATTGCATCCGCGATATACCTATCATTGGAATGTTCTGTCTCATGAACAGCTTCTTGAGGTTTATGATCTATTATCAAAGTCAAAAATCGAGATCGATGATGACAAAGTAAAGAAGATAATCGTTCCGGTAAAGAAAGGAGATCCTCAGAAGAGATATCTCGAGCTCATCGGTTTGCCGCATAGCATGGCGACTGAAGATGCGATCGTCGAAAAAGATGATGCAGAGGCATTCTTATATACGCTTGGTCTGAAAAACCCAGCACGAAGAGCAATAATCGAAGAAGGTAAAGATAAATCAATCATTGAATTGCTCAGCATCATTTCCGGCATCACCATCCGTGATAAATCAGGAACCTTCATCGGTGCCCGAATGGGACGCCCTGAGAAAGCGAAGATGCGTAAGCTCATCGGTGCACCGCATGTATTATTTCCTGTCGGAGAAGAAGGTGGCAGAATGCGATCCTTCCAATCAGTACTTGGTATAGGCAAGGTGAATGCCGAATTTCCATTACGACATTGCATCGCTTGTAAACGGGATACTGTCTTCAATGTTTGTGAGCAATGTAAACAGAAGACAGAGAAACGCTTCTATTGTGCTAGCTGTGGCGTACAGATGAAAGACACCTGCCCACAGCATGGCAAAAACAGGACGTATGCACAGACAGAAATAAATTTTACCAGAATTTACGATAGTGTGCTCAAAATGCTTGATCTGAAAAATGTCCCCGATATGATCAAAGGAGTCAAAGGAACAGCAAATAAAGATCATCTACCAGAACATTTTGCAAAAGGAATACTCCGCGCACGACATGATGTATCTGTCAATAAAGACGGCACTACCCGATACGATATGTCAGAGATACCGATCACCCATTTCAAACTGAAGGAAATAGGAAATACAGTCGCAAAGATCAAGGAACTTGGATACACCGTTGATATCCATGGCGATGAGATAGTAGATGATGATCAGGTCATCGAGCTCAAGCCACAGGATATGATTCTTCCTGCAGGAAAAGATACCCTTGATTCTCCCGCAAGCGAAGTACTATTCAATGTCGCCAATTTCGTAGATGATCTCTTGGTACGATTTTATGGATTAGAACCGTACTACAATCTGAAAAAGTCAGATGATCTGATCGGACACCTCGTTATTGGACTGGCTCCCCATATTTCTGCAGGAACAGTCGCACGGATCATCGGATTTTCACAGACCGCGGGCATGCTTGCGCATCCGTTGTATCACGCAGCGATGAGACGTGATTGTGATGGTGATGAGTGCTGCGTTATGCTCCTCATGGATGGACTTTTGAATTTTTCTCGTCAATTTCTACCTGACAACAGAGGCGGAAGAACTATGGATGCACCATTAGTCCTGACTGCGATCCTCAACCCCGCAGAAGTCGATGATATGATCCATAAACTCGATGTAGTCTGGAAATATCCTCTCGAATTCTACGAAGCAGCCCAGAAGATCAGTCCTCCCTGGGAAGTCGGTATCAAACGATTGGGAGAATTCTTAGGCACGCCAAACCAGTATGAAGGTATCGGATTCACTCATGATGTCTCTGATTTTAACTCAGGAGCTCATTGTTCTGCATATAAAACACTACCGACGCTTGAAGAAAAACTAAAGGGACAGATGGAACTTGCACGAAAGATCAGAGCTGTCAATATGTCCGATGTCGCTCGATTGGTCATCGAAAAACATTTCATGAAAGATACACGAGGTAATCTTCGAAAGTTCTCGATGCAGAAATTCAGATGCTCTAATTGCAATGAGAGCTATCGTCGTACCCCTCTCGTTGGAAAATGCACCAAATGTGGCGGTCGGTTGATATTTACCATCTCAGAAGGTTCTATCGTAAAGTATCTTGAACCCTCCATCAGTCTCGCACAGAGATATGGCTGTGATGATTATCTGAAAGACAGTCTTGATCTCATCAGATATAGGCTGGAATCGATGTTTGGCAGGGACAAAGAGAAACAAGTCGGACTCGGAGCATGGTTCGGTTAATCAGCATCGACCGTTCCTTGATAGTATGGGGTGTTTTTTATCTTTCTGACTGCTGTTTCATCAATGATGCCTTCTTCGATCGCTAATGCGATGGTTCGTTCACCAACAAGATTTACACCGTATGCATTTCGCATGAGATCGCCGATCTCTTCCGGCATTTTCTGATCTCCTTTATAGAATTTTGAAGTCAGATCCAATTGCAGATCTCCTTCTTCGAATACCTGACCGATGAGCTCTTTATCTACGACTGCGACGACCACTCCATTTTTTGTTTCGTGTATCTTTACAATCATTCTTTTACAGTTTTCTTGGCACCGCATGCCTGACATATGATGAATGTGAATCCGCCTTCTTTCTTCAGTTTCGTATCAGGTTTCTTGCATTCCGGGCAAATGACGTATCTCTGCACATACTCTTCTAGTTTTTCATTGACTCGTGAAGCAGATATTTTTGTTCCTAGTACCAAGAAATTTCCCCGTATCTCGCCCGGTGTCGCTAATTCTTTGAGCAAGAATTTGACAATATGCGCAGCAGGTCTTCGTAATTTCTCGACAATCTCATTGATGTTGCTGATGATCGTCTTATTGCCCTGGATATGTCCTTTGACTTTCGGTGTCTCGAACCGAGATATCTCTACTACGACTTCAGGAAGCTGTTTCATGCCTCGTTTCAGCAATGTTTCATACATCTCAGCCATGCGATTTCTGAGGCTCAGTTGTTATTTAAAAGCTTCGTTTTTACAGACCCTGCGAAAGCTTTAAATACGCTGTATACGACTTTTAATGAATGGTCTTCGAGGCATTAATCAGTCCCTGGACAGCTGAAAAACATCCATGGGAAATGTTCTTTTTCGGATTTTTGTATGCATCAGTTGCACTTGCTTTGAGCTTATGGGTGTTCAGGGAATATGCCGGACTCATCTCTGTATTCTTTACGGTGATGATGTGCATACCATTGATCTACACAACGCTCAAGATGGAAGAAGAGAAGATTGATTACATTGATGAAGAACGTTCATTGCTCGAAGAGCACGGCAAAGCATTATTATTTTTCGTATTTTTATTCATTGGCATTACCTTGGCATTCACGACTTGGTATGTAGTTCTTCCTTCTGAGATGAGTCAATCAATATTTTCAGTTCAGACACGAACCATCTCAGATATCAATAGCGGTGCCACCATTCAGGGGAGTGTCACCGGAGTCGATAGTTACGGAATCGCCGATAGCTATGCTACCAGTGGCTTCGCATTATTCTCGAAGATCTTTTTTAATAATGTCAAGGTTCTGACGTTCTGCTTATTGTTCTCCTTTTTCTTCGGTGCAGGATCAATATTCATCCTTGCATGGAATGCATCCGTTATCTCCGTCGCCATGGGTGCATTGATCAAGAGCTATGTTTTCTCAAATAAAGGAAATGTTGTTCTGGTTAATCTGGGCGGGTACTCAAGCGCAATACTACGTTATTTCATCCACGGTATCCCTGAAATCATGGCTTATTTTGTGGCTGCGTTAGCAGGTGGTATCATTTCAGTCTCGATTGTGAGAAAAGATATCATGACAAAAAATTTCCAGAAGATCGCATTTGATACTTCAAATCTTATTATTTTATCATTACTCATCCTCGCGATGGCAGGCATCATCGAAGCATACATCACACCCTTTTTCTATTAGTCAAGAACTTTTAATTTACCTGGTTTAATCTCAAAGATCTCGCCATTGAGGATGAGATTAGAGAGTATCTTTTCATCAGACACAAATTTCATGATTGCTTCATAATCAGCACCGCTGCCATCATCCAATTCTTTTATCTTATCGATGATTGATTCTGTTCTGGTCTTACGATGATCATCGATTTTGATTTCAGCTGTTTTTTGTCCTACTGATGTCTTTGGCTCGGCAGTTTCATTGTTCAATGCTTGCTTCTTCCATACTGCATTCCATCGCGGATCAATCTTCTTGATGATCTCGGGAGCTATATATATCTCAGAGCCGTATTGTCGTATCCTGCCGACCATCATCACCGCATCACCGACTACGGTCGTGAATTTTTTCTCAAAACTCCGTGCAGTGATCTTGCCAGTGCCATCATCGATGACAATGGTCTGTGTATTTTCAGCATCAGCGATACTGATAATCACACCAATAATATTCGCTCTTGCAACCTGTTTATCACCAATCATGATGTAGCTCGGATTCCATCCTGATTCTTTAACAAACACTCCTTTGAGAATATCCACTACCTTCACGATGTACGCTGTTTGTCTGGGCTGTGACTGTGTGGGTTGGTCCATATCTAGATTCTCGAGATGAATCCATGTCTCGGTTCAAATAAGTCGCCATCCCTCTTTAAACGTTCAATGATCTCTTCTGTCTGAGAATCCTCAATACCTTTTGTTTTTGCTTCCTTCATAATCTCTTCGATCGGTATTGATTTTCCTAATTTAGATTCCAATTCAGCAATTATCTCTTTGATGCTGTGCGCTTTATTTCGTTGGGTAGCGGTGATTCCGGTCGTGATCCTGTCGATATCGATCTTACCTGTCTCAGGATCGATACCGATCTGGCTCAGACAGTAGTGTAACAGTTCAACAGCACGCTGCGCATCTTTCTTTTCCACAATGCTGCTTAATCTCAACTTCGCTGATGCTTCTGCAAGACGTACTAATGCTTCAAGCTGTCGTGCTGAAATAGGAACAGAACGATAGGAGCCTTCTCCTTCTCCGGACGCTCGCATCTTCATATAGTAACTCTTGATCTCTTCCATCGCTTCATCAGTGAGCTTAGGGACGATCGCCTGTTTCGCATAGGCGATATATTTCCTGAGGAGATCTTTCGATATTTCCTGTTCTTTTGCCTCTTTTTGGTGCAGACCAAGGATAAAACTGGCTAATTTATCATCCTTATCTTCATCCGGCAGGTCTTTGATCGGGAAGATGAGATCAAATCTGTTGATCAATGTATTTGGCAGATCAATCTGCTTTCCGATCGGCTCGAATGGATCGAATCGGCCCATCTTCGGATTTGCAGCTGCCAATAATGTTGTTTCAGAACGAAGTGTCGCTTGGATATTTGCTTTGGAAATAGAGATTGTCTGCTGTTCCAGTGCCTCGTGCATCGCTGCCCGGTCATCTTTGCCCATCTTATCTAACTCATCTATGATGCAGATGCCCTGATTCGCTAGTACTAACGCGCCAGCTTCCAGACTCCAACCGCCTAAAAATTCATCTTTTACGACTGCTGCAGTCAATCCTGCTGCTGATGCGCCTTTTCCGGACACATATCGTGCTTTTGGTGCAACAACAGAGATTCGTTTCAACAACTGAGATTTACCCGATCCGGGATCACCGATGAGAAGTATGTGGATATCTCCTCTGGTCGCAACACCGTCCTTTCGCATCTGTCTGACTCCGCCCACTAACTGAAGAATCAATGCTTCCTTGATCTTTTCGTGACCATAGATGCTTGGTGCGATACCGAGGGTAAATTTCTCGAATAAATATTTGTCTTTTGAAAGCGCGACGATCTGTTTCATATCTCCCTCATCGATTAAAAGATCCTTGAATCCTTCTTCCATGGATTCGACATAGTTTGACTCAATCAGCAAATCGAACTTAGTGAGTTTGCCACCATCACGCGCTAAGATGGGTACTTCCTTGAGGATACCGACGATTGCTATCTTTGTTCCAGGATTAGTGCGTTTATCTGATAACGGTGATACGAGATCTTTCTTCAGCAATATGTTGATTTTCTTTGGCTGTTCTCCGCTATCGAGCTGATCAGTAATCTCTTCCAGAACAATTCCCTGCGCATCGACTAATTCCTTGCTCAATAGTCTGAATTTTCCCTTTCTTCCGCAGCCACAGCTGCTTGGCTCTCTGAATTTTGAGTCTAATTGCAGGATAGGGATGACTGTGCCGCACGCAGGACATTCAAACCGTGAGCTGGTGACCTGCGGTCTGACATCAGTCTTCTGTCTTACTAGTCCTTGGAGAGAAAGCATCTTCCCGATGTGTTTGCTTCTGATGTCCCGGATGGTTATTCTTTGAGTCGCAGGAAGATTTGAGACGCGGATAGTAAAATTAGAAGGCTGTCGTGTAGTGGTGAAATTGCTGACAGCGATCTCTGCCGCTTTTAGAACATTCTCAGGGTCCTCGAGCAATAGTGTTGCGAGCTCAGGATCGAATTTGGATAGCTTAGAGAAATCAACAATGAGAAAATCAAGGCCTTTACGTATCTGTTCTGACAGCTCTGCATTGTAGTGCATGTCAAAAAACTCTTCAAACTTCCTAACTTGTTCAGCAGCCTCCATTGGTCCCTCTTTCACCAAAGAGTACTTTTATTTAACCTTTTTCAAATTCTCAATCAACTGTCGTACGGCTATCTTTACCTGCTCTTCACTCTTTGTACCGGTACAGACGATCTTTCCGTTGCTGAACAACAAGAATGTCGCATTGAATGGTTTGTCAGTATTCTTTGTGATCTTGACTTTGTATACGAGTCCTGGGAATTGTTCTGGTTCGTATTCAGTGTTGTCGAGCTTCATTGCCAATGAATTCAAGTTCAAATCCATGCCGATTGAACCGGATGCGACAATGTTCTGGATCGTGATGACAGGTGTCACCGTGATCTTTACATTGATCTTCTCAAGGCTCTGTATGATCTTGTCAATACACTTTCTTACTTCATCTAATGTCTTTGCGCCAGTGCAGACGATCTTGCCTGAACTGAAAATCAGTGCAGATGTCTTTGGTTCTTTGATTCTGATGACTAATCCTGGAAATTGCTCAGGATTATATTCGGTATTACTCAATGTCGCAGCCATTTTTTCTAAAGGAATATCGTGTTCTAGAGAAGACGCTACAACGATGTTTACTATCTTTATGTCAAGTTTTTCTTCAGCCATACATTTCCCCCCACTACTGCTGATTTATAAGTTTTATAAACAACCGCCTATTTATAAATACTGTTGTTTTGTCAATATGTAGTTTGGAGA
The DNA here is from genome assembly GCA_965231065.1 of uncultured Methanosarcinales archaeon. GTDB lineage: Archaea > Nanobdellota > Nanobdellia > Woesearchaeales > UBA10107 > UBA10107. The sequence continues at coordinate 202,148 of OZ246410.1, read as the reverse complement.
GGGAAATACCCCTTCATTTCCGATGGAGATTTGATGATTTAAGGCCTATATCTGGCCATTAAGAGGTTTTAGATGATACGGAATGTGACAAAAAGCAGGATTTTGGCAAGAAAAGCTGAATTTGCGAGAAATCCACTACATCAAACACTTGGTTTGATGTTCAGATTAAAGGATACTTTTCTAGGTCGTGGTATGATATTTAATTTCTATATAGAAAATAATAAAATGATTCATACCTTCTTTATGCGTTTCGCTATTGATATTTTATTCTTGGATGGAAAAAAACAGGTTACGAAAATAGTTAGAAATGTGAAACCATGGAGATGGTGTGTTTCCGGCAGAGCAAAGTACATTATTGAACTGTCAGCAGGAAACTCATTGAATACGTCTGTTGGCGATAGGATAAGTTTTAAATAAGAATCGTATTCAGAAATCTTAGCCAAGGGGATGTAGTATAACCTGGCAGTACTGCCGCCTCCAGAGCGGCAAATCCGGGTTCAAATCCTGGCGTCCCCACTTTATTTTAAGTTTAGAATTTAGTTATCTTTTCTTCGGCAAAGAAACTTCAATCTTCCGTGCAGGTTTTGCCTTTCGTGAAGCAAATGCTTCCCTTGACTCTCTCTTTCGTTTCTTATAGAAATATAAGCCAGCGATCAAAACAACGATTCCGCCAACAACATACGGTACATAATTCAATATATCTCTCAGTACATTCTTTTTCCTGATGTTGAGCGTGATATCCTCGTTGTAGATCTTGTCCTCTTGTTCAAGCTGTGCTGAGACTCTGATCTTATAGACGCCGTCTTCAGTCGCGCTCGGTGTTATTCGTAATTTAATGACTTCTTCGTCGCCTGCTTCCAATCGAATCTCCTTAACATTGGTCTTGATCCATTTCTGATTGACTTCGACACCAAAGGTGAGATCATTATCGAAATTATTCTTGACGATGATAGGAACAATGACATCATCGGTGCCTCGTACGATGACCGTATTGCCATATGCTTCCAATCCTGTCGTATTGACCTTGACGATCGGCGCAAACTTAGTCTCTGCCTGCTTCTGTTTGAAGAATTCCTGAGCAATAGGACCGTAACCGATTCCATACAGGACAGCGCCCGTGAGCAATACTAATGCAACTAATATGAATAAGACACCAAAGAATCGCTTCCAGAATTTTGAAGGATGTGATCGTTTCAATGATTCCTTCATCAATTTCTTCGCAAGCTTCTCTTCTTTCCTTCGCTGTTTCAATTCAGCCTTGATCTTCGCTATTTCAGCTCGCTTAATCTTCCAAGCTCTGTATCTGCGTGCGATTCTGTTTCCAAAGATAAGGATGAATAGTAAGATAAGGAGTACAACAGCTCCTGCGATTAAGAAGTACATGTATTTTACAGAGAAAATATATAACTCCTGTAACAATGTCACTTCTCGTAAACTGATGTTGAATTTAGAGACAAATCCGACAGACCCTTTGACTGTCGCAGTGACTGATGCTTCGTAGTTGGCGACCTGATTCTTCTTCTTGTCTGCACTTGTCGCGATAAAGACATCTTTCTTTTCGCCTGGCTGTAGTGTTATGGAATTCTGCGCTAATTTCATCCATGATGGTGCTTTCAAGCTGAAATCATACGTCGCTGGTAAGATTCCTTTATTCTGCAGACCAAGTATGACTGCATCCTGTCCGAATAAGACTCGTAAGTGTCGTGGTGATATCTTTAAGCTATATGCCTTGTCAGGACTCAAGACACTAATCTGTATCTTGTCCCCTTTGACGATGCCTGTTTCTTTTGAAATTGCTTTCAGGACTGCAACAAATGAACCGGTGACGTTCGAAGGCACATTCGCTTCAAGAGTCAGCGTCTTTGATTCTTTTGGATTCAACTGTAGTGTCGTGCCGCTGAATGTAACGAATGAAGGCGCATTCAGTTCGAATGTGTAACTGTCTGTTTTTGTTCCTTGATTTAGGATCGTGACCTTGTAGCTTGCTTTGTTTCCTGCAATGACGATATCAGACGGATTCTCGATATTGACATTCGCATCGTAGCAGTTCTCGACCGTAAGATTCTGTGTTCCTGCCTTGATGACATCGCCCCTGACTGATTTGACAATGATGTCGATCGGGTAACTTCCTGCATGATCTGCGACGGTGAATAGATTTGTGATGCCGCTCATGTACGGTCCGAGTTCAACACGTCGTGCTTCCTGCTTCAAGAAATTTGGACCATGGATTGTGATGTCATATTGATTCACAAACGGTACTTTGTTCGCGATGCTGATTGGAATTGCGATTTGCTTTGCGTTACAGACAGTTACCTGTGGTTGTACTGCGACTGCATACTCATAATTCTGTAGGATATTCAACACAACGTGTGCTTGAGCTACATATTGGCTTGTTCGTGCTGTCGTTTGCAATGTCAATTCTTTTTGTCCATAAATATTACAGGAAGGATTGACAAACACATCGATCTGCTTTCTCTCTTGTGGAGCAAGGAATATGCTGTTAGTGCTTACTGTCGTGTATCCTTCGAGTCCTTTGACCTTGAAGTCATATGTCTCGGCATAATCACCGGTGTTTGCGATATCGAAGCTAAACTGAGAGACCTGACATGGATTTACCGTGACTGTCGGAGTCTTGATCGAGACTTGCATGTTTGCGCAGTTCTGCACTTCAATTGATTGTGAAACTGATTTCTTTTCTCCTAATGCACTGGTTATGATAGCGCTAAGATCATAGTTGCCTTTTCTGCCACTCGGACTCATGTACGCAAATACAGTCTTTGATTCACCTGGTTTTACTGAAACCGATGTCTCAGAAAACGTAGTGAACTCAGAAGCAGATCCTGAATCAGAAATAGTGAATCCACTTTCGATGTCTCCGGTGTTTCTGATGGTTATAGAATCTGTCGTGACACCATTTGAACATGCAGCAATTGATTTTGCCGAGACAACATCAAACTGTTCTTGCAAAGCGAATGCTGGCAATACGCTGAATAAGATCAAGAATACACTTAACAGTCCGATGAACTTTTTTTGCCCCAACATTTTCACTACTCTTTAATGATACCCATATTTAAACGTTTTGTTTCTTAAGGCTTTGACCATAAAGGCTCTATTTGACCACAAACTCATTATATGGCTGTTCTTGGGTGTAAGGAAATCCATCATTTTGGAAGCGTGTCCTAATTCCATATTCTAGCATTGCTTCTGATAGGATGACTGCATTCAAACAGACAACTTTTGATAATATGTCGGCAGTCTGCCCGATGATATTCTTTGCTCTGACATAGTCGCCGAACTTTCTTTTCAACATACTAAATGTACTTTCGACATTTGATCTTGCGTGATAGTGCATGAGAAAGATTTCTTTGTTTTCTTTCCAAAGACGAATTAAGTATCTCCATGATGCACTACCGCCTCTTTGTCCTGTTATGTTCTTTCTTGGCATGATGAACGGCTTGATGCCTTTGTCAGATATCGCAATAACATTGTCTTTTGATATGTATCCGGCATCAGCAACAAATTCTCTTGGTTTGAATCGTAATTCTTCAAGCAACTCTTTAAGATGTGGACTATCGCTTGAAGTTCCTTCCGTAACATCAGCAGAAAAGATTATATTTGATTTCACTCCTGAAATTATATGGAGTTTGGCAAAGTCTTTTCTGAGACGATGAGTTAATCTTACTTCAACCCATCTCTTTTTCCCATAGGAACTTGCCATTCCTGTCGCATCTATGGCAACTGTCTCTTCAATCTCCTGTAATGGTTCTGCAATGGTCTTTAGAAGTTCTTTCAGAATCTCAACTACATATTTGTTATTGAGATAATTGTTCAAGGCTGAACGCTTATAGACCTTATTAATAATTCCAAAGGTTTGTGCTAATTTCAATTCAGATTCGATTCTCCATGACGATAGACCGCAATAGCCTTTGATACAGAGAGCTTTCACAATATCCTTGATATTTGCTGGTGGTCTGCCTGTTCCCTTGTATTTTGCCTCAATATCGAGATAATCGACAGCGTCCTTGATGATTCGGAAGAACATGAGCTTTTCTGTTCGTGATGCTTGATAATAGAAATGCCACTTCTGAGGATAGGTTCTTCTCTTCTTTGGTAATGAGACCTTTCTCTTTGGTTCTAGTAGTGTTTGGATTTCAGTCATAGACAATCTTCTTCCTGATTTTAACAAATTCCATATCCTGATTCGAGACTTCAATCTCAAATTCGATCTCTTTTATCTTTCTCATTATTCATATGATAAATGTGAATATATATTTAAACATTCCGATTTTTCATATGAAATAGTTAAATTTAAATATAAGTATTCATATGATAAATAACAATGGTGAAAAAGACAGAATTAATTAAAGAAGTACCCGAAGAACAGAGAAAGAGTGATATTAAAGCGATCATGGAAGGTCATTATCCAGAACAAGAAGAAGCTATCCTGGGTGAGAATAGAGGTCAGCTCTTCTGTCGTATACCGCAGTTCATAACTAGACGATTGAAGCTCAAGAAAGGAAATAAATTATTGTTTAGAGTGTATTCTGATAAAGATAATCATCAAAGACTTGAAGTGGAGATTGTGAACGAATGAATCTTAATCGAAATCAAAAACTAATCATCCATTTTCTTGGAAATAGAGGAGAATCCAATACGAATGAGGTCGCAACAGGAACTCAGATGAGCTGGGGCGGAGCTTTGAAGAATCTTCAAATCCTCTATAAGAAAGGTTATATCAATAAACGCAGAGGCACGAATAATCTCTATTGGGAATTGAAGAATTAGTTATTTTCTGTCGGGATTATTTCGACAAAATTCTAATTTTACGTAAATAAATAGTCAGATTCTATGAAAATACATTCATAAGGTATATAAATGAGTAATACATCCTAAAAATTGGAGTTTATACTCTAAACAGCTTGGTGATTTCTAAAAGGAACACCTTCTGTTTGCCTTATCACAAATTATCCTGCGTATCACATAAACAATATATTTTTTCGCTGATTCAGCGAGGGCAAACGAAGGTCATTTGCAAGAACTGAGTAAGTGAAAAATAGTCGCAAGACTAAAAGGGGGTTTTAAATTACCAAATTTAAAATCCATATAAAGAAAATATTGTGCCACCGTAGCTTAAAGGATAGAGTACCAGCCTTGTAAGCTGGATAGACAGTCGCATGTCAATGATCTGGGTTCAATTCCCAGCGGTGGCACATTTTTTCAAAATAAATCACGCGCCAGTAGCATAGCCCGGATTGTGCAATCGGATGCTAACCGAAAGGTCGGGGGTTCAAATCCCCTCTGGCGCGCTTCCTTTTTTGTGAAAGGAAAAGGAAATAAATGTCGCAAGTAGTCTAAATTTCTTAATTAAATATTATCCATCCCCAATCTAAATTCTGGGAATTCACCTTACTTATATAGCTTTCCTTGCCTACTGCGAGTAGTTGAATAGAATTATGTACTCTTAAAGTATGTCCTTTCATAAAAGTGTCCATAACCTCTTTATACCATATTAATGAGGCATCCTTTTTAAAATTTACGAAAAATTAGACGCATTGCTTTATTCTATCATTCTCGAGAACAATGTAGAGAATCTTGTGACCGTTCTCTCCGTCAGTTCATCCCTGTAACCTGTCGTATCCCTTTGTTTGGTGACATCTTTGTACAGCGTTACATCCTTTTGCTTCGTGACATTTCTATATTTAGTGACTGTGTTATATTTAGTGACATCTCGATATTTAGTCACTGTCCTTGTCTTCTGAACATCTCTGTATTTGATGACTTGTTCACAAATCTCTTTGCTAGGTATTGAAGTCATGTGATAAGTACATCCATTAGTATCGGCAGACGATGTGTAGCTAAATGTATACGAGCTTCCTGCTTGTATATATTGGGAGAATGTTCCGCCCGTCGTACCTCCTGTTTGCAGATTGAATCCGAGCCATATGCTGAATGATCCGCCATTATTTGTATCCAGATTATTCACTCTGACTGAAATATGTGCATCATTCCAGAAACCCGAATCATCGCAAACTGTTTGTTCTTCATTATGACCTAATGGCTCATTATGACATTCTGTATCTGTGTATGGTTCTTGTTCTGAATATGTCTCAGTAGCCTCGTAAGGTTCTTTTTCAACATAAGGAATTTGTGCTTGATATGGTTCTATTTCGACGTAATCTTCCTTTGCTGAATATGGTTCTTTATCCGTGTAGTTCTCTTTAAATGTAAATGGAACTTTTGCTGTATAATTTTCTTCAACAGAATAAGGAAGAGGAACAGCAAAGACAACGAGTGATCCAAGAACAACACCAATAATCAATATTGAGACGGCGTGATGATTTGAAAAGAACTTTTTGGAGTAGTCTTTGATCGCTGATAAATTATCTTCCTTATTTTTATGTGTCAAATTAGATACCCCTAATCTAAAATTCTCCATTTCATGCTATCAATTCGTGGCATTGTCATATATAAATATTGCGATTAATTAGTGGCATGGCACGGAGAAAAGCCCTAGACATCAAAAAGGAGATTATGGAACTGTTAAGGAAGGGCGAACTGAGTATACGTGAGTTAGAGACCAAGACAGGAACTAACAATCTGACAATCAAGACACAGCTTGAAGAACTGGCTTATTTTGGGTTTATTGAACTGATTCATCATAAGAAGAGTGAACATAATGGGAGAGAATATACGACCGTTAAACTGAAAATAATTTTCTAAAAAATCCAGATTTTGACTTTTTCTTATCATCTTTTCCTCTTATCAATTCATCAGTATATCGTGCATACTCTTTGAGATATGTGTTTGTAATGAATAGATAGACGACAAGAAGGAAGATTGTCAATGAAGAAAATATTAATAAACTAATTAGGGTCTTAGCAAAAGTGGTAAACCCTCCTGCCAATAAGACGCCAAGAATGACATCCATTTGTTTCTTCACGTTATCTTCATGTCTTTCACGAATATGGACGTTTTTTTCGTTATAGATGTCTCTTTTATAGACTTCCTTGAGCTGTTTTATGCACATATTAACTCATATGAAGTCTCTGTTTAAATACTTTTTATGCGTGTTTTTGGTGGGTTTGTGGTCAAAGCCGTTTCTTAAAGAATCATCTAATAACCATTTAAAACAATATAAATGGCCTTTTGGGCCATTATAAGAATTTACTTTTCTCGCGCTGTCGAATTCAATGCTTTCAACGCAACAACAATCGCCGCGGGAGCAAATAATGCTATCAAATTCGTCAGGATTCCTGGCACAAATACGCCGATGACCGCAATGTTTTCTAAGCCTTTCGCTGCGATACCTGCTACGATCAAAGCAACAGTTGCTGTCAGGAATTCAGTGGACTCCTTGCGTGGTACATTGGCAAATCCAATGATCAGACCAAGCACTGCCAATACTGTCGCTATGGTCGTTGTTGATGCGATATTCACAAATGCTGCGAGCACTGCAATCAACACAGAAATAATATATAACCAACTATAATGCTGTTTTTTCAACATACATCACCTCAAGAGCATGATTATCTCTGTCCTTTTTAAAATCTTTGCGAAGTATTATAATATCGTACTTTTTGGAACTATATTGTGGAGTATATAGATACAGAACGGCTTTCCGATAATGAATTTGTAACAAATTTCGAGAATCGGGTCAGGGAAACGATCTCAGAGTTTGGTCTATTTGACAGAAACGAGAAATTATTAGTCGCCGCTTCTGGCGGTAAGGATTCTACTGTATTGTTATATCTGATGAAGAAGTTCGGTTACCCCGTAGAAGCTATAACGATCAACGCTCATATCGGCTGCTATTCGGATGAAAGTCTCGAAAATCTAAAAAAGTTCTGCACTAAAGAAGATATCAAACTGCACGAGATCTCATTGGAGAAAGAATTCGGCTATAAATTATGCCACATCATGGCGATCATGGAAGAGCGTGGATTCAACAAGACGTCATGCAGTATCTGTGGCACCTTACGAAGATATCTTCTGAATAAATACAGCAAGAAACTCGGTGCGCAGATACTTTTGACCGGACATAACCTCGATGATGAAGCAGATGGTATGTTCATGACTTTATTCGGAGGGAATCTGAAACAAGTCGCACGGGTCGGTCCATTAACAAGCAACATTTCGAGCAAGACATTCGTTAAACGAGTCAAACCGATGTATTTTGTATTCGAGGATGAAGTCGAACGGTATTCGAAAATCAAACAGTTTGATGTTCATTACGGCTGGTGTCCGTGCTCGGTCAAGGCTTCGAGGAGATTCTATACGGAACTTGAAGTCATGCCTGAGAAGAAATTCAATCTGGTGAGGAATGTTCTAAGTCAGAATACGAAATTACGATCATATTTCAAGTCAATTACCGAGGCAAAACTATGCAGTATCTGCGATGAACCGAGCTCACATGAACTCTGTCAGACATGCAATATTCTGAATGCCGTAAAGGATCCTTCTGTCAAGAATCTCAAGATTGATGCAGCGGTCGCACGATTCGAGGCGATGCATAATGTCTGTGATGCTGGTTTGGTGACTCTCAAACAATGAGAGAGTATGTTATTTCTTCCGGAGATGAGAAAGAATTCATCAAGATGGCAGAACAGCTTGGTTATTCTGAATTAGTCTTCATCGGAGATGCAACTGTTCCGAATATAAAATCAAAATTAAAGTTACTGACTTCGAAACGGATTTTCAAAAGCAATATGCAGAAAGATAGAGCTTTGATCGAGAGCAAGAAAGCAGATCTTATCTTTGAATTCGAGCAAGAGAAGAGAAAAGATCCGATGCATTTCAGAAATTCAGGATTGAACCAGGTCCTTGCTAAATTGATGAAGCAAAAAAATGTTGCGTATGGACTGAGTTTCAATCAACTATTGCACGCATCACGGGAAGAGCAATCAAAGATGATGGGACGGATGATGCAGAACCTTCGTTTGTGCAAAAAATACAAGGTTCCGGTAGTTGTCGCTTCTTTTGCCAGACATCCTTATGAGATGCGGGATTATAAGGATTTAGTCGCTTTCGCCAAAAGCCTAGGATTGCATGACTACAAGGCTTAAAACCCAAAAGGTTTAAATACCTAAAAGCGAGATTCTATCTATTAAAGAGGGATTGGATGAGACGGTCTGGACAGCAAGGCAAAGTAGTCGTAATTATCATCGTATTGGTCGTTATAGTCCTTGGTGTTGTGTTTGTTCCACGGTTATCTGTTTCTACAAAAGAATGTGATTCTTTACAAAACAATGATCGTGATATTTGCTTGTTTAAATTAGCGGCTAAACGAGATAACACAAAGATTTGTGAGAAAATATCCGATGCAAATGGTAACGCTTTGCAGTCATTCTGTTTGACCAAAGCATGGAAAGGTTCTGATTGCACTTATGCAAGCCTGATTAACGATTATTCCTGTTACACTTCTTTAGCCACATCACGAAAGAATATTGATTATTGTTTGCAGATCAATTCTCCGCATGATCTTGAAATATGCACGAATCAGACAGTCAATCTTGCAATCAAAGAACGAGATCCGACTATTTGTGAAAGAGGCATAGCGTTTTCGTGTACGACGCAGATTGCCGTCGCATTGAAAGACTCCTCTTTCTGCAGTTCATTGCAGGATCCAACATTACGCCAGGATTGCGTATCTTTGGTGAAGTCACCAAATGCAACAGGAGTTACCCATGCGTAAGAAGATATTCCTGTTACCTTTCCTATTTCTAGTCGCATTGCTAGTTCTTACAGTGAACGCCCATGCAGATTATTGTCAGGTCGATCTATATAGAGATAATAGTTGGAATCATGACATCGGTACATATACGACAACTGGCTACGGTGTGACTAGTAGTTATCAAGATTTTGATGATAATTCAGTCTCTTCAGTAAATCGTCGAGGTGGTGGAACATATTGTTGGTATATTATGTTTGATGGTAGTGGCGAAACAGGGGTCAGAATTGGCGCAGTGGACCGTGATATAGGTAGTTTAAGCAGTAGCCCTTGGAATTTTGATGATCATGCGACTAGTATTACATTTGGGTGGGGTGCGATAGGTACGTATTGCGCCATATCCGGTGGCGGTATCTATGTTTCTTCACAAGATAAATGCTGTGATGCAATTGATACAGGAAGCATCTACGGTCCTCATGATAAGAGCATGGGAGCCGAACACATCTATTCAGAAAGCGGCGGTTCTTCAAACAAACTTTGTTACAACGGAGCCACTCATAATTGTGATCCTCTCAATCTGAATGATCTTGGCAAGACATATGGTACGAATGGAAAGTATGTCTGTACTGTGGCAGGATGGAAAAATAATCCAGATGCAGCGACCTGCACCGTCGGAACAATCACCGGTGTCACCAAAGGAACAAAAGCAGATGGAACACCGAAATCATGCTGTACTGATCCTGATGGATTATTCGACAGCTCAACAATCGGTGCGACGTGTTACTTATCTCATCCGGCAAACGCAGATAAATTTGGAAGAGCGTGCGCATTGGTTTCCAGAGGAGATCCTTCATTAGGTTCAACCGATATATTCATTGGCACCGATAATCCAACTACAATAGAGAATAGATGTGCAGGCAATAATGTTCTTCCAAATGGTGATTTTGAAGACAGTGTCAGGGGTTGGGATTCAACAACTTTGAGTGATTCAACCTCAAAAGCCATCTCAGGATCACATTCAGGATTTATCCAGCGTGATTTCATCACGCCCGGAAAGACGGTAACCAATTCAACTTCAGATACGATCATCATCCGCAATAACAATACAGCCAGGACCGTCACCTTTTCCGGCTGGGTGTATGTCGATGTAGATACAAGCAATCCGAGTCTGGATCCTATAACCGGAGCGGCAATCACTCTGTACTGGGGCAACACCAGCAGTTTCAAGCAATCCGGACAGGCAACAGTCTCGACAGTCAAGAAAAATCAATGGGTATTCCTCCAAGGAACATTGCCTGTTCCTGCAGGTATGAACTATCTAAAGGTTGCATTGTTCAATAATCACCTAACAAACGGTCTGAGTAAATTCGATGCATACTTCGATGAAGTGAGAATCACAGGCTCAGGATTGGATTATGGCGCAGCGAGTGACGACGGCAGTTCTATCTCATCAGTAGCTGACAGCAAACAATATTATAGATGGTTCAATGCAGTAGACAGCGCATTCAAGATCAAAGCGACGAGTACCAATAACATAATCTCAAATGGAAATGAGTGGTTTGTCTGTGATCCAAACAGTCCTTCGGCGGTTTCAGCAAATCATTTCAACGGAACTGATCTGCCTGAATATGTGCCTCCGACAGGACCAGAGACAACGACAACAATCCCTCTCTCCACCAGCGAAATAACAACGACAACGACCCTTTCTGGAGATATCTCGACATCATTCGTCGATCAGGATGATTTCCTCAAACGGATCACACAGATCCAGCTGCCGTCGACAGAAGTAAGTTCAAGTTACACATCACCATCAGGCACAACTATATCCATCACCGCATCCCCGAATACGCTGGATTATTCAGTCTCACAAAAGATAGCTCTTAAGATTTCAGGATTGAAACCAACTCAGTTGATAACTGATACATCCGTCTACAACATCACTGTCAGCAACAAAGGTTCATTCCTTATCACCAGTCATCCGGAAGTATCTGTGGGTGTAGATGGAAAGATCGGTTACAGTGCTCCGTTCGAAGTCAGATTGCCTCTTGGTCTGGAAAAAGGAAGTCACGATCTCAATATCACAGTTCTCAATTCATGTCCATTGCCTGGTATTTGTAATCCGGACGCTTCATACTTGTTCAAGGACGCTTTCACCGTAACAAATGATCCGGTGCTGCCATCCTTTAATCCATTACAGGTAAATCCAGAACGATTCCTGTGCACAAAAGAAGGCGGCATCAAGACAGAAACGATAGGTTCAATCTATGGTTCTGTTCTCGAGTGCTGCGGTCCTGACTATCGATATTGCATGAACAGCAACCGACCTGCTGATTTCAAAAACACAAGAATCTCAGGTGGTCCGACAGGATTGTTGAAAGACTTTTATTCATCATTGAGCAAGAATGGTGTCGCATTAGTCGGCTGTCCAGACTCAGTGACTGAATGCAGATTCCTTATGCCATTCGATGCGGCTGATGAACAATTCCCGATCAGTGATTGGAGTTCGTATGATGCATTGGAGTTCGATGTTCTCTTCGTCGGCAGCGATCAGTTGAATATACAGATCAGAGAAGACTTCGATACACCGACAAAGGTCTATTTCGATGACTTCATCGCACGATATTCAACATCAGGATCAGAACTCAACAAGTGGCACCACATCAGGATCCCATTGACACCGGATATGAAGACGAAGAATCCGAAACGAATCAAGATATACGCTTCAACGAACGATATCAAGAATTCATTGGCAGATCCTAACAAGCGATTGACTGTTACTAATCCCGCAGGTACGTACATCATGATCATCGGCTTGGATCGATTCTTCCTGAGCTCAGGCAATACAAAATACTGCGCGACCGATTTCAATAAATTCAGTGGAGATGTCAGCAACGTCGGCAGATGGATAACTGATCTAGATACTGATCGCGATGCCTGCAACAATGTTCCTTCTTATCATTGGACCAGCGCAAACTCAAATTATGATGATGGTTTACAGACACATTGCTGTGGCGATGACCAGAATGCATTGATTGATGAATCATATAAAGATGTGAAAGGAGGATGCTGGAAGGGACAGTTCATCTCAAACAATACGATTGTTCCGACGAGCGTGAATCCATGAAAATAAATCCAAAATTAGTGTTACTGTTGTTTTCAGTATTCATGATACCATTCGCATCTGCAGTAACTATGAGTTCCCTTTCTGTGTCCCGTTCTCCGACTCAAGGTCCGGTCCCGCTTTCAGTAACGTTTACTGCTTCTTTCACCGGTGGTACTCCTGTATTCAATTATACGTGGAATTTTGGTGATGGAACTATCAGTTCATCCGTCACCGGCTCAAGGAGTGTTTCTGTTTCTCATGTATACTCGAGCGCAGGAATGTTCAATACTTCTGTCGTAATAAGGGACAGTTCACCAACTCCCCAGACGATCTCTGGAATAACGACAGTCACCGTCACCTGTACGACCGATGCGCAATGTGCAAGCGTACAGACAACAGTCGGCGCTTACAAAGTAAGCGCTTCATGTATCAATAACCAATGTGTCACGACATCATTCTGCTCAACAAGTGTTCAGTGCAGTCCTGCAACACCGAGTGGTCCGAATGGAGTCTGTTGCGGCACTATCACAAGCGGATATTTCCCGCCATCGACAACTACTGTCTGTAACAGCACGAGTGATCTTGGGCCGCAACCGATCTATGAACATCTCGAGGGAACATTTGGTTTCAGCGGTTGCAGTTATACTGGTGCCACTTGGCAACCAGGCGCTTGTTCCAGTACCATTTGCTGTCAAGAACACATCATAGATTATACTGATCCAATCGGAAGCTGTGTTGATCCTGATCTTTCAACCTCCTTGCCAGTAGGTGGCGCATGCGCTAATTCGACATTCAAGTGGGCAGCCGGTAAATTATTCGAGAAAGGAACACCAAATTGTGCAGGTGATGATCCAAATGAATTTTATGTTGCGGGATACAGCAAAGCAGGAGCTACTCTCGCAAGCACGACAAAAGATTCAGCAGCGGTTTGTGATAATAAAGATGCAAATAATGTTAATATCACCAATGAGTGTGAGTTCAACGGTGTATGTATGAACACATCAACAGTTACTGGTGATTCAGATAACACGTGTGATGGCATCGATAACAATTGCAATGGGTATGTTGATGAGAATGCCGGTCCGACCTGCGGCTGCTACTATAAATTAGACAGCGATGTAGTAAAAACCAACGAGACGTTCGATAGCATCGACAACGATTGTAATACAAAAATCGATGATTTCTACAGTTCAAACGGAACTCTTCTCACTCCCGGTACTTCCTGCACTGCAGGTCAATCAACTCTCTGTTCGAATCAAGAAGGTGTCTGTAAAGGTTCCCGCGCAGTATGTAATTTCGGTTACATTCCTGATTGCGGCGCAACAGAATATGGTCCCGGTTACCAGGCAACAGAAACAAGTTGCGATGGTTTAGACAATAATTGTGACGGTCAGATCGATGAAGGCTGTCAGAACACCAATCTTCTCTACTTTAATGGTGAATATTTCGGCTGCAACCTGCCTGCATACGTAGCACCGACCAGTCTGTGGTATAAACTTACTCTGAAACTGAACTTTGGCTATGCATCATTCCCGCCGCCACAATCAGCAATCTCAAATGAAGCAGGTGTCTGCCAGAACAAAGGAAGTTTCTTCTGTGATTCAATCGCTGTCCCGCCTGCGTGGAAGAATGCATTCCAATTCAGTCCGACAAAGCCTGTTGATTCAGCAAAGACTAACCCAACTAGCTGGCCTGATACACATATCAATACAACCTATGTCTTGCAGCAAAACATCAATATCGGAACACTGAACGCATCAGCATGCTGTCCAGGCTCGTTCTGTTTCGATGGAACAACCTGTGTTGATTCTTTGAATTATACTTCTGATCCGAAGAAACCGCCGATCTTCATGACATACGGAGAGACAGGATACCGTTGCAGCGCTCAGGGAACATGGGCTGTTGTCTCATTAAAGCAGGATTTCAACAGAAATGATTCAGGTTACTGCACTGATCCGAATGAATGTTATGCAGAGGGAAAATGTTATTCAGACGGTCAATGGGCATTATTTGGTCCTGCGAGCAACAGAGTGGATCGTATGTGCATCAGCGGTTCATGGACGACGAGGACAAAATACATTGCCTTTGCGTTGCTCCAATATGTCAAAGATAACAATATACCTGAGTATGCACTGTATTGCGATATCAGAGCGAATGCACTCGGAGAGACCATACAGCCTGACTTTGCAGTAAGTGCCGCTCGTAAATTCAATGATTACTTCTTCAACAGCGTGTTCTGCTCGGCAGGCAGATGCGCAAATAATTTCTGCGTCTTGCAGTTCGGCACTACAGCGATCATCGGAACATCACTCAATAGATTGATTAATGATACTTCTTATCCGGTCTACGAAGCATTTGGATTCAATATCTCAAAAGATAAAGTCGCAGATCTCAATACCGGCAATGAAATAACAAAGATATTCGAGTCAGATGAATCAGGAGTGCTGTCCTATTCGAGTACGAAACAGATCATCTTCTATTCTGCCGATAAAAACGTAGCTCCCTTTAATCCAACTGCCTTCGAAATACTATTCGATACTCTGACGAGTCCAATCGCATCGATTGTCAATTTCATCAAGTCTTTGATCCAGACAACGTATGCGTTCACCGATACACTGGATAAGATCGCAGACTTTGATAAAGTCTATTTCGCTCAGAGTTCAGGAAAAGCGATTGTCGGCATACAGGAGACCAAATATGATTCACAGAGAAATTCATTACAGACATTTGTCTCTCTGAACTACACCGGTTTCGATACTACCTTCAAGACAAACGCCTGTGATGCTGTATTCGCACGGCTGCCGAGCGCCGTATGTAATGTGACAGACTCGGTGTACATCTTCGATTCCAGCGGCACTCCGAACACCTATACGAACGTCTGGCCTGATCTCACTGCAAAAACTCGAATACCGTAAACATGTATGAAGCAAGCTCAATTAACCATGTTCATCATTCTTGGTCTAGTAATCATATCTATATTCGGCTTTGTCTTCTTCCTGACGGGACAGGTCCAACGGCAGCAATCACAGGCGCAAGCTGAAAAGATAGTCGGTCAGGTGTTAGAGACGACTGCATTGCGATTCTATGTCAATCTGTGCACTGAATCAGCATTGGAACAAGGTATCGATCTTCTCTCGAGACAGGGAGGCAAGATCTTTCCCGGACAGAAAGGATCAATACTGAAAGTCCATGAAAAAGCATTCTTTGAACGCGATGAACAGAAAAACAAGACGTATCGCATCGGTTACGGAATATTGAATACGGGATTCCCTGTTCCTATCTATCCCTGCACGAACGCATTCGCTGATTTCAATGTCGAACCGGCATTCTGTACCTATCGATCAGCAAATCCGAGATTTAGCGACGTCGATATCGGTATTGTGAACTTACCTGATCTTTGTAAATCACACGCTGGCGGTTGTTCACCTGATGAAGGATGGAACTCGCAATTCTCAGTGCAGGCAGAACTTGAATCCTTTGTCTCTGCATATGTCAAGGACTGCGTTGATTTTGATTCAATTATAGGTATAAACCAGACATACAATGTGACCGAAGGTGAAGTATCTGCTAACATTACATTCTCAGAGAAGAATGTCATTGCGACTGTCAACTTTCCCCTTATCGTCGCTCCTATCGGAAGCCAACCGGTGATCAAACTCATCTCATTCCAGAATTCATTCACTACACGGTTCAAACAAATATATAGCGTCGCACGAAATGCAGTGGTGACTGATGTCTCATCGAAACCAAAAAAAACAACAGCAGGTCAGTTATCTGCAATCAATTTCAGGATCGTCGATGATTTCAACAAGATAGTGAATCTCAGCTATAGTAGAGATTCAGGTTTCAGAATACATAAAACAGAAAATGTTTCATTATTTGATGATATGATCGAGATTGTCGACACCTCTGCTGAGCCAGGTAAAGAACTTGTCATGAATTTCATGATAGAGAATAGACCACCGGTCCTTGAATATCTCGATCCTCTCGGACCGTATGATAAAGATCCTCCTGCAGGTTGCGGTATCTATGATCTCTATGCCCTGCAGGATCACGTTCTGCAGATAACGCCGAGCGCTTTTGATCCGGATGAAGATGGTATCACTTACTCTTATTCGGGATGGCTGACGGATTATAATGAGACAAACATCGTCTCTGATGATTCTGGCATGTGTCCTATCGTCGTCAAACAACAAAAGAAACTCACGCAGCCGCGATGGAAGATAGAGAATCCAAATACAGGCACTGTCTCTGCATTGATGACCAAGGAAGACATCGGCTATCATACGTTCACGATCACGGTATGCGATGCGCAATATTGTGATTATGAGACCTTCAGGGTTCTCGTCGACGATCTGATCGCAGTCGATGTCAACAAGACAAATCCATACGGCAGCGGCATCTTTTCGTTGGAAGATCCATTCCAATTCAGCGCAAAGATCAAGGATCTCTATAATCCCGGAAACTATGTCTTTTCGTGGCTCATCAAGCAAGGCACCAGTACGATCTATACGAATAATTCAGGCGGCAAAGAATTGAATCTGCCCTTCAGTTCATATAATATCCTGACCATCGCCAATATCTACAAAGTAACAGGAACACCACTCTTCAAGAAGGGAACTTTGTACGATGTGATTGGCAGCGTTTTGCAAGGAGGCGCAGAAGTAGGAAACAGCACACAAGTTGTTGCACAGGAATGTGTGCCTTTCACCAATGGCAAGCCACCGTATCCCTATAATGTGTCTGATCCATTCCTCGCGGACCATATGTGCTGCATCAATGACGGCGGTGTTATCAAGGTAGCAGATAGTAAAGAGACATGTTTCACACAAGCGACATATGGCAGTGTCAATTCATTCAGCACAGATAAGTATAAGACAAGTTATGATACGATGCCTGATTCCCAAAAGATAGGAGGTGTCGCTCCAAAACAAAAGAAGAATTTTGTCGGATTCAATACAGGTCTTGGAACTGATCCGATTTCTGCACTAAAGGCAGGACTTGCAAGTGGTGTAATCTATGCAAATAGCAATGACATCATCAAGAGAAGTTTCGAAAGAAACTGCGATGGCACCAGAGGTAATCTCTGTGTCGGAGATATGACTGAGACATACGCAGTGATCGAAAGCTGTCAGGATAAAGCTGCAGACGCAGCGACATGCTTCGGACCACCAATTAAAAACCCAGATTTATCCTTGACCAATTCAGAAACGACATCTCCGCAATCGTGCACGTATTATGATCAGACGACATTCGAAAAAGAATTTGGTGCGAGTACCAGCATTGTCTGCAGCGCAGCGCCGAAATGTGTCACCGATCCGAGTTCAATCTCTGGCTTTGTGGACTTGATCATACAGCAGGACGTCAATGCAGGAATTCCAAAACGATATCTTTGCAACGCGACCTGCAGTCAGAATGGATGCGCACAGACGCTGCCAAGTTTATGTCATGATTCATTCCAGGACCAGACATGCAAAGTCACAGTCGGTTCCACAGCGAATCCGACACAGCCTTCGTATGGGGAGTATAGAGAAATCACTTACCAAGCATCTGACAATAATTGCGGATTGGCAGGTCCGCAAGTCAAGAAAGATGTTTGCAGCGACATCGAAAATCTCACTGATGTGGCTTGCAATGCTGATCTCTCGAATCCAAACAACTTGTATGTGCAGCAGAGATTCAATTGCGCATTCTACAATGAACAAAGTGCAACAGATAATGATAATGGTGATGTTCCGCTGAGTCCGGGCACCTGCACCTATCAGCGAGGATCATGTACTGCAGGATCACCACAGTGCATTTCAGGATCTCCTGTTTCTGTATCGGATGGTAAAGCTACAAACACAGGAAGTTATGGTGTTCCATTAAGCAATGGCGCATCAGTCTATGCAGAATATTATCCAGCTGATAAAGGCGGAGATCCAACAAAGAAAGAATCATGTCAGCGGAAAGACTATGACTTCGATACGCTCTCATCATCAATCTGTACCAGTGCGGGTTTCAATTGGTATGCAGCAGGTACTGGATCCAAAAAATGCTGTGGCGATGATGCTACGGATGATTGGAGATCAGGGCCTCAAATCTGCAGGTGATTGAGATTCTCCAAAAGCCTTAAACAGCGTTTTAAGCTCAAGATAAGCACAACATTTATAAACAAAACTTAGTTAATTTCGTATAGGCAATAGTCTCACGGCCGTTGTCAAAAAAGGGTTAAACGATGGACAAAAAACAGTTCATATTAGTGTTTATTCTGTTCGCTTCATTATTCCTTATTCCGCAATCTTTCGCGCAGCAGGGCTGCTGTATCAATCCTGATCTTGGATCAAATTTCTTATGTAAACAAAGTACACAATCACAATGTAATCCGAACAATGCATATGCTTTGTGGAGTGGTCTTGATTTTATTCATACCGGTCAGTACGGATTCTATCAAGACCAAGCCTGCAGTGCGGTCACAAGCAATACATGCGAAGAAGTCTGCTTTGTCTGTGTCAGTCCAGGAACAAAGGCACCGACTAAAAATATTTGGAACATACAAGCATTAGGTTGTGATACAGAATTTACCGGTCTGGTGAAAGATACCATCGATAATTCATTAACAACAAAAGCTTCCTGTGAGGGCACAACTTCACCCGCTTCTGTAAATCTTCCCAACGTAACAGGAACTGTCACTGACCAAGGCACAGGTGTTTCAGGCGCAGTGGTCACTTGTTCTGGATCTTCCACAACCACAGGTACCGGTGGTACCTACCGACTTGTCGGATGTTCGACCGGTTCACAGTCCATCGCAGCAACATTAGGGAGTAAGGCAGGAAGTGTTTCTGCTACATTGATTGCGGGAACTCAGACCACTGTCAACATACCAATCACTCAGATCGGTTCAGGAACTCTCTTAGTGAATGTCAAGGATATTACAAATCAGCCGATTCAAGGAGCAAATGTTGTTATCAATGCTGTTTCTTACTCACAGCAAAAAACAACAGACACCACAGGTAGTGCCCAATTCATTTCCATTCCTTCAGGTCAATTAGTGATCACGTCAGGAAAGTCAGGATTCACCACAAACACAACGACAATCAACAGTTTGCCAAGCAGCGGAACACTTACTGTTATATTGATTCCATCAGCAGCACCGTCAACAGTACCATCATCCGCAGTACAGCCGCCATCGACTGGTCCATTTGATATTATCGTACAGGATGAGACAGGAAAAGCTGTCCAGTCCGCTTCAGTCCGTGTATTCCCGAGTGCCGGAACAGTCCTGAGCGATAATACAGGAAAGACAACATTCCAGCTTGTCAATGGACAGACATATACTGTCATCATCAATCATCCTGATTTCAAATATTATCAGCAGGATGTCCAGATGGATCTTGCAGTCAAATCATTCACCGCACACCTGACACCGTTGCCGGAAATCACCATCACTGGAACAATACTGAACTCGACTCTGCCAAGAAGAACAGTAAAAGATGCAACAATCACAGCGATCGGAACATCAGTTCTTTCAGGTTCTAATGGACAATTCACCCTTAAGAAGAAGATTGATTTAGATACAGTCTCAAAATTACCAATATCCATTGTTGCCAGTGGATACAATACAGAATCAAGAGTCATCACACTCAATCCAAGTACTTTTACGTATCCTCTTGGTGATATTGTCCTAAGTACTTCTGCGTGTGATTCTCCTGATGATCTTGGTATTTCTCTCAGTGCTGTGCTGAATAACGGCAAGATCAATCTTGGATGGCAGGGCTCATGTTCACCTTTGCAGTTTAAGATCAAGAAACGTATCGGTGATGCAACACAAACCATTCTTGTGTCGAGTGATACATCAGCATACGTGGATTCAAGTATTCTTGGTGACACAGAGTACTGCTACATCGTAGAGGGTGATTATCCTCTCGGAAGTATCTATGGTGTATATCAACAGTCGTCATCTGAAGTTTGCATCACGACAGGTTCTGATCGATGCTTCCAGGGAGATAAGACATTCTGCGACGGCAACACGAAAGTAGAATGCAAAGGCGGTGCTGAGACACAGACACTCTGCCAAGGTTCTGACATCTGTCATGAAGATGGAACCACCGCATCATGCACCGCAGTGCCTAACTGCGATCTTTGCAACCGACCATTCGGTGTTTTCTCAAATATAGTCTCACAAAGTTCTAGTTCCGCATTATTCGGCGGTAAGGGATTCAATACGTCAATCTCCGCATTCAATCCAAACACAGTCCAGACCTTCTACTGTTCACAACAGGCAGTTCTTTGTTACCTTGATCGTTCAAAGACGGTGGTCGATAAATATGCATCGTGTCAGAACATCCATTCATGCTACGACTACCTCTCACAGACAGCATGTGAAGGATCAGGTTTCAACAAGAATAAATGTTTGCCGCAGGAAGACTGTCAATGGGTCTCATCTCAAAGCTATGGAGATGTAGGCGTAGGTGTCTGCAGACCGACAGATGTTCAAAAGCAGGATTGCAGAGCATTTGAATCTAGGAATCCGAACTCAAATGCAGTCTTCGCTTCTACAAAAGAGGTTTGCCAGCTCTATGGCGCATCATGTTACTTTACTGGAACCAAATGCCTGAATGCAGGTGAAGTGTCCTGTTACGATTATGCAACTCAGAAGGATTGTACCGGTCAAACTGATCAGAATGTTACTGTTGATGTTACATGGAGTGTTCTGCCTACTCCTGGAGTCAAGACATACTTCAAATCAGCCGGATCAAACAGGATCATAACACGCAGTCTTGATGTCTTTAACACAGGTATTTGTAAATTCATAACTGATTCATGTGTAAGAGATGCCGATGATAATCAGGAAGGGTATTCACTCTCGGGCAGAATAATGCCAGATAATGGAAAAGATTGTGTTCCTACTGATCCCGAATTCAATCTATGCGCACAAGACAAGACACCTCCGCGCACTCTTGTTTCTCTGCAGAATAATTCCCGTGTCAGTGCAGTTGATTTCGGATACGCTGTCGAAGACAACAGCGCATCAGATTCTCCACTGACGACATGGTTCAATGCAAGACCAATCGTTACTACCGGCAATCCTGTTTCGACATATCCTGATCAGAAATTTGTCTCTTTTGGTGCTTCTGATCTTCATTTCCATTGTACCAACTGTCTCTTGTCAAATGCAAGCGGCACACCATATAAGGTATTTTACTTCTCAGAGGATCGTTCTCACAATCTCGAAGAGGTACAGAGCATAAATGTCGTAGTCGATGCTGCTCCTCCGATACTTGATTTCAGCTATGAAGTGATTCCTGATTTAAGAGACAACAGCGTTACTTTCATTCCTTCTCTGAAGATGAATATCTCCACAGGAGATACTGCGGGATACTGTGTACAGGACCCTGATGCAACCGGACTCTTCCTCGTGCAGGGGTCAGGAGAGATACGATTAAAGTCACATCCTGCTGATTCTCCTCTGGGAACAGTGTTGCGTGATTCATGGACTGAAACATACACCGATGTCGGCACTGGCTCGAGCGGTATCACTGTTGATTATCATTGGAAATGTTATGATGAAGCAGGTAATGTGAATTCAGGCAGCAGCGGAATGTTACGATTGGATGCCGATGGTACCATTGATGATCCGCAACCGGCAAAGGCAGTCAAAGAACGAACAGCCATTCCAATATCGATCAAGACTCTCTATGCAGGAGAGTGCAGATACTCAGATAATTTTATCGCAAATCCATCTGATTATGCATCTGCGACACCGTTCCAGACCGCAGACGGTACGTTCCATACTTCATCAGTTGATGTTCCGACAGGAAACAATAAGCGATTCTATGTCGCATGTAACCTTACGACATTACACGGCATATTTTACGGCACTGAATCAGATGAAATCAGAATCACTGTTGATGATGTCGCTCCACAGACAATACCGTACTTAAGCGGAAAACCACTTGCGGTATGGCCAGACTGGGTAACAGCGAACTCGCAATTGGAATTACATTGTGTCGATGTCGACCAGAATATCGGAAACTTCCCTGGTGAGAGCGAATGCGGCAAAGTCTACTATTGTCTCGGTGATGGAACATGTGATCTCGCAACAGATAATACTGCAATCGTATCTCCTGTGATAGAACGATCATCACGACTCATCTTCCGTTCAGAAGACAATTATGGAAACAATGAATCAGTCCAGTTCAGGGATCTGAAGGTCGATAATGAAAAGCCGCAGATATCTCTCAACGCTCCTCTGAATACAGTCGCCTTTGATACTAAGGATAGATCTGTATTGCTGTCTGGTGTCATACGTAATCTTGGATTTGAAGACTGCGTACGAGGACCAGGCTGTGATGTATCTCCGATTGATTCAGCATATTATGAACTTCGTTCTGTCGCAGGCCAGCTCATCACAAATGGCACGATTCCTATCACGGTAACTGAGAACCAATTGACCGGAGAAATCGCGATTCCAGAGCAGCGCATCCCGATCAGACTCAATAATAAGACTTATTTGAGTATGTATGTCAAAGACAAAGCAGGCAACGTCGGTCAAACAGATCTTATTTCAATCGTCCAGGATGTTGAAGGGCCGTCTTTGGAAAGCTTCTCCGGAGAATCAATACCGATCGGCAATGAGGGAGCATCATTGTATCCGAATATTGAAGCAGGAAGAGATTTCAAATTCCAAGTCAGAAATGTCCTTGACAAATATCCACTTTCGACTGTTGATCTCAAATCACGAGTCGATACAGTTTGGATCGAAGATGTATTCGGTGTACGGTACCAGCTTACGAGAAGTCCATCTGATTCAGGCTTGTGGGAAACAACGATCAGAACCAGCACATGGCCAGTCACTACATCGCAATTCAGGACATTCGTGACCGTCTTCGCGAACGACTCGCTGGGTAATAAGGCGCAGAAAGAAGTGAACCTCTTTGTGAAAGACAACACACCGCCGACTGCAATCGTCAAGATAGAGAATAAATACAGCACTAAGACAAATACGTTGATCAAAGGCATGAACTACATAGTTCTCAATGCTTCAGAAAGTTTAGAGAATGTCACTCTGGGCTTCATGATAAACCAAAATGAATACAACGTGACCTTCGTGCTCCGGGACTTCGATGCACAGACGTGGACCGGCTTTGTAGATATTCCTGAAAATCTTGTCGGCACTGCAACCGTCACCGGTTCTATGTACGATTCGAATGGTGTCCTGTCTCTATCTTCAGGATTCATTGTCGATCCGCTTGTATCATTCGCATCCCAGGATCTTGGTGTACCGACTCCACTTGGAAATCTTGTTGATGGTGTTTACTACATCAACCAACAGGATGTCAATTATGCAGGATTACAACCAACCTATGAGTATCAATTTACCGTGAACGATAAAATCACGTCTATTTCCGGTATATTGAATGATGTTACGAACTATATTGTTCCGGGATTCACTTCTGGACTGAATGAGGTTTCCATACGCAGGGAAGATGCGCTCGGAAATTATGACGTTACGACACAAAAAATCTTCATCAACACCACCCTATCTTCACAGCCAGAAAACAGTTCACTTCAAAGAGCAATCTCTCCTGAGCTCAACAGACAGACATCATATAACGGATTTACTGATTTCAACGGTGTATTTGTCTCGAGAAACCAGGCCGTGACACTTGGCGGATCGAAAGAACCAGGCATCTCTGTGTACGTCATAGGACAAGATCGAAAAGTGTACCTATCAACCACTTCAGTCGGGTCAGATACCTTCGATATCCCTGCGATATCTCTTGTCGGTTACACATTCACCGAGACACCAAATACTCTTACCCTTGTATTTGAAGATGATGGGGGCAATAGGCTTGAAAAGACAATCAACATATTGAAAGATCTCAGACCGCCGCAGCTCATCAGCTTACAATTCGCACGACAATTCAGTTGATTCGATTCAATGAAACAGATCAATCTTTTGCTGTTATTTTTTGTATGTATGATTTCTGTAGCATACGCTACAAGCACCATTGTTGTCGATACTGTTAAACCTGATATTAAGGCTACCTTCAATGAGACAGTCACACTTGATTCATTCGAATTGACCTATGCTGCAGATCTCACATCGATTCCGCTGGATTATACGTCTCAGGACAACATGACATTCTTTTTTACACCGCAGCAGTCACTCCCGAACGGCTTCTATTATTTCGTGGTCACCGCACAGGATCGGATAGGAAATCCAAAAGAGTTCAGACAGAATGTATTGGTGCAGGTTAATGAGACAAAAATCTATTTCATATCACCATTCCACGGCATCTCTCAGATGAATCCCTTTGATCTTACTCTTGGAACCACCCGGACAGCGAATTGCAGGTGGAGTTACGATAATGTGAATTACAGTGCCATGTCTGCCAGTTCCTTCAGCCAGACCGGCGATACGGTGCACAAAATTGTCGGATACACATCTCCTTTGCCATCTGAATCAACCATTACGATGTATGTGAAATGTCTTGATGAATTAGGGATTATTGTAAAACAAGAGCTTGTCGTTGGCTATGATAGTACTCCTCCTTCAATCAGCTCATCGGTAAGCCAGAATCCAGTGAAGACATACCCTCCACAGACAACGATCACGATCAACTCAAATGATGAATCGATTTGCTTCATCAATGGACTGCCATTCACC
This sequence comes from uncultured Methanosarcinales archaeon, assembly GCA_965231065.1. Lineage (GTDB taxonomy): Archaea > Nanobdellota > Nanobdellia > Woesearchaeales > UBA10107 > UBA10107. The sequence goes on along the minus strand of OZ246410.1, from coordinate 176,726 downwards.
GGGCAGGACAGGAATACCGCATCTACGTACTCATTTTCACCGAAGAACACAATAGAGTATCCGGCGACAACAGCGTCGAATGGGCAATATACATATAACGTCTATTGCGAAAATCTCGCAGGAGCTCCCGTTTCATTAATTCCTTCTCTGACGATTACCGTCGCGCTGCAGGAAGTGTTGTCAATTGTTTCGGTAAATTCACCGGCTGCATTCATCAGGAATCCATTGACATACTCCATTGTCACCAATAAGGAAGCGAATTGTTCAGCGACTCTCGATGGAGCGAATAAGACTACGTTGAGTAGGGATGCGACAAAAACAATGCATTCTTTTGTCCAGGGACAGGTTAGTCAGGGACAGCATATCGTGAAGTTCCTCTGCATCGGCGGCACCGAAAGCGCTGAGTCAATCGTGCCCTTTGTCGTCGATGATACACCACCAAGCCAGATCGCAGTGAATGCAAGTGCATGCAGTCCGAGCCAGTTATCGCTGTCATTTTCAGCGGTCGATAATCAGTCAGGCATCTACGGATTCAATTATTCAGTGAGCGGAGGCAATGTATCCTTGAATTGGACATTCATCGTCGGAACTTCAACGCAGCGTAGTGGTCTCAGTCTAGTGCAAGGAAGCACTTATTCGATCCAGGCGACTGCGACAAATAAGGCAGGCGGTATCTCTCCTGTTTCGACTTCCACATTCATATTCAGTCCTAATACAACTGTTGCCTGTCAGGAAAAGATTCCACCAACATTGACTCTGAACATCACCGATGCTGGTTTCGGTAAGCGTGTCAAGATAAACTGTTTCGATGCATCCGGCTGTATCCAGTCGAGCATCAAGTATGGGCTTTCATCAGGAGCAAATTGTACGCCGACCATCGCATCGACAGAGACGATTGTACAGAAACAGCAGACCATGTGCTATGAAGGACAGGATATCTATTTCAATAAAGCAACAGGGTCGCAGCTCATACAAGTCAAGACCGTCGGTAATACGTGCTCCAACGGATTCTTAGATGGTACAGAGACTGATCTTGACTGCGGTGGCAGCTGCTTGAGCTGCAGTATCGGATTAAAATGCAGCATCAACGCGGATTGCACTGACAATTATTGTTCAAGCGGCATCTGCACCAAATCATCATGTAATGATACGATCAAAAACGGTTTCGAGACCGCTGTTGACTGCGGCGGTCCAAGCTGTGGCAAATGCAATCTCGGCAAGACCTGTTCGATCAATTCAGATTGTTCAAGCAATTCGTGCAGCAGTGGTGTTTGCGGAACTGCATCGTGTACTGATGGCATTCAGAATGGATTTGAGACAGGTATCGACTGCGGTGGCTCTGTATGTAATGCTTGTCCTGGAGAACAACAGACATTTGAACAGTGGGCCAAGGAAAACAATATCGATCCAGCTGATCAGGACGGTGACGCTGACAAAGATGGTCTCAGTAATTTCGAGGAGTATAAACACGGCACAAATCCAAATAAAGCAGACACTGATGGTGATGGCTATTCTGACTTCGATGAAGTGAACGCAGGAACAAACCCTCTTGACATAAAAGATTTCCCGGTCTCATTCCTCTATAGAAATATGCTGCTTGCGATCGGTGTCATTGCGTTGCTTGTCGGAATATTGTTTATGTATTATTTCAGGGTAGATTCGCAGACCTCAATCAATATCGCAGTGATAGGTGCTGTATCCTTGCTCATCGTCATCATCGACTGGTTATTGTACAAGATCCCTAATTCTGTGCTCGCAGTATTATTTGTCGCATCGCTTGGCGGCACCGGCTATCTTGCGTATCAGAAAAAGCAAATCATTGTTGAACGATTGTCAGGCAGACCGGCATTGCGTTTGCAGCAGGCTAGGAAGCCAGGTGAATCCAGATCAGAGTCGCGTGTCATTGTTCAAGAGACAAAGAAGGAACCGCCGCTCACCAGAGAAGAACTCTCTGCGACGAAACAGATGATCGAGATGATCAAACGAGAGAAATCAGAGCGAGAGAGGCACAAAGAAGCTGTCTTTGAAGAGTTTGGCACCGGAAAGAAGATACCAGAGAAAATTGTGTCAGGAAAGAAGATATTAGAACCGCTCACGAAACCTAAAAAGATAGAAAAGACAAAACCAGTTGAAAAACAAGAGTTCAAGAAAAATGCTTTTGATCGTTTGACTGATATCTCTTCAAAAGATAATCGTTCCATGGAGAGACTGGGACACATGGGAAGACAGGGAACAGGTGTCGCTGATCTCGAACGTCTCCAGAAGAAACAAGATGCCTTCGAGAAACTATCAGGTATAATGAAGTCAGGCATCGAAAGCATCGAAAATGTATTCAGCAAGTTACCATCGCCCGAGAAAAAGATAGAGACCAAAGAGAATAAAAAAGAGGGAAAGAAGAAAAAAAGATGATCAATACCAAGAAAGCACAGATAGAGTCACAGATCTTCATCTACATTATGGTCATAGTTGTCGCTTCCGGAATCTTGATTTTTGGCTATCGCGCTATCCAAGGATTCAAAGAATCAGCAGACGATGTCCTCTATAATCAATTTGAAGTCACCATCAAGAATGACCTAAAAGCAATCTCATTTGAGTCTGTTAAGGTGAAAACATATGAATTACCAACAAAGATAACTTCAGTCTGTTTCAAGGCATTAGGCGCAGTATATGCTGATGTCACTGCTCAAGATCCTAAAAAACTGCTCATCGCCAACGCAATCGGTCCAGATGGAAAAGGAACTCAGAATGATGTCTTTCTGTATCCGAATGGACAAAAAGCGTTCTTTTCAGGCGTCAACATAGCACTTGGTGACTCAAAATTCAAATGCTTCGATGTCAAAGGAGGAGCACTGAAGATCAGGATCGAAGGAAGAGGCAGTTCAGTACTGATAACAGAATAGTAGTAGAGTGATATGAAACCCACAACCAAAGGACAGGTAGAAGTTCAATTCAATTGGATATTTGTACTCATTGTAGGAGCTATCATTCTCGGGTTTTTCATATCGATTGTTGTAAAACAGAAACAATCATCAGAGCAGACAATCAGTATCGATTTCTTCACGAGTTTTGAGAAAGCGCTTTCAGGAATATCAGCAGTCGAAGGGAAGACGCAGCGATTCGAGATTCCGAACATAAATCTTCATTATGATTGTACTGTTTCATGTGATTGTGCAGCATATGCAGGTACTTCTCGGGCAAAGGCACTCATACGACCTTTTAGTTTCAATGATAAGATCATCTTTTCACCGAATAGTCTCAAAGGAAATGCGTTGCTGGTCTTAAGCAAGGATTGGGAATATCCGTTCAGAGTTACGAATTTCCTCTACCTGACCTCTCCTGAAGTGAAGTACTTGGTCGAGAATTCGGTACGAGGTCAGATACTCTTGGATGATCTGCCGCCGCTGGTCATCGAAGAAGAGCAGGCACAGCAGCGCGCTCTCGATAAACAGATATTCGATCCACGGAATCCTTCTCAGATAGAAAATATAGAAGGAAACTACAAGGTCAAGTTCGTATTCACTGATTTCAATCCTATTGACTTTGATATTCCGACTGCATTGGAAAGCCTTCCTGATAGCGATGTGACCGCGATCAAGTTTGTTCCTGCTGGTGTTCAGGAGGCTCAGAGAGTTATCTTCTATCAAAAGAAAGGTGCAAGTTTCGAAGAGAGAGGTGCTTCCTATCTCCTGGGAGATGCGACTGAATTTGCTGCTGTCTTCGCTGAAGATGCGAACGCATATTCGTGCATGATGAACAGAGCGATAAAGAAATTAAACTTTGTCTCACAGGTATACCGGCAGAAACAATTGAATTACACCAGTAACATGACCGTTCCACTTGCTCAGCTCGAGCAACTAGTCGATGAACATGCAAAATTCCTCAATAATAATTGTCCTGTCTATTATGTAACAGATCCGATCGATTCGATCATCGCAGACGTAAAGGATATTGATTTTTCAAAGACAGGCTCTGATGAGCAGATAATCGATTTAACCAAAAACATACAGCGTTTCAAGCTTCAGAATGATAATGCACTGCAGAGCAGCTGTCCGCAGGTGTACTGATGAAGAAGGCGCAGATCCAGATGGGAGAGAATGTCATCATATTGTTTATCTTCTTCATACTATTGGTCTTCGCGGTCATCTTCTTCACCAAGATCCAGAGCGCAAAGGTAGAACAGAAGGTATCCGAAGATGTAGAGGGAAGAGGATTGCAGATCGCGCAGCGTGTCTCATTCCTGCCTGAATTGCAGTGTACGAAAGATAATGCGCCGATTCTTGGATGCTATGATGAGTACAATATCGCTGCGTTGGATGTGCTTGCTCGTCGAGGAGAGAATCGTGATTACTATTTTGATACGTTCGGTTATTCAGTCGTATCTGTCTACCGTGTATTTCCGCAGGTAGATTCGCCTCTGCTTATCTACAGCAATCCAAAAGATAACTTCACGTCGGTATTGACAACCAATACTCCGATAACACTCTGTAATTTCATCGATGATACGGAAAAAGGAGACTGCAGTTTTGCAGTGTTGAAAATTGAAGTATACAACTAAAGCGCAGATGGAGATCATGGGACTGGCGGTGATTGTGATTTTGTTAGCTCTTGGAATCTTCTTCATCACTAAATTTACTCTGATCAAGACCGGTCCATCTGAGGCGCAGACCTTTCAGCAAAAACAGCTCAGCGGCGCATTTGTCAACACCTTGTTGAATTCAAATATAGTCTGCGGCAGAAGCACCGTGACATTCACTCGTATGGTGCAGGATATGGAGAACCCGAGTTCCAGTCTTTTGGAGTGTGTACCTCTAAAAGACTATTTTGAAAGCTCAGTCAGGCAAATATTAAATAGGACTCTTGATGAATGGCATTATAAGTATGATTTTTCCATCATATACCCAAGCGCAGCTGTCGATGCAGTAAATATCAATATAAATAAGGACTGTCCTCAAACAGCAGAGTTTGAGACATATAACCAGCCCATACCGAGTGATTATGGGACAGCAATACTGGTGAAGATGAGGATATGCACATGAATAAACAAGCGCAGTTTACCGCAGTATCTGAACCGACGATCAGGATCATACTGGCAATTGCATTTTTATTGCTTTTATGGATCGCAATAAAGATCGTGACTGAACGGATCTTACAATGAACAAAAAAGGAGATATGAATGTTGTACAAATCGCGATCATATCATTAGTTGTCTTGCTGTTATTACTCGTTTTGACTTTGAAGGTTACCTCTTATTTCTCATCAGCAGGCAAGATCGGAGCTTGTCAGGCCAGTATCCTGAAGGCGAATGTTCTGGAACAAGGATTATTCGGCGCAGCTCAAGGTCTCGGCATCAAGGCAAATCTTGATTGCAATGACTTGCCCGATACAGAGATCAAGAAGAATGATGTCGTGACGAACAAAGACGTAAATGACGATATTGTAAAATCAAAGATCGCCAATGCTATGCTTGATTGCTGGAAGTTGACCGGCAAGGGTGAGTTAGATCCATACAAGAAATATGATGGCGATGAAGCATACTGTTTCATCTGCTCGGATGTTACCTTCGACAAAGATTTTGTTGAACAAGCACAATCACAGACACCACCTTACCAATTGAACGATATATTCTATTGGCTTGCAGCGACTTCGATTCCTGGAAAGAAGACAACATACTTTGAAGATTTCTATGGTGTGAAACCAGATACTAAAACCGTATTAGAGATGAAGAACAAGGAGCGGCCATTCGATATTTCACAGCAATATGCAGTCGTATGGAGACTCGATGCAGCGAAGCCTGGTACTTTTGAATTAAGTGCAATCGGCGGCAGTAGTTTGCTGGGTCTTGCGGCAGGAGCTAAGATAGGTGCTGTTGTTGGCAGTGCAGGCGGACCTCTTGGAACATTAGCAGGCGGATTATTCGGTGGTCTTGCAGGCGGTACCATTGGTCTGATTGGTTCATATAAGATTACTGATAAAATATATGAGGTCAAGAATAAGCAGCAGCAATATGCTCTTGAGTCGGGCATCTTTGTCATTCCGAAAAGTATTCTGGGAGAGGATTTAACGTACGATGAGGATGGCAAACAGTTCAGCAGACCATTCTGTACGAAACTGGTGAATTACTGATGAAGGGATTTTCAATTTCTAATGCAGTCATTCTCGGAATCATCGCCTTGGTGCTGATTTTAGTGTTTCTTCAGACTGCACAGAAGAGCATCAGAAATATCTCTGACAGCAGCATCTGCAAAGAAAGTGTCAAGCTGAACGCTTTGTTACGATATGACAAAGAGACAAGTACCTCTGATATTAAATGTCCGATACTCTTTGTAAAGACAGATTCAGATAAGCAAAATGTTGTATTCCAATCACTCGCGCTGGCACTGTCAGATACATGGAACGAATTCTTTGAAGGCAGAGTGCAGGTCTTTGACGTCGAGAAACAGAATTTCTGCGTGATACGACGTGTTATTGAATTCAATACGCAGGGAAAATTTAATGGACTCTTTAGTTACCTGATCCAGAACAATCCGCCAGCTATGAGAAAGTCATACTTCACTTACTTGACAAACATCGGTGTGGAAGAAGGACAGCGGACCTTGACGAGCAATTTCCAATTGCGAAATGCAGATGTTATCGATACTTCAACTCCTTATGCAGCTGTCTTTGTCATGGCGAAACGTGAGAATATTGGAAAAATAACAGGTGCTGAGATCGGTGGTGCTACGGGATTGATCACTTTGGGAGTCGCATCCTCAGTTACTGGTGTTGGCTTGCCGATTGGATTGACCTTGATAGGTGCCGGAACAGCAGGCGGAGCATATACTGGATTCTTACTCGGATCTGATTACGTGGCTGACTGGGATGCGGGTATGCTGTTAGTTCCTTATACTGAACAAAGTTTAAAAGCTCTGAACTGCACCAAATTACCAGTATCTCTGACTGATGTGAATAGACAATGAAAACGACTAAAAAAGCACAGGTTCCCGAGTGGCTAGTCAGTATAATATACTATTTACTTCTTCTTGCTTTCTTGGCAGTTCTCGTGTGGTTATTGATATCGGGAAAGGCAACACGGATATTCAACTCAATCATCGATAAAGTGAGGTTCTTCTGATGGAATTCAAGCAGGTCGTCGAATTCATCCTTGCACTGGTGCTTATCATCGTTCTTATTTCTGTTGGTATCAACCCTATCCGTAAAGTGTGGGAATCATTCAAACCTATCGGAGAGGAAGAATCTGTCGGACTAACTAAATTGAAAGAGGATTGCAATAAAAATCCAGATGAGACTTGCTCGTTAGATGTCGCAAAACAGATCGTCGAGCAAGGCACCGAAGACGCACGATATTTTGAGGCGCAAGACTGGTTGAAGCGAGAGATTCAGGCAACGAATAATAAAGTCTTATTACAAGAAGCATTCGACTTCGCTCGAATGAGTTTATATCCAAAGTCACAGGATTGGTTAGGTGCAGTCGCATTGTATGGTCTACTGTTCGATAAATTAAAGACCGATGATGTCGCTCTCGCAAGAGATGAGGCGCAGATTAGATTAGATGTGAGTGAGATGCAGTTGGTCTTTGGTAAACTATCCCTCGTAAAGAACTCTTTTGGCAATCTCAGACCTGATACAGATGCCATCGGAAAAAATAATCTAGAGTTAATACAGCAAAATCAAGAACAGTTGATTAAATTGAACAAAGACGCTGTTGATTTATATTATAAGAATAAAGGCAAGATTTCCGACGTGCCAATTCTGGGCGAAGGCAACTGTGAAAGACTAATTGATTCTTTTGCTGTCCAGGCTTCAAGTTTCTATCTCACATTCGATGGCAGCACCGTCTGTAATCAATTATCGAAAGAATCTCTCGAATTCGGATGTTATTACCAAACGAGCGGAACTGATACGTGTACTTCCTGTGCTGAATACGGTGGTAAGAACTTTGTCTTTGGACAAGATCTCCCTGATCGATGCGGTGGATATGATAACAAGGAGGCATGCGTTGCAGATTCCTGCAGAAAAGGTAATTGTGCTTGGAATGCAGGTAAATGCGAAACTCAGCCCATACCTGGTCCAACGGCTTCTCCTGTCCCTACACCGACTCCTTAGACATTAAAACAAAGGTAAGATTTATATATAAAAGCTGTTTAAACGATTTTAAGAGGCATTAGAGGTGAATGGATGAATAAAAAAGGTGTTGAGCTTTCTATGAATCTTATTATAATAGCAGCTGTCGGCTTATTAGTATTACTTGTTGTTTCAGCGATATTCTTAACGAGGATAGGATTCTTCAGCAAACAGTCAGTGAACTGTGCGATCGCAGGTGGCACGTGTGCTCCTGAATGTGGTAGTGATCTGTACAAGACACAGGACAAGACATTGGTTGATACGACAAAGATCTGTCCGCCTGACACGGCTGGTACCAATCAAGTCTGTTGCTTGCCGATAAAAATATAAGATGGCATCGAAACAAGGAGCTGAACTTGCATTAAATGTAGTAATTGTTGCAGCCATCGGCTTGATTGTTCTCGTCGTCATGATATTTATTTTAAGCGGCAGGACCGCAATATTTACCAGAGGTGTTTCTAGCTGTGAAACACTCGGCGGCGAATGCCTTACGACTCCTTGTGTAGGAACACCGCAATTATTCGGTGGCGATTGCAAAGTCTCTGAAGGACAGCCGCAAAAGTACTGCTGCCAGAAGACCACAGGTTGAATATGAAATCTAAGAAAGGCATGGAGGCCATCAATGTCGTCGTTGTCATGGTCCTTGCGCTTATTCTTCTGTCTGTCGGCATCTACATTATCTATTCAAAGATCCTGAAGCCTTCTGAGGCCACCGGTTCTGTTCTGACCTGCAGTGCAAGAGGAGGAAACGTTATATCGGACTGCAGTCAATGTGTTGGTGGCATCTGCATCAAATTACCGACGGAGACGAACAAAGATCTTCAGCCTTGTTGCATTAAAGAGCTAAAATGAAACGTGCAGGCATCAGTATTTCTTTCGAGACACTTATTGGTTTGGTTTTGGCAGCTGTACTTATCCCTGGTTTAATATTGGTCATAGTCAATGTCGGCGGCATTCTCACAAACAAGCCTGATCAATCGACTCTGAACAGTTTTGACGCATTGGTGCTTACTATCAATCAACTGACCGCTGCAAAAGAAACAAGTCCAGGAGAACCAGGAGGAAAAGTATCTGCCATAAAATCAAATGAAGTTGGGAACTTATTTATCGATGAGATCCCTTTCTCACTACAGGAAAATTTTGGTTTAGTCGGATTTGACAAAGATGTCATTCCACAGAGGTGCGGTCCGCTCGGTATTGATTCAGAAACACTCGCTGTTGCCATGAAGAAACCAGCACAGTGTCTAAAATTGCCTTGTCTATGCATCGCAAAACTAGGGACTACAGACCAATCGGTCAATAATTATATTTCCTGTGAGACTTTAAAGAATGTGAAGAGCATCGATGCGACCCCCGAGTCAAAAAATCATAACAATTATGGCATTACTGCCTCGGAGCAGAACCTTGTGCTCTGGAGTGATTGTGGTGCACGGGGCAGCTTTGGCGTAAAGAACATCAAGATTATCAGGACACCTACGACAGACAATAAGGAAGGACCATTCAATCTCTTATTTGATATTTCTCCAATTACGAGGAAATAAGCCCAAAAGCTTTTTAAGCCTCATTTTATTCATGTTTATATATGGTGAGACTGGGAAAAAGAGGCGCTGCCGAGGAGTTTTCGATCCTATTGATTGGGGAACTCATTCTCGCTGCATTTGTGTTTTTAGCATTACTTGTCTATGTGAGGGATGTTGCCGGGAATTATCGTTTCGAGCAGAATTTCCTTGCACGAGATATCGCGCTTGTTGTTGATTCTGCGTATGCTGCTCCGGGCAATCTTGAGGTAAGCTACGATACTGCACGCAAGGAACATAACACCATATTATTCGGTCCGCAGCCATTATTTAGGTATGCTTTTGATGATTCTCGTGTCAACGTATTGAGTGAACAAGTCTTGTTCAACGATCTATCGAAAGGCACTTATTATTTCGGGACTGACAAAAATATCAATCTCAATAAACCAGAACCGTTCTCTGGCAGCGTGGATCTGAAGAAAGAAGGCAATGACATCACGATACAGGAAGAGAAACAGGTGAGCAATGGATAAGAAAGGCGATGTGTCATTTGCGGTATTGCAGTCAATCCCTCGAATTATATTTTTAGTGGTAGTGTTGTTCTCCATAGTTTTTCTGATCCGAAAGTATGCGGTCGACAATCTTGATGTGCAGGATGTGCAGGCAGAAGTTTTTATCAACAGAATTCTTTATTCATCGAACGGCATACTCTATGCTGATAAAGAACTGAATACGGCGCTTCCCGGTATTGTCGATGTGAATCTTCTTAAAAACGACGTCCTTGATCAGCTTATGAACTATCGTGACGATTCATTCATCGCAGCAAAGATACGACTTCTTGATTCAAATGGACAGGAAGTTGCCTCAGCGATCTACAACAATCAGACCTATTATCGATGGCTTCCGATCGCAAATATCAATGTCCAGGGAAAAGGAGGCGTCAAGCGCATAGAAAAATCAATATTAGTCCAATATACTGCAGGCAGTATGACGAAGCAGGGATTCCTAAATTTCGAGGTGCTGCAGCCGGGCAATTAACATGGTCTACAATAAAAAAGGATTGATACCGGGTGCGATCGTCGATTTTATCGGTTACCTGAGCTTCGGCGTTGTTCTGCTCGTATTCTTCTTTCTCTTCAAATTACCTCTGGCTCATCACACAGGGGGCACAGTCACGCAAACAGATTTCACAGAATTGCATGCGCAACAGTTCCTGCTGAACTATCTGCGAAGTACTGTTGAAATCAATGGAGAAAATATTACCATGGCAGATTATATCGCACGTGCCTACGACAGCAAGAACAAAGATGTTCTCCGTGCATTGGAAAATAAGATCAATGCCGATCTTGGTGGATATATCAAAAATAGAATTATTGGCTGCTATGCTCTCTGGATTACTGAATCAAACAACGATTTCATCTCTTTGGAATCTGATCGAACCGTGACATGTGAATTAAGTGTCAATGCTGTGAGTATTCCTGCGCATTCTGGTATATTAAAAGCAAGAATCGGCATTGTTTCATCCGGATCTGCTCCATTGATGGGCGGTGGTATATGATGAATAGGAAAGGCTATATCTTTGTTACTTTCGTTGTAGTATCGAGCATTATTGTGTTACTTGCTGCATTTTTTGTCCTTTCAACTAAATATGGCGTCGAGACAAAAGACGGATTGCAGCGTGTCATCGGCAGCAAGCAGGCAGAACTGTTTGGCATCTATCAGGAAGCAGAGAATGCACGTTTTTATGTAACACAAGCAGGTGCACTATCTGCTCAAAAAGCGATACAGGATATTGCAAGAAATGAATCAGGCTGCGGAACATATCTCGGATACAGTCTGTGGTCGACCAGCACTGCTGATTGTGCTCCAAAACAAGATAATATCATAAATAGGGTTAAAATAAAACTACACGATGAACTCACTCCGCTTCTAAATCAGTATTCAGATATCGCTCTTCCTTCTTTTGACGCATTTACATTGCAGCAAGATAATCTCCTTAAGATCATCGGTACACCAAATGCAGATTTGGTAATTACGAGCCTGAAGCAGTTCGATGATGTTATTGTTACCCATTATTATGTACCGTACGAGAAGGACTTTTCGGTGTGGTCGACAGGAGAGGATCCGACCAAATACCCTAATTATGATATCTATAGCTATTGTGTAATTCCATTGGACAAGCGTGGCTTTTACGAAGAAGTGAAATGCGAAGGTTCGGGAGTTGGTTTGAACGGAAAAGTATACCACTATAATACCATCGAGCCAACAAAGGAACAGAGTCCAAGTACGGATTCAATCCTGACTGCAAGCGGCAGAGAAGCAAAGGTTGGAGAAACAATTGCTGTAGCTCCAAACATGATTCCGTTGCTTTCTGGTGTGCAGTTGGACTTCAAAGGTTGTGCTGATCCAAAATGCTGTGCAGCATGGAGTAAACAGTACATTGCAGCAGACACTGGTCAGGCAATGAGGAAGGATTGGGAACGCGGCATATCTCACATCGATCTATATGTTGGTGTCGGCAAAGATGCATTGCAGCAGACACAATGTCTGCCACAGAAGGCTCAGGTAAAGGTAAAGCAGGATACGATCGCTCATGGAGAATTCACCTATCATATAAAACCGAGCTTCAAGGCAGAATTGGACTACAGTCTCTCTGAATATGATCAATTGAGCAAGGACGTCTTGAATATCGCTGCTACTATCAAGAATAAATGCACCAAAGAAGAGAATTTCGGTATCTGTGTGAATGCAACTCTTGCTGAACAGAATGATTTCAAATGGTCATATGAATGCGACGCTGCTGAACCTGGATTTATTCCTGCTTCTGCATCAAATAGGAAACAGATACGTGCCTGCGCGCAATCAAAGTATTCTTTGGTCGATGAGAAAGGAATCAGACGACCTGTCGTTTACAAGATATCGTTCTTTACGGGAGATGCAGTCCCTCCTGCTGAGGTCAAGGGAGTTTCAGTCACTGATTCTGCCGGCGCTGAAGAGAACGTCACAGTTAGCTTCAACGGAAATGAAGAGGAAGATATGTCGAAATATGAAGTATACTATTCATCGTCGCCATTTACTGATCTCAAACAGGAAGGAGTGGCTTTGCTTGGCAATATATCACACGATGGTGTCCATGATTATGTAGCTACGTTCAAGCTTCCGCAGGATGGCATATTTTATTTTGCGGTCGTCGCGGTCGATTCGAGTGACAACAAAGCGAAGTTTACCGCAGTGCAAGGAGAGTCGAAAGATGATCTGAACCCCGGTCCTGTCCAAGATATTAACGCTCTCCGATTGCCAGGCGATGCACCACAGTTCGAGATATCAGTGATTCCGTCGAAATTCAATACTGATGGTTCTCCGATTAAGGATTTGACATCATATTCTGTCTATCTCGATGAAAAGGGATCTGATTCATGTACGAAGGATAGGATTCCTGATATTATTGCTCTGCAAAATGAGATTCAGATCTCAGAACTTGCTTTTGATATGTCACTTGAACCGCATAAGACCAAGCTTGAGCTGCCTGACCGGACAAAAGAATATTGTCTCGTCATCATCGCGAACGACGAAGTCAAAGAAAATACAGTTTCCGAGAATCAATACTCAAGTACGAGCATTATCTCTATTAAAACATAAAACTATTTAAATGAGTTCGCTAGTGTCTTAACTAGGGTGTTTATGATACAGCTTCCATTTGAAGATATTGTTGCTAAAATAAAAGAGGAGACAGGCATTTCTGATGCTGAACTGAACGAGAAAGTAGAAGAGAAGCTCAACAGTCTCTCTGGTCTTGTCTCAAAAGAAGGTGCTGCTCATATAATCGCTAATGAAATGGGCGTAAAACTCGAGGAAGTTTCTTCTGGAAAGGTTTCCGTAAGCAAGATCTTTCCCGGTATGCGTTCAGTCAGTACTTTGGTGAAGGTTCAGCGTGTATTCGAAGAACGTTCATTCGATACCGGTTCAAGAAAAGGAAAGGTTAGATCCTTTGTTGCAGGTGATGAGACTGGGACCATCAGATTAGTTCTTTGGAACGACCAGGTCGAAAAAATCCAGAACCTCAAGGAAGGAGACGTCGTTCAGATAGAGAACGCATACGTGAAAGAGAACAACGCTCAGAAAGAGCTCCATCTGAATGATAAATCCAAGCTTGAGATCAACCCGGCAGGAGAGACGATCAGTACCGTGAAGGTCACTCCGCAGTCACGATCAAGGAAAAAAATACAGGAACTGAAAGAAGCAGACGCGAATATCGAGATCTTAGGGACCATTGTGCAGGCATTTGATCCTCGATTCTTTGAAGTGTGTCCTTCCTGCAATAAACGTGCCCGTGTTGTTCCTGGCGGTGCTGATTTTATCTGTGAAGCGCATGGCAAGATCACACCAAAGTACAGTTACGTGATGAATGCGATCGTCGATGATGGTTCCGCTACTATCAGAACTGTTTTTTTCAAGAATCAGGCAGAGAACCTGACCGGAAAATCAGAGCTTGATTTCATATCTATGCGCGAAAAACAAGATAAGATCGAGCAGCTTAAGAATGATCTTCTGGGGGAGATTGTGAAAGTAGTCGGCAGAGCGAACAAGAATGCTATGTTTGACCGATTGGAATTTGTTTCTCAACTTGTATTCAGGAATCCAAACCCCGAAGAAGAGCTCAATAAGGCCTAAAAGCCCGTTCTATATATAGAGTAAACTTTAAATATCAGCTATTTCTCCTGATGTTTCGCAATGACAATACAAAACATACCTGCAATAGGCCTTGAGTCGAAGTTAAGACTTCCGACATTCAGTGATATGGAATCCATAGCTGCTGAACGTATACGTTCGAAGGAACGTGTCAGTTTTGAAAGAGAGCTTTCTAAGCGATTAGATAATCATAATCCAATCACATCAGAGGTAAGAGAAGCGGTGCGGAGATACGATATCCGAGCGCAAGTGAGTGATTCACAGCCTCTCTCCGTTGAAGCAAAAGCACAATTATTTAATCAGATATCCCCGCGAAAGGGATTTTCAAAGATCCTTAGCCAGTTTGGAAAAGGCAGAATATCTGCTGAAGACATTCCTGAAGAGATTTACCGAGGAAATAGACTCCTTTTCGATGTTGTTGGTACTCTGGGAGAGAAAGGATACACATTCAATACTGAAGCGCTCATTCATTCAAAACCATATCAATTGAAAGCACTTATGTCGTATGCAGCTAAGAAGGAATTCACTTTGCAAGTTGCTAGCATAAGAAGGAAAGCATAAATAGTCTTATTCTTTTATACTGTTAAAATGATGTTCAAGACCCATGTCATATTTGCATTTCTCGTAGGTTTATTTGCAATCAATTATTTTCATCCGCCAAATCAGATATTGTTCATTATCTTGGTCATGTTCGGAGGGTTGCTTCCTGACATTGATCATCCGAAGTCAAAGATTGGCCGATACTTCAGACCGATCAATTATCTTTTTGAGCATCGTGGATTCTTCCATAGTTTTCTGGTCGTACCGTTGATTGCTGCATTGATATTCTTCGTCTTCAAACTACCTAATTTTTCGTTACCTATCATTATTGGATATGCTTCACATCTGATTTCAGATATGGCAACGGTCGAAGGAATCATGCCTTTGCATCCAATTACGCGATTTAGATTACGCGGTGTCGTGAAGACAGGCGGAATGTTTGAAGTGCTGATCTTTTTCTCGTTGATAGTTCTATCGGGTTATTTCTTATTACATATGTGATCACGGGACAGTTGTTTATTCTCTCATTAGCGTCTTAATTCGTCGTATTCAGTCGAAGTCGGTATAATGCCTGTCCACAGGACCACAGGACAACTCCGTGTGAGCTATTTAAACAAAATCCATTCTCTATATCTTAGTTCATCAAAACGATGAGCAAATTCATGATTCCAACACGGAGACAATTCATGGCCATCGTGCCAAAAGTCTTGCTCCGGGTTCGATTCAAATTCACACGCAATCTCGACGAAGTCGAGCTGCGCAAATTTGAGCCGTGCTCAAATCATGCTCCATTGAAAAACGCCAAAGCACTGCTTTGTCTATTTCAATGTCGCTTATGCTCCATTGAAACAAAACGCGAACCTCGCAAGAGCGAGGCGCAGCTGAATTATTCAGTCTGCGAGCAAGGAGGTATAAAATGGAATTAAAAAACAGACCTGAAAAGACGTTTTCAACAGGTGCTATACAAGTAGCGATCTGGAGAAACGAAGGCACTTCGAAAGACGGTGCAAAGACTGACTTTCGGACAGTCAACATACAGCGACGATACGCTGACAAAAATGGCGAATGGAAATCGACTTCTACATTGCGGGTGAATGACCTTCCCAAGGCAGCTCTCGCATTGAACAAAGCCTTTGAATTTCTTGTCATGAAGGGACAGGATTCAGAATTTATCGAAGAGATTGTGGTATAAAAACCACATCTTATTTTTAACTAAAAAAAACGAGGTATAAAAATGGAAACAGAAGTATTAATAAATGATGAAACAATCTTAGGAAACATGGAAGAACCAGAGGTTGCTGAAGAAAAATCAACCAAAAAGAAAGCCAAGGCAGAACTTATGCTTGAAGATCTACCGGGCGTCGGTGCATCGACTGCTGAAAAATTACGATCAGTCGGATTTGATAACCCGATCGCTATTGCAGTTGCAACACCGGGTGAATTAATCAATGCTTCAGGTGTCTCAGAGGCAGTTGCACGAAAGATGATCAACTCAGCACGAGAGATGCTCGATATGGGCTTTGAATCTGGCAATGAAGTTCTCAAACGAAGAGAAAAAGTCATCCGAATCGGCACTGGCTCAAAAGCATTCGATGCAATGATGAATGGCGGTTTCGAAACTGGAGCAATCACTGAATGTTTCGGTGAATTTGGTTCTGGAAAGACTCAGGTTGGCCATGTATTGGCAGTAAACACAATCAAGGTGTACCCGAAAGCAACTGTCGTCTATGTCGATACTGAAAAAACATTCAGACCAGAACGAATCATTCAATTAGCAAACGGTGCCGGACTTGATCCAGTGAAGGTTCTGAAGCAGATCAAAGTCGCGAAGGCGTACAATTCAGATCACCAGATGTTGTTGGTTGAAAAAATACCAGATCTCGTCAAGGATGAAGATCTCGATTTGAAACTTGTCGTCATTGATTCACTGACCGCTCACTTCAGAGCAGAGTTCATCGGTCGAGGAACACTGGCTGATCGACAGCAGAAACTCAATAAGCACATGCATGCCTTATCAAAATTAGCAGATATGTATAATGCTTGTGTCTATGTGACAAATCAGGTCATGTCGAAGCCTGACCAGTTCTTTGGTGACCCAACCGTTTCGATCGGTGGACACATCGTTGGTCATGCATCGACATTCAGGATATACTTGCGAAAAGGCAAGAAAGGAACACGAGTCGCAAAGCTCATTGATGCTCCAAACTTGGCAGATGCTGAATGTGGCTTCCAAGTCGAAGAGTCAGGCTTGAAAGACATAAAGATCGAAAAGGCTGAGAAGTAGGCCTTTCTTTTTTCTTTTTCTAATACTAACATTTATAAATATCCAGAGACAAGTCTTCTTTAACATACAAAGTGCACACAAATGCACGACATAGGTGAAACATAAACATGTACGGAGAAGACAGAAATAGTGGAGGCGGTGGATTTAGACCGCGAAGAGACAGTGGATTTGGCGGACAGAGAAGTAATTTTGTCCCGGTCAACGTCGGTGATGAGCTTGACGTTAAGATAGAGGCTGTCGGAGAGAAAGGAGACGGCGTAGCAAAAGTAAAGGGATTCGTATTATTTGTCCCAGGTGTCAAGGAAGGAGACACAGTACGGGTTCGAGTCACAAAGGTCCTGAGAAAGGTAGGATTTGCTGAATCATTAGGACCAGCAACAGGAGCACCTTCAGCGACGAAAAAAGAAGAACGCCCTGAGAAGAAAGAAGATGAAGAACAGTTTGCAGGCGAAGATTCTGAAGATTTCGGCGATGTAGAAGGAGAGTAAGCTCCTTTCTTTTTTTATTTTATTTCTAATCGTATTGACGCAACATATTTAAGTCAGCATCTAGTCTCAGTTTAATGCTCAATTTAGTGCTTGATGGATTATTGAAACAAATAAAAGATCCCAAGTTTGTTGGTGACGGCTGGTTGACTGAAGCGTATATTAAAGTGAGTGGTTGGTATCCAATTTCTGAAGACGGAAGATCTTATTTGGTAAAAACAAGGTTTGGTCAACTGCCTTGCAGATCTAGATCGGAATATCGGGCAGGGGATGTAATTGTATTTGATGAGTTTAGTGATCAGTTTGATCGGATACATATTGTAACGGAAGAAGATATTAAGGAATATGAGGAAGGAAAAAGGGACATGCTACCGTGCGGTGTTGTCGTTCATAGGCCTTCTGTGTCGATAGATTCTCGTTTTATTG
The DNA here is from genome assembly GCA_965231065.1 of uncultured Methanosarcinales archaeon. Taxonomy (GTDB): domain Archaea; phylum Nanobdellota; class Nanobdellia; order Woesearchaeales; family UBA10107; genus UBA10107. Next base: position 158,664 of record OZ246410.1, on the reverse strand, counting down.
ATATGATGAAGGGTTACAATAACCAATTTAATCAAAACTAGTAACCTTTATAAACAACCTCAATTCTCAAAATAGTATTGCCTAGTCTAAGCGCATGGCTTATCGCAAGATAAGGGCCTTAGACACTTTGTCCGGGCGATAGAAGGACAATATAGATCAATTCTATATTCGTCTCAATAACCTATGTCACAAGAACAAAAAGAAATGCAAGTGCCTGTGGAGTTGTACCTAAAGACAGGTATCCATATTGGTACTAAATTCAAGACTAAATACATGGAACCATTCATCTACAAGATCAGACCAGACGGTCTGTATATCCTGAATCTCCAGAAGGTGGATGAACGCATCGGTTTGGCATCAAAATTCTTATCACAGTATGAACCACAGGATATCCTGATTGTCTCTCGAAGAGAGAATGGTTGGAAACCAATCAAGATGTTCGCAAAGTTGACCGGTGTCACTGTCTTTGCAGGCAGATATCCGCCGGGAATATTAACGAACACCGCACTGAAAACATTCATGGAGAAGAAAGTTCTCTTAGTCACTGATGCATGGCCTGACAAGAACGCAGTCGAAGACGCTGCAAAGGTGGGTATCCCTGTTGTCGCATTATGCGATACGAACAATCAGTCAAATAACATCGATCTAGTCGTTCCGTGCAATAATAAAGGAAAGAAGTCATTAGGTTTGTTCTTCTACATCTTGGCACGAGAATACCTAAAAGCAAGAGGCTTCATCAAGAACAACGATGAGTTCACCTCTAAATTAGAAGATTTCGCCGAAGAATAAAGTTATTCTATTGGAACAATTCCTTCATTTATTATCTTAAATACTATTTCTTTTGATTGCGGCTGTGATCGATGTTTCATCAACACCGCTTTCCTGATTCCATTGTGACCTGCTTGTAGTTCAATCAGACATTTGCTCCATGATTTCATCATTTCGCCGCCGACTAATTTGACACCATTCGGATTCTCAAAATCAGCATAGACTTGATTCGAAATTAGGACAGGGATGTTGCTCTTTCGTGCAATCTGTGTGAGATACGCAAGCTGTCTGACTAAGGCATTATTCGCATCAGACACATCATCACTTCCTCCTCGTTCAAGACGATAGTGCATCGATATAGTATCGATAACAATTAATTTTATATCATCGGTGATCATGGTTTTAATTTTTTCAAAGACTTCCTGCTGTTCTTTAAAGTCAGTCGGGTGGAAGAAAAATATCCTATCAAGAATCTGTTCTGTTTCCGCGCCACAGATCTGTCTTGCTCTGTCTGCAGAGAATCCTCCTTCGGTATCGATGAAAATAACTTTGCCGCCGCTTTTTGCAACTGCAATAGCCGATATGACACAGATGTTGGTCTTTCCTACTCCTGACGGACCATAAATCGTGGTAACAACATCATTCTCAAACCCTCCGCCCAGCAATTCATCAAGAACAGTATTCGTTTTTGTCTTATACACACTCTCTATACCCATTAATTATGACCCCATCTCTCTCAAGTCTGACACAATTTATATACCTTCTTGTTGTGTAATTTATGTTTTAAGCCTCTGTGCCGGCAGAATAGCTGAATCTAGGTGCGAAAGATTTAAAAACGTGGTTTGACGTCGTATTTCCTATGGAATTATTTTTGGTGTTGATGTATTCTGCTTCGTTTTTAGGTATATTCAGTTCCTTGGTATATCTATTGACATTTTATGAACAGAGGAGAAATCTTCAAAATCCAAAACCAAAGAAGATACCCAGTGTCAGCGTCATCGTTCCTGCATTTAATGAAGAAGGAAGGATCAAGCGAACGGTCGAATCGCTCTTGAATCTCAACTATCCAAAGCATCTGCTTGAAGTGATCCTGGTTGATGACGGTTCTCGGGATAACACCTTGCGTGATATGAGAACATACGAATCAGAACGAGTCCGTATCTTCACAAAAAAGAATGGCGGCAAGGCAAGTGCTTTGAATCTCGGTATTGAAAAAGCAAAGGGAGACATCATTGTCTCTCTGGATGCCGATTCATTCGTCGATAAGAACGCATTGATCAACATGGTCGGCTATTTCAATGATCCGAATTGCATGGCAGTGACTCCTTCCATGAAGGTATGGAAACCAAAGACAATCCTTCAAAAGATCCAATTTTTAGAATATCTCTTTGGAATTTTCCTTCGAAAAGCAGCAGCATTTATGGGTTGCATCCATGTGACACCAGGTCCATTCAGCGCGTACCGAAAGTCATTTTTTGAGAAGTATGGTGGTTATCAGGAAGGAAATCTCACCGAAGATATCGAGGTCGCGTTGCGTATCCAAGCGAACAATTTCAGCATTGAGAATGCGGCAGATGCCTATTCATACACAGTCGCTCCTTCGAAATTCATGCCCCTCTACAAACAACGGGTACGATGGTATTTGGGATTCATCAATAATGTCTGGAATTACCGGCAGTTATTCTCAAGCAGATACGGTGCATTAGGTATGTTTTTCCTGCCGAGTGCATTTATATCAGTATTCTTTACGATTGCTCTTACCTATTATGCATTTAAGATATTGCTCAAGAGTGCATATCATGGATTGATTAATCTCTTTTCAATCGACTTTGATTTATTGCACATGTTGAACTTCAAGGTAGATTCATTTTACTTGATGCCGAGTATCATTACTACGCTCTCTGTAATCTCGCTCTTGATGTTAGTGAGCGTACTATGGATTGGAAAGTCTCTTTCTCAAGACAAAGAGAATTTATTGGCACCATTCATCTTGACTATTCTGTTTTATGCACCATTATATGCACTTTGGTGGACAGCTTCATTTGCCTACAAGGTCGGTGGACGAACTATCAAATGGTCCGGTGTCGAATGGAAAAAGGACTGATATGGACAGAAAATTCCCTAAATCAAAATTTATAGCAGCATTCTGCCTGACAGGATTCATCTTTCTTCTGATCATCACTACGAATAATTACTTCAATGAAGCGAAGCTCAACCAGCTCAATGCAATATATAACAACATCAGAATCGACTCACTGAATGCAGAGGTTCAGTACGAAATACTCTCACAGAATCCCTGTCTTGCCTTGAATTTCGGACCGATGAACAGCGAACTCTTTGATCTGGGGAATAAACTTACCGATATGGAAGAACGTCTGGGAAAAACTAATAGTCAAGTTCTTGATCTGAAAAAATATTATTCAATTCTTGAATCACGACAGTGGTTGTTTGTCAAAAAAGCTTCGAAAGAATGCAAACAGAATGCTACTGCTATTTTATTCTTCTACTCAAATCAGGATGATTGTAGTGACTGTGATTCACAGGGATTTGTACTGAACTACATCAGAAAAACATTACCGAACGTCTATATCTATTCGTATGATGTGAATCTTGACAGTACGCCAATTGAAGCCTTGAAATTGAATTATAATATCACTTCAGTACCGGCATTGGTAGTTAATGAGCGTACGTATCTTGGATTCAAAGATACTGATGAATTGATTGCAATTCTAAAATAGAATAACAAAGCAGGTACCACAGCTCAGAACCTTCGGTTCCGAGACCTCCGAAGCTTCGCACAACAAAATCTAAAAGCAGGTACCCGGATTTGCACCGGGGATGAGAGGGTTGCAGCCTCTTGCCTTACTGCTTGGCTATACCTGCATACGCGCCCGATGGGATTTGAACCCACGACCCCTAGCTTAGAAGGTTCACCTGGGTGTTTAAAGCCCATCTAGTGCTCTATCCAAGCTGAGCTACGGGCGCATTTTGAACTTAAGAAGCTTGTTGTTTATATTTAAAGGTTATGGCCTATGGCAGCCAGCTCTTCGGGTCTTTGAGCTTCTTCGGCAGATAGGTATCCATGACAAAATTCAGTGAATGAGCCGAGAAAGCCTGCTGCTCCACTCTCTTGCCCATCTTTGCCATCATTTCCAGTGCTTTTTGCCATTCTTTGCTCTGTCTGCAGAAAGGATCGTTCTTCATGACATCTTTGATCTTCTTGATGTCAACATCTTTCAATGGGTGTGTCGGTAGTTTGAAGTCAATGATGTCTTGCGGTGTTACGCCAATATATTTTGCCTGCGGTACGCAGAAATATTTATTGATATGTGCTGCATTTCCTGATCCTACTTTCAGAGTTCTGTATATCGAGAAGTATCCGTACGGATCGCCGTCTGTGAATACGTACACGGGAATCTTCTTCTCATCAGATAATTTTCTGATGAATCGTCTCGTCGCTCGTGAAGGAACCCCTTTCAACGAGATGATGATGCAATTGTGCTTTCTCCAGAACTTATGGTAATTCAATCTCTGGAACATACCTGCGGTCTCAATGGCCAAAATAAACTTTGCATCAGTCTTGAATGTGAACTGCTCAACAGTTGATGGAACAGAATAACCGCCCGTTCCCATCTTAGTGCAGTCTATCTCTATCTTTTCGCCTGTCTCTGGGTCTTTATCGACAATGGTCAATGCTCCTGCTACGGCAGAACCATCCTCATCCGGTATGAATCCTATCTGTTCCCGGTTGAATCCCATCATGGCTTCTATATCATCCATGATCGCATCTGATTCTTCCTGCTCATTGAATCCGGCAGCGCCCCATGCGCCTTTAGACTGGTAGTATGCATCTCTTTTAGTAGCGATATCATTCGTCTCGACTAACTTCTTTGACAATGTCATCATCTTCAATGTCTGTGCGAAGGTCTTGATGGTGGATGCAGTAAGTGTTCTTGATTTCATCTTTCCTATCATGTCGAAGAATCCTACTTTCTCATCATATCTGACATTTGATAGATCTCGCAACGGCATCGAGAGCTCTGGCTCTTCCTTCTTCATTATTTTTTTGTAGACACCTTCTCCTAATGTCTTCAATCTTTTTAGTACATCACTCATCTTGCTTTTCCTCTGGCTCTTCCTTGCCTATCTTGGCGAATTTTTCATCATACTCTTCATTTGATACTTCGATATTCTCTATTTCTCCTCTATGTTTCTCGAGCATATCTTTCAGATTGGATTCGATCCGAGTCTCTTCGACTTTCTGCATTTCTAAGAGTTCACGCAATGCTTCTGCGACAACTGGTATGTACTTTTCGATGTACCCTCTCTTCTTTAATTCATCACCGATGCGTTTCTTCTTACCAACATATCTTAGAAGTTCTCTTCCGCATTCCTGCAGTGCTAATTTGACTTCTTTGATAATCTCAGGATAGTGAGCAATCGCTTCTTTTGCTTCCGATGTATATGGTGTCCAGACTGATGACATATGTACCGTGATGATACAAGGACCGACTGGTATCGATCCAGAACTTTGCTGTAGTCCATATGATTTCCATGCGGTATCAATGATCGCTTCTGTTATTCCACATGCTCCCTGCTGGAACTGCAGCGGAACCCGGTTCGCGAATCGCATGATGCGTACAGGTTTATCTGCCTCTAATTCTCCGCCATAGGCAAGTGCTGCTTCAATAATGAACGGATTTCCTCTATATACGGAAGCAGGACGTGATGTTGCTGTATAGAACTCTGCCTTGATCTCTTTCTTCAGGCCTTTTTCTAATAATTCCTTTCCTATTGGGACCAGACAGTCTGTCGGCGGAGCCATTATCTTGACTTTCTGCATCGCTTTCAGAAGTTTCTCTGCCTGTTCTCGTGAAATGTTACTTGGTTTTTCATTCGGAAGAACCTTTGCCTCTTCACAGATCTCTTTCGCGACATTTGCGCTTACTCTGGAGAAATCATTCTGTAAGAATGAGCTTAACATCCTTGATTCGGTATACTGCAGCATCTTGATGAACATACCAAGTTCAACGCCATAGGGATGCGGCTTGATCTCTTTCGGTTCAGGAGGAAGCTCTTTGGTGACTCTGCTGAATATGATCTGCTCTGCTTTCGGATTGGTGTAGATGATAGTTGCATGCGGGTTCACGATCGAAGTCTGTTTTATGTATTCATCGACCGACTGAGCGCCTTTCTGGTAAATTCCTTCCATCTCGAGTTCGATTCTCGTTCCGTGTTCTTTTTTCCAGTCTTTTTCTTCATCTTTTACGATTTCTGGCTCATTTTTTTTAGTATCGATGTGGAGTTCGAAATAGTGTGCTGGCTTGTCTTTGCCTGTCTTTGAAAGGATTTTTGCTGGTTTTCCGGTAGTAAGCTGAGCGTATAACAATGCAGCTGAGATACCGATACCTTGCTGACCTCTTGACGATTTCATTGATCCAAATTTAGAACCGTAGAGCAGTTTTGCGAATATTTTTGGGATCTGGGCCTTAACAATGCCAGGACCATTATCTTCGACAATGATCCTGAAACGTTCTTCGCTCATCTGGATGATTTCAATGTTGAGATCTGGTAATATTCTTGCTTCCTCGCAGGCATCCAATGAGTTGTCGACTGCTTCTTTGATGGTCGTGAGCAGTGCCTTTCGTTTATTATCGAAGCCAAGCAAATGCCTGTTCTTCTCGAAGAATTCGGCTACAGAAATTTCTCGCTGCTTCTTTGCCAGTTCTTCTGCGTTTGCCATACTAGAACTCCTTAAGGTGCGGTTTATATATTTTATGGATTGTCGCTGAGGTCGAAACTTGATTCTATTCTATGTAATTTCATATCTCTTCGTCTTTTTTCAAGATCCCTGAAGATACCGGCATGCATCGCTCCTTCCAATAATGCTTCGATCGCCCGTTTTGCGATGCCAACATTCGCTATCTCACCGATGATTGCAATTGTTTTTCCGTAGACAGAGATGTGTGTTTCGGTGAGCTGTTCGATGACTCTTCTTGATTTTCCTTCGCTGCCGATGACCCTGCCTTTTAGTCTGAGCATCGTATTTTTACTTTCTCCATGATCTCTCAGATCGACGATCTCCATCATGTAATCTTGCTTCAGAAGCAATTTCGCCAGTTCTGGATTGAATCCTCTGCTGATCGCCCTGACAACTTCCCGTGCTGAATACAATCCAAGCGAGTCTGTACCGGAGATGGTGACATCTCCTTCTTTTGAATCGATGTGAAGCTTTGAACGAGTCTCTTGCTCAATCTGTTTCTTGACATCTCCGCCTTTGCCGATTAGGACCGCAACCCTGTCTTTCGGTACTTTCAAATCATATGAGAATTCAGAAATATCAGTAATATTATCTTCGATAGGTGCGGAGGTGATAGACTCTTTCTTCTTCTGGGAGGTCATGAATGTGTTTATTTTTAAACAATATAGCTGCCTTATATACTCTTCGATTTTATGATTTTCTTCATCATTTCTTCTTCACTTGCTTTGATGCCGATCTTATTGAAGAAGTTGGCGATATTTCTGATATCTCGCTGGAGCATCTCTTTTGCATATTGCGTGGTGAGTTCCATTGATTGCGAGAAATCGATGAAGATAGGGTGATTGTGGAGCGTGAGGATGTTGAATTGGGATAGATCGCCATGCACCAGATTCGCTTTATGTAATTTTTTCATATTTTGCACTATCTCGTCAAGGAATGCCTTGCTTTCTGGCTGTTCGTCCTTGATCTGCTTTGCTGGTTCACCGTCGCCGATGAATTCCATCAAGAGAATATTTTCTTTGATGAGGTACGGTGTTGGAACGGTAACGCCACCATCTCGTGCTTTGTGGAGATTCTTGAACTCTCTCGAGGCCCATGCATTGACGATCTTCTGCTTGTTCTTAGAGATCTTTGGGAATCGCGGATCGCGTCTTAACAGTTCAAACATCCTGTTGAAGTCACAGGTATTGACTCTGTATATCTTGATGATGATCTTGGTGCCGTCCTTTTTCTTTGCTGAGAAGATGTTGGCTTCTTTTCCTATTTTAATGGGACTTAGAGTATTTTCCTCGAAATATCCTTTGCTCGCTAATTCGAACAGGTTGCGATTTGTCTTGTTGTCGAAGACATCATTCATCGTCTTGAACTTTTCACGTGTTATGGTCGGCATATTGTATGTTTCTTGACTCCTCTATAAATATCTGTTTATTTACTCCTTCTTAGTAGTTATAATTAGTAACATTTATATACTAGAACATATATATTAGACACTAGATAGTAAAGAATCAAAAGATAATCACGGTCTAAACACCTCTTTTCCTCAGCACAGGAACCTCAAAAGTCCTGTGTATGGGGTTTATATTCAACCCAACCCTTGAATAAGGCATAGATGAGCCTTAAAACTCATCTGACCTTATCTTTCGATTCTTTATTAAAAAATATAATAATTATAAACATTATAATTCATACACAATGTTTATATAATAGGCAAAACCAAATAATACTATTGTGCATATGGGTCCTTTTCGAGTGTGTCTTATCGACATACGATGAAATGAAGACACTCATGCATAATACAGCCCATTATGAGAGTACCTTCGGGAGCTTACGGTGGAAGCCTGCGAACAGCAGGACTCGAACGATATTCAATCGGGAGATGGCCAAGCAAGGAACGTGGGGGTTAGTAGATGGGCATCATAATCACATTCATTGGAACTAAATTCAGAATTTCAAATTCAAGTTTGATCCTGACCATTTAAACAATTACATAGTATCAGAGAAACTGAGTAATTTGAGATAAGGGGTTTAGTTCTAAGAAAATAATAACAAATAAAATAACTTTAAGAGAAAACGCATATTCATGCTCACAACGGTCAAAAAACTTTGATCCGTCTTTCTTAAAGTTATTGCTATATGGAGGAAACACAATGGCAAAAATTGCACAAGTAGCAGCAAAATACTTGATCAGCGCTAACATCGAAATCGATGGTACAGTTGATAAACCAGATATGATCGGAGCTATCTTCGGTCAGACAGAAGGACTTTTAGGTTCTGAATTAGAACTGCGAGAGCTTCAAAGAAGCGGAAGAATTGGAAGGATCGAGGTCACGCACGAAATAAAGAGCGGCAAGACATTAGGCACAATCACAATACCTTCAAGCTTAGACAAAGCAGAGACAGCGATCGTAGGAGCAGCTTTGGAAGTAATCCAGAGAATAGGCCCCTGCAACGCAAAAATCAAGATCACGAACATCGAAGATGTCCGTGTATCGAAGAGAAAACAAGTCATCGACAGAGCAAAAGAGCTCTTGCGAAGCTTGATGGACAGTTCTATGGCAGATTCTGCTGAATTAGCGCAAGAAGTCGCTGAATCAGTACGAGTCATGGAAGTTGTCGAATTGACAGCAGACCGATTGCCAGCAGGACCGGCAGTCACTGAATCAGATGAGATCATCATCGTCGAAGGACGCGCTGATGTCGTCAATCTATTGAAACACGGCATCAAGAATGCAGTCGCGATGAACGGCACGTCTGTTCCGCAGGGAATCATTGAGCTATGCAAAGGCAAAGAAGCAGTTGCATTCGTTGATGGAGACCGAGGCGGCGATCTTATCTTAAGAGAATTACTCGCTGTTGCAGAAATTGATTTCGTAACAAAAGCACCAGATGGCAAGGAAGTCGAAGAGCTTCAGATGAAGGAAATTCATAAAGCATTGAGGTCAAGAATGCCAGCTGAACAGGCCAAGGAAGAATTAGCTCATTCAAAACCGATGCCACGACCTCATCTAGGTCATGTCCCTGAAAGAAAAACTCAGAGACAGGAACGAGAAGAGCGAGCAGCACCAGTTGAAGAATCAAGACCGAGACCAGTATCTCGCGCTCGATTATCGGATGAAGAGAAAGAGACGTTTAAAACGTTGCTTTCTGGACAAGTCGGTACACGAGGAGCATCAATCCTTGATGCAGAGATGAATGTACTTGGCAAGATACCAGTCACTGAATTGGTCTCGACAATCAAGAGCCTCAGTTCAGGAATCTATGCGATCGTCTTTGACGGCGCAGTCGATAGAGATATCGCAGAGACCGCAGAGAAAGCACACGTAAGGTATTTAGTGGCGATGGACTCAAAGGTCCGACCAGTGAATGCACGAGTCACCATCTTGACTGAAAAGGACCTTGTTTAAAATTTGTAAACTATCTTTTTGAAGTTTACGATTCTTTTATTTTTTACTTTTATTCCTTCTTTACGTAACAGTCTTATTTTCTTCTGAATCGCTTTTCCGGATGTCTTTCCCATAAAACCACCGATAGAACCATCAGAAGCGACAATGCGATGACACGGTGTGTGTGGTGCATCAGGATTATTTTTCAAGACTTGCCCAATTGCGCGATATGCTTTTGTTTTCATGGCTCTTGCGATCTCTTTGTACGTAGAAACTCTTCCTTTTGGAATCTTCTTGCATAAAAAATATACATCATCTGAAAATGTCATGATAGAAAATAAAAAGGAACTGCATTTACATGCAGTGTCCACAACTTGGTTTCATTAACTTTGCTAGACCTGCAACTGCAAGTGCAACACCGATAAATACTCCCCATGGCCAATTAAGCCAGTAGATGTTAGCTAATACTGCCAAACCGAGTACTAACTTTCCTACTCCTCTGCATGAGCCGCAGTAGCCGCCCATACATGTCATTTTTCCGTCTTTCATGGTATATACCTCTTAAGCTGTCGCGACAGCTTTAAATGAGTTTTAAGCAAGTTCTCTATTTAAAGCTTATGTCCAAACAACCTTTATGTGGTGCTTCAAAGAACGCGCTTCTTCAAGAATAATCTGCATGATTTCTGCTTCCATGTTCTCATTGATCTTTATCTTGGAGTATTTTCTTTTTTTGAGTCGCGAATAGAGTCTCTTTGGTTCTGTTCGTGTAACGATGCATTGATCGACGTATCTTTTTGGAAGATAATGAGCGAGATGTGAATCAAACACAATGCCTTTGACATTGACATATTTTGCCGCTTTGATGGTGCTGATCAATAGTTCATTTAATCGTTTCATATCGATGATCCAACTATTCCTTTTCTTGTCATATTTCTCATTTAGCTTGAATGTTTTGATGAGCTTCTTGACATCAATGTAGACATAGCCTTTCTGCTTCGCTATTTTCTTCGCTACCGTAGTCTTTCCAGTACCCGGGGTACCTGTCACAACGATCGTTTTCATGATGCATTAGTCAACAGAAAGGTATTTAACTCTTTCCCTATTTTCAGATGTCATGAAAATCAAGAAGATACTGGAAACGAAGCAAGGAGACAAGTATTTCATCAAAGACCTCGATAAAGACTTTCATACCAAGTATGGTGTCATCAAGGCTGTTGACTTGAAGAAAGCGAATGATGGCGATATCATCTTCTCAGACCATCATGAAGAATGTACTGTCTATTCCCCTTCCTTTATTGATCTGTACCGGAAGATCGATCGACTGGCGCAGATACCATTACTCAAAGATATCGGCTTTATCATTGGTGAATTAGGATTAGGCAGAGATTCAATCGTCATAGAAGGCGGTTCTGGTTCAGGCGGTGTCGCATGTTTCCTCGCAAATATCGTCAAGAAGGTCCATACATTTGAAGTGAAAGATGAGCATATCAAGATCGTCGAAAAAAATATCATTGAATTGGATCTGAAGAACGTAGATATCCATCGTAAGAGTATGTATGAAGATCTTGTCATCAGAGATGTCGATGCTGTTTTCTTAGACCTTCCAGAGCCGTGGAATGCAATCAAATCAGCAGAACAAGCGATCAAGTTAGGAGGATTCCTTGTTTCTTACTCGCCGAATCTCACCTCAGTCAGTGAATTCAACAACACACTAAGCATGACGAAGCTCGTCCACATAAAGACCGTTGAGATTATCGAACAACCGTGGGATGTCCAGGCGAAGAAAATAAAGCCAATCTCTGAACGACAGCATTCTGGTTTCTTGGTGATTGCAAGAAAGATACGGATCTAATGTGTATAATACAACTTACCTGAATTTATCTGTTCTCGGTCCATTTGTGAATCAGGTTTATTGATGCGTGGCCTGTTTGATTCCAGATCTCTTCGTACGGTGATATGGAGATTACTCAAGAATCGGTTCATACCTTCTTCCATGCTGAACGGACCGTAGATACCACCATGGATGGCCGGTTTTCCGTCGCAGACGACAATTCTATCTGACAGATAGTCGATGAATAAGAGGTCGTGATCGACGACCAGACAGCTTCGTGAATATTTCTGGACGATATCCTTGATTACTTTCGAGACAATCAATCGTTGTTCTACATCAAGATGTGCAGACGGCTCGTCCAACAGTATGAGGTCAGATTGCTGGCCTAATGCCTTCGCGATCATCACCTTCTGCAGTTCACCGCCTGATAATTCATTGAGCTGACTCATGTACAGATCTTCTATGTTCAGCGGGTCGATGATCTCGCTCTTGTGTTTCTTGATTGTTTCATCTAAATATGTCATGACTAGTTCATCATTCGGGATCAAATACTGTGGTTTGTAGGTGATGCGCGCTTTGACTTGTTCATTACCAGTATCGGGTTTCAGTTCTCCGGAAATCAATCGTACGAAGGTAGTCTTACCGATGCCATTCTCTCCTAAGAGACCGACAATCTCATTCAAGTTCACCGAACCTGGCGTGACCGTAAGTCTAAATTTGCCAAGCTTCTTCTCCATATCGTTCCATTCTGCTAACTTGATTTTTTTCACTGCTTCAGTTGCTAGTTTCGCGTTGAACTTTATCTCTTTCTCCCTGATCCTGATATTCTCTTCTTTCAGGTAGCCGGAGAGATAGGTATTGATACCGACTCTCGTCGTCCGCGGCTGACTTACCGTACCCCATGCGGTCTGTTTACCGTACATGATCTGGATCAGATCTGTCATGTGGTCCAAGATAATGAGGTCGTGCTCGATCACCATGACTGCGATATCGTTGGTAGCGAGTTCTTTGATCGCTTTCGAGATCTTGAGTCGTTGTTTGATATCAAGGTACGATGTTGGCTCATCAAAGACATAGAAGTTTGCTTTTTTCAGGAATGTCGCTGCTATAGCAACTCGCTGTAATTCTCCGCCAGAAAGCTTTTTGATATCATTATCTAAGATTCCGCTCAAATCAAATAATTCCACGACTTTGCTGAACTCTTTCTTCTCATCCACTTTTTCTAACAGTCCTTTGACTGTGCCGGAATAACTTTTCGGTATCTGATCGATCTCCTGCGGTTTATATGCGATCTTGATCTCTCCTTTCTTGATCTTCTCGAAGAATTTCTGTGTCTCACTGCCTTTGAATCGTTTTATCAACTCATCATAATTCACTTCCTTGTCCTCGCCGAAATTAGGTTTTATGATCCCTGCCAGGATCTTGATCGCAGTACTTTTACCGACACCATTTTTTCCGAGAATGCCGACTACCTTACCAAAGATCGGTGTCGGCAATGAATACAGGACAAATTTATTGAGACCATACCGATGAATCGGTGATGATCGTAGTTGTTCCGGTAGATTTATGATCTGGATCGCTTCAGGCGCAGCATTCGCGCAGATACCACAGCCGATGCAGGTGACTTCATCTATCTGGAGCTTCTCTCCCTGAAAGTATATGCATTCGGTTCCTGTTCTGTTGACCGGACAGATGCTCTGAATATGTTTCTTCTTATCCATATCCTTGAGTTTATTATTGTCAACAATCGCGATTCTGACCATGTTTCATATTAAAAGGACGGCCTTAATAAACGTTGTGCATAGCAATGGACAGGTTTAAATATATTTGATAGTTCTTCCTACTCATGAAATGCGAGCTATGCAAGAAACAGATTGCTGAGTTGTTCCTCAAGAAGATTGTCGGAACGTATGTTAAAGATAAGAAAGGCAAGAAGCATGTCATCTGCTTCGAATGCCAGACGAAGTTCAAGACAAAGCAGAAGATATTAGAAAACCTTTAAAAGTAAGCTATTGACTAGTTCTTTCAGTGCCTCTGTAGCATAGTAGCTATTGCGTGGCTTTCGTAAAGCCAAGGTCGTGGGTGCAACTCCCATCAGAGGCTTTTGCGATAGCAAATCCGATGGTGGGTCCGCACGGCATGCCGGGCGTTATCCATCAGAGGCTTATTTTTATCACGTTCTTCTGATAAGCTTTATATATCTGATAAAAACACAAAATACCATGAAGAAGCACCGTCAATTCAGAGATTATGAAGTGCAGAAAAAGAAGAACAATACTGGCATCTATCTTGCTATCTTCCTTGCGGTCTTGATGATCGGCGGTGTTGGCGGAATCTTTTTACAGAACCAGAATACCAATTCAGACCAGGTCTTCGGAAAATACACATTCAAATATGTCAATAATCAGTGGATCACGAAGATAAACAAGAAAGATGTCACTTTTTTTTATTCACCGCAGCAAGTCTTGAAATTCAATATATCTGATGATGTCATCGGAGAATTAAAGAACAGTCAGGCATTAATTATCGCATTTGATCCGTTCATCAATACTTCAACACAGCTGCAAGTGATTGATTTGTTCAAATTCCAGCTCGCTGAACTGTTTCAGGATATGTACGGAAAGCAGGTCTTCTCTGCTGTGACCGCACCTACGACGAAATATAAATTTCCGGTGGTGACGTGTGCGAATGCGACAGCTGCGGTGCCGCTTCTGACGCTTGCGTATGGAGATGCGACAGAAACATCAGTGACTGACCATTGCATATCCATTACGGCTACTGATGAATATAGTCTTTTAGGCATGCTCGATAATTTGAGATACACGCTCTATGGAGTCTTCGATGGTCAAACAAATTAAAAAAACAACTAAGAAAGAATCAGATAACGTCGGCGTGCTATTCTTACTCATCATAGTTCTTTCGCTTATCTTTTTTGGCATTGGCCTGTTTATTTTCAATAAGATACATCCGAAAGCCGAGACTGAGACTTCAAATGGCTTTGTCTTTGTCAAATCAGGAGCATTTTGGCAGACCGAGATCAAGAATCCCTACATCAATCAGGTCTATCAGCTTGAGTTCAGATACTCACCGAGTCAGGTGAAGAATGTATCGGTCAATGGCGATCCGAATAAATTCTTTACACTTCTTAATCTGAACAATCTTACCGGAGCGTATTTGACCTTTGATCCGAATGAGAATCTGACGTTCATGACTCTTGCAGCTGCCGATATCGCGCGTTCACTGAATACGCTGCACGGCATCAGATTGGTCGCTGCGTGCACCAGCAATGTGACTGCCTGCAGCGACAGACCGATTGTCACCTGTCAGAATCAAGAAGGACATGCTATGGTGATCTATCTGAAGACAGATCCTGTGACTAAGGTCACGATGGAGAAGAATTGCCTCACCATCCAAGGTCAGGGCTCTGATTTCATCAGAGCATATAACAAACTACTGTTTCTTTGGTACAGTGTTCTTTGATCTGATGCGAGAGAGCACATGATTGACTTCTTTCTTTGCAAATCCATGTTTCACGAGCTTCTCCTGTATCTGGGAATCAGTAAATCCGCTCTTGATCGCTGATGTTATGTATCCGCTTAGAATTTTCTCTGCATTCAGGTTTTGCAGTGTGCTGCGTTTTAATTCAAAATAAATCACGATGAGAAGCAGTAGTGCGATACCGGACAGTGTCCACACTAGTGTTTTGATGTTCTGCAGCTTCTTTGTTATGAGCGTAATCCCTATTGGCAGACGCGGTGCCGGCGGTCGAATCCGTGACAGCGTGAGCAAGAATCTGGTCGCATCTTCTTTTGCGATCGCTTCTATGGTGATATCCGGTACGGTATCGAGATTGAGATCAATGCTGAGCAAACCTTGGAAGGGAACGAAGTATTTTGTCGGTGGCGGGATGATTTCAATCTGGATTCCATTCTCCTTTGCCTCGTCAATCTTGATGAAATATGATTTGCCGTTAAAGATGAATTCACCGGTCTCGCCTATGGCAAGTTCCATTTCAAGCACATCATTCGTAGCAAAGTCACCGATAAAGAACAGAGGAGCCTTTGTTCCGGGAATATTCGGATAAAAGAGCGTGGCATCTCCTGCTTGCTTATGCGTTGTTGTCACATTTTCTGGAGCTGTTACGGCTTCAGGGGCAGTTTCGTTGGGAAGTATGTTGATGAATACGACCCCGGTTGAGACTCTTCCTGTTATGGGATTGAGCGGCTCTTGCGTCGGTCGTGAGAAGTTATCGATGAGTATCAATGAGCTGTAGACTATATAGATAACAAGAATGGTCGCAATCAGCCGTTTTGGTTCCCTGATCTTCATGTTTTGAGATAGAGTATGGTCACCGTACCATTATATTTTGCAGGACCGTAGGTCAAAGCAGTTGCGATTATGGCAATACTTGTTTCGTTCTTCGGTTCCAGGATGAATGGTTCAATTGGTGTCAGATACGGTGTTATGCTTCCTTCGTATATGACCCTAATTTCCAGAGGTTCCTTATATTCATGATATAGCGTAATGGTCTTTTTCGAAGCTGCTCCGGGCGGTACGATGCCGAAATTCAGGACATCGGTATCTCCTGCAAGGCCTACTTGATTCCCTATGATCATGGTTGCATTGATGATCTTGCTGTCATATATCCTGTGGTTCTGATACGTGACGTAGGTAAGCTGTATGACATTGATGGCAATGATCAGCATCGCGATAATCACAAAAATCAGTTTTATGGTACGGTATATTGTTTTCTTATTTGTTGTTTTCATGTTCATCCTTCTTTTTTACTAACACTACAAATAATATTATGTTGATCATTATGATTATCATGAAGGCAATAAGGAATAGTACGTTCGTCAAGGAGAGATCTCCGCCTGGTATGCGCAAGAACCCTTCTCTTACTACTTTGATCTTCTCTGTCTTTGTAACTGATTTGCCGTCGAAAAAGACAGTCATCACCATCGGATAGGTTCCGGGCAATAGTCCTGTCGCATCAAAGAATGTCTTTAGTTGTTTCCGTTCGAATCCGGCGAAGTTCTCTGAGACTGTTTTTACTGCCGGACGATTTCCGACAGATACCTCTGCATAGACGTTATTCACAGGATCCGCCCATTCACTTTCTGTCTCAACAAACAATTCATTGATTTTTCCTGTCGTTATCTGCTGAGTTTGGTTAGTGATCTGGAACGCCAGTTCTCCGACCTTGAGAGAAACTGCATCAAATGCATCATGTCCATCATAGTGGATGGATGCAGTGAGATTGTATGGTCCTGGTTTCAGATCAGTCGTCGGGATCTCAAGGTGCGTCTGTTTGCTTTCCTGACCATTGACGCGTATCGGATCCATCGTGGTTGTATCAACAACCTTATTATTCAGATCAAAGAGTTTGAAATCAGCATACAACTCCTGGATCGCTTCTTTTCCGACATTAGTCGTCGTTACTGTGATCGGTATCGGTTTTCCCTGATTGACACTTTCTGCAGCTAAAGTGTGTTTGAGGTACTGACCTTCATACGGTACTTCTATGTAATAAAGTGCTTCAATGGCAGTACGGACTGAGAATCCTCCTTTGTCCTGTGCTATTTCTCGGGTAACAACATGAACCTTGTGGATTCCTGGTTCAGGGAGCTCTTCAGGGAGTTTTACCGTAACTGTGAAAAATGGTTCATGAAATGTGCTCACATCCTTCAGAACATAGACATTGGGGGTGATGTATTTTGCCATGCTGTAGGTTGTTCCGTCTGAATCATCATCGATTACATAGATCTCTACATCGACAGGCTTATCGTCATGAGAGACAACAGAATAATAATACGTCTCTTCAAACCCCGGCGTATACTTAATATTGACACGGAGATTATCGCTGCGGAGACCGAGTGCTTCGACGTTTATTGGCGCCAGGATCGCCAGTAAACATAAAGCAATTAATATCTGTTTCATAGTATCATATGGTGACGCTTTGTTTAATAAACTTTTGATGTTTACGATTGTGATCCGGTAAATGTTATGATGGCAGATGTGTTCTTTCCGCCAGTCAGGTTACCTGGGACTGTGATGTTGATATCCATTCGTTCTACATCATTGCCATCGACTGATGATAATGATGACGTACACAAGATGTTACTCACATTGACAACCGTATATGAAGCAAGCTGTTCAGCTGTTCCATTGCCAGAACATTTCCATCTGAAATGATTCCATACATCAGAGACTAACCAGAATTGTGTGGCATTCTTTGATGAATTGACAGTTATATTCAGATTAACGTTGCCTGTATTGGTAATATTAAAGCCGCGGGTCGTTCCGTCACCGCTGCTTCCGGACGGTGTGAAGCAATTTCTTGGATCTCCAGTCGCTTCCGATGTCGTCAACGTACAATTCGGCTGACCGCCGACTGTTCCGTTACCGAAGTCGATGACCGCTACCGATACATTCAATTCTGCTAATGTCGTGATATTGATCTTCGACTCCCCTGTCGTTCCTAATCCCGTGATACTAAATGGGTGATATTGTATGCTCACAAATCCGAATAAAGAAACCAACAGAGCGATCGTAACAAAGATGAGTACTGATTTATCTGATAGTTGATCCATGGTGTATGCGCATCATTGACTAGAATGCCTTTATGATTGTGTTCCGGTGAATGTTATGATCGCGCTGGTATTGAGACCTGTCGCATTTCCAGGTGCAGTGATGTTGATATCTAGTCTCTCTACATCATTTCCATCAACTGATGATAATGTCGAAGTGCATAAGACATTACTCACATTGACAACCGTATATGAAGCAAGCTGTTCAGCTGTTCCATTGCCAGAACATTTCCATCTGAAATGATTCCAGTCGACTGAGACTCCCCAGAACTGCGTTGCATTTCTGGATGAATTGACTGTGACATTGAGATTGACATTTCCAGTATTGGTGACATTGAATCCACGAGTTGTTCCATCGCCGCTTGAACCAGTCGGTGTAAAGCAGTTTCTCGGATCGCCGGTGGATTCTGATGTCGTGAGTGTGCAGTTCGCACCGACAATAGAACCGTTACCAAAGTCAATGACCGCTACCGATACATTCAATTCTGCTAATGTCGTGATATTGATCTTCGCCTCTCCAGTCGTCCCATAGCCGGATGTACTGAAGGGATGATGTTCTAGACTTACTAATCCAAATAAAGAAGTCATCATGGCAAGAGCTGCGATGATGAGCACTGATTTATCTGATAATTTGTCCATTGTGTAACTCGTACTGATTGATCTGATCAGAACACAATCTTCTCTAAGATTGTGATCCGGTAAATGTTATGATGGCGGATGTGTTCTTTCCGCCAGTCAGGTTACCTGGGACTGTGATGTTGATATCCATTCGTTCTACATCATTGCCATCGACTGATGATAATGATGACGTACACAAGATGTTACTCACATTGACAACCGTATATGAAGCAAGCTGTTCAGCTGTTCCATTGCCAGAACATTTCCATCTGAAATGATTCCAGTCGACTGCGACTCCCCAGAACTGGGTCGCGTTCTTCGATGAGTTTACGGTGATATTCAAGTTGACATTTCCAGTATTGGTGACATTGAATCCATTGGTCGCACCATCGCCGCTGCTTCCAGACGGTGTGAAGCAATTTCTTGGATCTCCAGTCGCTTCTGACGTCGTCAACGTACAATTCGGCTGACCGCCGACTGTTCCGTTACCGAAGTCGATGACTGCGACTGAAACGTTCAATTCTGCTAATGAAGTGATATTGATCTTTGCTTCTCCGGTTGTTCCTAAGCCGGTGATTAGACTGCCTTTCGGTAGACTAAATAATCCTACTAATGATATGACGAGTGCTAAACTCACTAAGATACCTAATGCTCTATTTGAAATGTCTGCCATCTTTATGCTCCTCCACTTGATTCTGCTGGTAGAATTGTGATACCTACTTTGCCTTGTGTCACTTCGGCATGAGGCTGACTTGCAACAGCGTTGCCGACTGACTCTTCATTATTATTGCTGATTATCTGATGATCGAGTACTTTCCATGTAAAAACAACACTCAGAACAAGCGCAATCAAAACAAGAAGTATAACCAATTTACTGCTATTATCGTCTGTCATCCTCTTTAAACCTCTTTATTGGATTCTTTGGATCAATCTAATATTTAAATGTTTCTGAAATCTAGATTAAAGGTCCATAGACGCTTTCCTGATGTGTGTTACAATTCTGAGTTTCGTTTTTTAATGTATTTTTTGATATTAGCTAACTATTTGAAATGTTATTTTTATACTATACTTACATTGTAAGTATGGATGTTAAAATGATATTTTACTTACATTGTAAGTATTAAAAGGAACATTTATAAACAATATACCTACATTGTAGGTATAATTGGCGGATTTTAAGTGAACAAAGGCGGTGAAGACCCCAAAAACCGTAGTTCTAAGCAGTCTGTCCCATTTTCTGATGTTATCATTCCTGTTTCTGTGCTCGCTGATCGAACAGTAGCAACACTCGAAGCTGTTGTTGAATATATGAAAGAAAAACAGAATCTGTCCTATCACGAGATTGCTGTTCTGCTACAAAGAGATGATAGAACGATATGGACATGCTATCATCGTGCAAAGAAAAAACGAGGTGCGCATGCGTAAGCACCACTTAGCTGAAATCGATGCACGGATCAGGGCATGCTTGAAAGTAGAACGTAAACTCGAGTACATTGATGTACTTCTGAATCAAGGAAAGATCAGCAAGCTCGAACATCGTATCTACAAACAGAATATCTTGAAGAATAAGTCAGAAGAGACATTCAAACAAGAGATCAATTCCTATATCGAGAAGGCAGTAGGTCTGAAAAATAAATTCAAGGCAGATGCACGGTCACATATCCTTGCGACTGGATTTGTCGCAGTGATGATACTTCTGGTGTTATTCACATTCATAGAATCGCCGTCTCTTACTGGATTCAGTTCAGTGGATAATGCGACAACAGTAATCACTGATGCACATGGCGATCAGATCGATGCAAGAGTCGTATTGACTGCTGATAATGATACTGTCATCTATGATCACAAAGGCAAGGAACATGCGCTTGATCACGCTCAAGGAAAATACAGGATCAAAGTCGAGCCGCAAGACAATGTCATCAAATCCATAGAGTTCGAAGATGCTGAGTTACAGCCTGACAAGTTCGTCAAGATCGATAATCCAAAGAAGAAACAAGGCTTCGCTGAATTGTACGCGATAGATCCGACCGCTGTCAATTTCACGAAGGCGACTGTCACGATAGACAAAGCGAAAGGAACAAAGCTCATGAAGTGCAGAGCATGGGACTTTGAGAACCAGACATGTACTGGAGAATGGACATTATTCAAGCACATCATCCCCGGACAGAGTTACACATTCGAACTGACTCCTGACGATCCAGGCTTCGGTGAAGTCATCGAGGCTTCGAATGCAGTGCATCTGGATGTGGATCGAGAATTCCTTTCCAGTGTCTTTGATGAGATCCGTTGGCAGGATGGCTTCTGGACTGAACCGATCTACGAGAATGAATTTATCAGAGTCACCTTCGAGAGAAATCTGACCGCAACCAATGATATCACCATCTACGCCAGAAATAATCAGTCCTTGCATACAAAAGTTGAAGTCTATTATTTCAACTCGACAGAAAAGATCACTGAGTTCCCGATCATCAATGAAACAAAACAATACCGATTGCTTCTGACCGGTATGGTCGGCAGTCATGATACTTTCGATCTCAAGGTCGTGAATGATGATCCTGATCAGGCATTCCTTGAGTTCGATCAGATCATCGATCCTTCAGCGATCTTGGAGATCAACATTTCCAATGATATCGGGTTGTGCGGAGAGGTGAACACCTATTCTAAGATCATCGTTGCCGGAAATCTGACGATCTGTGAATATCGTGGTTATAGACAGCCTGGCGGAGGAGGCACAGGATTTGTAAACATATCTCTCGGAGTGAATGGAAATTTCACTCTTTTATCGACCGGAATCGTAAAAGGTAATTTCAGCGGAGGTAAAGGAGGCGCAGGAGTAGCATCAGGATGTGCGAATCAGGGAGTTAATGGGAATACCAGTGTGAATGGAACAGCAGCATGTACTGCTTTGACAGGCGGTGGTGGTGGCGGAAGTGACGGTGCAACAACCACTGAAAGCGGTGCAGGAGGAGGCGGAGGATTCGGTGGAGTCGGTGGCTTAGGAGGTAAATCTGCTTCAGGATCGACTGGTGGAGCAGGTGGTTCTGTTTATCCATTGACAATCAATGCAAACGGTTCTCAATTAGGTAATTATTCAGTGCTCATCGGTTCAGGCGGTGGTGGTTCGTCAGGAGATACTGGTTATTTAGGAGGCAGTGGTGGCGGAGGATTCAGAGTCAATGCGCAGGAAGGAGAGATCAATATCTTAGGGACGATCAATGTTTCAGGACAGGTAGGCGGCACAGCGGATGCGACTGATGACTCAGCAGGAGGCGGCGGAAGCGGCGGCCATGTCATATTGATAGCTAAACGTTTACGTTTAAGTTCAGGAACCATAGATGCGAGCGGCGGAATGGGAGGCAGCGGTTCAACGAATGCAGCAGGCGGTGATAACTGTGCAGGCGGTGGTGGCGGTGGAGGAAGAATCGTATATTCATATCAGAATCTCACGTCATCATCGTTCACTAATATAACGTTGGGCGGACGAGCACAATTGGATACGCAGGATCCTTCTGGTACTGGTTGTGCATCTGCTACAGTAGCCAACGCGACAGCAGGTTTCAATGGAACCGTCTTCTACAATACTTCGGTATTCCCTGATACGATTCCGCCGAATATCTCTGACATCAATGTTCAGAATCTGACCAATCAAACCGCATTGATCAACTGGTCGACATTTAACGAGAATGCGAACGGTACCATACGATGGGGAACGACGGCTGCTCTTGGATTTAACGCGACGAACGCGAGCGGTACCATATTCCATCAGTTCAACCTTACCAACTTGAGCGCCAATTCGTTCTACTTCTTCAATGTCACTTCCTGTGACGCATCCAATAATTGTAATGATTCAAACAGCTCTTTCACGACACTGGCGAATCCTGCTGATATTACCCCTCCGTTCTTCAACCAAACAATCGGAAATATCCTTTTAGAAGCAGGAACTGCATTAAACCTGAACATCAATGCTTCGGATAATGTTCTGTTGGATAAATACTTCAGCAACGACACGACTAACTTCACTATCAACACAGCAACCGGTCTCTTCCAGAACAATTCAATACCAAAGCTTGGACTTCATATGATTAATGTCAGTGTCAATGATACTTCCAACAACCGTAATTCAACTTTGTTCAACGTTACGGTCAACGACTCAAAAGCTCCAACTTTCAATCAGACAATAACCAATATCATTTTAGAAGCAGGAACTGCATTAAACCTGAACATCAACTCTACTGATCCCTTCTTTGATAAATACAGCAGCAACGACACGACTAACTTCACTATCAACACAGCAACCGGTCTCTTCCAGAAC
>OZ246410.1:0-135301 GCA_965231065.1 uncultured Methanosarcinales archaeon | reverse complement strand
CAGCAACGACACGACTAACTTCACTATCAACACAGCAACCGGTCTCTTCCAGAACAATTCAATACCAAAGCTTGGACTTCATATGATTAATGTCAGTGTCAATGATACTTCCAACAACCGTAATTCAACTTTGTTCAACGTTACGGTCAACGACTCAAAAGCTCCAACTTTCAATCAGACAATAACCAATATCATTTTAGAATTCGGAACCACATTGACTCTGAATATCAATTCTACTGATCCCTTCTTTGATAAATACAGCAGCAACGATACGAGCAACTTCACCATCAATGCGACGACCGGCTTTTTCACGAATGTTTCAAATATTTCACTCGGAATCCATATGATCAACGTCACCGTCAACGATACCAGCAACAATAAGAACTCGACATTATTCAATGTCACTGTCAGTGATACTGTCGCACCTATATTTTCGGGGATCAATGTCTCGATCGTCACCAATCAATCAGTGACGATCAACTGGTCGACGAGTCAGAATGCGAACGGTACGGTGAAGTACGGAACAACACTTGCTCTGGGAACCAATCAGACAAACACAAGCTTCCTAGGCTTCCGCAGCATGAACATCACAGGTTTAGCTGCCGGTACATTCTATTACTTCAATCTTACTTCGTGCGACCCTTCCAACAACTGCCAGACAAATGGCACCTTCAACTTCACTACGGTATCGAACGGAGATGTGACGCCGCCGGTTGTTCTGAGCGTCACTGTCTACAACATCACAAACCAGTCCGCCATCGTCAATTGGACGACCAATGAAGTCTCGAACTCATCCATCAACTACGGAACAACAGTCGCGCTTGGCACCAATAGATTCATACGTGATTCAGTCACTGATCACATGATCAACCTCACTGCATTAGTCAACAGCACGCTTCACTTCTTCAACCTCACTTCCTGTGATGCCTCAGGCAACTGCATCACGAATGGCACATTGAACTTCACGACAAATAACAACTCCAATCTCATCGAGTTCGATAATAATTCATCGAAAAACGGCACCAGTGTCTCTTATCTGGAACTCAATCATACAGTCGGCACTCAATCAAATAGGATCCTCATCGTAGGGACTGGCCAGGGTCAGAACAGTGTTGAGCGTTCTGTCGTGAGCATAACATATGCTGGCTTAAATTTCGTTAAGATTACCAGTCAGGACCGAGGTGGGTTCGGAAATCTCGTCCGTGCTGAGTTATGGTACCTCGTCAATCCGCCATCCGGGAACAATTTAATCAACGTCACCTGGGATGGGTCTGATAATCATTTCATGGCCGGTGCGATATCGCTCGCGAATGTTCACCAGAGCGCTCCTCTCGGAAAACTGGTGCAGGCTGGTGGCTGTACAGTCGGTGCCAATTCCCTTGATGTAGGAACTCTGTTCAATTATTCATGGGTAGTTGATGTGATTGATTTACAGGACAAGGCTCCTGTCACTGTCGGTGCAGGCCAGACAGAACGATGGCATGAATATGTATCTCCTACGGCAGTCATCGAAGCAGCAGGCAGCACTGAAAATACGACCGTGAATGGCACTGTGACGATGTCATGGACTCCTGATGGCTGCTTGGGTCATATCGCACAGGAAATAAAACTGTTCTCACCGAATAATCCACCGACCGCTCCGAACCTTACCAGGCCGAACAATGGAAACAATACGTTGACTACTCTGAACGTCAGCTTCAGCTGGGAGAATTCAACAGATGCTGACAATAATAATATCACATATGATCTGAACCTCACCAGTCAGCTGTGTGCAAATCAGTACTTCGCAAATATCAGCGGCACTAATTTCACTTCGCCTGAATTGAGCACTGTCGATCAATGCGGTTATTACAACTGGAGTGTCCGTGCATACGACGGATTCAATTACAGCACATATTCGCCGACATTTAATTTCTCTATATCCTCCTTGGTAAGTATAACGCTGATACAGAACACTTCCAACTTCGGTTATCTCGCTGTTACACAGACCAATGATACAGCGGACAATAATCCGCAGCCATTCATCGTCCAAAGTGATTCGAATGTTCAAGTCAATATTACTATCCGGGCCTTGAACGATCTCTGGAATACATCTGGGTTAGGTAATACGACATTCCGTTACAAAGCTAACACGACAAACGAGAGCGGTTCGTTCGCATTCACCAAATCACAGACAACATATACGCCAGTCACCCGTTCAGCGACATTCGCAGTTGGATTCCTCAACTTCACGAATGCCAGTGATACCGCAGGGCTCGATCTCGAGATCACTGTTCCTAATTCTGAACCGCCAGGCAACCGATCTTCAACAGTTATTGTCGGAGGTTTGCAGTCATGAAGCAGCAACAGACAGTCAGAGTTGTATTGTTCTTTGTCATGTTCATCACTCTGATCAACGCAGCACATGCAATCGGTGTGACGCCAGCAAGGATTGTTGAACCATTTGGCCCTAATCTTGAGCAAGAATTTAGTTTCAACGTGGTCAATAATGACCATAAGGACTTTGACGCGATACTCTATCCACAAGGAGAGCTTGCAAGTTATGTGCTGCTTGAGAAAAGTACGGTCCATCTGTCTGCTGCAGATAATGAGATCACTGTGCATTATAGAGTCGCGGTGCCGTACGAATTGCGTAAGCCGGGAGATAATATCATCAATATCGTCGTAGAAGAAGCGACATCAGGATATGATCAGCAAGTGACGGTCAGCAGTAAGTTATCAGTGGTGCATCAGCTCATATTAAAATCTCCGTACGCCGGAACATATGCTTCACTGAAATTTACTACCAACAATCCTGAAATTACAGATGACTTGGCGTTCTCATTCGCCATCATGAACGAAGGAGCGGAAAAGATAGATGAGTTCAAAGCAAATGTCGAACTCATCGATGTTGATGGCAACTCAGTCGTCAGGAGAGACTATGTGTTTGGTGCATTAAGTCCTGGAGATCAGCGAAAGGATGTCAGAGTCCTTGACCAGAAACTAGTTCCTGGTCGCTACCATGCCATTGCACGGTTATACTATGGTGAAAAGATGGTCATCAAGGAGACTGACTTAGTTATTGGCGGTCCGCGGATTACTATTGATGGCATCGCCTCTCCTAATTTCCAGCTCGGAAAGATAAATGATATCCAGATCTCTCTGTTCAACGATTGGCCTGAGAAGATCGAGGGAGTCTATGCTGAAGTCATCATCCGCGACGGTGCCAACAAAGTATATGGTGTGTTCAAGACAGCGACTGCCAATGTCCAGCCGTTCGCAGGCACGACCATATTTGGATTCTGGGATACGAAAGATGTCAGAACAGGCATCTACACCGCACTCGTGCGTGTCAATTATCTCGGAAAGACAACTGAGCGAGAAGTCAAGTTCGAAGTTCTTCCTGATGAATTGAGAACATCCTTGCTGAGCGGTGCTGTAGTCGCACGAAAACCAGGATCGTCAGGATCGATCGTGTCGATATTGATCATTGCCTTTGTGATCCTGATGATCATGAATGTCCTGCTGATGCTGTACATCAAAAAGAACAAAGGTCAGCCTCCACAGCTGCCGCCGCCGGTGCAGATGATGGTGCTCTTTTTCATGATTATTATCAATTTTGCATTCACTCAAAAAAGAGGCAGAAGAAAGAGATAGATCCCAATGAATAAGAAGAGTCTTGATGAAATCAGTTCGCAGTTGGAAACTTATTCTGATCTAAATGGAAAGCTCGACCATCTCAACTCTCTTCTCAAGGAGAAGACGATCAGCAAACCTGAGCATGACGTGCTCATGCGAAGATTGCTGAATGGCAGTACTGAACATACGGCCTATCAACGACTGAACCTTTCTGTGTTCATCGCTATTGTCTTACTTGTTGGAATCTTCTCTTTATTTAGACATCCTGCTGTCACTGGTTTTACTTCATTTGATACGAATGTCAGCGCACCAGTCAAAGACGCGCACGGAAATTCAATCGATGCACGATTGATCATCACTGATCTTGATGGTACTGTTGTTTATGATCACAAAGGCAGATCGCATACGCAAATTCCTGGTTCAGGCCGATACAAGGTCAGAGTCGAACCAGATGACATCTCGGTTAAATCAATCGAGTTCGAGAATGCAGAGTTTAATGTTCTGAATATCGTCAGCATCGATCATCCGACAAACAAAGGAAGATTCGCTGAATTGTACGCGATAGATCCTACTGCCATCAACTTTACTACCGCGACCGTCACTATCAATAAAGCGAAAGGTAACAAACTGTATAAATGTTCAGCATGGGACTTCCAGAATCAGCAATGCAACGGAGCATGGGTACTGTTCAAATCAGATCTAGTGCCGGGGCAGAGCTACACCTTCGAACTGACTCCTGATGATCCGGGTTTCGGTGAGATCATCGAAGCATCAAGTGCGTTGCATCTGGATGAGAATAGAAGCATCATCTCTGATGTCTATGAACAGATACGTCAGAAAGATGATGTCTGGTCAGAACCTATCTACGAGAATGAGTTTGTCAGAGTTACATTCAGCAAGAATCTTACATCATCAAATGATATCACGATCTTTGCAAGAAATAATCAATCTCTGAATACCAAGGTAGAGGTCTATTATTCCAATTCAACGGAAAAGATAACCGAGTTCCCTGTCATAACCACTGCAGATTACTACAAGATTTTCCTGAATAACATGATTGGCAATCATGATGCCTTTGACCTGAAGATTGTCAACAATGATCCGGATCAGGCGTTCCTTGAGTTCGATCATATCATCGACCCGGCTGTTGGCAATATTACGTTCGACAACAATGCATCGAAAAACGGCACCAGCGTATCGTATCTCGAATTCAACCTTACCGTTGGCACTGGTCCGAATAGAATTTTATTTGTCGGCACCGGCTCAGGACAGAATAGTGCTGAACGTTCTGTTGTAAGAATAACATACAATGGTACTAATCTTACAAAAATCACCAGTCAGGATCGAAACGGATTCGGAAATCTTGTCCGCGCCGAATTGTGGTATTTGGTCGCTCCGGTTTCCGGTACGTATCCGGTCAATGTCACCTGGGATGCAAGCGACAATCATTTCATGGCAGGTGCAGTCTCTCTCAATAAGGTCGATCAGACCTCTCCCCTTGGAAAACTGGCTCAGGCAGGCGGTTGCAATCCCGGAGGTCCGAGCGTAAGTATCAGTACTGAGTATAATAATTCATGGATCATTGATGTGTTCGATTCACAGGATAAGGTGCCGTTTACTGTCGGTGCAGGCCAGACAGAACGATGGCATGAATATGTATCTCCTGCGGCAGTCATCGAAGCAGGCGGAAGTACCAGAATTACGGGCGGGAACGGAACATTCACTATGTCTTGGACAGGAGGAAATCCTTGCTGGGGTGCGATAGCGCAAGAGGTACGATCTACACAAACAGTACCCCTGGTCAACAACGTCATCCTCAATTCGACGTTAGGTACGAATTTCACCAATGAAAATCTAACCGTCTATTGGAATTCAACCGATGCTGACAATGATTCTCTGGTAAATATTACGGACTGGCGTGTCAATAATGTGTCTATCGAACTGCTCAATGCACCCTTCGAAGCCGGTTCGAACGGTACGACTACGAAAGACTATTCGACCAATGCGAGAACGATTACCGTCATGAACGGAACAGTCTTTAATGCGTCAGAAGGTTTCGACGGCAAAGGCGGTTACCAGTTTGATGGTATCAATGATTACATAAATGCGACCAAGGTCATGTATAACAACACAGTGACCTACGGCGCGTGGTTCAAATTGAATTCGTTCAGCTGTCCTGGTAATTTCTGTGAGATTGTCATTCAGGAGGATGGATCGACAAATGGATTTGAATTATCCGTCGATACGGTCGCACAGAAAGTCCTCTGCTACGATGGCAATGGAAATCCGAATGAAGCATCGATTGAACTGAATAAATGGTATTTTGCTTTGTGTATGCACAATGGCACGACGTTTGATCTCTATCTGAATGGTACGAGGATCGGAACACCTGCTGCATCTGTAAACAGAAATCCCGCACTTGTCGATATGTTCATCGGAGGCACTCCGATATTCAATAATTACTATTTCAACGGTTCGATCGATAGAGTCTTTGTCTACAACAGGAGTCTGAGTGACGATGAGATAAACGTACTCTACAACAATAGAACCGATTTGATCGTTCATAACGAAACAAAAGCAGGAGAAAATTGGTCCGTTGCCCTCACTCCAAATGACGGTGTCGTTGACGGAGCGACTGTCCTATCTAATAATCTCATCATCAACAACCTCGTCAATATCACCGCTGTCTATCCGAACGATACTGGCCAGGTGCAGAATATCACTTCAGAAACGAATATCTCTGTCGTTAAGAACGCATCGGCGACCGTAAACATCACATTCAACATTACCGCTACTTCATTCGATAACGAAACACTGACCTTTACCTGGTATGTGAATCAGGTTCTTAGATTCACGCAGAATCTGATTTCAGGTGCAACCAGTCTCTTCAGCAATCTGTTCAATGTGCACTTTGGTCAATACAATGTTACGGCAGCGGTGAATGGCACTGGCTTCAATGATTCCTTCACCTTCAATCTGAATATTACCAATGTATTGCCGGTGGTCAACAATGTCATCCTCAATTCGACATTCGGAACGAATCTTACGAATGAAAACCTGACGGTCTATTGGAATTCAACGGATGATAATAATGATGTGGTATACAACAACACAGACTGGCGTTTGAATGGAAATTCCATCGCTGTTCTGAATATGCCATTCGAAGCAGACGGTAGACAAAACGCAACAGATTATTCAACTTTCGGAAATAATGGAACTGTGTTACAGGCAGCAAATATAACCTGGACTACGAGCGGAAAAGTAGGTGGTGCATATATTTTCAATGGAAATCCGACATCTCGTATTCTTGCCACATCGACTAGTTTCAATTTCTCTCAAACTAACAAATTTGCTGTTTCCATCTGGTTTAATTGGTCAGGAGGCAATTGTTCCGGAGGAAATGGTAATGGTGATTGTATGCTCATATATAATCAGCCTGGATTTAGTGGAGATTGGAGAATATTGTCAAATTCTGGCGTAAATAGTAACCCTCGTACTATTATTTTCAGCATGTCAAATGGAACGGGAAATCCAGGAATTACTTCTACCTCTAACGTATTTACGACAGGTGTATGGCACCATCTTGTTGGAACATGGAACAGCACATTTATGAGATTATATGTAGATGGTGTTCAAGTAGGAAATGCTACGTATGGGGGAGGAATCAGACATACAAGTAATACTGTGATTATTGGAAACGGTGCCAGTAACGGTGTAGGAGTATTTAACGGAACGATAGATCAGGTGTATCTATTCAACAGGTCATTATCCGAACAGGAAATACTTGTATTAAATAATTCCAGAAATGATATATTGGTGGAACCGGAGACATTGGCGACAGATAACTGGACTGCATGTGTGATTCCAAATGACGGTATCACAGACGGTAATACTGTCTGTTCCAATGGTCTGTTCGTCAGAAATATCGTCAACATCACTTCAATCTATCCGAACGGTACCGGTCAGGTGCAGAACATCACCTCTGAGACAAATATTTCTATGATAAGAAATCTATCAGTAACAACCAATCTAACATTCAATATCACCGCTACCTCGTTCGATAACGAAACACTGACATTTACGTGGTATGTCGATCAGGTTCTCAGATATATCCAGAATCTCATTTCTGGAGCTACCAGTCTGTTCAGCAACTTATTCAACACAGTAGGACAGCACAATATCTCAGTCACCGTCAACGGCACAGGATTTAATACTTCATTCACCTTCAATGTCAACTTCACCAACGCAGCGCCTGCAGTTAATAATGTCATCATCAATTCAACATTCGTAACGAATTTTACGAATGAAAACCTGACAGTGTATTGGAATTTAACGGATGTCAATGGTGACAGTGTAACAAACATCACCGACTGGCGATTATTTGGAAATTCAATCGCAGTTCTGAACATGCCGTTCGAAAACTTCACCAACGCAGCGAATAACGTGACTGATTATTCGACATTCAAGAATAATGGAAGTGCCGTTGGTGGAGTCGCTTGGAATTCTTCTGGTAAATATGGCGGAGCATATAAGTTTGATGGTAGTAACGATTATATCCGTATTGATGATTCACCATCGTTAAATCTGAGTACAAACTTCTCGGTATTTTTATGGGCGAAACGAGATGGCAGTTCCAGTTTCGAGAGATTGATTGGAAAGTATAAGTACAATGGTTTAAGTACGGGTTCTTGGGAATTAGATGCTGGTGACACTAATTCTTCAAGATGTGTCTTTATTATGTCTAATGGAGAAGTAGCTCCATCGACTGCTGCAAATACATTCTCGAACGATAGTTCGTGGCATTTCCTTGGATGTGTCTATAATGGAACGAGAGTTATTGCATATGCTGATGGGACTAAGACAGTTTCTTCACTACTAACTGCTAGAATAAATACCACGATCTATCCGCTCACTATCGGAACCACAAGTAATGGGACTAACATTGAAAACCCATTCAAAGGAATGATTGATCAGGTTCTGATATTCAATCGCAGTCTCTCTGATGCGGAGATCACTACTTTGTATAATAACAGGACGGATATTCTTGTCCATCAAGAAACAGTCACAAAAGATAACTGGACTGCTTGTGTGACTCCAAATGACGGACAGGCAGACGGTAACACAGCATGTTCCAATAATCTCATCATCAACAACCTCGTCAATATCACCGCTGTCTATCCGAACGATACCGGTCAGGTACAGAATATCACTTCTGAAACGAATATTTCTATTGTAAAGAATGCTTCAGCAACGACGAATCTGACCTTCAATATCACCGCTACTTCGTTCGATAACGAAACACTGACATTTACCTGGTATGTGAATCAGGTTCTCAAGTTTACACAAAATCTTATTTCGGGAGCTACGAGCTTATTCAGCAACCTCTTCAATGTGCACTTTGGTAAGTATAATGTCACCGCGGTGGTGAACGGCACCGGCTTCAATGATTCTTTCACCTTCAATCTGAATATTACCAATGTATTGCCAGTGGTCAATAATGTCGTACTTAATTCCACGTTCGGAACGAATCTTACGAATGAAAACCTGACTGTGTATTGGAATTCCACTGATGATAATAATGATAAGCTCATCAATATAACAGATTGGCGATTAGCAAATATATCTATAGCATTATCGAATCTACCATTCGAAAACAACAGCAATTCAGTGAATAATTTTACCGATTATTCGACAAATAATATCACAGGAGGAGTAAGGAATGGAGCTGTCTGGGTTCCTAATGGCTATCGGGGCGGGGCATACTCATTTGATGGAGTCAATGATTATCTCTATGTAAGCAACAACACACTTAATGGATCAACCGCTGTAACCATAAGTCTCTGGATCAATAAAAGTGAAGACAGCACAGGTCCAAGCGCATTTGAACGATGGATCGGCAGCTATCAATATTATGATGCAAATAATCAGAGAGGCACGTTCGTCATGTACGATGGTGGTTCAAATAATACGATTTGTGAATTTTTCATTAGTGGTCTAGATAGAAGCAGTGCCAGCACTACGAATAGCTTCAAGAACGACTCGAAGTTTCACATGATCACCTGTGTCTATAATGGTACACGCATTTTGAATTATATCGATGGAATATTGAATACAACGAGCGGAGCATTCATCGGTAATCTCAGTGATAATGCCAGTTATCCTATCACCATTGGAACCACTTTCAACGGAACATCCACATTTCAAAACCTCTTCAAAGGTCAGATTGATGAAGCGTTGATACTGAACCGTTCCCTATCTCCATCACAGATATTCGCATTATACAATAACCGAACAGACTTGATGGTCGAGCAAGAGACAAGAATCGGTGACAACTGGTCGGCCTGCATCACGCCGAATGATGGACAGTTAGATGGCAATACTGTCTGTTCCAATGGTCTGTTCGTCAGAAATATCGTCAACATCACTTCAATCTATCCGAACGGTACCGGTCAGGTACAGAACATCACTTCAGAGACGAATATAACTTTTGTAAAGAACGCATCAGCGACTGTCAATTTCACATTCAATGTGACCGCAAATGCATCAGATTCAGAGACATTGACGTTCAGCTGGTATGTAAATCAAGTTCTTAGGTATGTACAGAATCTCATCTCAGGAGCGACAAGTCTCTTCAGCAATCTCTTCAACATCGCAGGACAATATAATGTCACTGCTGTGGTGAATGGCACCGGTTTCAACGATTCATTTACCTTTAATATCAATTTCACGAACGCACTGCCTGCCACAAATAATGTGGTCCTTAACTCAACCTTCGCTACCAATTTCACCAACGAAAACCTGACCGTGTATTGGAACTCGACTGACGCGAACAACGATTCGATCACCAATCTCACTGACTGGCTTTTGAATGGCGTCTCGATCGATCTGCTCAATGCTCCCTTTGATGGAGGTTCGAACAGTACATGGACGCGTGACTACAGTTCAAATGTCAACAATCTGTCGGTTGTGAATGCGACATGGAATGCGACGGGCGGTTATAATGGGCATGGCGCTTATGTGTTCAATGGCATTGAAAATAGAATATGTATGGACGGTTCCGGGTCATGCGGCGGCAGTAATCCTCTTTTCATATCACAAAAATCAAACCTGACTGTCACGACATGGTATAACAGCCAAGACACGACTGGTCTCCAAGTGTTATATGATGAAGGTGGTACGTCCAATGCGATCAATCTTTACATAAGAAGCGGAAGAATATTCGGCGGAGTGTCTGTCTCCGCTGTCGAAACAGCGATCAATACGACGACTACAACAGGATGGCATTATGTGGCATTTGTCTATGATGCCGGCGGAGAAGGTCAGCTTCGTCTCTATGTCGATGGCGCTATGCTTTCGAATACCTCATATACCACCGTAATTCCAGCGAGTCATACGGACGGAGAAGCGCTCGGCGGCGTTCAAGGAAATGTAAGATATGATGCAGGAACAGTATCTCAGGGAAGTTCATCATTCAACGGAAGTCTCGATTCATTTATTGTATACAGCCGTGCACTCTCTCCTGAGGAGATCAATCTTACCTATAAAAATACCTCAAATATAATCTCGGACAAAGAGACATTCAAGAGTCAGAATTGGACCGTCTGCATCACTCCGAATGACGGATTTACTGACGGCAACACGATCTGTTCCAATAATCTCACCATCGCAAACAGCGCGCCAACTACACCAAACTTGACGGCTCCAAACAACGGTAACAATACGCTGACTGATCTTAATGTAACCTTCAGCTGGGAGAATTCTACTGATGCAGACAATGATACCATCAAATATGATCTCAATATCACCAGTCAGTCATGCAGCGACAAGTTCTTCGCAAATATCACCAATACAAGCTTCATATCGACGAATCTAAATACGGTCGATCAATGCGGTTATTACAACTGGAGCGTCCGTGCGTTCGACGGAACGAGCTATAGCGGCTGGTCGACCAAATTCAATTTCTCCATAGTCTCAGTCGTCAATATATTCCTGGTGCAGAACACTTCTAACTTTGGTTATCTTGCAATCAAACAGACAAACGATACGGCAGACAATAATCCGCCGCCATTCATCGTCCAAAGCGACTCAAATATCCCGGTGAACATCACGGTCAAGGCATTGAATGACCTCTGGAACACATCAGGGTTAGGTAATACAACGTTCCGTTACAAGGCCAATCTCACGAACGAGACAGGATCATTCGCAACTACAAAATCACAGACAACGTACACGCCGGTCACGAGGGCAGCAACCTTTGCTATCGCATTCCTGAATTTCACTGATATCAACGATACGGCAGGCATCGATCTTGAGATCACTGTGCCGAATTATGAACCGCCGGGCAATAAATCTTCGACAGTGGTTGTCGGAGGCCTGATGTCATGAAGCGACAGAATATCCTCCGATTCGTATTGTTCATGATCTTGCTGGTCTCTCTGTTCCAGTCAGTCCATGCATTAGGAGTATCTCCGGCGAGAAGGATAGAAAAGTTCGCCGACGGTCCGCAGACATTCAGTTTCAAGATCATCAACAGCAAGCATCAGGATTTCGACGCTATCATCTATGCGCAGGGAGATCTTGCGAAGTACGTTACGCTTGAAAAAAATAACGTCCATGTATCGCCGAATAATGACGAGATCACGATACAGTATACTGTCGATGTACCGCAATCAGAACGGAAACCAGGTAATAGCATGATCGATATCATTATCGAAGAGACATCAGGCGGAACAGGAGCAACAGTGAGCGGTAAACTGTCAGTCACCCACCAGTTGGTGTTGAAATCACCATACACAGGCAGTTATGCATCAGCTAAGTTCAGCATCAATAGCCCAGACTCCAGCAAAGATCTGATGTTCACGTTTGCGCTTGCGAATGAAGGAACCGAGAAGATAACTGAGTTCACTGCAGATGTCGAACTCATCGATGCTGATGGACACTCAGTAGCGAAGAATAGTTACACTCTTGCAGGTCTCGAGATCGGTGAAGAACGGAAAGACAAGCGAGCATTTGATCAGGAACTATTGCCGGGCAACTATCACGTCACTGCGAAAATACAATACAGCGGAAAGGTGCTCTCACAAGAAGCTGATTTCGTCATCGGAGGCGCTAAAATAAATGTTGAAAATATCGGTTCAAATAATTTCCAGCTCGGCAGGATCAACGAGATCAATGTCTCATTGTTCAATGACTGGTCAGAACCGATCGACAATGTATTCGCAGAGGTCATCATCAAAGACAAGGAAGAACGAGTCTATGGTATCTTCAAGACCGTGTCCGCAAGTCTCCAGCCGTTCACCGGAGCGACTGTCTTCGGGTATTGGAATACGAAAGACATCGCAGTCGGAAATTATATCGCTTCTGTAAGAGCGAATTATGTTGGCAAGACAAGCCAGGAAGACTTCGATCTCACCATCTTGCCTGATGAGTTCAGATCATCCTTGCTGTTGAGCGGTAATGTCGTCGCGAAAGGAACACACAAATCTTCAAGTCCGATAACGCCGATATTGGCGCTTTCATTCATCGTCTTGCTCATCGTCAATATCGTATTGTTCTTGCGTGCGAGGAAAAACAGGAATCAGCCGCCACCGATATCTCCACCAGCAATACAGTCAATGATAGTGCTGTTAGCAATCCTAATAGAACTGATTCGGATACTCTGAATTATCTTTTCTGAGAATGTACGAGCGCATTTGAGATGATGCCGAACAAGGTCAGCACCATCGCGATACCGAAGAATGCCACGAATGAAGTCACTAATTTAGATAGTGCAGAGTTTGGCACTAAATCACCGTGACCGACACTCGTAACGAGCATGACGCTGAAGTACAGCGAATCAACCCAGCTCCAACCTTCCGCGAAATTGTAGTATGCAGAACTTAAGACAACTAAAAGAATGATTGCTATGATGAGTATCTTCGTGACTTTCTTTATGTGCTTCATTTTACTTCTATAAGTTTTACTTTGAAGTTAAGTTTCTTTCCTGCAAGCGGATGATTGAAATCGACAATGACAGTATCTTTCTTGATATCAGTCACCACTGCCGGCATCCGCATATCATCTTCTCGTTTGAATATGAGGAGCATACCTTTCTTCAGATCAAGTTCTTTCGGTACAGAAGCACGCGGAAGTTCTTTGATGTAGGTAGCACTATGCTGACCATAACCGTCTTCAGGACTTATCTTGAGTTCTTTCTCCTCTCCTTCTTTCATACCAGTGATGCCGTCTTCAAATCCTTTGATGACGTGATGTGAACCAAGCTCGAATTCCAGCGGCGGTTTTCCCTTCGATGAATCGAAGACTTCTCCTGATTCTAAAGTGCCGGTATATTCAACAGAGACCGTGTCTCCTTTCTTTGCGATTTTCGCTGCCATGAGTTAAATCGTCAAGGTTTTAGTTTAAAAACATTTGTTTTTCGCTGCATTACTTATATAAATACGACAATATCAAACTCACCTATGGCACTCTTTTCAATCTATGAATTCATCGATTTTATCTTCATCTCGATCTGTGTCGGTTATTTATTCTCAAAATATTTCTCCCAATTCAATGTTTTCAAGAAGCCAAGAGATTACGTCGAGCGGTATTATTTCGGTAGAACATTCACGTGGTCTGATTTCTTCTTTTCAATGTGTATTGTCGTTCCAGCGATCATATTGCATGAGCTCGGACATAAATTTGCAGCGCTTGCATTCGGATATCAGGCGACCTTCTATTCTGCGTTGTCGATCAATAAATTATTGCATGGTGCATCATTACTCCAGGTCATCTTTGAACCGACCGCCATCTTATTGATCATCGCACTGATCGCGGTCTATCTCGGCGGCAATTTCCTGTTTTTCGTACCAGCGTATGTCGCATTCAGTGCTACTGCAACTCCGCTGCAGACTGCGATCATCGCATTCGCCGGTCCGGGAGTCAATCTGCTATTATGGCTCGGCGCAAAACAACTGATCCGTTCGAGAAAGATCTCGCAGAAGTATGTTCCATTCGCTATAATCACGAGCAAGATCAATATGCTTCTCTTTATCTTCAACATGATTCCAATCCCAGGATTCGACGGCAGCAAGGTGCTTTCAGGTCTGATCGGCGCGTTCTTTCACTAGGTTTATATATTCTTGAACAGAAAATAATACAATGGCAAATACCTGGCTGGATCAAGCGATCGTGACGATCTACAACACCGGATTCTTTGATTATGCACTGCCGTTCATGGTCACGTTCGCCATCTTATACGGTATTCTGGAAAAAACAAATTTCTTAGGCAAAGAGAATAAAAAAGTAAATCCGATCCTTTCGTTGATAATCTCTTTGATGATATTGCCGTTTGTGTCCCGCGTCGATTATATCACCTATCTCTCGAAGATGGTCTTCATCATTGTCAAATTTGTCGCGTTCGCGATGATCCTCGGACTCTTCGGTTATTCTTTCAAAGGAGAACATCATCAGAAGTATGCGCTTTTCTTCGGTATTTTACTCGGATTATTGATTGTCGTGACAGAATTCTTTGATATCACTTCATTCAGGACATTGTCTTCGAATTTCATTTATCTGCTCTTGATTATCATCATATTCGGCATTGTCTACTGGTTTATCTCAGGCAAGCCAAGCGACGTAAGACAGATACCATTGCCAGAGAAGAAAAGACAACCAGAACCAATGCCTGAAGAGGAAGAAGAACAGGTCGTTCCGGTAAAGCTTTCTGATCTGAGGAAGCTTCAGGAAGAGCTTCAGCGGAATAGGCCCTGATTTCTCTTAAATATTTTCCATATTGAAAATAAATAACACAAAATCTTATAAACGCTCTCCTGTTTGTTTTTACTATGTTAAAAGGTGTATTAAACAGTTTCAATCATCTCTATGAAAAGAAGTATCGGCAGCTTTTGATCATACCTGCATTATTCTTTGTATTCAGTATCTTGGTGTTAGGCAGCCATTATCTGAAAACAGGCGAATTCGTCTCAAAAGGAGTTTCTCTGAAAGGCGGAACAACAGTCACGATCGCGCAGAATGCCAATGTCAATGATCTGCAGTTATTTCTTGAACAGAAATTTCCCCATGCTGATATCGGTGTCCGAAGTTTAAGTAAAGCAGGACAGGAAAGCGGCGTCATTGTTGAGGCGTCTGATGTCACTCCTGAAGAACTCATGACCGCGATACAGGAAAAGATGGGCGCTCTTGAAAAAAGCAGCTACACCGTAGATACTACCGGACCAAGTCTCGGAAAATCATTCTTCAAGCAGGCGATCTACTCAGTCATCACTGCATTCATTCTGATATCGTTGGTAGTCTATGTATATTTCCGCGCAGCACTGCCGAGCTTTTATGCAGTATTCTCAGTGTTCGCAGACATATTGTTCTCGATGGCCATGTTTGATTTCTTCAATCTACGCCTCACCACTGCAGGTGTCGCAGCATTTCTTATGCTGATTGGTTACTCGATCGATACTGATATCTTGCTTACCACACGAGTCCTGAAACGATCAGAAGGAACCGTTGCAGAGCGAATGGCAGGCGCATTGCCGACCGGATTGACCATGACCTTCGCAGCGCTCGCTGCGGTACTGGTGGCATACTATTCGACTCCCTCTGAATTGCTCAAGCAGATCATGTTTATCTTGGGATGGGGATTAGTCGCTGATATCATCTACACGTGGTTCTTCAACGCAGCATTATTACGAATGTATATGGATAGAAAACACAAAAAACATGGAACTCAAGAAACTACTGCTTAATGGAAGAGTCATGGTTCTGATAATCTTCCTAGTTCTATCTCTCTTAGCGATACACCCGAAGCCATTCAACACCGGTGTCTCGATCCGTTCCATCGAATTCAACAGCTCGGCCGCTGCAGCAGGCATGGTCGGTTCAAAAGCGACCAGTCCGCCATTAAGCAAAGAAATAATCGTCGCGATCGATAATGTGCCTGTCAAGAATCTTGCTGATTATTATTCTCACATCGATTCATTGATCGATAACGAATCAGTGCAGGTCAAGACAAATAAACAATTGTATAAACTGATTCCAAAAGAAAAAGACGGAAAATTAGATCTCGGCTTGAATGTCTATGACGCGCCGACGTCGAATATCAGGAAAGGTCTTGATCTCCAGGGCGGTACACGGATCATACTCGAGCCGGCAGAGGAATTATCTCCTGATGATCTTGATACCTTGCTGCTGAGCATGAATGAGCGACTCAATGTATTCGGTCTGAGTGATGTCACGATCCGTCCGACGAGCGATCTCGCAGGAAAGAAATTCATCTTGATCGAGGTTTCAGGCGGGAACGACGAAGAAGTCAAGCAATTGATCGCGAAACAAGGAAAATTCGAAGCGAAGATCGGCAATACTTCTGTATTCAAAGGCGGTCAGGATATCACTTATGTCTGCCGGTCTGCTGATTGTTCTGGGTTATCACGATTCCAGGCATCACAGCAGGTCTCTGCGTCTCAATGGTCATCCACATTCCAGTTCGCTATCTCGTTAAGCACTGATGCGGCAAAACGTATGTCTGCAGTCACAAAGACACTTACCGTAACGGGTCAATATCTTTCAGAGCCGATCTCATTATATCTGGACGATCAATTAGTGGATCAGCTCCAGATCGCATCTGATCTGCGCGGCAGAGAAGTCACTGATATCGCGATCTCAGGCCCTGGTGTAGGGACATCAAGACAGGATTCTCAGCTCGCTGCATTGACTGCGATGAAACGATTACAGACAATCTTGATCACCGGCAGCTTGCCTGTCAAACTGAATGTCGTCAAGACAGACAGCATCTCTCCGGTGCTCGGAACAGAATTCACCAGAAGTGCGATCATCATGTTCTTGGTCGCGACTGTCGCGGTCACTGCGATCATCTTCCTGCGTTACAGAAAATTATCTGTCGTCATCCCTATCATGATCACACTCCTCTCTGAGATCCTCATCACCCTCGGCATCGCCGCTCTGATCGGGTGGAATATCGATGTCGCGGCTATCGCGGGTCTGCTTGCGGCAGTCGGTACCGGTGTCGATGACCAGATTGTCATCATGGACGAGAGCCGTAAGAATAAAGAGACAAGCTGGCTGAAGAGCATGAAGAGCGCATTCTTTATCATTTTCGCAGCATATTTCACCGGTGTCGCTTCTATGATTCCGTTGTTGTTCGCAGGTGCTGGGTTGCTGAAAGGATTCGCGATCACAACGATCCTCGGTATATCGATCGGTGTCTTCATCACGAGACCTGCCTTCGCAGCTATCGCTGAACAGCTGTACAAGGAAGAGTAAAGATTAAATAGCCTGATTCTTGTTCTGTTCTTTTATGAAACTAGTCATCTCAGTCGGCGGTTCGATGATCGTTCCCGGCAATGACGTGAACATTCCTTTTCTCACCGAGTTAAAACACTCCGTCGACAAGCTCAGACATAAACACAAGATCATCATCGTCACCGGCGGCGGTTACACCGCAAGAAAATATATTGATGCACTACGCCAGGCAGGAGTCTCTGAGAATTATTGCAGCCTCGCAGGCATCAAGGCGACAAAACTGAATGCAGAACTTGTCGCTTTATTCCTGGATGCGAATATCCACCTGCCTGATTCATTGGAAGAAATCGATGATTATCTGAAACATTATAATGTCATTGTCTGCGGTGCGTTGGGATTCAAGCCGAATATGACGAGCGACGGCGACGCGGCTGAGATCGCTAATCATATCAGTGCAGACTTCTTCATCAATATGACTGATGTTTCTGGTCTGTTCGATAAAAATCCGAAGATATACAAAGACGCAGTATTCATCCCGAAAATATCATTCGATGATTTCTGGCGTATTGTTGAAAAATTGCCGTATAAGGCAGGACAGCATTTTGTGCTTGATCAGTATGCCGCTAAGGTCATCAAACAGCATAAGATCAAGACTATCATCTTGCAGGGTGTCGATAACCTCGAGAAGGCCATACTCAATAAACCGTTTAAAGGGACAGTCATAGAATAGCTTTATAAATGGGTTTTTTCTTAATCAATGCATGGATTTGCAGGTACTCAGAAAACAAGCTATTGAACGAGTCAAGGAGCAGCTCAGGAATTCTGTACATGACGATACGCTCATCATCCAGGCTTCATCAAACATCGAAGAGATGGACAAGATCATCAATCAGATGGCAAAACGATTGAGGGAGTGGTATGAATTATACAATCCTGAGTTCTCAAAAGCGATGCAGAATCATGAACGGTTTGTCTCTTTGATCCTGTCAAAGACAAAGAAAGAATTACTGCATGAGATACAGGAAGAGAATACCATGGGTGCTGATCTTCCGAAAAAGGACCTCGATGCTATCATGAATCTGGCGCAGGAGATCAAATCATTGTTTGATCTCAAATCAAGGCAGGAACATTATCTTGAGACACTCATGAAGAGGATGTGTCCGAATGTGACTGAGATCGCCGGTGTCGCTATCGGATCAAAACTTATTGTCTTGGCAGGCTCACTGGATCGTCTGTCTAAATTTCCTGCTTCCACAATACAATTGCTCGGCGCTGAAAAAGCCTTGTTCAGGCATCTCAAAAATAAGAAGAACAGACCGCCAAAGTTCGGCATCCTGCATGAGCACGCGTTAGTAGGAAAAGTCGCTTTCAAGAATAAGGGAAAGATGGCTCGCACGCTCGCTGATAAGCTTTGCATAGCGGCAAAAGTCGATATTTTCAAAGGAAAGTTTGTCGGCAAGCAATTGCTTGAACAGGTAGAAAAGAAGGCGGTGATGTTGAAATGATGCAGCACCCACAGCTCAAGGGAGTTTATCTGGTCGAACGCGGCAAATCAAAGCTCATCGCCACGAAAGCATTAGTGGATAAATCAGTCTATGGAGAATCCTTAGTGCGAGAAGGAAAGGATGTCTATCGAATATGGGATCCGATGAAATCAAAGCTCGGTGCTGCGATCGTCAAAGGAGTCTCGCAGATCGGTATCAAACCTGGTTCGAAAGTCTTGTACTTAGGGTGCGCATCCGGAACTACTGTTTCGCACGTCTCCGATCTGGTCACCAATGACGGATTTGTCTATGGTCTTGATTTCGCTCCTCGGGTGATGCGGGATTTCATGTTCTTGGTCCAAGATAGGAAAAACATATTGCCGATCATGGCAGATGCCAAGAAGCCGGAATTATACAGACAATATGTAGGAGACATTGATGTTGTTTTCCAGGATGTCGCACAGAAGAGTCAAGTTGATATCTTTTTCAAGAACTGCGATATGTTCCTCAAGCAGGGTGGATTTGGATTGCTTTCTCTGAAAGCGCGATCGGTCGATGTCACGAAATATCCTGAAGTGGTGTTCAAAGAGGTTAAATTCCAGCTTGAGCAGAAGATGACGATCGTCGATATGCGTAATCTTGATCCATTTGAGAAAGATCATGTCTTATTCGTGGTGAAGAAGAGATGAGTCTGAGCTTATTCAATACACTGAGAAGGCAGATCGAGAAATTCAAACCGCTGAAAGATAAGAAAGTCGGCATGTATTCCTGCGGTCCGACAGTATACTGGTACCAGCACATCGGTAATCTGCGAAGTTACATCTTTTCTGATCTGCTTAAACGAGTCCTTCTGTATGATGGCTATCACATCAATCATGTCATGAACTATACTGATGTCGGTCATCTGACTTCTGATGCAGACCAAGGTGAAGACAAGATGGAGGCGGCAGCAAAGAAAGAACATAAGACTGCCAAAGAAATCGCGAACTATTATGCTTCTGTCTTTGAGAAAGACGTGAAGAAGCTCAATATCCTTCTTCCAAACACAATCTGCAGGGCGACTGATCACATCAAAGAACAGATCGAGATGATCAAGATACTTGAGAAGAAAGGATTCACCTACAAAACAGATGATGGCATCTACTTTGACAGTTCCAAGTTTGAGGACTATGGCAAGATGGCTTTGCTGAATCTTGAAGCGTTGGAAGCAGGCAAGCGAGTCGAGATGGGCGAGAAGCATCACAAGTCAGATTTCGCATTATGGAAATTCTCAGAACAGCCCGGAAAAAGGCAGCAAGAATGGGAAAGTCCCTGGGGTATTGGCTTTCCTGGCTGGCACATCGAATGTTCAGCGATGGCATCAAAATATCTAGGAAAACAATTCGATATCCATACTGGCGGAGAGGATCACATTCCAG
Source organism: uncultured Methanosarcinales archaeon (assembly GCA_965231065.1). Taxonomy (GTDB): domain Archaea; phylum Nanobdellota; class Nanobdellia; order Woesearchaeales; family UBA10107; genus UBA10107. Next base: position 114,534 of record OZ246410.1, on the reverse strand, counting down.
TGCATCATACGAATGAGATCGCACAATCTGAATCAGCATTCGGTAAAAAACCATGGGTGCGGTACTGGCTCCACGGCGCATTCCTGACATTTAAAGGAGAGAAAGTCAGCAAGAGCAAAGGTGGTTTGTACACTATCTCTGAACTTGAGAAAGAAGGATATGAACCATTGGATTATCGTTACCTCTGTTTACTCACCCATTACAGAAAACAATTGGAATTCTCCTTGGATGCATTAGATGCGGCAAAAAATGCATTTGAACATCTGAAGAACAGGATTGTTGAGCTAAAGAAAGATAAGACTTCAAGTAGCAAAGAAAAGAAAAAATACTACAAAGATGGATTCATAGAGGCGATCGATGATGATTTGAATATTCCTAAGGCAATGGGTATCGCGTGGGAAGTTTTGAAGGATACCGCGTTGGGCAGCAAAGAAAAGCTCGAGTTATTATTTGATTTTGATGAAGTCTTTGGCTTATCTTTGAAGAAAGTCAAGGAAGTAAAAGTCGATATTCCAAAAGATATCAAAGATCTGATCACTCAGCGGGAGGAGGCGAGAAAAAGCAAGGATTTCAAGCTTGCCGACAAGATCCGGGATGATATCAGGAAGAAAGGATTCATCCTTGAAGATTCCAAAGAAGGAATGAAAGTGAAGAAGGCTTAGTTCAAGCTATTATCTTCTGCATCTAATTTATATCTACACCACAATGCAGTGTCAAACCAATCCCGGATTTCTTGTTTTGTACGAGGGACACGCAATTTTCTTTCATATGATTTTATGAGTTTCTCTAGGAACGACGGATTAAACTCAATTTCAAGATCTTGGAATGCTTTCTGGATGTCATTTTCATCAAATGGTTTTCTGACGAGAGCAAATGTATCATCCTCGTTCTCATCATGACTTACGACATACTTTTTTTCCTGCAGGAGCTCTTTCATGAGCATACCAAGCCCTGCGTTATCCATGATTATGTTTTTCCCTTCTTTCCGTGCAGCATTTCTTTGCAGCATTCTTCCGACAAGATAATCAAGGCCATGATCTTCAACCTCAAACTTCATAGCTATGCCGTTCTCTATGTGCGTAAATGCGTGGCAAAGTCGTTCTTCCTTACTTTTTTTGAAAAGAGTATAATAACGAGGACTCGGTACATTATCTTTCACGATTTTATATCCCATCCCACTGATTGATTTCAAAAACATCTTATTCCCTTCGGGAGTAAGATGTATGATATCAGAATCCGGCTCATCAAGTTCTCGATGATAGTATAAGTCATCTTTATTCTGCAAAATACGTCTGATCACAGATCTTACTTCGGTGGTCGGATCAGCGATGTATCGATATTCTCTTCCCGCATCCTTGTTAGTTCTCGCTCTTTTGATGTAGGATAAAACCGTCGGTACCACTCGTGATTCATATGTCGTGCTTGTCATGTGACGAGCCTATGTAAGCTGATATATAAAACTTGTGAACGCCTTAGAATGTGTTTTAAGCCAGTATAACCTTGATCTTGAGGTCTTTAGAAACTTCAATATCTCCTTTACCGAACTCAATTGTTTGAGCATGTGTTGTTGCCTTGATGTCATTAAATAACTGCTCCAGCAACCTCTTATCAGCTGTCTCAATGACCAGTTTCTTCACTTCCTGTTTCAACGAGACATTCTTCTCAGACTTTACTTTTCGCACCGCAGAGATGATCGCGACAGCAAGATCTCCTGCTTTCTCTGCTTCATCATCCACTTCTTTCGCATCAAATACAGGCCATGAAGCAGTATGGATTGATTTCTTCTTCTCATCTTTGTCAAACTTCATATGATAGATCTCTTCTGTGATGTAGGGCATGATCGGCGCGAACATCTTCAGCACAGAGACGATTGATTTATGCAATGCATACTGTGCTCCGGTCTTGCCTTCTTTGTAGTTTCCTGGATTATAGATCCTATCTTTGATGATCTCCAGGTAATTGTCACATAACGTATGCCAGAAGAATTGATCGATCTCTGCTTTCGCTTTTGCATATTCATAGTGTTCAAATGATTCAGTCGCGTTTTTGATCAGTTTATTCAGTTTCGTGAGCATCCATGAATCAATAGGCGTTATTCCTTCTTTCTTTCCTTTGTAGTCTTCTAGCTGCATCAAGGCAAATTTCGAGGCATTCCATAATTTCGTGATTGTTTTGACGCCAGTCACCAGATCCTTCTCAAGATATCGCAGATCATCGCCTAGCTTAGATCCTGCTGACCAGAACCGCAGCGCATCAGCCGGATATTTCACCAGGACTTCTGACGGTGCGATGACATTGCCTTTTGATTTGTGCATGCCTTCTCCCTTTGGATCAAGCACATGTCCAGATATGACGATATCTTTCCATGGAATCTCGTTGTGATGGTAGATTCCTTTCACGATCGTATAGAATGCCCATGTCCTGATGATATCGTGCGCCTGCGGTCTGAGCGAGCACGGATACATCTTCTTGAATTCGACTGAGTGCCCTTTGTCTTCTGCCCAGTTCATGATGATCTGCGGACTCACCGAGCTTGTCGCCCATGTATCCATGACGTCTTTCTCGCCTTCGAATTCTGAGGAGCCGCATCTGCATTTCGCTTTCGGTTTTGTCGATAGTGGATCGATCGGCAGTTCTTTCTCGTCGGCAAACAGGATGTCTTTGCATTTCTTGCAGTGCCATAGCGGGAACGGAACACCGAAATGTCTTTGTCGTGAGATGCACCAATCCCAGCCAAGGCCTTCGATCCAGTGCTCATATCGTGATCGCATGTGTTCGGGATACCAATTAATCTTCTTTCCTGCTTCTATGAATTTGTTTTTATTCTCAAGGATCTTGACGAACCACTGGCTCGAAGATAGGAATTCTATCTCAGTGCCGCATCGTTCATGGACATTCACTGCGTGCTTGATATGTTTCTGTTTCAGAAGCAATCCTTCTTTCTGCAGATCTGAAAGTATTTCTTTGCGTGCATCTTTGATTGGCATTCCTTCATATTTTCCTGTGAATTTGTTCAGTTTGCCGTTCTCGGTGAACACGATGCGAGGCTCTAGTTTTCTTTTGTTGATGGCTTCTACATCATATTTATCGCCATAGGAGCAGATCATGAGGATTCCAGTGCCCTTTTCAGGATTCGCTGATTCATCTGCGAAGATAGGGACTTTCTGCTTGAATAACGGTACGATCGCCTTCTTCCCGACCAGATGCTTGTATCGTTTGTCATCCGGATGCACGTAGATGCAGACACAGGCTCCGAGCAATTCAGGACGTGTCGTCGCAATGATGATTTTCTCACCCTTCTCTGGTTTTTCCAGTTCAAACTGGACATCGTTGAAGGTCGAGTCCGTCTCCTTGTCTTCCAGTTCTGCCTGGGCAATCGCGGTCTGACAGTTCACACACCACATAGTCGGTGCAGAATGTCGATACACTAATTTCTTTTTATGCAGATCCAAAAATGATTTCTGCGATGTCTTGATGCAATGCGGATCGATGGTGGAGTATGCTTCTGAGAAATCACAGCTCATGCCGATGATCTTCCAGTCATTGATAAAATCAGGCTTGATCTCCTTGATCGTCTTCTCACAGAGTGCGACAAATTCTTGCCGTGACATCTTGGTTGACTTTACATTCTTTAATTTCTCTACCAGTTTTTCGGTCGGCAATCCGTTATCATCAGTGCCGAACGGATAGAACACATTGTCTCCCTGCATCCGTCTGAATCGCGCTATGAAATCCTGCTGCGAATAGGAAAATGAATGACCAATGTGCATCTTTCCTGAAACAGTCGGCGGCGGCGTATCGATGGAGAATATCTTTCCTTTCTTCTTCGGATCAAATGTATAGATTCCTTCCGTTTCCCAGAATTCCCGCCATTTCTGCTCGGATTCCTTGAAGTTGTAGGTGTTATCAGCCATGATTTTGGCTAATGGTATTCGTTATTTAAATTTTACCCTTAAAACACGATTTATAAGCCCTATACGGCTTAAATCCAAAGGCAAGATTTATTAAATAACATACTCCTGTTTTTCTCTATGAAGGGGTTTATTGTCTATTCAACATATAGAATCAGCGATGATAGACAGAAAGCCATGATATATTTATTTGGCAGGCTTGAAAATGGCGAAAGCTTCCTGACTATCAACGAATACAAACCTTATTTTTTCATAAAGACAGAAAATAAGAGCAAGGCAGCAGAGATGGTCAAGGCGACTCTCGAAGAGACCGAGTTCAAGAATTTCAAGGGAGAACTTCTGACGAAAACAACATTCAATGTGCCGACCGAGATCAAGGAAAACAGAGATCACTTGGAACGTAACAAGATCAAGACGTATGAATCCGATGTCTTATTCGTAAACCGTTTCCTGATCGATCACGAGATCACCGCTTCCATGGAGATCGAAGGAGAATCAAAGAAAGGAAACTATGTCGATCGTATCTATGAGGAACCGAAACTCACCGGTGTCGACTTTGTTCCGAAATTAAAGATTCTTTCGATCGATATCGAAGCAAGTCATTTTGATGTAGACAAGAGCAACCTCTATTGCATCTCGATGTACACCGGAGACTACAAACACGTCTATGTCGTAAGCGACAAGCAGATGAATGACGCAACTTCTTTCAGTGATGAGAAATCACTGCTCCAGGCATTCCGACAAAAGGTCGTTGAATTGGATCCGGATCTTATTGTCGGATGGAATGTCATCGATTTCGATCTTGATTATCTGCAGAAGATGTTCGATAAGCACAAGATCGAATTCAAACTCGGCCGTGCTGATTGGCCGTGTAAGCTCAGGATTGAAAGTTCTTTCTTCATCGATTCAAAAGCTGATTTTCCCGGACGGCAGGTCTTGGACGGCATCCACCTCTTGAAGTCATCATTCATCAAGCTGCCGGATTACCGTCTTGACACTGCGGCGCATGTGATTCTTGGAGAGCGGAAGCTCATTGGTCATGAGAACAAACAGGAAGAGATTGATAATGCATACAAATTCAATACACAAAAATTAGTTGACTACAACCTGTTGGATTCAAAACTAGTCTATGATATCCTCCAGAAGAAAGATCTGATCACACTCACGATGCTGCGCTCGTCATTGACCGGCATGTCGATGGACCGTGTCAGCGCTTCTGTCGCTTCTCTTGATTCTTTGTATCTGCGTATGCTGAAGAAGAATTCTATCGTCGCTAATTATGCAGGTGGTGTAGAAGATCGAGAAGAGCGCATCAAAGGCGGATTTGTCATGGAATCTGCTCCTGGTATCTACGAGAATATCGTCGTGCTTGATTTCAAGAGCCTATATCCTTCCATCATGCGTACGTTCAACATCGATCCGTATTCGTTTGTTGAACACCCACCACAGGAGCTCGATAAGAACTTATTTATCCGATGTTCGAATGGCGCGGTATTCAAGAATTCATTCGGATTCCTACCGCAGATCATCGAACGCATCTGGAAACAGCGAGATCTCGCAAAGAAACGAAAGGATGAGACTGCAAGCCTTGCCTTGAAGACATTGATGAATTCACTGTTTGGTTCCATCGCGAATCCCGCTTCGCGGTACTATTCATTGGATATCGGCAACGCCATCACGCATACCGGTCAGTATCTGATAAAATTATGCGCCAAGAAAGTAGAAGAGAAAGGATATAAGGTCATCTATGGCGATACTGACTCGATTTTCATACTCTCAAAATCAAAATCAGCTGAAGAGGCAGAAAAGATCGGCGCTGCACTGGTCGATGAGATCAATATATTCCTCAAGAAGTATCTGATGGACGAGTATCACCGTGAATCTCATATGGAGTTGGAGTTCGATAAAGTATTCACCCGGTTCATGATGCCGAAGACCAGAGGTACTGAATTTGGTTCTAAGAAGCGATATGCAGGTCTGCTCGTCGAGAATGGCAAGGAGAAGATCGATATCACCGGTATGGAATTTGTCAGAGGAGATTGGTGTGAAGCAGCAAAGGAGTTCCAATACAAGCTGCTTGATCTGATCTTTCATGGAAAAGAAGAAGAGGTCAAGAGTTTTATCAAAGAATATGTCAAGGATATCAAGGCAGGAAAGATGGACAGCAAGCTGGTCATCAGAAAATCAATCCGAAAGGAGATCGAACAGTACACAAAGACAACACCGCCACACGTCAAGGCAGCCAGAAAGCTTAAAAGTATAACAAGCACTGTCATTGAATATTATATCGCTGCCGATGGAGAGCCGTATCCTGCTGAGCTGATGACGGGCAGGAAGATCAATTATGAGTACTATATCGAAAAGCAGATCGAACCATTGGCAGATACCGTCTTGAGCTTTTATGGCTTGAATTTCCAGGATCTTATGAAAGGACACACACAAAAAGGATTGGACGGGTTTTTCTGATGAAACGAATTATGTTTCTGATTGTGTTGCTCTTTTCAGGATGTGCAGTACAGATGCGGTCATCACCTACCACACAAGGGCATGTACAGATCAGTATCACGTCGAAAGAAGCAGAGTGCGCCGGCGCTCAGGATCCACGATACCAGGATCTTTGCTATATGGATGTCGTTCAGTTGAATAAGAACGTGACATTCTGCGACCGGTTGCATGATTACACATTGAAACTTAATTGCTACGGTATTGTCGCTAACGCGACACAGAATCCAAATATCTGCGTCAAGATTTTCCGAGATTATGAACGAGATCATTGCTATCTCGAAGCTGCAATCTCGAAAAACGATCCGGCGGTATGCGGATCGATACTATTCTCAGAAGTACGGGCAACTTGCTATGTCTCTATGAATCTGACCAATGTCAATCCACTTGTCTGTGAATCAATGCAGACGAGTGAACTCAGAAATGAATGCAGAGATGCGATTAAACGAGGGAACTGATGCAGGAATTATTCGTAACTAAATATGCACCAAAATCTTTGAAAGATCTGAAAGGACAGGATGCAGCAGTCAAATCGTTATTGGATTTCATGAAGAGTAAGAAGAAGACCTGTGCGATCCTCTACGGCCCTACCGGTTCCGGGAAGACAAGTGCTGTATATGCACTTGCACATCAGGAAGATCTTGAGCTTCTTGAGGTGAATGCCTCTGATTTCAGGAATGCAGAAGGGATGCAGGCGATCATAGGTTCTGCGTCGAAACAGATGAGCTTGTTCTCGAAAGGAAAAGTCATATTGGTCGATGAGATCGATGGATTATCAGGAACGAAGGACAGAGGCGGTATCCCTGAACTGGTCCGTATCATCGAAGAGTCTCCGTTCCCCATCATCTGTACTGCCGTCGATGTCTTTGATTCAAAATTCTCTCCGTTACGTAAAAAATCATTGATGATTGAGTTCGAGACACCGAATATAGACATCATGACTGAGGTATTGAAGCATATCTGCAGCAAAGAACAGATCGCATATGATGAGACGGATCTGAAGCAGCTGGCTCGTCAGGCAGGCGGTGATATCCGAGCAGCAGTGACTGATCTGCAGATCCTTTCCTATCATAAGAAAGTATTGAAAGAAGATGTCGCACAGTTATCTCAAAGAAATAAACAGGAGTCAATACCAAAAGCACTGGTGAAAGTGTTCAAATCAACTGATTTGAAGGTCGCGTTGAATGCTTTTGAAAATATCGACGAGAGCCTCGATCAGATATTTTTATGGATTGATGAGAACTTGCCATATGAATATAAAAAACCAGAGGATCTGGCGCGCGCATATGAATATGTCTCAAAGGCCGATCTCTTCAATAGAAGAATCAGGCGATGGCAGCACTGGCGTTTCTTGGTGTATATCAATTCGTTCTTATCCGGCGGCATCGCGGTCTCAAAGGACGAGAAGTACAAGGACTTTGTCGAATATAAGCCGACGATGCGAATCTTGAAGTTGTGGATGGCGAATCAGAAATATGCGAAACGAAAGGCGATTGCTGAGAAGATCCACGAGAAACTGCATACTTCGGTGAAAGAGACAGTGAAGTCTACGATACCATACATGCAGGTCATCTTCAAGAAAAATGCATCAATGGCGCAGGCAATAGCGAAGGATCTGGACCTTGAGAATGAAGAGATTGAATGGCTGATGAAGTAAAGCAACACTCAGCATAGCTATGTGTGTTTTTATTGAAAAACTATATAAATAAAGCACTGTAATTCTACTCTGAGGCGTTTATACATGTCAATAAGCATAGAGGAACTGGCTATATTCTGTAAGAAGAAAGGCTTCGTATACCCCTCTTCCGAGATCTATGGCGGTTTATCGGGTTTCTTTGATTTCGGCCCACTGGGTGTCGAATTATACAACAATATCAAATCAAACTGGTGGAAGTTCTTCGTCCAGGACAGAAACGACATGGTTGGCATGGAAGGAAGTATCATCTCCAATCCAAGAGTTTGGAAAGCATCAGGTCACTTGGATAACTTTGGTGATATGGTTTTGATCTGCTCGAAGTGCAAGAATCGATTGAGAGCTGATCATTTTATCGAAGACGTGCTCAAAATAAATTCAGCAGGTATGAAAGCGCACGATATAAACAAGCTTGTCAAAGAAAATAAGTTATCCTGTCCGAAATGCAAAGGACCGTTCGAAGAATTAAAAGATTTCAATCTCTTGTTCAGGACCTATGTCGGCGCCGATGAGAGCAAAACATCGACTGCCTATCTCAGAGGTGAGACAGCGCAAGGCATGTTCACTGATTTCAGACTCATCGCCGAAACAGCAAGGGGTAAATTACCATTCGGCATCGCTCAGATCGGTAAATGTTTCAGAAATGAGATATCGCCGAGAGATTTCATGTTCAGGAGCAGGGAATTCACCATCGGAGAGTTCGAGTTCTTCATCCATCCTGATGAAAAGAAATGTGACAAACTCACCAAACAGCAGCTCAATCTCAAGGTCATGCTTCTTGATTCAGAGACTCAGGAAAGAGGCAATGATAAACTTAGGGAAGTCACCATCGCAGAGATGATCAAGAAAGGCAAATTGGATGAGTGGCATGCATACTGGCTTGCAGAGCAGATGCTATGGTTATATTCGTTAGGATTGAAAAAAGAGGATCTGAAGATCAGAGAGCATGTGAAGACAGAGCTTTCACATTATTCTTCAGCGACATTCGATATCGACTACCAGTATCCGTTCGGATCCAAGGAGATTGCGGGCAACGCGAATCGTGGTCAGTATGATCTCAACCAGCATATTAAAGAGAGCAAAGAAAAGCTTGAGTTATTCGATGAAGAAACGAAAACAAAAGTCATACCGCGCGTCATCGAACCGACTTTTGGCATCGAACGCGCATTCCTTGCTTTGTTAGTCAATGCATATCATGATGACAAACAAAGAGGCAATGTCGTTCTCAACCTCCATCCGCAGCTAGCGCCGATCAAGATCGCTGTCTTTCCTCTGATGAAGAAGGACGGCCTTGATGAGAAAGCGACTGAGGTATATGAAGCGATCAGAAAAGAATTCACGACATTCTATGATGTTTCAGGATCTATCGGGAGAAGATACGCGCGACAGGATGAAGTCGGAACACCATATTGTATCACGATAGACCACGATTCATTAAAGAACAACGACGTCACGATAAGAGATCGGGACACAACCAAACAGATACGTATTAAGATCAAAGACCTTAAAGAGACACTCAGAAAGCTCATAAGCCAAGAGATAGATTTTAAAAGCATCAAGTGAATAGTGTATATAAAAGAGGATCATGGAACACACGAAGCGCATCATTGAGTGGGAACTTCTGTTCATATTTGTATTTGCTGTGCTCATCGTGATCAATTCCAATGGCATGTTCAACGTCACTGGCAGAGCGACACAGGACACAATAGCAAAAGAGTCTATCTTGAAAGACCTGGAAGATGTTGTTCCTCAACTCACTTTTCTGAAAGATGTAGAAGAAGGTTCACTCTGTCTCATTGTCAATATCAATCCGACAACAAAGTATTCATACGAGATCATCAAGGTCGCCGGCGTGACTGCAGTGACGAGTTCATCTGATCTTTACTGTAAAGGAGTCGATAAGGAAGATTTCATCATCTCTTACATCAGTTACGATAAGCTCAAGGAACAGCTCATTCCTACTGTAACATTTGCTCAACTCCGAAGCACGAGCGCTGGCGCAAACTTTTATGTATATCCTTCAAAACAAGTCTTGCCGGGATTGTTGCTTGCGAATCCATCTGAATTCAATCAGAAATTCGGTGCATTCCTCAAAAAGAATTTCAATGCACAAGAGATCCAACAGATCCTGAATCCAAAGCAGGCTGAAGGAAGACTCGCTTCACCGATCATCTCATATCTGTTCTACTTCATTGTCGGTGTGGTGGTCTTAGTGGTGCTTATTGTAACTATCATCTTTACGCACACGAAAAAGCCAGAGATCAAGGAAAATCTTGAATTAGTGTCATATATCAAAGCATCTCTGTCACAAGGATACCAAGAAGAACAGATCCGTCAGGCATTGAGCCAGGGCGGCTGGTCAGCAGAGCAGATTGATGAAGCCTTTAAAACAGCCAATAGCATGGTTTCTGAGCCCCCTACCTTCGCCTAATCCTTAGAAAACTATATAAATCGTCCTTTTTCTTGAGAATCTATGAACATCAAAGATTTGAAAGCACGGGAAGGCAATGTCGAGATCATTGCTGAAGTCATCGAAAAGAGCCCAGTTAGGACGTTTGATAAGTTCGGCAAGAAGGGCACAGTCTGCAACGCCAAGATCAAAGACAGTACTGATACCATCACGTTGACATTATGGAATGAAGATGTCGAAAAAGTCAATGTCGGCGACAAGATCAAGCTTACCAATGGCTATGTCGGTGAATGGCAGGGTGAACGTCAATTGTCAGCAGGTAAGTTTGGCAAGATCGAAGTCATAGAAAAAGGCACCGGTGCTCCTCCAAAACAGGAAAAGGTCCTGAAGAATTTTGAAGAGCAAGAAGAGCTTGGTGATAGTCTTTCTGAAGAAGATGAATCAGAAGATGCAGAAGAAGAATTTATCTGATTTTCCTATGGGACTGTAGCTCAGCCTGGGAGAGCACACGACTGAAGATCGTGGCGTCGCTGGTTCAAATCCGGCCTGTCCCATTTTCTTATCCTGTCGGTGTCGTCAGTATGGATGCTGCGATGACATTGAACACCAGCATGACGATCAATGCAGTGATGCAATACAATCGTATGCTGCTGATCATATTCTTGCCAAGCAGATATTCTTCATTCAATTTATCTTCGCCATTTTCAATACCATTTGACAGGATCGTCATGATGTAGATGATCTGCACTACGTAGAAACCAACAATGATCTGGAAGTAGTATGTCGGAATCGTATCTCCGAACAATCCGCCTAATTGTCCTGCCTGCGCTTGTGCTGCAGTGGCTGATTTTGCAAGTGAAGTTCCTAGTTTTCCGATGATTGAGCTGACCATCGAAGTGATACCGATCACGATACCTGAGATGACGGGTGTAAGGAACGCAATCTGTGATTTCATAGATGAGATGATGTCTGCCATGAGATCTTTCAGTCGTTCATTGACGCGGTGGATCTCTTTGATGTATTTCGAGACACTCAATACAGCTTTCGATGCGATGACGGGTCCTTTTTTCGATGATTCGACAAGGACCTTCATCGAACTCTCGATGACGCTTGAAGGGAAAGCCAACAATGCACCTTTCTTTGGATTGAAGATCGCTTCTTCGACACCCATGCCTAATCTTCTGATATTTGCTGAGATCGCTTTGAAGAATGAACCAGAGACCGTATTCTCCATGGTATTGGCCACTTTCTCGAACGCGATCTCTGCAGGCAAGCCGTCTGCCAATCTATTTCCGAGCTGGAACAATGCTGCGGCGAATTCTTTCTCAAGCGCTTTGGTATTCTCTCGTATCTTGATTACATTCTGGGATCTGAATTTATAGTACAGACCGATCGCTAGTGCTAATGCGATCGGAACGGCAAGGCTCAATATGGTCGCTCCCAATCCATAGGGACCGATTATCTTCCCGACTTTCGCAGGGTCTGTCGATGTGCTTATCTTGTAGTCGAGCAATGCATATTTTGAGTTTCCTATGAAACTTTGCGAGTCGCTGACGGTGACTAATCCGCCGGTTCCTTCTGGTCCGCCGCTGGCATCATAGATGACATCGAAACCGGGTGATAGTGTATGGATGATGATGGGGCTGAATCCGATGATGAGAAATATGCCACCGAGCAGAAGTGCGATGACGGCAGGATTGATCAGTACTTCTTTTCCGAGTGTTTTTACGACAATGTTCTTGTATTTCTTCAATCCTGGATTTGTCTCTGAAGTGTCTCCTTGTCCATAGCCAGTCGGTCGTTTGGACAGTATGTTTTTACCGATGTAGTAAACCAGGATCGGCAAGGCGATGTTATAGAGTGCGGCGAGATGGTACCATTCGATAAATCCGATGAAGCTGACGACTAACGGCAGTACTACCAGACCAAGGATCGGCAGTATGATTCCCATCATGTGCAGCATCGTGATCGGTGATTTGAGATTCTGCGCATAATGAAGCATCTTCTCATACGTTTCTTCAAGAATGAGTTCAAGTGACTTCTCGAGCAGTTCGATTCGTCTATCCTCTGAGCCTTCATACAATGATGATTCGATGAGATGCATCGCTTCGACAAATTCCATGTTGTAGACTTTCCAAGAGTCTAAGTATGCTTCCAACGAATCTTTGACGGTATCGAACTTCTCTGTCTGGACATCCCATAGTATTTTCTTGAGATCAAGAGATAAGGGAGCGCTGAGATGATTGGCTGCGAAATCAATAGCACGTTCTATATTTGAGGTGTGACGCATGTAGGTGACCATGAAGAAGACAGCGAGTACCATCTGGTTGCTCGCCTTCAGTCGCCAGGAATCAGCGATGAAGTTCGGCATATTCTGCAAAGGTTTGTATAGGATCAAGGCAGTCGCTAAAAAGAAAAATACGAAGAAGAAGGAATTGAACAGAGCGAAGCTGATAAGTGTGCCGATGAGCGCGATTAACGTAGGCGCGAGCATCGCGAAGCTGTATGCTCCGGTCGGTGTTATGTTCAGATGCGCAGTCCTGATCGCCATCTGGATCTTCGGCAGATCTTTCGGTCCCGGAGCGACCTTGATGATCTTCTCGCTCATATTGCAGAGTTTTTCGTAAAAGCTCAGTTGTGTCGGTAGATATTGTTTTCTGAACTCCTGATAATCCTTTGTGGTGATTGGCACTTGGGAGAATGATTCGACCGGTACATTGAGCTGCGTCTCGACGCGCTTCGTATATTTCTGTACCAGATCCTGGATCTCTTTCTGCGACAAGGCCATTAGATTTTCCCTCGTTTCTTGATCATGATCTTGATCCATTCATTCCATCTGAAGAATATAAGCTTGCTGTCCAACGAACCGACTTCGTCTCTGACTTGTTCTGATATCTTATGGAACTCATCGTTCGATAAGATGGAGAATTCCGCCTCAAGAAGATCAGAGTCTTTTGTCTTTTCAGCATAATCGACGAGCGATTGCTCGATTTTTGCTCTGAGTTCTATATTGTCCCAGACCGCATCCCAATTACCTGCCCATTCCCGTACGCTGCCTGCGATACTCTTGATGATATCTGATTCGCCATTGATTAACGCATCTGTCGGTACCAACTGATCTGTCGCAGCGTCATATTTCATGAGATCGACAAAGCCCCGCTCGACCAATGGATCGCGTTCCCATTCCTTTCGTATCTCAGTAATTGAAGTGACTCGTCTCCATTTATGGAGCCCGTCTGCGGAATGGATCGGATTCGCGACGACAATGATATCAGTAGCTTTGAAACTTGTTCTCGGAACTTCCAAATCGTTGACGACTCGGTCAAAGACACCATAGGGTGAATCGCCATGGATAGTTCCGGCGACCACATTCGCCAATGCACCGACTCGCATCGCTTCATACAATGCTTTCGCTTCCAATGATCGGATCTCGCCGACAAACAATGCAGAATCTCCCAATCGCAGTGTCGTTCTGATGCCTTCATCAGCAGAAACTTCTGTTGTTCCTTTTGATAATGCGGATGCGACTTTCATCTGTTGGATATTATAGCCGAGTTCTCTCAGCGCTTTACCGGGCAACTCCAATGTATCTTCGATCGTGATGACTCTGTATTTTCTCAAGATGCTTGTCAATACCGCGCCTAATAATGAAGTCTTTCCTGAGCTTCGTGTTCCTGCCACTAAGAGTGTTCTGTTTCCATCGATGAGGAAACTCAGCAAACCGGCTGCTAATGAATTCAACATACGATTCTTGATGAACAAAGGAAGTGTCCATGGCTTGTCTCGGTGTCGTCTGAACGCGTATGCGAGTCCGGTTGGATTCAACGGTGGCGCGATGACACCGACTCTGGCACGTGCTCCGGGGAATTCTATCTCTGTATCAAGGATCGGATTTGCTTCGTCCAATGGTCTGCTCGATATCAATCTGAGTTTCGATGCCCAGCTTTCTGCTTCTGCTGGCGTCGGTATGATGTTGGTTCTGCATTCTCCCCAGTCTCCATGGACGACGAAGATTGAGATGTGTCCCATCGGACTGTTGATGGTGACATCCTGGATCTTATCGTCGCTGAGCAACACTTCGATGAGTCCGAAGCCGATCGTATACCTGACAAGGATCTGTGTGAGTTCGTTGAGATCTTCCTGTGATAATCTGATGTTCCTGAAATTCGCCAACTCTTCGATAAGATCTCTGCCGACATTCCCGAACACCTGACGCATACGTTCTGGTTCTGCGAATTCCTCTTTTCCCGGCTGGTGTTCTGCCATGATCCTTCGTGCGAGGTCCAAGAGTTCATAATGATCTTCGCTCAGCCTGAATTCCGGAGGACTCAGATGATACAGATATTGAATGGTATCTGGTGTCTTGAAAATACTCACTTCGCTGTTGTCGACTGAATAGTTATCGAGTTCCTCGGCATCGACCGGATAGGTCGACATGAGCTTCGTGTACATGAAATCAGGCTTAATGGTCGGTGAGAATAATTTCTTGTAGACATCTCTCTCGCCAAGTTTGTAGCCTGCGAGATATGGTTTTGCCAGGATGATGAGCCGTGTCTTTTCGAATAGACTCAGGACGTACACAAGCAACTGTATGAGCTTTTGCTGGAACGGCGCTGCTCTGATGTCCTGAAATTTCTCCAGACTCGTTTTCTCTTCCCGCAGCATACGGATAAGTTCAACATAGCATCCGAGCGGATCTGATTTCATCAGCGAAAACAGAAGATTTTTCAGTTTCGCATATTTCGTATTGAGGAAGCGATCACCGTGTTCGATATCGAGTCGTTCATAACTGATGACATCTTTCTCCTTGATGAGCTTATTGTACAGCGATGCGATCTCGACCAGCATACGTGTCTGCGGATAGTCATACTCATAATCACGTTTTTGTGAATAGATGATCCTGGTTGCCTGAGAAACTTCGATGAGCATGTCCGTAGTCCTGGACATGGTGATGGGATCATCCTCTAATGAAGGGACTGTCAGCCAATTCTCTGCATTGACGCGGAGAATAGTCTCCTCTCCTTCATGAAGAACCTCGTAGTTATTTTCGTCTGCCAATCCAACCCCTTTTACACTACTTTTTTATAGCAACAAACTATTATATAGTTTCCTCTATATAAATAAAATAAGCATTAGAAGGTATATAAAGATTAGGGTAGTAACGCTTTAAAAATGGCAGATCAACCGCAACCACCGAGACCAGAGACGAAAAAGAGCATCTTTGGAGGCAAAGAAGAGCCGAGCGCTAATATTGTTTCTGATATCGCTGCACAGGTCAACAATGTAAGCAGGACATTGAAGACTATGGAAGACCGGTTCACCACCTTGCGTAAAAAATCGCAGGTCACTGAGCAGAATATGATCGCGAATGATAAGAAACTATTCACTGATCTCAAGATGGTCAGCTCAGAGATACTTGATGTCAAGGCAGAGATCAGCGATATGAAGGAAAAACTCACTTTACTGGTCAAGGAACTGAAATTAAGCGCGACGAAAGATGAAGTCAAGATACTAGAGAAATATATCAGCTACTGGGAGCCGTTGAATTTCGTGACACGGCAGGAACTGGATAAGTTATTGCCCGGAAAGGGAAAATCATAGTAAGTTTTAAAAAGCGCCATTAACACCGTAAAATAATGCCAGCACAAGATCTTGTAAACGAGGTGACGGGATTACGTTCTCAAGGTCTGGGCAATGATGAGATCGTGCAACGATTGTTGTACAAAGGATATTCAAACGCAGCGATTTTCGATGCAATGAGCGAAACAGAACTTACGCCTGCATTGGAAAGCAGTAGTGATACTATGGATTACCAGGAACTACAGCCAACATACAATCAGGGATACGCAGAGGTACAGTCATCTCCGGCACCAACGGTCGATGCGAGCAAGATTTCTGAGATTGCCGAATCTATCATCGAAGAGAAGTGGAGTGATCTCATTGATCATGTCAATAGGATCATCGAATGGAAATCAAGCATGGAGATCAAGCTCACTTCCATGGATGAGCAGATCAAAGGATTACGTGCTGATTTTGAATCACTTCAGAAGGGCGTCTTAGGGCGTATCAATGATTCTGATTCTACGATGCGGGAAGTAGGCACCGATATCAAGGCGTTGGAGCAGGTCTTCAAGAAGATATTGCCTGGCTTTGTCGAAAATGTGAATGAACTTTCTCGAATTACACAGTCTTTAAAGAAAAAGTAATTATTTTGATGGTCCGCTTGCCAGCATCATAATCGCGAATACTGCGATAAACATGATGATGATCAATCCAAGCACTGCTGGATCTCGTACCGTTGCGCCGACTCGTGCAGGGAATGACAATACCGGATTCGGTTCTATTCCTGCTTTCTGATCTGCTTCTTTCTTTTCTTTGCTCACTTGTCCTGCTGCCAAGATGAATATCAACAGAATGAAAACGTAGATGATGGTTACGAGCGTCGTATTCTTTAGTGATAATGGATTGACCTTCTCATCGCCTGAAAGGAACTTGAAGAGGAGCATGAGGAAGAACAGGACTACAAACAATAAGATGATCCATGGTGTTGAATACTCCACAATCTTTGATGCTCTTGCTGATGTAGCGAACATGATGGCGAAGATGAATGATATGATGCCGTTCACGAACGCGTTCTTGCCGAATATGTTGACAGTGTTCAGCAGTGCATAGACAGCGACTAAGATGAATAGGAATACAAATAATGGGTTGAAATATCCAATCAGTCCTGATTCAAGGAAGGTCACCATTTAGTGAGTTCTTCCTCCTTGTGGCTGCTGTGGAGGAGGTGGTGGAGTCCAGCCGAAGAATTTGCCTGTCTCTTCCATGTAATTGGTTTTGCTGTCGCTTGTGATTGTCGATATGATGAAGAAGAATACAATAAGTATGAGGAATGTCGCCTGTATGTCTGGGTCTTGCAGGAACGATAGTACACCAGTGTTCTGCCACCAGCCTGCTGCACTTCCAAAGATGGTCGTGATGAGACCTAATGAGACTAACGTGACTATGCCGCCGATGATGCCGCTTCCCCAGGTGAATTGAGCGCCGAATAATCCGAGAAGGACTAATAGGAATAATGCAGCGACGATGAGCAATGAGACATTTGGCAATGCTTTATTCAATATATCAACAATGTCTGTTCCCGGCGGATATTTATTCAATGAGTGCGGTATGATGACGCCAATCGACATCGCCAAGGCGATGATTGAATTATATTTCCTGCTGTCTGTATTTGTTCCTTTTGGAGAGAAGACATTTATTTTCTGCAGTACAGCAAAGAGGATTGTGAAGATAAGAATGAACGGTAAGAATACATCAGTAAAACCAATCTGGTCAAGTATGTAGAGTACGTCTTGCAAAGCCATTTACTTTCCCTCTGGTGGTTTTCCTGGTTTTTCTCCTTTGGTGACGTATGCCATGAACCATACGATGAGGATCATCAATGCAACAGCGCCGACAACATTGCTGTCCCAATTGCTCGTGAGATAATCCCAGAAGGGACCAAGCCATCCTAATTCATTTGCGAAGATCAAGAGCACACCGGCAGCCATGAAGAACATGCCCCAGTTTCTCCATCCTTTTTCTAATTTCACTTCTTCGCTGCCAAAGAAGGTTCCGATGAGTATGAGGAATGATATTGAGACCAATAACAGTAAAACAATTTTTGCAAGACTCTCATTGATGATCTGGACGATCTGTGTGGATGCTACCACTAACAGTGCAATGACAAATGCAGCAATCGCATTGAGATTTTTCTTGGTATATTCCTGCTTATCGATCTTTTCAGTGCCGAAGATCTTTGTCCGTTCAAGAATCGCGAACACAATAGTAAATACCAATAAGAATGGAAGGACAACGTCATAAATTCCTAGGCGTTGAAAGAAGTCTATCGCACCTCTGAAAGCAGTTTCTGCCATGTTTTTAAATGAGGCTATTCTGTATATAAAGCTTTCGTTGAATTCCCCGTTTAAAGCTTGTGTGGTGGCGTTATACGCAAAGCAAAGTTATTTAATAACGTGATTTTGTAGTCATTATATGCTAAACAAGAAAGATTTTGAGGCAATGCGGAAGGAGATGGAAGAGTTCGACAAGGTCCGTGAGGATCTGATCGCTCAATCCAGGGAAGTGGTCAAGCTTTCTAAAAAGATAATCTATGCAATCCATCGGAAAGATATGAAGGAAGCTGATGCGTCTGTCATTGAGATCAAACAAAAAGTAAAAAGCATCCTGAAATTGACGGATGAATCCGAGTTGGAATATTCCGGTTCACGAAAGATCGCTTTACAAGAGTATGTCGAAGCAATCTGTTATTACGGATACGTCAAGAACGGAAAGATACCAACGCACACTGAGTTAGGTCTTGATCCTGAATCATATTTGCTTGGTATCTGTGATCTATCCGGTGAATTGGTACGTAACGCAATCCATGAAGTTATTGATGACAAGACAGACAATGCTTTGAAAGTCAAAGATCTGGTAAACGAATTATTCTGGGAGCTGTCTCAGTTTGATTTCAGGAATGGAGAATTACGTCGTAAGTTTGACGGCATCAAATACGATGTGAAGAAGCTGGAAGATCTTGCATTGCAGCTGAAGTTGCGAAAATAGTTTTGCGGTGTTGCTATGAGCCAAACAAATCATGAAGAGATTCTGAAACAGGCAAAGAAGATAATGGATGAGTTCATTATTGCTTTAGATAAAGTCAAAGTTTCTGATAAATTCGGCGTTGTTCGAGATGCGCAGGTTCGAGTTGCTGAGAAAGACTGTGAAGATTCCTCTGAATTCAGGAAACGGATTTTCAAGAACGCTCCGAAGATAAAAGATGATTACTTCCAGATGGAGAAGAAGCAATGGTAGGCACTAAAGAAAAAATTCTCAAATTAAGATCTGGTAAGCTTTCAGCAGTTGACAACATAAAATCATTCTTAGACGTAATTAAGAAAAAGAATAAAGACATAAATGCATTCTTATATGTCGCAGAGAAGGAAGCGGTGGAACAAGCGAAACTAATTGATCAAAAGATAAAGAAAGGAAAGGCCGGTAAGTTAGCAGGACTTGCGATCGCAGTCAAAGCATGCATCAATGTAACAGACATGCCGATCAGCTGCGCTTCCAAGACATTAGAGAATTACAATGGAACATATGATGCTGATGTTGTTAAAAAAATAAAGGAAGAGGATGGAATAATCATCGGAATCACAAACATGGACTGCTTCGCGTGCGGCTCTTCGGGAGAATCATCGATGTTCGGCGCAACTAAAAATCCTAATTGCGACAGAATACCTGGCGGTTCTTCATCGGGTTCGGCTGCGGCGGTCGCTGCGAATATGTGTGACATCGCTTTAGGAACAGATACCGGCGGTTCAATACGAAGTCCAGCCTCACATTGCGGTATCATTGGCATCAAGCCAAGCTACGGCAGAGTTTCACGATATGGTTTGATTGATTTGAGCATGAGTCTTGACCAGATTGGTGTTTTATGCAACGATGTTTACGGAACGGCCCTGATGATGGAAGTTATCGCGGGTCATTCAAAGAAAGATCCAGTCACGTATGAAAAGAAGGTAGGAACTTATTCACAACTGAAGAAAGTCCAGAATCTGAAGATTGGTATGAGCAAAGAATTTGAAAGATTATGCCAGGACAAGAAGATCTATGCACTAATTAAGAGCAAAGCAGAAGAGTTAGCCAAGAAAACAAAATCAAAAATAGAAAATATCGATCTATCAAGTGTCGAGCTTGCTGTCCAAACCTATTATCCTATTGTCTACGTTGAATTGTACTCAGGAACAAGAAAATTAGACGGCAGGAAATACGGCAAGAAGATCGAAGAATCGTGCTCAGAGGAAGTATTGAGAAGGATTTTAGGCGGTAAAGAGATATCAAAAGCAGAGCATGGCGGTAAATATTATAGAAAAGCATTAGCAGCGAAAGAGTTGATCGCAGAATCAATCAACAAAGCATTTGACAAGGTCGATTTCATTGTTTTGCCGGTAACACCGACATTGCCTAGAAAATTAGGTTCGAAGACAGATCCAAAAGCAGAATATGCTTCCGATGCATTCACCATCCCTGCGAATCTCGCAGGAATCTGTGCAGGCGTGGTTCCTGCAGGAGAGATCGACGGTGTTCCGATCGGTATGCAGATATTCGCAAAATCATTCGATGAAGAACGGTTGCTTTCCCTTATGGAGGAAGCATATGCTCGTTGAAGGTCTTGAGATAACCAGAATTGCGCATGCGTGCTTTAAGATAACTACGAAAACGAATAAATTCATCTACTTTGATCCGTTCCAGATCCAAGTCGGAGAAAAAGCAGATTATATTTTTATTTCTCATGAACATTATGATCATT
Source organism: uncultured Methanosarcinales archaeon (assembly GCA_965231065.1). Taxonomy (GTDB): domain Archaea; phylum Nanobdellota; class Nanobdellia; order Woesearchaeales; family UBA10107; genus UBA10107. The sequence continues at coordinate 93,664 of OZ246410.1, read as the reverse complement.
GTTCTATCGCTGATATCAGAAAGATAGTCAAGCCAGAGACTATAATCATCACTGTCGCTGATTGTCAGAGTAAGTTGACAGGATTGACAGTAAGGGGTGTGAAGTTGGTGAATCCTGGCGATCATTTCAAGCTGGATGACCTGGAGATACAGGCGGTGCCTGCATACAACATGAAGAGTCATTTTCATATGCGCGACAACAACTGGGTCGGATTTGTGGTACGGATAGACAATAAGATCGTCTATCACACTGGTGATTCAGATGTCATTCCTGATATGAAAGGATACAGAGGCATTGACATCATGTTCGTACCGGTATCAGGTCAGACTGTCATGAACCCGACAGAGGCAGCGCAGTTAGTCAATTATCTGAAACCGAAATCAGCTGTTCCGATGCATTATGGCGCGATCATGGGTACGGTCCAGGAAGCGGAGAATTTCAAATCATTAGTGCAGGGAGTGAATGTTGTTCTACTATGAGCTTTAGATTAATCGCACAGGATGGAAGGGCGAGAACAGGCGTTCTAAAAGTTGGAAAAAGAAAAGCAGAGACGCCATTTTTTATGCCAGTCGCGACGAAAGGCACAGTCAAGTTCATGTCTCCGATGGATCTCAAGGAAGCAGGAGTCCAGGCGATCATTTCCAATGCGATGATATTATCTTTCAGACCTGGTGTTGATTTTATCAGGAAGATGAACGGACTGCATTCATTCACAAGATGGGATGGCATCCAATTCACAGATTCCGGCGGTTTTCAGATGGCATCGCCTTCTTTATTCATCGAAATCGACGACAAAGCAGTACAATTCCACAATCCATTCACAAAACAGAAGACAATCTTGACTCCTGAGCGTTGCATGGAAATCCAATTAGGATTGGGTTCTGATGTGGCAATGTGTCTTGATCATATGCCGCATCCGGTCAAAGATTCTAAAAAAATAATAGCAGATGCGACCAGACGAACAGCAGTATGGGCTGCACGCTGCAAGAAACATCACGCTGAGATGAAAAAGAAATTGCATTCTAAACAGTTGTTATTCGGAATATGCCAGGGTGGTCTCGATAAGAAATTACGTAAGGAAAGTTCTATCGCGATAAATAAATTAAACTTTGACGGCGTCGCTATCGGCGGATTAGGCATGGGAGAGACGAAAAAACAATCATACGAGGTAGTTGATTACTGCGAGAAATTCTTTGATGCCAAAAAACCAAGATATCTGATGGGTATTGGAGATCCTCCTGATATCCTTGAGGCCATCTCACACGGTGTTGATCTTTTAGATTCAAAATGGCCGACACAGAACGCACGGCATGCTGCGATATTTACAAAGAAGGGATTATTGAAGTTAGATAAGGGCCGTTACTCTGAAGATAAAGGTCCGTTGGATGATACCTGCTCATGCTATGTCTGCAAAACATTTTCAAGAGCTTACCTACGACATCTGTGGAAACTGAATGAATATACGGTCTATCATTATCTTTCATATCACAATATCTACTTCGTTCAGAATATGCTGAAAGAGATTAGGAAAGCGATCAAAGAGAAACGATTTAGTGCTTACAAAAGAAACTTCTTGAAGAACTATAAATTGAAAGACTTAATTTGAATCACTTGTCTCTCCTATGATTCTATTTCTTACTACGTTTAATGCGTTTCTGATGGCAATTCTCATATCTTCATCTGGTAGTTCGGCCTTGACGCCGGGCGTCTCCGCCTGTAGTGGTTCACAAATCGCTTCTAGATTTTTTTCAGTAAGTCCTTGGCACAGACTGTCAAGTAGATTTCTTGGAATAGCTTTGGCGAAACTAATTGCATGGTCATAAGCTACCTTTCCTAATGCAATTTTCTCTAACGTCAGCTGATCTTCTTTCAATATACGGTTTATTGTTGAATACATCATGGCATATGCAAAAACTGCCTGCGATGCACGTTCCGTAGTATATGCTGTTCCCATGATTTCCCTTCAAAACGAAACTCATATTTAACCCTTTTTAATGCCTCAAAACCTTTATAAATGCCCTTCTAAACCAAATAAGCTATGTTACGGACACATACCTGCGGAGAGCTTACCAAGTCAAATATAGGCAAATCTGCGACTATTTGTGGCTGGGTAAACACCAGACGAGACCACGGTGGTATTATTTTTATTGATCTCAGGGATAGATATGGCTTGACACAAGCTGTCTTCAATCCTGATTCCAAATTCTTTAAAGAGGCAGATAAACTCAGAAGAGAGGACTGCATACAGGTTTCCGGAAAGGTTGTCTCACGAAAAGAAGGAATGATCAATAAGAATCTGAAGACCGGTGAAGTCGAGCTTGTTGTCGATACATTGCATGTCTTGAACAAATCAGAAGTGCCGCCGATCGAGATCGATGATCGCGTCTTAGCGAACGAAGAGATGCGGTTGAAATACCGATATCTGGATCTGCGAAGACCAGTCATGCAGCAGCGATTGATCTTCAGGCATAATGTCGCTCAAGCTGCCAGAGAATATCTTTCTTCACAGGGATTCCTTGAGATTGAGACACCGTTGTTGATCAAATCAACACCGGAAGGAGCCAGAGACTATGTTGTTCCGTCACGTGTCCATCCGGGAAGTTTCTACGCGCTGCCGCAATCACCGCAATTATTCAAGCAGATCCTCATGGTCGCAGGTTTGGACAAGTATTACCAGTTGGCCCGCTGCTTACGGGATGAAGATCTTCGTGCCGATCGACAGCCGGAACACACACAGATCGATCTCGAGATGTCTTTCGTCGAGCGTGAGGATGTCATTGCATTGGTCGAAAATCTCTACAAGCATATTTTCAAGAAGATCCTTAATCTGAATCTATCAGCATTCCCTGCCTTAAGTTACGATGATGCGATGAACAGATTCGGCACTGATAAACCCGATATGAGGTTTGGATTGGAATTGGTCGATATCCATGACATCGCCAAGAAATCAGAATTCAAGGTGTTCCAGGACGCTGAATCAGTCAAATGCCTGCCGGTCAATAAAGACATGACCCGGGGCGATATCGATAAACTGATTGACTGGGCGAAAGAGCAAGGCTCAAAAGGATTGGCATGGATGAAGGTGACTGACAAAGGACTCGAGAGTTCTATCGTAAAATTCTTTTCTCCTGAATTACAGAAGAAGTTGCTTGAGCGTTCAAAAATAAAATCAGGCGTATTGTTTTTCATCGCAGATTCAAAAGGGAAAACAAATGAGATCTTGGGCAAATTACGAAATAAATTAGGGCAAGACTTAAAATTGATCAAAGAAAATGAATTCAAGTTCTGCTGGATACTTGATTTCCCGATGTTTGAGTTTAACGCAGATGAAGATAAGTGGGACTTTGGCCATAATCCATTCTGCATGCCGAAGAAGGAACATCTTCCGTTATTGGAAAAAGATCCAGGCAAAGTATATTGCGATCAATATGATCTGGTACTGAACGGTATCGAACTAGGTTCTGGTTCAATCCGGATCAACAGACCAGACATCCAGGAGAGAGCGTTCAAAGTCACCGGCATGACACAGGAACGAGCACGTGACAGATTTGGATTTTTATTGGAAGCATATACCTATGGCGGACCGCCGCACGGTGGTATGGGCTTAGGTCTTGACAGATTAGTCGCATTGATGCAGGGCATCAATGATATCCGTGAGGTAATCGCGTTCCCGAAAACAAAGTCAGCAGAATCACCGATGGATGGTTCTCCTTCCGCATTGGATGCGAAGGATCTTGCAGTATTGAAATTGAAAATTGAACAGAAAGAGAAGAAGTAAGTTCATATGGTCAAAGTAGGTTTAGAGATTCACGGTTACATTGATGTAGAATTATCTAAAAAGAAACTTTTCTGTGAGTGTTTCGCAGAACATGGTGACGTCGCTCCGAATACGAATGTCTGTCCTGTCTGTACTGGTCAGCCTGGTTCCAAGCCGATGCTTCCGAACAAAGAGGCTGTCGACAAAGCAGTCGAGATCGGATTGATGCTTGGCTGCAAGATTTCACCTATTCTTATGTTCCAGCGAAAGCATTATTCCTATCCTGATCTGCCGAATGGCTATCAGAAGACGATGTCTGGTTCTTATTCGATGCCGGTCGGTATCAAAGGAAAGTTCTTAGGAATCGGAATCCAGCAGGTTCATCTAGAAGAGGATCCTGCACGATATGAACCTTCCACCGGTAAAGTCGATTACAATCGTTCTGGATTACCTCTGATTGAGATTGTTACTGATCCTGATTTCAAATCAGCAGAGGAGGTTGAATCATGGCTGAAGAAACTGATGACGACGTTGTCATATATCAAAGCGATACACAGAGATGCTGGTGTCAAAGCAGATGTCAATGTTTCGATCGAAGGACATCCGCGAGTCGAAGTCAAGAATGTCAACTCATTCAGTTCAATTGTTAAAGTAATTAAGGTTGAAGAGCAACGACAGCACAAGGTTGTTGCAAATGGTGAAGAAGTCAAGATGCATACCCGGGCATGGGATGAAGCGAATGGTGCTACTTATTTCATGCGTGCGAAAGAAACTGCAAACGACTATATGTTCATTCCAGAGCCTGATCTTCCTTCCATTGAGATCAAAGCTGATTATCTGAAGAAATTGCAAGCTAAACTTCCTGAACGGCCTGATGAAAAGATAAAGAACTTCGAGAAGTTAGGAATCGAGAGAGAAGATGCCGAGGTTCTTGCTTCCGAGATCGTTCTTGCTGGTTTGTTTGAGAAGATTTCAAAGCACGTTGATGCTGGTTTGACGGGGCGTTGGCTGCGAAGAGAATTTGTCCGTATCGCTAATTATCAGAAGATTGAATTGGGTGCGATGAAGATATCTGAGAAAGAATTAGTTCCGTTATTAAAAATGATTCATGCTGGTAGAATAACCGAGAAGATTGGCCAGAAGATAATGAATGAGTTAGGCGAGAAACTGTTTGACGTTGAAAAATATGTTAAAGACAATAAATTGGAAGTTGTGAAAGATTCAGGCGCTCTTGAAGACTACTGCAAGGAAGCCATCAAAGAGAACGCGAAAGTTGTTGCTGATATCAAGGGCGGCAACGATAAAGCGATTAATTTCCTAGTCGGACAGGTCATGCGCAAGTCAAGAGGCGCTGCATCTGCTGATGAAGTTCTTAAATTACTGAAGAAATTAATCTAGAACTCAATAATCTTCTTGCTTTCCTCAATCAATCGTTTCTCAAAATTATATTTCGTCTCGCCTTCCTGTTTTTCCAAAGAAAAGACTTTCATTAAACTCTTTATCAATTCAGTTTCATTCTTAAGAGTAGATTGTCCGATATTCTCTTTAATCACCTTCTCTTCCGCTTCCTCAATGGATGAAGCAGTCGTCTGAACTTTCTCAAATTCTTTCGTCTCAACCAATGAAGTGCTCTTCATCACAAAATAAGCTCCTTTGTGGTATAACACACCGAATATCTCATTGAACGCGATATCGGTAGGCTTGCCGGTAAATAAAGTACCTTTGACACGCATAGTCACAATTTTATCCTTGACCGTAACCTCTTTTATCTTCATCAGAATCTCTTTCTCGACTTCAGCAGGTGTCTTATTATCACAATTGAAATGAAGACATTCGACTTCTTTCACAATGACAGGATTCCATGTAACTCTGCCGTCTTCAAATAAATAATACCCACCATGCTTGAAGTTCTCGATCTCTCTGAAATTATTTGGGAATAAAGCGCCAGGATATACAACATTCTTATGTCCGTCCAGATCTTTGTGCTCGATGATGTGCACATGGCCGCCTGCATAATAGTCAAATCCTCTTGGCAGCAAAGAAACAGGAGATGCTTCCATTTTTTCCAATTCTTTCGGTTTCAATTCAGTCAATGCAGTATGGAACATGAATATCTTGAAGCCATCTTCTTTTTCTAATGACTCTCTGTCCAGATTCTCATAGAATTTTCTGTCTAACATTCCTTTCTTGCCGATCATACCTGTGATCTTAGCTTTTGTTTTAGGATCGACAGTAAATTTCAGCTTCAAAGTATCATTCTCAACAATTCCTTTACAGACATTCACCAACATCCCTGCATGTTCAAGAACATCGATCATGGTCTTGCCGGAAGGTGAATAATCATGACTGCCAGGAATCACATAACAAGGAATGTCAGAAGTTTTCAGCTTCTTTAAAGCGATAACGACTTCCTTAAGCTTGTCGATGGGAGGCAGTGCCGTGTTGAACAGATCACCTGCGATAAGCACAAAATCAACATGTTTGGAGATGCTCTCCTCGATAGCTTGTTTGAAGGCCTTCAAGCCTAATTCGCTCAATTTTTCGTCTCTCCAGCCGCCGATGTGACAGTCAGAAAAGTGTGTAAAACGCATTTTTAGCCCCCATAGACACATGATACACTCAACGTTATTAATATTTGTTTCGTATCCAGTAGGTAATAAAGTTTAAATATCACCTGAGTTTTGGCCAGGCAATGAAAGAACTCATATCTCCGTGGCAGCTCATTCTTGGCTCATTCCACAATAAGACTGATCTTCTTACATTCTACACTAACCATGCAAAGTCATGGCACTTAGAAAATCCACAGAAGGTCCTTGAGCTGCGCATAGAACGTGTGAATAAACGCGTCCGTCTTTTCATCGAAGCCATGACTGCAGAAGCGTCTGCAGCCGCATACAAAAGAAAATCCAACCAGACACTTGATGCGCTGAAGGATGTATGTGTATTAAAAGAGTATCTGCCGATGATTGAGCTCGTCCATAAAAACAACGGCATCATCCAAGGAACAGATTTTGAACGAAAAAAAGGCATTGTCGTTCCGGATGAACGGAGAAAGTTATTCGACAGGACATTGCCAAAGGGTAATACGCTTGACATGATTATCATCGGCTCTCGCAATAGAAAACTCATCACCTATCGATCAGATCAGCGCTATGATGTTATGCAAGGCGATGTAGAGACTGGAGAAACCTATATGACCGGCAAAAATGAATATCAGCTCAACGCAAAACTTTAACCGTTCTTAAGTTCATCCGAATACGTTTCCCATTTCTGTTTCCTCATCTTGATATCGATGCCTTGTTTATGTGTCGTGTACTGTCCTCTCTTGATGAAAATATTCATCTGAAGTATCAAAAGATCCATGTGGTGATGGATTCTTTTATAATCCAATTCATTTGCCCGTTTCAAAAATCGCAGAAATTTCAGATCTTTTGGATATTTATTCTGAGCCAGTGCTTCTTTTATCTCTTTTTCCAGATCTTCATCTGCTTGTACCAATGTATTGTAGCCAATGATCTCTGCCATCAGATCGCCACCTTATCTTCTGCGATGACCGTCGCAAATGCGATCGCGACCTTGCTTTCAAAGAACTCCTTGATGACTTTCCTGAATTGATGATATGCCTGTTCTTTTGTGCTGATCGTCCTCTCCAGAAAATATTTTCGATATAATCGTGCCCGATATGAAAGCAGATTGACCTGCATAGCGAGTGTCTGATAGGTCTTCATGCCGCCCAATCGTTTCTCATCATCGCAGATCTTGATGATCTCATCGAGCTTACCGAATATTCCCGTCAATAATGTCGTACGGTTCTGTACCAGAAAATCTTCTTCGCGCTGATGTTCAATGACTTCCAACGCGCGTTCGATCGCTCTTTTCAGATTAAGGTACTCGGCCTTGACGAGGTCTATCTCTCTTCTCTTCAGCACTAATAACTTGTCCGTCTCAGTCATATCCTTATGTACCGTCCGTTACTATAAAAACCTTATCCTGAAATGCCTGAAAAGTCAGTCTTGAGCTTCTTCTGGACCGTATTCTGTACCAATGTCTTGAACAAAGGAATCTTGACCGGCATTGCGAAGCGTGTGAAGTTCGATGTGATGATCGCTTCGCCCTTGTCCAATGCAGCGATATTCCTATCACTTTCGCTCAAGTCTTGAGCGGCAGAATCAATAATCGCCTGGCGTTCTGGTTTCATCTCGATGCCTAATATGATCTTCGTATTCATGTTCGCGAGTATCTCTCGTGGTATCAATGAAGGCAGCTGTGTTATTGCAGTCAATCCTACTTTAAACTTACGTCCTTCTCTCGCAATCGTTGAAAATATATTCGGTCCGCGTTCCAAGACAGCTTTTCCTAATACACGGGGCGCTTCTTCAAGAACAACAGTAACAACCGGTCTTTTATCTAGCGTTCCATCATCTTTGTATCGTTTATATCGCTTCAATAGTTCAGAACAAATTACTGAACCGACTAATATCTCGGCATCACCTGAAAACACAGAGGTATCGATCACAACAGTCTTGCCGTTCTCCAGATTATTGCAAATATTGCTCACGGTCGATTCACCGACGCTGATCGAGAATGCACCGCGTGAAACAAACCGATCACTCTCAAACATGATATTTAGGATTGAAGCGACCTTTCTTTTTACCACGGCAGTCGTCCGTTCATCGAATGCCATTCCCTGCACTGGTTTCTCCAACAAGATTGCTTCGATCCACCCATTGCCGTATTGTTTTCGATACAGATACAATGCCTGCCACTGCGGATCTGAGAAATCAGAGACACCATAGAAGTGTTCAGGCAGCAGATCTTTCACATTGATCTTGAAGGTGTTCGCGCCGGCAGGCGGATTCTTCGGTGTGTAATACACCAGATTCTCTTTTGCCGGATGATCCTTCAATCCGAGTTCATTCCTGCCGTAGTATTCATCATGCGGATCTAATATCAACGAACTGCAATAGTTCTTATCCAACAGATCCCACAGGATGCATTTCAATAGATTACTCTTTCCACGACCGGTCGTCGCAGTGATCAAGATGTGGTGCGCAAATACTTCTTTGCCGTCGACATACACAGGTAAGTCCAATTCTTTTGATCCTGAACGTAAATACCCTAATTTCAATGGATTCTTAGGCTTTTCCAGACCTTTCAGATCTTCTGCGGTGACTTCCCGTATCTCTGAGAAGATCTTTGGCAGTGTCTTGCATAATGAGAAATTGTTCAGACTGAGCAGGGGTTTCAGAAACGCTAGTTTGTAGTTACGTAAATGTAAATCCATCATCTTGAAGTCTGTGTTCTCTTCCAGCTTCATGCCAGAGATCAGTTCAAGATTCTGCGGCGAGATCTGAGAGCCATACAATAGATCATATACCTGCAAAAGAAGTTTCTCATCGCCTGATTCTGCGACGAGCAGTTCACCTATCTCAAGATCCTCGTCAGACTTCTGTCTGACGATGACTTTGCTGTAATCTCCCCCAATAACCTGTCCTTTCATATGTTACTGTACTTCTTTTTCAAGCAATCGATAGCAGTCCCTGCAGATGTGGTATTTCTTCACCTGTTTGCCTTCCGGCGGACTGAAGAGAAGCGCTCCAAATTCCTTCAATTCTTTTTTGCACCTGTCGCAGATTGGTTGTATCATTTTTCTATCTTCACGATCCGGTCAATCTCCTGCTGTGAAATGGACGCACCTCTCATCTTGATGCCCCAAAGGATAGCTTCTATTAAAGTCTTTCGTGCCTCTTTGTCATGCGTCAGATAGTTGTCGAACCATCCTAGTTCATAACCCATGACCGCAAGCTCGATGGAACGGATGACTTTTAAGTGGCCGATGCGTTCTTTGATGTCAGCCAGTCGCTGCCGATCGACTTCCACGTTCGTGTGGAGGTGCTTGCTCATCAGTTCAGCCAATCCTTCAGGATTCTCTATCAATTCCCTGGTTGTTCGCTCGTCGATGACGATCGCATCCGCATCATATAACAATGCAGCGGCAACTGCAGCAATCTCTCCTTGATGAACGATCTTGATCGGCATTCCCTTGGCGATGAAGCAGTTGTTCATCATGGATAATAGTTCTTCTTTTAGTTTCTTGACACGTACATCATTGACGACTTTGAGAGTGCCATTATTGATTTCACGGTTGACTTCCAATGCTTCCAGTTTGAATCGTTTTATGTCCAGAGGCTTCTGCACTAATTCAAGCTCAACCTCGTGCGGTATGAGAAAATCTCCGCCGTAACGTAATTTCAGTTTTTCGAGCAGCCACAGCATGTTGTTCGTCGTCAGGCTGATGATCGGCCCTGCATCAAATATGATCGATCTCATGGTACCTTGAACAGTTTTTTTGAGAAGCTCAATCTATCATTGACCTTGCCGAGTATGCCATCTTCATCAGCGATCCGAGTCTTACCGACAAAACTCATGAGATCCCACTGGTTGACGCCGAGAATCTCAGCAGCTCTGCCCATGGAGATTCCATGGCGATACAGATTACCTCCTTTCACAATATGTGCTTTTTCGATAACCTGCTGTACATACATGACAATCCGCTGGTCGCTTTCAGAAAGCTGCTTCAATACTTTCTTGATCTCATCATGATACTTTGATTCATCATCATCCCTGAGATATGTAAGCGCATTTCCCATCGTCTTGGTCACATTCATCGATATGGTCTGGCCTTGCTGCTCTGCTCGCTCAATGATTTTCGCCAAAGAATAGACAATGACCGCGATCTGTATAGAATCCTGGTCCTGAAAGATAGACGCATTGTGGATCGTATGGTTAGAAAGTTCCTTCAATTCGCTGAAATCATGCTTTTGTATCAATGCAAGTGCCTGATTTAACACAGAAATGATGTCCTCTTGTACTCTTTTGTCCATCACATTTCATTTAAATATAGACCTTATTTAAACCTTATTGAACGCTTCCATAACATTTATAAACTTGCTAATCAGCCATTTTTCCAAGTGGTGGTTGGATGTTAGATATCTTCAAAAAGTTCATAGATAAGGTTTTTAGGGACATATTCTCTGCACGAAAGCAGCTTAATCTAGGGTTTTATGGCCCTCCTAATGCCGGTAAGACAACATTAGCGAATAAGATCTGTCAGGATTGGATCGGACAGGAAATCGGTAAAGTTTCTGAGATCGCACACGAGACACGTGCAGTCGCGGTGAAGGATGTCGAGATAGAACATGATGGCAGGAAGCTCATGTTCCAGATCGCAGACACTCCTGGTATCGCTACGAAGATTGATTACGAAGAATTCTTGAAAGCAGGCATGAATAAGGCATCTGCGAAGAAGCGTGCGAAAGAAGCGACGAAAGGAGTTATAGAAGCCATTAAGTGGATTGACAACATGCATGCGGTCGTCGTTGTTCTTGATGCGACAAAAGATCCGTACTCACAGGTCAATATCACGGTTATCGGCAATCTGGCTGCTCGTGACATCCCTGTGCTGATTGTCGCCAACAAAACAGACCTGAAAAAAGCAAACATAAAAAAAGTCCAGTCTGCATTCCCTCAATATGACGTCATAGGGATGTCAGCGAAAAAAGGGAAGGGTATAGACACCTTCTATGAGGCGCTGTTCGCGCTGGTAGGTTAATCGATGGTAACAATACAACTGATTCCGTATTCAAAAATAGAAGGATTGACTTCTTTGGGCCGGATACGCATGCTGTTGAATGTCGCGAAAGAGAACAAGATCGCTTTATTACAAGGTCGCTTGAAAAAAGAGGAAGAGACAGAACTGATCAAAGCCACTATGGAAGAGATCAACAAAGAATTCAAAGGCATTGAATTGGCAGTGGTCAATCCGCATACCGGCAGAGAAGTCGGTTTGACGAAGATCAAGAACGATCTTATTGATGCGATTCTCGGAGATCGACAAGGATTGACGATCGTCGGTCCGGCATCGGTCGTCAAAGCGATCAAGAAAGATCCTGAAAAGATACAGTTGATGCTCAGCAAAGAGAAACCGAAGCGAAGGAGGTAGTTTATATGCCTCACCAATGTGTCCGGTGCAATAAATTCTATGATGATGGTTCTGATATCATCTTAAAGGGATGTTCGTGTGGTGCTAAGATATTTTTCTTTGTCAAGAAAGAGAAACTGAGACAGAATCAGGAGACATTGGAAGCGATCAAAAACTTGACGCTGCCTGAGAAGAAAGAGATGGAGAAAGAAGTGTACGAACTGGTCGAATTACGTCCTGATGATGATCGACCGGTGATTTTAGATATCGAGTCGATCCGTTCCGTCGAACCAGGCAAGTTTGAATTGGATCTAGTCAGATTGTTCAAGAAAGATCCTTTGATCTTTAAGATCGGTGAAGGAAAATATGTGATTGACATCAATACGGTATTCAATCAGAAGAAGAAATAATTATTTTCCAGAAAATATCTCAACCACATCGCCATTCTGCAAGGGAACATCTCTTCCAATCGCCATCTTGGTCTTGACATTCACCGCTCTGATGAAGTTCTTACCGAAGTCAGAGTGCAATTTAAAAGCGAAATCCAACGCTGTTGTACCCGGAGGCATAAGGAAACAATCAGGCAGCGTACGACCTTCTGAGTCTACCAACTTACCAACACCGCCCGGATAGATCGCCACATATTTCAGGAAATCAAAGACGGCAGAATTCAACACTTGCTGCACACCTGTGCTGCCGAACTTCTTCAGGATATTTTCTCTTATGTATTCCAATGCTTTTTTCTGTGAATCATTCAGTTTAGCAGGATCAATGATCTTGAAGTCACTCTCACCAGGAATATAATCAATAACGCCTGCTTTCGCTGCCTGTCGTAGTGCTAATTCACTCTCTGCAGAACAAGGGATGATTACATAGTTTGGAAATTCCTTTTTCATCCGCTCAACATTCTTCTCGGTGCCCGGAATATCGATCTTATTTGCAGCTATCAAGACAGGTTTTGTCATCTTCCTGAAAGTCTTTGCGACAGTGAATAATTCAGCTTCTGTCCAGTCAGTCGGCTTCTTCTCGTTCAATTTTAATTTCTCAAGAACTTCTTTCGACATGTCTTCAGTCACACCGAAGGCACTCATCTGCTTTGCGAATGCCTTATAGACAACTCCTTTTTCCTGAACTAATAACCGTGCTGTCTTTTCCCAGCCTCTTTGCAAGCTTCCGAAATACCAATAATCTAATTCTTCTTCCAGGAATGTGACATTTTTCAATGGATCGTGACTTAACGCAGCGACAGATTCTCCTTTCTCATTCGTCGAGCCGGACGCATCGACGATGTGGATGCATACGTTTGCCTGTCTGATATCTTCTAAGAATTGATTTCCCATACCAAGTCCTTCGTGGGCTCCCGGTACTAATCCGGCGATGTCCATCATATCGACCGGAACGAATCGTTTGTGGTTGATACAGTATCCGAAACGGGGATTGCATTGTTTGCCAAAAAACTTGTCAACACAATCGATCTTGACAAAACCGACTGCATGGTTTGGCTTGATGGTCGTGAACGGATAGTTTGCTATCTCAACATTCGCCAATGTAGCTGCCTTGAAGAACGAACTTTTCCCTGATGATGGTGCACCCACTAAGCCTATAATCATGAGATTTCAGGGCTTATACGTATTATAAAAACTTATCTGATTCCGCAACCTTTATAACCTCTTTTTCAATATATTCTCAGTATGTCTGAATTCATTGATCTTCCAAAAGTCAATCTGAGAGTGAAAGATTCATTCGATATGATCAATCTTATCGAGATCATGTTCGAATGGTATAAGGAAAATAGTTATAAAAGTCCACAGTACGATGATGATCCTGAGACTGTCTACACGCATAAGTTATTGGCAGGCGGAACATTTCTTGACGCGTGGTTGTGGTGGCGTTACATCAAATTTCCTTTGGATAGCAACAAGGATACGTCCTATGTCCGCTACCATCTCAATGTCGAGATGCATTTCTTAGGTGATGCACAGGAGACCGAGATCATGCACAAAGGACGGAAGATGAAACTGTACAAAGGTGAGGTCGAATTCTACATCACACCATCGGTCGAGATGGATTTCAGGGATGAATGGGAGAAAGGCGGAGTTCTCGGATTGGTGCATGATGTATTCCGGAAGAAGATATTCAGGGAAGAGCTCGAATCACACAAGAATTATATCTATTCAGAAGCATACAAATTGCAGGGATTGCTCAAGCAGTTCTTCAAGGTCGAAAGCTTTGTTGCAGAGGAGACAGTCCAGCAGCCTTCCAAAGGCCTCCCGGACTAATAATAAACTATTTAAATCAACTATTAAGTGGATTCTATAGTGCCTCTGTAGCATAGTAGCCATTGCGCGGGTTTTGTAAACCCGAGGTCGAGGGTGCAACTCCCTCCAGAGGCTTTTCACACTCATGAAATTGATATTCTTAGGAGCACCAGGTGCAGGAAAGGGAACTATCGCAAAACTGATAAGTCAACAGCTGCACATCCCCCATATATCTACTGGCGACATGTTCAGGAGAGAGATAAAAAAGAAAACTCCTTTGGGAAGAAAGATTGAGAAGCTCATGAACGAAGGCAGATTTGTCTCTGATGAAGATACCATCGCGATCGTCAAGAAGCGATTGGAGGAGCCTGACTGCAAGAATGGTTTCATCCTTGATGGATTTCCACGGACATTATATCAGGCAGATACGTTGAGCAAACTGATGAAACTCGATGCGGTCATCAATTTCCATGTCGAAGAAGGACCATTGGTCCATCGATTGTTAGGACGACGATCCTGTCCGAAATGCAAGAAAGAATATAATATGACAACAGTGCTAAGACCAAAGCACGATGAGATGTGCGATATCTGCAATGTTCCTTTAATTAAAAGAAGCGATGACAATGAGAAAGTCATCCGCGACCGGCTTAATCTATACAAACAAGAGACACAGCCATTGATTGATTATTACGGAAAGAAGGGAGTGTTGAAGACGACCAGCGGCTGGGGAGATCCGGTCCCGATCGCTGAGGAAGTTCTGAAGATTCTGAGGAAGAAATGAAGACCTATGGCATCTATCACAAAGGATGCTCTGATGGTTCTATGTCTGCGGTGCTTCTGAAGAAGGCAGTGCCTGGCGTTATTTTATATCCAACCTCTCATTCATGGGAGTGGAAGGAAGATTTAATTTTGAAGAAAGGAGATTCTGTGTATTTTGTCGATATTTGTGGGCTGCCTGAAGATTTAGCTGCGTTAGACGAGAAAGGAGTTACGTATACCATCATCGATCACCACATCACTGCTGATGAATTGATCAAGAAGTATGAAGTATCACACGATTATAAAGTTAAAAATTATCATTACTACCCAAAACACTGCGCAACCACCGCGGTCTGGGATTATTTCTTCAAGGACAAGAAAATGCCGGATGCATTGCAGTTCATCGAGATCGCTGATCTCTGGAACTGGGATCAGGAGAAGAACTCTAAGTTTGTCGATCAATACATCAAAACGGTTGTGGTGCCTGATGATCTGGCATCGTATGAGAAATTGCTTACTGAGTTTGATTATGATGAATCAGTCGATAAAGGAAAGATATTATATCAGCGATTGGTGAAAGATGTTGAATTCTATTGCCGAAACGCTTCTGTTCTAGACTTTGACGGTATTGAGGTGCTGTCTTTGAATTCAAATCATTCTGTATCTGAATTATGCAATTATTTAGCTCGTAAATCACGGACCGGCATTGGTGTTGCGTATGTGATCTATCCTGACAAGAATGAAGTAAAAGTTCATGTCCGCGGTGTTTCAGGAGATAAAGCACGTCGGTTGGCAGAGAAATACGGCGGTGGTGGTCATGATAAAGCAGCTGGATTTGTGATGACGATTGATACGTTTATGAAGTATATCAAGAAATGAACATGTTCTTGATCGCCATCGTGGCATAGCTTCCTTTGTCAAGGAAGAACTTTAACTTTATTTTTTTCATTCCTTTGTTCAGCTCGTCATCTTCGAGTTTTCCGACATTCAGCTTTTTGACTTCACTAAATACTCTTCTTGAACTTCCCTCAGAACTAAGCTCGGGAATCTGTCTTATTATGAAATCCCTGTGTGTTATTCTTTCTTTGTTCATAACATCTTCGACAGCTTTTCTTATTTTATCATCTTTTATCTCTGTTCCGAATCCAACAATTGGAAGATCGATATTTTTCTTATAATTTCCTAATCTCTCGGCGTATTGATTCCATAGTTCTGACTGATATGCATGGATGAAGAACATAAGGACATGATGCGGTATCTTTCTCAGGCTATTTACGGCATCATTTGTATTCTGGTAGTTCTCCTTTACTGATCTTTCATAATATCCATTGCTTTTGATCAAAATTTCAACTGCTTTCTTGAAGTCTTTCTTGACGATGGCTCTCCCAATAGCAACATTATTCATTGAAAATCTCTGCTTATCGAACAGATTAAGGAATTTTGATATTTTCTTCGGCTTTTTCTTTATGTTCCTTATAACAATCTCGAAATCATTTCCTTTTAACCTTCCAAGGTATACTGCGGTGTCTCCTCTTCCTTTATATTCGAGTTTGATGTTATCATCCTTGAATCCTTTCAGCCTATCCGGTAACCCTTCTATCGATATCCGTTGAGTCGTAATTGCTCTCCTGTCCTTCGCACCTGCATATCCTATTTTCTTGACAGGAACGTTAAGGAACTTGGCTATTTTTTCGACTGCAGATGGTGTCGCATAATCTTTCTTCTTAAGAATGAAGTAAGAGTAACTTCCCTTGGCATTAAGCTTCACATCAATTACTTCATTTACTATGAAATCATCAAGAATCTGCTTTATTTTGTACATTTTAGTGTGAATTATTTTATCTTTCATATATTTGAGCGTTTTCAGTAAATCCATCGACTTGATCGACTGTTTTACCAGGAAAGACTTCAAACTTTATTTTTCTGTCTTCAATCATCTGGACTAACGCTACGCCCCAAACTGACTTTTCGTTTTGGACATGCCAGACTTTATCGCCAGACATCTCATCAATATTGATCCCGATTTCATCAATAGTAAGGCCAGATTCGTCGGCATAAAGGTAATCAACGAGCGAGTATTTTATTAGTCCCGAAGCAACCGAGATAGTGGCAGGATCAGGAGCATTTCCAACAACATCAAAACCAAAATTACCTGGATGACTGTCGGCAAACTGGCCAATCATAACACGAATTTGGTCTGGTTCGATATAATCGTAAAAGATGGCTAGTTCATTTTGCCAAAAATTTGTTTGTCGCATATAGTACGGCAATACTCCCTGTTTAAACCAATTGCCAATGAGCTTGCCCTGAAGATCATAGTCAATCTTGCCACCAAACGGTTCAACCTTGCGTAGTGACTTGGCATTGTATTGGTCGCGCAAAGCTGGCACAAAATAATCGAACAGGCTGTGTGAATACGGTTTCCAATTTTCATCTAGATAATCTCCGTCGTCAATAAACCCTGTCAGTTTTGAAGTGGCATCGATTAACCAACTTTCCATGCCCTTATGTATTGTGCCGATCATTTGCCCAGCTTTGACTGGAATATTTATATCCTTAGCTCCAGCATTGTTAGGAGAAGCAAATTTCTTCAATTCTGGTACTAGTTCAGCAATGCCAGCGAATGTTAAAGCTTGGGTACAACTATAGGAGATCGCTATACCATATGTGAAGCGCTCAGATTCAGGTAGATTAGGAATCTTTTCACTGATATCATCCTTGATGATGCCAAAGATAATCCCATCCGCGGGGGCATAAAGAACAGTACCATTTTTCCTAGCAGCATCGGTAGTGATATAGTACTGGTGGTCAGTCGGAGTGACGTGGTCATTCGCGGTTCTACCGAGCGGCCAGATCGCTTTAAGGTCATTAGGGTTCATAAATGGTGTAGCAAATGTAACACGACCAGATTTATTACACGGCGGGTTGCCGTTCACAATAGGCGAAAGACGAATGGTTGTTTGGGGATTCTTGTAGTCTATGGAAGGAGGATAATCTATTTTATTTTTATCAATTATGATGTGGCCTTTATAGCCGGTCCAAATACCGATGCCAAGCAAGGCAAGTGCAATAAACGAAATTGCAATCACCTGAGCAGAACCTTTTCCGCTCATTTTCCAATTTTTTTGCATAAAGTCAATTATTGCTGTTTCGTTAATAAACCTTTGTTGAATCAATACCAAAACGTTTAAAAGAATGTCGGTACCTTTAAAAGCTATGCGCCCGTAGCTCAGCCTGGATAGAGCACCGGCATCCTAAGCCGGGGGTCGGGAGTTCGAATCTTCCCGGGCGCGTATATATCATGAAAATAAAAAACTTCAACTATTGGCTTGTCGTGTACTTGGCTGTCATTGAAGGTATCTCTCTGTTTGTTTTGAATTCTGTCAATATTGCTAATGCAGGATTTCTCGTTGGATTTATTCCTGCAATCATTGTATTGTGGTTATATCAGTTCACTGCTTCATACGCTCCGATTAAATTGAATGGAAATGAGATCCATGATTTTCCTATTGTATTCCCTTCTATTGCAAACGGATTATTTATCATGGTGTTGTTCTTCATACAGTTCTTATTGCCGGTTGAATCACTGATCGGCAACGCGTTATTTGGATTTGCTTCAGTGTTCCTATCATTCTTCATATTGGTGTTGGTTTACAACATGATGAAGTTCAAGATGAAGTTTTTATTAGGGGAGAGAATCGTGACCTTGACGCGCATCAGTCCGTTATTTTCTGTCTATGCAGGAATCTTTGAGCTATTTATCCTGCCTTTGATGGATCTGTTTTACAAACTTGGTGTAAATCCATTCCTGAATGGGTTATGTGCTGGATTTTTAGGCGGAACTATTGGTGCTTTCGTTGTACTTTATTTCATGGAGAAGAAACCTTTGGAAGTTTCACTTTAATTTATTTAATGTTTCTATGATCTTCTTTGAATCCGCTTTTCCTTTCAGGATGCCCATCACCTTGCCTATCAGGGCGTTGAATTGCAGGTCTTTATTGTCTGAGACGATCTTCTTTATGTGTGCTTCTAAATCCTTGTCAGACATCACGTGATACTTTGTGATTATATCCTTTACCGGTTTCTGTTCCTTGAAGATGTCTTCGATGTTGTCTTTCGATACCTTTCCTTCATTTAATGCTTCGAATAGAACTTGAAAGTCTTGGTCTGTTGGCTTTACTTCAATATTGTATTTCCTTCGCATGATCTTCGGCATCGTAAGGATCGTTTCAGCGATGAAGGCAGGCTTCACGTTCTTGAATCGGTTTACGAATTCTGTCAAGAGATCAGCTTTTCCTGATTTTGCCAATGCTTCTGCTAAGTCTTTGCCTAAGCCTAAATCTCCTATCTTCTCTGCTTTGTCTGATATCAGTTCAGGCAGTTCTAATTTAGATGAATCAAATCGTAGAGGAGGAACATCTGTCTCAGGATACATTCGGTCAGCGCCCGGCATCGGTCGTAAGAATGTTGTTGTACCATCTTTTTCTGCTTTTCTTACTTCAGCTTCTGGCATTTTTCCTGATTCTATGATCTTTAATCTTCTTTGTGCTTCTTTTTCGATGACGTCTTTGATCGTGTCTATCTCCTGGAAGCCTTTGATCTCCACTCTGTTGGTGTTCTTCACAGAAAGATTGACATCCTGTCTGATAGAACCGACTCCTCTCTTGATTCCTTTGACTGATCTGAGGATCATCCCTAATTTCATTGCAGCTTCTTTTGCACCGTCTGCTGATTTGATGTCAGCATCAGTGGCGATCTCTATCAAAGGAATTCCAAGCCGTGAGATATTGTAAATATCTCTTGTTGGTGTCCGTTCGACGACTTTCGCTGCTTCTTCTTCTAAGCAGACGGTTGGGATTTTTATTTTTCCTTCTGATGTCTCGATATAACCGTCTGTTGCGATTAATGCTGTGCGTTGAAATCCTGATGTATTTGATCCATCGACGACAATCTTTCGCATGAATTGTATTTCGTCGACCGGTTTTGCATGGAGCAGTAATGCTACTTTCATCGCAGTTGTTAGTGCTTCTCTGTTCACGTCATGCGGCGGTTCATCATCTAACTCCACTAAGCAGTTGGCATCATGATATCCCTGGTAGACAAACTCTTTTCCTTTTGCCTGTTCTGCCAATGCAGCGATATCGATCTTGCCTGATTCTCCCGCAGATATCCTTAGTTTTCTCTTGAATTCAAAGTCAGGCTTGCCGTCTTTTATCTCGGTCGGACAGTCACAGAATAACTTCTTTCCTTCTATCTGCTGATGTATCTCTAATCCGCATTTGAATCCTATTTTCTGATAGTCCATGGTCAGTCCTTTCTCAATTTACTTATAAATATAACGTCAGGGCGCCCATGGGGGCGGGCAGCCGCTGACAAGTTTTCAGAACATAGGGTGTTACGGCTCATCCAAAACCACCGATGTCTTTATTTTCTCGGCCTTTGCTTGTTGGAGTTGAGCCGTGAAAACATATACACCCCCAAGATCGTCAAATGATGCTTTGATAAGAAATTGATAATCTCCTGCAACGGAATAGATGTCATCCGCTGTCGCTTTTGCTTTCTTTAGAAATTCGCTGACGTTTGCTTCCGGTTTCAACGTGACTTCAAAGAAGGCTTGTATTCTGTTGAGTTTCTTGTTGTCTGTCTTGATGGTATATTGCTTTATGATGTCTTTTTCTAAGATCTTGATCCTGTTGTAGACGGTTGTCTGCGGTATTTTTGTCGCTTTTGATAACTCTTGGATGGAGCGGTTGGAGTTCTTCTTCAGTTCCTGTATGAGAATTAGGTCCTTTTCATCCATTTTATTGAATATTTGTTCCGATTATATATAAATATTATGATATTATTCTATTTAGTTGAATATATAGTTAATAATATAGATAATAAAGGATAGAATATTCTACTAATCGGTATATATGTTCTAAAATAGAGATTAAAGAATCAGATCAAAAATGTGTTATTCTCTATTCGTTCGTTTATTTCGCCGACAAGATTCTGCTGCATCTCTCTTTTGGCAACATCCAAGTTCTTTTCATGTCCTAATATCCACATGAGCTTGGCGTAAGCAGTCTCTGTCGTCATACCGCTGCCTGAAATAACTCCTGCTGATAATAAATCCCTTCCCGTTGAGTATACATTCATGTTGACAGTTCCATACAAAGCTTGTGAAGTCATTACAACGACTGCATTTTTAGATATTTTCTTAACTGTTTCAAGCAGTTTCGCATGATCTTTGGTGAATTCATCAAGGACGCTCGTCGGAGCGTGTCCTAACCCAGTTCCTTCTATGATAATTCCTTTGAAGTCCTTGTATGCTTCAAGTTCTTTGTAGCTGAATCCTGGTCTTATCTTTATGATCGCGACATTTCTTTCGAATTTCTCTTTTAAAATAATCTTTCTGTTCTTATCATTCTTGACATAGTCTTTTCTCAGGAAGTTTATCTTTCCTGTCTTGTAGTCTATCTCTGCGATCGGCATCGCATTGATGCTTCTGAATGTGTCTCTTCTTGAGGTGTGCATCTTTCTGACGGAAACGCCAGAATGTATGAGACATACATTATCGTCCTCGTTCTTGTGCATGCACACACCGACACCTGAAAAATCAGAATCAACTATGAATTTCGCAGCTGCGATTATGTTGTATGCAGCATCAGAGCTTGGTCTGTCTGAGCTTCGTTGTGCTCCTACCAATAAAACAGGAATGGGAAGATTCTGTAATGCAAATGACAGTGCAGCGGCAGTGTATGCCATGGTATCTGTTCCATGTGTGATGATGATTCCATCTGCTCCATTTTTTATCTCTTCCTCGACTTTCTTCGCGAGTATCGACCAGTGTTCAGGCTCCATATCCTCTGAGAACATCTGGAATACTAACTGACTTCTTACATTCGCTATGTCTTTGATCTCCGGAAACATCGAGATGAGATCCTGCGGTGTGAATCGTGAGACGACAGCGCCGGTTCGGTAATCGACCTGTGATGCGATTGTTCCTCCTGTATGCAATATAGAGATAGTCGGCAGTTTCTTATTCTCTTTCAGATCTATCTTATTTTCTTTCTTGATTTCTTTATTCGCTTCAAGAACCTCGATCTGTTTTATCTTTTTCTTGTCGATGCCGACATTATATCCAGAACTTAATTTCAAGAATAACGTAGAAGCGGTCTCGTTCGGCATCACGATGCCGGTGAATGTAGCATCGACTGTCTCTACCTCTACTTTATCTCCCGCTTTATGTGGTGCCATCCTTTTTTAACCGAAATATGATATCTTTGGCTTGACTTCACGTGCCTTTGCAGAACGCAATTCGGCTTCCAACCGTTCGTATGCCAATTTAGTCTCAGCATCGACTGAAGGCCTGACTTTCTGTAGTGCATCTTCGAAATGTTTGTGTGTGATCTCCTTTGCGGTCATGTCTTTACGCAACGCGAGGATCGCTGCTTCTCTGCAGATCGACTCGATATCTGCGCCGACATAGCCTTCTGTCTCTTCTGCCAGTTTCTTGACATCGACATTCTTCAATGGCATATCTTTCATATGCAGCTTGAATATTTGCTGCCGCATATTCTCGTCAGGTATCTGCGCGAGTATCATCCTATCAAATCGTCCCGGTCTTAACAATGCAGGATCGACGATATCGGGTCTGTTGGTAGCAGCAATGACAACGACGTCATGCATCTCTTCCAGACCATCGATCTCTGTCAGTAACTGATTGACAACCCGTTCGGTGACTCCTGAATCGCTGTTGACGCCTCGCTTTGGAGCGATTGCATCTATCTCATCGAAGAAGATGATCGAAGGACTCAATTGCCGTGCTTTTTCGAATATCTTCCTGACTGCTTTCTCTGATTCACCGACCCATTTTGACAATAATTCAGGTCCTTTGACTGAGATGAAGTTAGCGTCGCTTTCATTTGCGATTGCCTTTGCAAGCATCGTCTTACCGGTTCCTGGTGGTCCGTACAATAAGATTCCTTTTGGAGGCGAAATGCCCATTCTCACGAATGCTTCAGGATGTTTCAGCGGCCATTCAACCGCTTCCTTCAGTTCCTGTTTGACGCTTTCCAGTCCGCCGATGTCTTCCCATTCGACGTTCGGAACTTCGACGAGAATTTCTCTCATCGCACTTGGACGTACGACTTTCAGTGCATCGGTGATATCCTGTTTTGTGATTATTAATTTCTCCAATATTTCTTTTGGTATGACGTGATCATCTTTTAGATTTAAGTCAGGAAGGACACGTCTGATTACGCTCATCGCTGCTTCTTTCACCAATGCAGACATATCAGCGCCGACAAATCCGTATGTGGTACTTGCTACTTCTTCTAACTTGATGTCTTCTGCTAACGGCATGCCTCTGGTGTGAATCTTCAATACGTTTAATCTTCCTGCTTTTCCGGGAACACCTATTTCAATTTCTCTGTCGAATCTTCCGGGGCGTCTGAGTGCAGGATCTAATGAGTTCGGCATATTCGTTGCTGCAATCACAATAACCTTACCTCGTGACTTCATACCGTCCATGATGCTCAAGAGTTGTGCAACAACTCTCTTTTCGACTTCACCGGTGACTTCTTCTCTCTTTGCTGCGATCGCATCGATCTCGTCGATGAAGATGATTGAAGGAGCGTTCGCTTCTGCTTCTTCAAACTTCTTTCTGAGATTTTCTTCTGATTGACCGTAGTATTTGGACATTATCTCTGGACCATTGATTAAAATGAAATGTGCGTTTGTTTCGCCCGCTACCGCTTTCGCTAACAGTGTTTTTCCTGTACCTGGTGGACCATGCAAAAGAACTCCTTTCGGTGGCTCTACTCCTAATCGTTCGAATATCTCAGGATGCTTCAATGGTAATTCTACCATCTCTCTTATCTTCTTTATCTCTTCATCCAATCCGCCGATATCTTCGTATGTGACTTCAGGGATCGCTTCTTCTTTTTCCAGTTCTACTGCTTCCGGATTGACTATGATCTCTGTATTCTCTGTGATGATGACCGCTCCTTTCGGATTTGAGTCTATTACGATGAATTTTAAATCTCCAAAGCCGAATCCGACGTTGAATGCCTCTTCGAATACTGATGAGAATATATCATCGAAGAATGGATTCGCGCTTAATGTCTTTCTTCTGCGTCTTGTTCCGCCGAAGGAGATGATATCTCCTTTGATAGCGACTCTGCCTAATAGTCCTTGTCTGAACATATTCGGCGGCGCTCTGATCATGACGCCTTGTCGTGCAGGAGCGATAGTTACTTTCGTCGCTTCTTTTATCTCTACTTTTCTGACGGTGACTGCTTCGCCTAAGCTTGATTTTGCGTTTCTTCTGAGGATACCATCCATACGTATGATATCAAGACCGATATCTCCTGGTAATGATCGGTCGACGATACCGACTGTTTTTCTAGCGCCTTCAATTTCAACAATATCTCCTTCTCTGAGATTAGAATCTTTCATCAATTTGTGATCGATACGGACGATGCCTTTATTGACATCATCAGGCATCGCTTCTGCTACCTTAAGTCTTAATTCATCATCTTTCTTCATTTCTTTAGTTGCCATTTTGGTTTCCCTCTCTGTATACCGTCTGACTTCTGAAAATGATTCTCATGTGCTCCGCATCATCCATGGACAATGCGACGATACTGTCTTCTTTGATATTGTTGAATCTGACCAGTTCCTTGGGGATACTGATACAGAAGCTGTTGCCTATGAGGCGGAGTTTCATATGATACTCTTTCTCTTTAAGCTTTCGGAATTGGTCGTAATTGTCTATATCTGTAGGATGGAAATAGCGTGCCTTGCAAGTGGGACATTGGAATACACGGAGTTTAAAGCCATCCTTGATGGCTATTCCACGTTCCATTGGCGCCTTACATTTCTTGCAAAGCACGTCTATATTCTCGAGTAGGTCTTGCATTGTATATACAGAGATGTATGTACTTGTATATAAAGATTTTGGATTTTGAGGCATTGCACAAACAAACTGTCCTGCATAAGCCTAAGGCTTCTGCACAAGCTCTGCATAAGTCAGACTTTAACATAGTGCCTAAATTTCTTGTCTTTTGGATTGATGCACTTTATCATCTTGGCACTCTCCATTTCTATAAGAACTCGACTTACTGCGGAACGGTGTTTTCCAATTTCTTTGGCAATATCTGATGCAGTCTTAGGTTCAGACAAGTGCTCATAGACCAGTCGTCTCAGGTTGCCCTTCTTTAGAAAGATACGTTCCTTAATATCCATGAAGCTTTTAACCGTAACACGATTTTAATAGAAGGGTAACACCAGCGTAACATTTATATAGAACTCAAAGTAAATACTTATTGAGGGAATATACTTGAAAAACAAAACTAACGAGACAGTAACTTGGGTAGTTATTGTAATTGCTGTGCTGATTGCTTTATTTGTAATTCCTTTCAATTATTCAGCAACAGAACACAGAATTACTAGGATTCCATATCGAGTTCAACATAAAGAATGCGGAACGTATATCTTAGGATGGTGTGCTAATTGGATATATACAACTACTATAGAATACCAAGAAACCAGTCAAGACGTAAAAGTGAGTAAATCTTCTTCACTCTGGAATATAATGACGAATCGAGTTCAATGGTATTATGAGGTAAGAAATTAATGAGGAAATTTTTATTGTTTCTTGTTTTGACAGGAATAATTCTATCTGCCTGTTTCTAAATTCAAACCAGCTAATTCACATTCTAAAACAAAAAGAACGATTCTACTTTACCGTCACTCGTGGCAATTGCATCGGTGATGGTAAGTTCAGATCCTGACTCATCAATAAGCCCTTGATAGAGCAGCGTGTTAAGATTGTATTCAACAATGGATTCAAGATTTCTTTATCCACTCTTTTATCTTTCTTCCATGTCTTGAGAGTCTTCTCGACGACATCTTCTTCAGCGACATACAGAACATCTCCTTCAATTGTGATGTTCCCTATATTCGGCTCGTATTTAGTGACAAATTCATAGGTAAATCGTAATGCCTTCTGCTTCTTAGAACCCATCGGGACAGCTGCTTCTTCGACCTTCTTCAAAGCGACGTTATTCGCTATGTTGATCTTTCCGGAAGCATTGATGCTTCGTTCAGCGACTATTTTTCTGAAATTAAATCCGATTATGGTCATAGGACATTAGACCCGCCAATTTATTTATAAATCTTACCATATCCTTTAAATATGCCTCATTTTTGATAGATACCATGCAACCAAGAGTACTCGTAGGATGTCCTACCTACAGCGGAAAGAAGTACGCATTACCTAGATTCGTGGCTGCTTTGAAGAAGTTAGATTATCCTACGTACGATATCCTTCTAGTAGATAACTCCGAAGGAGATGAATATAAGAAAGAACTAGAGAAGTTAGGCATTCCGGTCGTCAAAGGACCGTCGACCGGAGATCCGATGGAACGGATCACGAAATCAAGAAATATCCTCAGAGACAAATTCATCGAAGGCAAATATGATTTCCTATTAAGCTTGGAACAGGACGTCACACCGCCGCCAGATGCGATCGGCAAACTGATGAGCAGAGGCGTCGCTGTCGTTTCGGGATTATACGCGAATTTCTTCCAGGATAATTTTGGAAAACCAACAGCGCATCCGGTCGCGTACGCGAAAGTCACAGAAGAACAGTTCAACATATTAAAAACAGATCCGAAATACAAAGGTACTGAGATCAGAAAGAAGATAGAATCGGGTGTTATCAAAGGACCTGAAGATATCCATGTACAATTATCGGTTGCAGATGTCACACAAGAACGTCTCATTGAAGTATTCTTCACCGGCTTAGGCTGCATGCTCATCCATAAAAGTGTCTTGGAAAAGATACCTTTCAGAGCTTCCAAGACAAGCTTTGATGATTACACATTCTGTATGGATGCCTACAATGCAGGCTATCCGATCTGGCTTGACACATCAGTCAAGTGCGGTCACTTGATAGATACTTCGGTGAAAAAAGATGCTGATTGATGCGCACTGCCATCTGACGCATGAATTACTGAAGAATCAGCTCGATGACGTCATCAAACGGGCAAAAGCGAATGGTGTTACTTCCGTTATCTGTTCCGGTGTCAATGTTCCAACCAATAGAGAAGTATTAGCGTTACACAAAAAATATCCAGATTTTATCAAAGTTTCTTTAGGATTGTATCCGATCGATCTGATTGGTTTAACTGAGGAAACAGGCTTGGAACGGCAAGTAGAACCATTTGATCTGGATAAAGAATTGAAATTTATAGAACAGCATAAGAAAGACATCCTCGCCATCGGCGAGTGCGGTTTAGACTATCACTGGGATACAAAAAATCATGAGAAACAGAAGGAAAATTTCATAAAAATAATCGAATTCGCGAAGAAGATCGACAAGCCATTGATCATCCACACCAGAGAGGCAGAAGCAGACTGCATCGAACTTCTAGAAAAGCATAAAGTCAAAAAAGTCCAATTGCACATGTTCGAAGGAAGAAAGCACGTGATAAAGAAGGCTGCTGAATTAGGATATTATTTCTCCGTTCCTGCCATCCTAAAGAAGAATCAGCATTTCAGGATGTTGGTTGAATTGGTGAACATCAACCAATTACTGACAGAGACAGACGCGCCGTGGCGTGGACCAACTACAGGCGTCCCAAACGAGCCTGCCAATGTATTGGAGACAATCAAAGAGATAGCAATAATAAAGAAAATGGACATCAAAGAAGTTGAAGATAATATCTTCATGAATTATCAACGACTGTTTCTCTAGATTTCTTTAGTTTTGCCATCAATATGCGAAGTTCAATTACGGACAATATATGGCAATTTTCGAGGTTCCAGAGAGAAAATTGCAATATGTGATGACATGAAGAACTGAGCCGATGGCAAAACATACTCATGGGCAATCTTTTTAAACACACAGTAGTATATTGACATAATGTCACCGTTTGGTAATCTCACTGATAAACAGATCAGAGAATCTGATCAGATACGGACGAATCTATTACGAGTTCTTGAAGAGGAATGCGAGAAATTATTGAAACAGCGTGATGCATTGCGACATAAAGGAAGTTTTGAATACGAAAAATATAATCGATTGTTCTTGAAAGCAGATAAGCAGAAGATTGAGGTCCATTACATGACACCGCTACAGATATTCAGACATCGTCAGAGATTATATGACATCATCACCAAGAAAACATTCAAGGGTGATATCATCGAAAAACAAAATGTACCTCTCTTTGCCGGTCTGGTTGCGCTTACTGCATTGGTCATTCTCTTGATCTTCGGTGAACAGGCATTGGGAACACTTGTTGTCTTATTTGTCGCTGCCTTCATTGTGAGGGCATTGTTCAAGAAAGCGAGGCCTTCAATCAGGAAGTTAGAAGTCGTAAAAGCATAACCTTTTTATAGTTCCTTCTTCTTAAAGTGATTAATGAAAATAGAGATAGACACCAAGGAAGATCTTCATAATATCAGGCACATCATCCAATTATTGCACTCAATATCTGTCAACGGCAGCAGCAAACGATACGAAAGCACACCAAGCTCGATGTTCTCGGAGACACCAAGCGCTCCTGCCACTCAGACTCCGCCATCAGACGGCAATGGATTATTCAACATGTTTGACTCATCGCCTTCATCACCGACTCCTTCATCTGATATTGGAATCCCAGGAATCTTCTCAGAAAAGAAGGATGACAATTCAAAAGACTTTTTGGATTCATTGCAGGTATATTGACCATTTAACATGGACAAATACAAATTTCTCGAGCATACTGCTGATGCGAAGTTTCAGGCATATGGTGAATCATTGGAAGAAGCATTCTCCAATGCTGCATTGGCATTGACTGATCTTGTTGTTGAAGTCAAAGAAGTCGAGCAGGTCTTGCAGAAGACCATCGAGATAGAAACAGAAGATCTGAAATCATTATTATATGAATTTCTTGAAAAATTTCTTTATTTGATAGACGTAGAACATTTTGTTATCGGCACGGTTGTTTCATTGAAGATACAGAAAGGTGTGAAATATAAGTTAAACGCGACCGTTGCTGGTGATGTCGGCATCGAAAAGTACGATTTCAAGACATCGATCAAGGCAGTGACCTATAATGACATGATTATCCAGGATATGCCAGGCAAAGCAATGGTACAGGTCGTTCTGGACCTATAATAAGCTTTTTAAATGAGATTGTTTCTGTTAGTACATGGTCGAACTTAAGAAAGTGAATAAGAATGACTGGCAAATAGTCGGCACGAAAGTTCCTGTTGATGTTCTCAGTAATGAGAAGCTTCTTGAGATCGTAAGGAAAGATGAATCACTTGAACAAGCTAAAAATTTAGCATCATTACCCGGCGCTTACAAAGTCGTAGTAATGGCAGATTGCCATCGCGGCTATGGATCGCCAATCGGTGGTGTTGTCGCATTAGACTTTGAAAAAGGAGGAATTTCTCCGGGTGTTACCGGTTACGATATCAATTGCGGTGTCAGATTGATGACAACGCCTCTGACACTTAAAGACGTCGAAACAAAAATGAAAGAGTTGATCGATTCTATTTACCTAGCAGTTCCTGCAGGTGTCGGTGAAGGAAATCTCAAGCTTTCCAAAGAGGAATTGAATGATGTTCTTAACAAAGGCGCTAATTGGGCATTTGAACATAAGATCGGTTTGAAGGATGACTTGGAAAATTCAGAAGAGTCAGGCTCGATGAAAGGCGCAGATTATTCAAAAGTCTCCGAGCAAGCACGATCACGAGGTAAGAATCAATTAGGAAGTCTCGGATCGGGTAATCATTTTGTCGAGATACAATATGTCGATCAGATCTTTGATGAAAAAGCAGCGAAGGCGTTCGGCTTGAAGAAAGGACAGATTGTCTATATGATTCACTGCGGTTCTCGCGGTTTAGGACATCAAGTCTGTTCTGATTACTTACGGAAGATTGAACAGGCTTTCCCTGCTGAACTCGCGAAATTACCCGACAGAGAATTAGCGTATGCTCCTTCCGGTACACAATTGTGTGATGAATATCTCAAAGCGATGAAGGCTGCAGCTAATTTCGCATGGTGCAATAGGTTTATTATCGGTGATAACGTTCGAAATTGCTTTGTTAAGATATTTGGCATTAAGCGTGAAGATGTAAAGACGATGTATGATGTGGCTCACAATATCGTTAAAGTTGAAGAGCATGTATTTGATGGTGTTAAGAGAAAAGTGTATTTGCATCGTAAAGGCGCTACCCGTGCATTCGGTCCTGGCAGATTAGAAATACCAGAGAAATACAGAAAAATAGGACAGCCAATCATCATTCCCGGCTCCATGGGAACTGCTTCATACGTATTGGTCGGCACAGAGAAAGGAATGTCTGAATCATTAGGATCAACAGCACATGGCGCTGGTCGTGTCATGTCAAGACATCAAGCTAAAGACGAATTCAAAGGACAGACCTTGGTTAAGGAATTAGGAGAACAAGGGATTACAATCAGAGGACATTCCATGAGTGGCTTGGCAGAAGAAGCGCCAGGCGCTTACAAAGATATCGACGAAGTTGTGAAAGTTTCTGATGAATTAGGCATTGCGCGGGCTGTTGTCAGATTGAAGCCATTGGGTGTGGTGAAGGGTTAATGAATCCAGATAAATAAAAATAAGGCATACATAATCAAAAAAAGTATCAACCAACTATACTTCTTTTTATCAAGTAAATTAGTTACAACCCCTCCCCCAAACAAAATTAAATAACTAAGATTTAGTATCGGTAGTTGTTTTTTAAATAATCCTACAGTTTGACTTACGAAAAGAGTTGATATGAAATATACAAGTAGGCTTGCCACAGAACCTACTAAAAGTCTTGCTCTTGATAGTGTTGCAGGCAATGTTTTTCCTTCTTGTTTGGATATTTTCTTTGGTATTTTGGATAGGAGAAACATTACTGTTATCCATCCAATTAAAAAAAGAGGTAGGGAAAAATAAACTGAAAGTAAAAGGATGGAAATAAGCTGTGACCAACTAGAGATAAATACTCCATGATTTGTGGCGTATATGTGAGCCATACCTGGTATTACGAGTGCCAAAATCACAAATAAATAAGTCTCAAATTGCTCGGGTTCTTTATTTAGAATATCACTTGCTCCTATCATGTTTAGATTCCAAACGCTGAAGTCATCTCTTCGATCTTCTTGAATTCTTCGATGAACTTATAGCCTTTCTCGGTTAACGCGTATAACAATTTTCCTTTATCTTCCGTCTGCGCGATGAAACCAGCATCAATCAGTTCTTTTAGATACTTCTTTAATCGATCATGACTTAAATTCCCGCCATATAAGATATGTGTCGGCTTGACTTTTCCACCCTTCGAGCTAATCAGATTCAGAATATCAAATATAATCTCGTGTTTACTTCTTCGTTCTGCCATGGATTTTCAATAACGTGATCAATAATAATACAAGACCGGTCAGCAACATGATGTTCCTGATGACGAAGAAGACGGGAATCTGCGTCTGGAATATGACCAACGCGTGGAATAAGAACAATGAAAGGAACGCCCAGAATACTTTCAAGCGATCCTTATTTCTGTTTTCGGTATATTTCTCATATGTGAATAATACGGTAAATGACAATAACATCGCTGAAAACAGATTGAACAACACTTCATTCCTAAATGTATAGATGCCTGCGACAACCGTCCAGAAGTAGAACAGCCAGACTTTATTTGATCGTTTGATATCGGAATACAGTACTGCGAATGATGCGTAGGCTAGCATCGTACCGATGAGGAAGAAATAATATCCTAAGAAGAATGGTGCTAGTGCCAATTCATACCGTTTCTCGATGAAGTATTTTGCATACCCAAACTGCAATAAGGTTTTCAGTGTGATGTTCGCCAAGAAACTCAATCCCAAGAATAAGAATCCGTTGAAGAAGTATTTGTATTTTCTGTCTTTCGTGATCTGGTATGCCTTGTAGCCAAGGTAACAGATCATGAAGCAGACGATGATGCCGAGTATCTGTGTCGCTGAAGCGAATTGATAGACCTGCTGCGGAAATTGATTCGTTACAAGCCAAGAGATGCTTATTGCCATGCTATAGACGTCTTACTTCGTATATATAAACATTATGCAGAAATCCCCTTAGGCACAGCAATCAAGCTGTGCCTAATAGAGGTGTTTAGGCGTCTAAGAATGTACTTTTCCCAAAAGGATATCTTCAGTATAGACTGAATTTCCATCGACATAGATGGATGGCACTGATTTCTGAGTGCTGTATTGTTTCAGTAATTGTTCGATTCGTCTCATAGTCTTACCGATAGCAGACAACTTCCTCTTTGCACGTCATCCGTGTGAGCTGTTTCACTTGGTTGAAAAACAAACCCTGGATTTCATATGCTGTTTCTTTGTACTGCATGGTGTATCACCTCAGTATCTCTATGGGAGAATTTGTTTAAATAGCTCACGCGCACTTGTCCTGTGGTGCGGGATTATGCCTTACAGAAGACTGAGCAGTCCCTTCTGGAATAAATATAGCAAAGAAGCGATGGTAAATATACTCCACGAAATTCCAAATGAGAAAAAGAGCAGATATACACCAACAACAATATCGATATAGCTGGTGGGGTCTCCTGACGATGCAAATATAACCCCTTTGAATAATAATATGAATGCGCCGATCAACAGAACATGAGATGATCCGCTTGCTAATATCAATAACGCAATCAACAGATCACAGAGGCCAAGGAATCGCAGTATCATCGTCAGAATTCAGTGAGCTTCCGTTCAGTCGGCTGCCGTGATGCTAATCGTATCGTTGACGTATTTCCATCCAGGCCACCGCCGCTCTTCTCGATGGATATGAATTTACCTTCTTCTAGTTTCTTCAGTTTTCGCGTGAATGTCTTCTGCGATGCAGTTCCGCCGTTGTTCAAAAATAATTTATACAGCTCACCGGTCTTCTGATTTGGATTTTTCTTGATAAGCTCAAAGACAAACTTCTCCTCCGCATCCAATCCGTCTTCTTTATTGATCGTGAAATCATCGAGTTTCTTGATCGCTGCGGCGATCTGCTCGATCGTGATTTTCCGTAAGCTTCGTTCTTCAGCAAGCGTCCCTGCTTCCCGCAATAAATACAATCCCTTCCGTAAATCCTGCATATCGTATGTTTTCTTGACAATCGAGTCAAACGCATCCTGCTGCACGACATCTTCCTTGAATGCGAATTCTATTCGCTGCCGCACAATTTCACGCGTCTCAGGAAGCGTATAGGGGTTGAACCCCATTATTTCTGCGTTCAGGCGAGACTTGATGCGTTCATCCAGATCGAGCAGCCAATCCTTATAATTCGTTATCAGAAACACTGATTTGTTATACACCTGTTCCAGGATCCAATACAAAAAATCATAATCTTCTGCTTTATCGATCTCATCAAACACAAACACGACTGATTTCTT
This sequence comes from uncultured Methanosarcinales archaeon, assembly GCA_965231065.1. Taxonomy (GTDB): domain Archaea; phylum Nanobdellota; class Nanobdellia; order Woesearchaeales; family UBA10107; genus UBA10107. The sequence continues at coordinate 60,492 of OZ246410.1, read as the reverse complement.
ATTCAGCAGCTCTTTGACAATCTTAAATAATTCATCTGTTTTCTTATTGTGCGTGAACTTATAACCAAGTCGATCACATATCTCCATCATGATCTTGTGGGAAGAATTGCGTTCCCAGCAGTTGATGTAGATCGGTTCGACCTCATCATATTCATCTTCAAGTTCCTTGAGAACATGTCTGCACGCCACCGTCTTGCCGACGCCCGGTGGTCCGTGGATAAATAAATTACGACCGCTTCGTTCTTGAAATAATGGATTAATACAGGTCGCCATATATTTCTGCTTGTCCTCACGGAATGGCAGAGATTTCGGTATGTAATCGTAATCCAGCGCTATGACGTTCTTGAATAGTGTTTCGTCACTCCGTAAGATATCGTTGAAGACCCCCATTTAGAACTCTTCTTCAGCAGGTTTTTCCTCCTCTCCTTCTTCTTTGGGTTCTTCTTTCTTCTCTTCTTCGTATTCAGCTTCTTCTTCTCCTTTGCTGAATCCTTCTTCCCAATCTTTTATCTCATCATTCTCAAGATCTTCTTCGAGAGCATCTTCACCCTTCTCTTCTTTATCTTCTTCCGTAAACTCTTCGTCTTCGAAATCGTCTGCCATAGTCTAACCTCCTTGTATGGTAGTCTTGCCGTTCATATACGGCACAAGTGCTTTTGGTATTGTGATGCTGCCATCTGCGTTCTGATGATTCTCTAAGAGAGCAACCAGCGCTCGAGATGTAGCAATAGCAGTATTATTTAAAGTATGCGGTGCGTATTTTCCCTTCGCGCCGTTGACCCGTATTTTCAGATTCCGTGCCTGCGCATCGGTGAGATTGGAACAGGAACCGACCTCGAAATATTCTTTCTTCCGCGGACTCCATGCTTCGATATCGACCTGCGCATGTTTCAGATCTCCCAGATCCCCTGAACAGATTCCCAATACACGGATCGGAATATCCAATGACTTGAATATATTGATCGTGATGTTCTGCATATCCTCGTAGAACCGCATAGAGTCTTCGGGTTTACACACTACGATCATCTCTACTTTGTTGAACTGATGTGTTCTGAATAGTCCTTTCTCATCGATGCCATGACTGCCGATCTCTTTTCTGAAGCACATCGAATAGGCGGTGTGTTTTATCGGTAATGCAGATTCAGGAATGATCGTATCGATGTATCTGCCGATAAGCGAATGCTCGCTTGTGCCGATGAGGAATAAGTCCTGATCCTGGACTTTGTAGATCTGCATCTTCTGGTCATGAAGATCAGTCACGTTTGAGATCACATCTCCGCGCAGCAATAAGGGCGTCTCGATATATCTGAATCCCTTATCGACCATGGTATCGATCGCGAATCTGATGAGTGCTTGGTTCAATAATGCTAAATCTCCCTCGAGATAGTAGAAGCCAGTGCCCGAAGTCTTTGCTGATGCATCGAAGTCAGCGACATGCAACTTCTCTGCGAGTTCTGCGTGATTCTTCACTTCGAACTTGAATTCTTTCGGCTTTCCTATCTTCCTGAGTTCTTTGTTCTCAGATGCATCTCTTCCGAGCGGCACCGAGGCATGCATCATGTTCGGTAACGCGTAGATGATCTCAGTCAGCTTATGGTCCAGTTTGAGCTCTTCGTCTTCGATCTCCTTGATCTGCTCAGGTATCTTCTTTGCCTTATCGAGAATCTTCTTGACGTCTTTGCCTGCTTTCTTGGCGTCATTGATCTGCATGCTGAGCGTATTTCGTTCAGTACGCAGATCCTGCGCCTGCTGTTTTAATTGCTTGATCTCAGAATCGAGCTTGACTGCTTCATCTACTAGTTTGATCTTGTCTTTCTGGAACTTTTTTCTGATGTTGTCTTTCACCAACTCAGGATTTGTTCTCAATAGGTTGATGTCTATCATATCCGTAATTCAACGTTGTCTTTTGAGGACAGTGCATTCTTCAGAGTCTTTCCTAATTTATGCTCTGATCCGATCTTAATCTCGCCATTCTTGCCGACATTGGCCGTCATGAGCAGTTCATCGCGTATGTAGATGTTGACATTTCTGCCTGCATAACTCTCATCGATCTTCAACACCACATTCTTGTGGGTGAATTCTGATTTGAATGAGACTGATTCTCCCTGCTTCTTCTTCGCGGTTGTCTTTCCCGATAATTCCTGGACATCGATGCTCATGCCGAACATCTTCTCGAGCATCTCGATATTCTTTCCTTGTTTGCCGATGATCGAGGCGATATTATGTTCCGGAACAAAGAGTGTAAATTTATTGTCTGAATCGATCCTGACTTCAGCTTCATCTGCATATCGTTCCATCTCCCGTTCGATAGCCATCTTCGCTAATTCCCGAACCGGACTTCCTTTCGCAGCGATCTCTGTTATCGGAACGACGACCGTATCATTACCGTATGAGTAGATCTCGTATTCCTGTTTGTCTGTCTCGAAATCATTGATGACGACGCACGGTCGCGCCAGATCAGCTTCTGTCATGCCGCCAGGTACTTTGATCTCCATCTTGATGCTGAATGTTTTTGCGACTGTTCCTTTCTGGATGAATATGACCGTATCCACGACGTGCGGGATCACTCCCATCTCGATCTTGCCGATGAATCTTTGAATAGCGTCTATCGGTTTTGTCGCGTGGATGACTCCCACCATACCGACTCCTGCTAATCGCAGGTCAGCGAACAATTCAAAATCATCCTTGTTTCGCATCTCATCGAAAATCGTGTAATCCGGTCTTGACAATAGTAAGATGTCATGGATCTCTTCAGAACTTCCTAATCCAATCGCGTATTGCGTGACTGTATCAGGAACAACGAGATCTCGTGGTGCTTCTATTGTCTTAATGATCTTGCTTTGTTTTGCGTAGAACTCAGTCAGCGCCTGAGTGAATGTTGATTTACCCATGCCCGGAGCTCCTGCGATGAGGACTCCTTCTGCTTTTCCGTTCAATCGTGCTTTCAGTTTCTCGCTGAGCTTGTAGTCTTCCAATGAAAGTTTCTTCACTGGCCGTACGAGTGTGATTTCCCATCCGTCTGAGAACGGTGGTCGTACGATGACCGTTCGGTATCGTCCTAGTTGAACGATGGTCGATCCTTTCCGTTCGACTTCGATGGACGCATCAGGTCTTCGTGTCGCTTCTTCGACGATCTGTTTCGCCATCTTCTCGATGGTCTTGCCATCAAGTTCTTCATCGACTTCGACAAGACTCCACTCGCCTGGTTTTCCTTTTTTAGCGACCGGTTTTGTGCTTTCCTTGATGTGCACCGACATAGTCGTGTCATCAAAGTATTTCTCGAACATAAGTTCTCTTGATTCTTTCTCAAACTCGACAAGAATGGTCTGTATTCCTTTTGCTTCAGCAGCCAAAGCATTTACTCTGTCTGCCGTTATGAAGTGAGCTTTTTCCTGATACGCTAATTCTCGTATCAACGCATCGATCTCTCCTGATTTCGCCCGTTGGATCTCGAATTCGTTCGGTCTGGTTCCTGTGTAGGATATCTCAAACTTATTTTTTTCTGCAAGAAGTCTTAGTTTCTTTATTTCATCTAATCCTAAGTAGCCGATCTCTTTTCCTGAATTCGCTTGGTTCTCAAGCTCAGCGATGACCGCTTCATGGATGAATATCTTCTTTGGAGATATCTCCTTTTCCTGTATCTTCTTAGACACTAATCCTTCTATGAGAACTGATGTGTCCACTACCAATTTCTCTATTTTTTCTGTTATTTTTCTTTCTTTTATTTTCATTTTTTCTTTATTTGTGAAAGTGAAGCTATGCTTGACTTTCGTGTTTTTTCCTTCGTATTTCTACGTGTTTTTTGTTAAACTCAATTTATAAACGTTTGCTTAGAATTGATGTTCTTCTACACTATAAGGCGTTATACTGGTATATATAGTTTTCTATATCATTCACCAGAAACTGAACAGCCGTCGTAAATTAGCTTTCACCAAATATCGTTTCAGTTCCTGTTCCAACGCTTCGAAGTTCTCGAATTGTTTCTCTTCTTTTCTGAACGTAGAAGAGTGATGCAACGAACGTCCGTTCTTTGAAGTGAACTTATGTTTCTTATGCAACAATTCATGATGCATAACCAGATCCAAAAAATCAGGACGTTTCTCAAGCACCTTACTCATAGTGATCGTATCCTGCCGATAATCATATGAACCTAGTTTTCGTGTCGTCATATCGCCCCAGACGATGTTTGGCATATCAGAAGCGTTGAAGAAATATTTTTCATTCACACGATTAAACGAATCAAGAAGCATCTGTTCTGGTTTTTCTTTCTTCACCGCGATATGTAGGTTTTTAATAAATCCGTTATACAGATCCATATTCATGGTGTTCTTCTTCATCTTGAATAGAGAAACAAGTAATTCCTCTGCCAGACCGATCCTGATCTCTTCGCTGATGTGTCTCCACGCCTTGCTTAACTTGAGAATTATCTTATCGTGATACACTCGTATATTCGCGCCATAATCGTTGAAGTGGTCAGAATACTTCACCGCCGTCTCATACGGTTTCTCTATTCCCAGTTCGACTAATGCTTTTTGTAGGAATGTCATCAATGTATTTCGTATCTCAAGATTGCTGCAACTTTGCCGATCTCCCGTAACTGAACACCTTCTCTGGTGTCGATAGAGATTATCTTGAAATTGGTGCTGAACTTCTTCGCCAGGTCCTCGAGCTCTTCTATTTTTTCATCTTCAAGTGTTTCAGAGACAAGAATCGTGTCGACTGCTCCCGCTTCTAATTTTTTCTTGACTGCATCATAACCATAGTCGACAATCTTCTCTCTCTTATTCAATAAGTCAAAGAATTTCTGCATGATCTTCTTCTCATCAGAGACTTCTGCTTCACCAAGCAGATCCTGCGCTTTATCGATGAGCTCTTCGATGCCGAACTCTTCAGTATAACTCAATGGCTTGTAGCCTAAGATCTTTTTTTGGACATCGCCAGTGATATATTCCTGATTCAGGAAGTCAACGACCGTGATTTCAGGACCGCCTAATATGATTCCTTTCAATCCGGGCATATTGAGGAAATGTTCATTGATCATCTCTGCCACTTTCTTGAAATGCTCTCGCTTTGAATCTTCCCTGACTCGCTGGAATCGCATCGATGACTGACCGCCTGCCCTGAATTTCCCCGGAACCTCTGAGTGTGTCTTTTGTATTACCTTGAATGATTTTCCTCTGAGCACAGCCAATGTCGCATCACGTCTGTCTAATACGATCAGTCCGAAAATATCTTCGGAAGCGATCATGTCTCTGATTCCTTCAGTCACAAATTTCTTATCACAACGATAAATATTTTGATTTAATGGCGATGGCGGATCGATGTATTCGGTGAACCATTCGACCTGACCTTCTTTCTCGGCGACATTGCCGGCAAATGCAGCGAGTCCGTTTTTTGGCGTCTTGCCGATCGATTTCAAAAGCAGAATCATCTTTTCAAGCGCTTCGGTGACATTTTTTCTTGTTGAAGATGATTTGATGTTTGATGCAGTGCCTACTTCATCCTGTAGTTGCTGGATCTTTTTGATGAGATCATATCCGGGCGGAACATAGACAGTGATGAGCTCTGTATGACGAGCGCTCAAGCTCTCTATTTTCTTCAACAGCTTCTTGAGCTTGTACTTCGCTAATGGGTCATTAGGGTCTATTGCCATGGATTAATAGGTTATAAGAGCATTTATATTACTTTCGGCAATGTTCACGACCCACAAGACAAGTACGCGTGAGATATTTAAGACAGAATTATTCTTTTTATTTTATGGACGAAGCCGCCACAAGAATCGTAAGTTACCTTACTTTTGACGGCCATCTTGCCGAAGATCTGAAATGTTTTTATCTCTCTTCAAGTAGAGAAGATATGCTGTCGGAATTCAAATCATTGGTCAAACAAAAATTCAATCTAGTCGGAAGATATGAAGATGGTCAAGGATTTGGTCATAGTAGAAAATATAGAGCATTCCATCGTGAAACTGCCAGATTTTTACATTCGATTGGCACACCAAAAGGAAGCAAGGTGAATAAAGAATTCTTAGTTCCTGCATGGATAAAGGAAAATCCAACATTTAGCAAATCATATCTGCAAGTTGCCTTTGCCTGTGAGGGTGGATTTTGGAAAGAAAACGGAAGTAAAAGAATCAGATTCGGATTAGCAAAGAACGAGATGATTCTTGACAATGGCAAGGCATTCATGCAAGACCTTAGAGATATGTTAAAAGAGCTAAATGTTGATACCACTGATATTTGGGTCACAAAAGGTAACAATAGAAAGGACGGCAAGATTACCAAATTCATGCATTTTAAGGTCAGACAAGCTAGTATACCGCAGTTCTTGGCCTCCTTGGGCTTTAGCGATAGGTTTAAAAATGGGTAGCGTTCTCGAAAGTGTAGGCTGTAAGCTATCCTAATTACAGTACGGGACTGCTTTTGGTAAGCCTAAAAGCAGCGTAAAGCTGTGGGGTAGCTTGGTTATCCTTCGAGGTTTGGGACCTTGTGACCCCGGTTCGAATCCGGGCAGCCCCATTTCAAACGCATAAGAATTCACATTCACCATGGCAGAAGCAAAGAAGAAAGCAGGCGCAGCGAACAGATTTGGCGTCAGATACGGAAGAACAACCCGAGAAAAGATTTCTAATATTGAGCGAGAGCAGCGAAAGAGACAGGTCTGCCCTTACTGCACAAAATCACAAGTACGAAGAGTCGCTGCAGGAATCTGGCATTGCAATGCATGCAACGCAAAATTCACAGGCGCCGCATATGTTGTCAAGCACGAATCAAAAGCAGAGACAGAGGAACAACATGGTTGAGTACAAATGTTTTGATTGCGGAAAAATGATCGATTCTACTACTTTACGAAGAATGGTCCGATGCCCTTATTGCGGCGGTAAGATGCTTTACAAGCAGCGATCAGTGCCTACGAAAGTCAAGGCGCGTTAAGTTCCTGAGTCACCATGAATAAAGAATCATTCCAACATTTACAGCTTCTTGAGCAATCCTTGCATTCTGTCATGGTGCAGAAGCAGCAGTTCCAGTCACAATTGATTGAAGTTGAATCGGCATTGGCTGAACTGCAGAAGACCGATACTGCCTATAAGATCATCGGCAACATCATGGTCTCTGCCAAGAAAGCTGATTTGAAGAAAGATCTTGAAGAGAAAAAAGAATTATTTTCTACACGTATGAAGACATTGGAGAAGCAGGAACAGAAGATCAAGGACGACGCTGCGGTCATACAGAAGCAGCTCACGAAGGAACGGAAGGAGTAGTTCTATGGCATCAGTCGATGATATTGTTACGTTATTGAATGAAGTCTGTGAAGATGCTTCAACAACGAAAAATATTAAGAGCAAGATCAGTCAGATCGTTACTATCCTGTCTGCAGAAGAGGAATTATCAATTAAAATCAATAAAGCATCACATGCATTGGACGAACTCGCTTCCAATTCTGATATTGATTCCTATACGAGAACACAACTGTTAGGCATTGTCGGTGCGTTAGAGACTGTAGAAGAATAATTATTTGACTTCTTTCATCAATTGTTCCAAATATTCCTGTTTATACTTGAAACCGTTCATCTTCGCTAATTTCTCGATTGCCATATCAAACTTAGAGCCGTACTGAGCTCCCTGTTTCCTTCTCCAGGCGAATTCTTTCGGCAATCCTAATTCCTCGGCTATCTCGCGCAAAATAATCTTCTTGTGTTCTGCATTGATTTTCCTGTCTCCGTCGAACTTCATCGCTTCGATGATGACTTCTTCATCTAGGAATGGAACCAGCAGATCAATGCCTAATGCAGTGCCTAACGTAACATCTCTATACAAATCTCGTGACCACATCTCTCGTAATCCTCGCCAGCACTCTTCATTCACGTCAGAGACTTTCAGATGTCTGTTGTAACCTGCGAAAATCTCCTCTGTGCCTAATCCTGAGAAAAATATCTTCTCTTTCGCGATCGATCTCGCTGCGATGACGACCGATGCGACATCTATCGTGACGTAATATTCTGCGTTGAATTCTTTTGGTTTCGGAAATATCTTGACTGCTTGTGTAATGATATCCTTCGCTTCTTTAAGATTGAATACTTTCTCGACATACTTCAGGTCAAATTTCTTTGCCATCTCACGCGCAAACCAGATATCTTGGGGAATCTCCATATTCTCATGCTGGAATCCGACTGCGTAGCAGGTAAATTTCAAATCTAATTGTTTGCAGATGAGTGCTATTAACGCAGAGTCAACACCGCCGGAGAAGAAGACCGCAAACGGCTCCTTCGGTATTCGTTTCTTGACTGCTTCGATGATTGATTGTTTTAGTCGCTCCTTATCTGCCTTGCCAGAGGTCTTACTCTTGATATCATCCACGACCTTTTTCCAGACATCTTCCGGAACTAAGCCTTTCTCATCGACAACTCTCGCTAATTTAGCCATGGTCTTCTGATTATGGGAAAAGTTTATAAGAGTTTAGATGAACTTTTAAATCATCCATGGAAGATACCGAACTTGCGAATGAGATACGAAACGGTATTATTTTCATATATCCGACCGATACGATCTATGGCATCGGCTGCGATGCGACAAATACGAGAGCGGTAAAGTGGATCAGAGAGATTAAACGAAGAGATGCGAAACCATTCTCAGTCATCGCTCCTTCAAAACAATGGATACTGAAGAATTGTTCTGTTTCAGCTGCTTCAAAGAAGTGGATAAATAAGTTACCAGGTCCGTACACACTGATTCTGAGATTAAAGAACAAAAAATCTATCGCAAGAGCAGTCAATGAAGGAAAAGATACACTTGGTGTGCGGATTCCAAAGCATTGGATCTCATTAGTCGCATCACAACTGAACAGACCGATTGTCACCACATCTGCCAACCTTTCAGGTAAACCGTTCATGACATCGTTAGCGAATCTGGACAAAAGCATTAAAAAGAAAGTTGATCTTATACTCTATGAAGGACCAAAGAAGGCCCGGCCATCAACACTTGTTGATCTGACCGAAAGCAGACCTGTGGTGATCAAACGATGATACGGACATTCAGCAAATCAGATATCAAGAAGCTTGAAGACACCTTTATCATGAAATACGGTCAGGCGATCATCACCGTCAAGGATCTGGTACAGATCACTGATGATAAGATCATGCTGGTCAATAAAGAACCGTCTTTCTTCCTCCATGACAAACAGTGGGCACCAACATTGAAATTGATATTAAAGAAACCCTTCTTAAAAACAGTCACGGTCGATATGGGTGCGGTGAAGTTTGTAGCAAATGGTGCGGATATCATGCGCCCGGGTATTGTTGAGACAGATGCAGGTATCAGCGCAGGTGATTTTATTGTTGTTCAGGATGTAAACAACAAGAAACCACTGGCAGTCGGCGTCGCATTGTTCTCTTCATCTGAGATTGATTCATACAAGAAAGGAAGGGTTGTGAAGACGATACATTACGTCGGTGATGATATCTGGAAATTCAGTCCTTAACGTGTCTTCTGGTTTTTGGCACAAAATTCAGAATGACTTGCTGTGATTCTTTCTTCGCGTTGCCTTCTGCATCAAAGACGTTCACTTCTTTTGTAACTACTTTGCCGCAACCAAGGTAATCGTCACCATCTTTTATGATAACCATGCCGGTACACTTTGTCTTGAAAGGAATATCCTGCCCGCCCATCCAGATCTTTGATAATTTTCCGATATCGATGACGTTCTTCTTCGCATTTGGGCCAATGATCTGAGCACCTTCGATGCTTAATCGTAATTCGCCTTTGTCGCTGATGTGTGCGATGTACAGTCCGAACTGCTCGATATTATAATGCTTGAAGTCGATCTTCTCCAGATCTCTGGAAACGATGTAGATCTTGTCCTTCTTGCTCCTCGCGACAAAGTCTTCAAAGGAGAAGTCAGCGTCCCACTGCTCATTAATCTGTTTAGCGAGTTCTTTCGATTCTTTTGAATTGAGGAAATTGACGTACTTCATATTCCCCAGACCGGATTGTCCTCTCGCATGATCTTCGCGATCTCTTTTACGACCTCGATCTCCCGCGGAGATAATGCTTTCTTGAACTCCTTCAGTTTCATGAAATCATTTGCCGGTATCGCTGAATATAATATCTCATCTCCCATGAGCGTCCTGCCAAGAGTAACGTTATCCATGGAAACAGCACCTTGCTTGCCTTCTTCCAGTTCTGTAACACTTTCTTTCTCCATCTGGATGCCTTTCACAATAGTAACTTGTTTTCCTTTCTCATTCATCAACGGCATGCCTGACTTCAATTTACCTGCAAGAACCTCGATACCGATGACTGCTGGATTTGACTGTCTGAATACATAGTTCTTCAATAACTGTATCTTACAAGGACGTACCAACTTATCGACTTCGACCTGCTCAAGAACCTTTTCCTGCGCAACTTTCCACGCTTCAAACTCCTCCAACAAACGATAGATGACATTGTTGGTCAATACCTTGACCTTGCCGGTTGGAATCTCGCAATTAACATTGAATCCTAGTACGATTCCCTTGAACGGATCTTTCTCATACTGTGTCTCTGCAGAGGCGATATCTTTTTTTGTGATGTTGCCAATGGATGCAGAAGATACTGCGATGTTACGTTCTTTTAATAACACAACCATCGCTTCCAAACTTCCTAGAGAATCTGCTTTGATAACAACACCTTCTTCCTCGGTTTGTAGTGTAACCTCTTCAATCTCTCTCTGCACTTCTTCTTTCGCTTCTTCGATATCATCTTTTTCAACAGAAATCAACGGCATACCGGATGCGACATCTTCGATATCATTCGCCGAGATACGTAAACCGACCGCAGCAGTGATTTCCTTGACTGATTCGAACTTTGTCTTCTTATCCCGCAATTCTCCCATAGCGGCAGCGACAAACATCGCTTTTACTTTTGTTACCGTTGGTTTTTCCAATCCACCGACAACAAGTATGTCATTCACCTTCAGCGTGCCGTCGTAAATAATAGTGTCAAGCGCTTTTCCTAATCCTTTGACCTCTTTGACTTCAAGGACGATGCCTTTGGCATTTCCTTCCTTGATCTCAAGACTTTTTTCAAGATATTTCTGCGCCAAGCCGATGATGGTCATCAATAATTCAGGAAGTCCTTCGCCGGTTCGTGCTGAACAGGGAACCACCGCGATCTGTTTTGTGTAATCAGAGACTCTATCGAATCGTTCACCATCTAATTGTGCAGCATCATACAGACTTCGTACTAGGCCATACAGTCTTTCTTCAAATGCCTGCTGTATGTGCGCATGCTGTGCCGTGATATCGGGAAGCAATAACTTCTCTTTCTGCTGCCAACCATTGATCAGATCAATCTTATTCGCAGCGATGATGAATGGTGTCTTGTAACTTTTCAGTATTTCAATCGCTTCAATCGTCTGCGGCTTAAATCCTTCGTTGATATCGACGACCAAGATGGCGATGTCAGCGAGATTGCCGCCTCGTTTACGTAAGTTCGTAAATGCAGCGTGACCGGGAGTATCAATGAATAAAAGTCCAGGAATATTGAATTGGATATTGACTGCTTTCAGCAAGTCACCGCATTTTCTTTTGATGGCATCCAATGGAACATTCGATGCGCCGATCGCCTGTGTGATCGCGCCTGGCTCAGCAGAAACAATAGAGCTGCCTCTGATCCAGTCTAGAATAGAACTTTTTCCATGGTCTACATGACCGACTACCGTGCATATCGGGCTTCTGATTGGCATAGAAATACTGATTTAAAGGTACTTTAAAAAGGTTTAGTCTCTATATTTGATGTTCACCGCTATGGTGATAAGAACGAATGTTGTCAGTAATATTAATCCCAATTGACTCTGATATTTGAGCAATGCCCATTTGAATATGACTTGATAGACGAAGATCGAAACGGTCGCCCAGATGATGAATAATGCGGCGGTGATGAAATTCGGCAATATCGGTATGTTGCCGATCATCATACCTTCCATGATGTCCAACAATGGCGTAACGACTCGCATATTCATGGTTGTTTCTGTCAATACCAGAAAGACAGCTGCCAAGACATGAGAGATGAAGGTGATGTGCTGTGATAAGAACCCATTCAGAGCGAGGTTTATGACGCTAATGAATTGAAACACCATGTATTCTCTGTATCTGATTCATTTATATCTTTTGTGGATATGCTTAAATACCTCTTTTTGGTTTATGGATATATGAAGAAGATACAGGAAGGGCTGACAATGATCGGTGTTGCTGATTCATCGCATATATCCAGAAAACTCGAGGTATTCTACAATCCAGCGATGAAGTTGAACAGGGATGTTTCTGTATTGCTGTTGAATGCCGTTGAGAATATGTCGATGCAGATCGCTGATCCGATGGCAGGTACTGGTGTTCGTTCGATACGATTCATTAAAGAATTGAAAAAAGGCAAGATAAAGAACATCTCAGTCAATGACTTGCATTCGATCGATAAAATAAAAAGTAACTTTAAATTAAACAAGATTAAACCAAGCAAAGATAAGATAGAACTGTTCTCAAAAGATGCTTCTGAATTCTTACTGCAAAGCACCGGCTTTGATTACATTGACTTGGATCCGTTTGGTTCACCGAATGAATTCCTGGATGCTTCGGTAAAGAGATTATCAAGGAACGGAATCTTAGGCGTCACTGCGACTGATACTGCGGTGTTATGTGGCACATATCCAAAGACATCGAGACGATTGTATGACGCGCAGACATACAAGAATGGCTTCATGCATGAATCTGCTTTACGTATATTGGCTCGTAGAGTGCAGTTGGTCGCCGCACAATATGATAAGGCATTGATTCCGATTCTTTCTTATGCGCGAGAGCATTATGTCAAGATATTCTTCAGATGCGTGAAAGGCAAGACTGCAGTGGATGAGATCATGAAGCAGCACAAATTTGTTCTGTTTAATCCAAAGACCTTAGATTATGAAGTTTCCGATGCTAATCACAAGAAAGATTACGTCACCATCGGTCCTCTGTGGATCGGTTCTTTGAATGATAAGGATCTAGTTAAGAGGATGATGAAAGACTTTAATGGCGAAGCAAGGAAGCTTTTGCAACAACTCTATGAAGAAGTGGATATCGTCGGCAGCTACGATCTGCACAATCTGTGTAAAGTTCTCAAAGTGAAGGTTCCTAACTATGAATTATTGATGAAGAAAGCACACGCAACTAGAACGCATTACAATGAGAATGCTATAAAAACTAAAATCGGTATCAAAGGATTAAGTAAACTTCTTATTTCAGTCTCTCGTTGATCTCTTGCTGTAATACTTTCTTTCCCGATGGTGTCAGCTCAATCGTCATACCGCGACCTTTCGGATTTTTCACTTTAGCAATCAAATTTAATTTCTGCAATTTATCATACGCAGCTTCCTGCTTTGGATCATCGACAATAAGTGAGTTGATCGGTAATTCAGCACTGACTTCTTTAGTGATCTTATACACCGTAAATAATGCTTTCTTCTCGGCATCCGTCAGACTGTATTCAACACGAGCCAATGGACGTTCCTCAATTATTTTTACCTGACTCTCGGTCAGCACCTTCAATTTATCGAACAATTTGAAGAATTCCTTTCCTTTTGAGTTCAAGGAAATGACCTTATCTTGGGAGATATCATCCACGTGCAATAATCCGTTCTGTTCAAGAATAGCGACATACTGTTCAGGATCAGCTATATTTAGGTATTTTCGAAGGTCAGAAACACGAATGGTATACAGCTTTTTATTGGTCACCTCGGACTCGTATAGTTCCTTTAAAATCCATACACAGGGCCTATTGACCAATATCTCATACAGAGCCATGCGTAATCAATCGCGAGCTTATTTTTATACTTTCTCTTTTATATAGTATCGGCTGTATACGTCTTAATAATCATCAAAAGAACCAATAGAACAATCGGAAGTAATGTCATAAAAGGAAAAAAAGGAAAGATATATAAATAAGGTACAATTTTAAGATTCTTATGAATGGAACATTGCTTATCATTGGGGATGGTTTATGACAGAAGAGATGAGTTTTGAGAGCGTCTTGAAGAACGCGATATACAAGAACAGGGATCTGATCTACGCACTGAATCCACCAACGGGTCTCTTGCACCGAACAGAACAGAAGAATGAGCTGATCATGGAATTGGCTCCGATTCTGATGAATTCGGCTGTTTCCTGCATCTTTGTGTACGGCAACCCAGGAACCGGCAAGACATCATTGATGCTGGAGCTTTCGGAAAAACTGAGCCATGAGGCAAAGAAGACAAAAATAGAACTGAACAAGCTCTATGTGAACTGCTCAGAGAACAGGACCGAAACAACAATCCTGATTGACTTATTGCAGCAATTAAATCCAGAAAAGGAATATCCAAGGCTTGGGTGGAACCGGGCAAAAGCGATCGAAGAATTCACCAAAGAACTGGATAAGAAAGAATCAAACATCTTAGTCATCTTGGATGAAGTGGATTATGTGCTGAAGGAGTCAGGCGATGATATTTTGTACCGATTGAGCAGAATCAATGAGTCAAACTTAAAATCAAAGATATCGACAGTTATCATTTCTAATGACGTCAGAGCTTCAGATTACATCAAACCGCGAACACAGTCTGCGTTCGGCAGGGTCAAGATCATTTTCACGCCATACAACGCAGAAGAACTGGAAGATATCCTGAAAGACAGAGTCAAGATGGCATTGAAGCAGAATGTCTGCACTGATGCAGTCCTGAAAAAGATTGCAGAGATCGAAGCAAGCAGAGGCGGCGATGCACGAAGAGCATTAGAACTGTTAGATGCATGCGCGAAGATCACCATGGCGAAGAATGAGACTAAAATCACTTTAGATGTGGTCTCAGAGGCAGATTCAAACTTAGAGAACAACACAATCCTTAACACAGTCGCATCATTGACGAAACATCAGAAGATACTATACTTGACGATGCTGAAAAACCAGAAGAAGATACAGATCGGCGGCGATGTATTCAAGGAATACTGCGAATTATGCAAGCAGTACAATGTCGAACCGTTGACTGAACGTATGGTCAGGACCTTTTTCGTGAATTTCAACGATCTAGGATTGATCAAAGCAGAAGTCGGCTGGTTATCATCAGCAAACAAGAAGATCAGAAAGATCACATTCAACCTGGATAAGGCTCTGTTCAAAAAAGCAGAGAAATTGCTCAGGGATACGATATAAAAAAGAGCGGGTAGATTTTCTATCCACTACGAACACCAAAGACAAACAAAGTAGCGAGAGCTATGAGGACACAATGGACAGACAAAACACAATCAGTATGGAACGGCCGGTATTTTACCTAGAAGGAATCCGTGCTGCATGGGAACAGGAATACGGCAGTCGATTACCAGAGTTCCTCGCACAGAAAGCAGAGGAAGGAAAGATTGTGCTGCGTTCATACACTGAGAAATCTCTTGCTGATCCTCGATTCAGAAACATATTCACACCGGAGAACGCAGCGCTGGTGAGACAGGTCGCACACGAGGCTGCGACAAAACACATCGATACATTGACACTCTCGTATATCGCGCATCTGAAAGGGGTTGATATGCAGTTGATGCAGAAGTATGACTCAGATTATTCAAATCTCATCCATGGCACCAAAGTCGGTTCATTGGCAGCGGTCGCTGCGAAGGATCTCAAGCAGCCGTTTAGTTTCATGGTCGCTGGATATCTCGGTGGGTTGGTCCACGATGTCACGAAGTATGATGTCGATTCAGATGTCATCTACGCGAAAAACGGATTGACAGATGATCAATTCAGAAAGATAACGGTGCATCCAGTCACGGCTGGAAAACTCATGAGACGGCAGTGCATGTATCTCCGTGAGCATCCCGGCATCATGAATCCGGATATGTCGTTTGTCATGTGGAATAAGATCATCGATGTCGCTGAAACACATCATTGGAATCTCAAGGATTCATCGCCAGAACAGATCGCAGAATTCAAGAGGAAGAATCCGTCTGCATATGCGCCAAAGCTGAGCTACGGAAGACAGCGAAGACCAGGCGAATTCCCTTCACCACTGACGCAGATCGTCAGTGCCTGTGATGAGGATGAAGCGATCATCACACGGAAGCAATCAAATAGAGCTCCGCATACTCCGTGGAGCGCAGGTGTTGAATTAGCACTTGATACCGGATATCGTGTTCCTGGTTCACAGCGTTTGGCAAAAGATCCTGTCATAAAAATCATCAATTACTTGCCTGGCAAACCATCTTTGGATGATTTGTTGGAGGAGCAGGTAGCATAGTCATGCATAGGCATGCTTGTGGAAATCTCTAGTCCGGATTTCCACAAAAGCCTTTGTTTGTTGGGGTTGGGCCGCGGGGAAACTCGCGGCTCATTTACATTCACAATGGAAACACTATTGGCAACAGCCGCACTGGGAATCATCGCGAAATATCTCGAGTTCAAACTAGAGAGTCATATCAAAGCAGAGAATGACTATGTCGCGGTCGAAGAACTGAATACATATACGATGAAGAATGTAGAGACCTTCTAACCGAATGCTCTGGAAATAGCGATAATTTCTACTGATTCGACGCCAGAAACCTTTCTGATCGCATCTTCGATCGGTTCTGTGGATCCTTTGTTCTCGTCCATGTTGAATTTCACTTCGACAGAGACAATGCCGAAACCAATCGGTTTCTTCTCAACAGTCATGATCGTACCATTGAATTCAGTGATGATTCGTTTCGCTTCTGCTTCGATCTGAGAAAGGTCAGCATCAGTGCCGTCGGGCATGATTCGCAATGTCGCAATGACTCGTGCCATCTTAGTTTGGACCGGTGAAGCCACAGCTGCATTTGTATGCCGCGCCGATTGCTCTGCATGGACCGCAGCGGATGAGCTTTGATTTACAGGAAGGACAACTAAACATGACTGTTCCTTCTGCATTGGTTACTTTCCGTTTGCACGATGTGCATGCTGTTTCGTTACTCATATGCTTTCCACGAAAGGTTTTATTTATAAAGGTTGTGGCGTTCGTGTGTTTTGTCCCTAAATCAGAGTAGTTAAAAAAGTATATATAGACCGTAAAGACTATTTAAATGGGGTAGTGATAAGACATGCTTAAAGCAAAGAGCAAAGGCACTGATGTTTCTAGACGTATGGATGAACTCTTAGGAAAACCACCTGTTCCGACCACAGGAATCTCCAAGACGCAGTTCAATTCACAGGAAGATGAACTTCTGAATCTCCGCGTCAAACTTCAACAGAAAGAAAAATTCCTGACAGACAAGGAAAAGAACCTTGCAAAAGAATATCGCGATCTTGAAGATCAGATCCATGGCTTAAAGAAAGTACGTGCACAGCTCTGGGATGAATTAGAAGATCTACGATTCGAAAAAGACGGCCTTATTGATGACGCAGAGCGCATCAGAGCAGAATTAAAAGATCACAAGAAGCAGATCAGGGACGCTGAAGAGATCCATGATATGCTCGCACGCAAACAAAAGAGATTCGAGGAGCAGTCAGCGGAACTCAAGAAGCGGGAACATATCATTTCTGCGAAAGAAAAACACTTTGACGCACTCAACAAAGAAATTAAGGATCGGGAGCATGATCTCGACAAGTTAGCGCATATCACACATGTCGAACGTGATGCATTCGAGAAGAGAAGAAAGACATTGCTTGCTGAGATCGATCAATTAGAACGCCAGAAGACGTTACTGAAGGCGCAAGTCAACGAATCACAGAGCGAATTATCGATAGAGAACAAGCGATTGCATCAGGCGATGGAAGATGCTAAGGAGTTATATTCAGCAGCAGAGAAGAAGAATTCTACGATCGACAAACGAGCGATCGCCGTCGATGTAGAGCTCGATAAAAAACGAAAGGCGCTTGGTGTTGAATTCGACAAGCGGCACAGAGAACTTGACAACCGAGAGGAGAAATTAGCTAAGTTCGCCGTTTCCTTGGATAAGAGAGAGCTAGAGCTTGGGTTAGAGATGGAGTCACTCGACAAGGAAAAAGCAGCATTATTCAATGAACGGGATGAAGAGAAAGGACTCAGAAAAAAAATCATCGAACTCACTACCGAAGAACGGCTTCTGGAACAGAAAATTGTCGATAAACAAAATAAATTAACCGGTATCGATACAGATTACCAGGAACGAATCACCGCATTGAAGCGCGATCAGGCGTTGCTCGATGAAAAAGAAGATGAGATCGTCAAGCGTGTCAAGGATATGGAAGAAGATGAACGCATGCTCACGGATAAGGAAGATGAATTCATAGAGAAGATCAATGAACTAGAGAAGGATAAGAAGCTCTTCGACAAGAAGGTCGCTGAATTCTCTGATCAGATCAGCCGTGTCAAGGATTTCGACAAGGAAATGGCAAAGAAAACTGAAGCATTGCGGCAGAAGGAGCTTGAGATCGCTCATCTGCAGACTGATCTTGAGGTAAAGCAGCAGAAGATGCTCAAGAATGCTGATTTCAAGATGAATGTGACTGCGTTGAAAAAGGAAAAGGAACAATTACAGAAGGATCTCAAGGCATTGCAGCAGAAGATCGGCAAGGCAAAGGAGATTGAATCAAAACTCAATATCAAGGAGAAAAAGCTCACTGAACGGGAGCAGATGCTCAATGAGAAGGATCAACGCATCAAACAGCTGCTCGCTGACCTTTCATCGCAGCAAGAGAAGCTCGAAGGCACTGAGTTTTCTACTTCGTTCGAAAAGGAACTCGATGCGTCTCAGGTCATGGAAAATGAACAGGAAGTCTCGCGGGTTGTCGAGATGGTCGAGGAGAAGAATCCAAAGAATTATGATGTCCTGTCCTTGCTCGAGGATGCACGCCGTGCTATTGTCAATAAGAACATCGATCAGGCACACAAGATCTATTCAAAGTTGAACGTCGCGTACAAGAATCTGCCGCAGACCAGCGAGAAGAAGAAATTATATTACGAGATATTGGAATTGAAGACCGATATCGAGCTCAGTGCGGTCTAATTAAGCTCGCTGTATTTGACCTGTTCTTTCTTGTTTGATTTCAGATCAATGACATAGACTCTGTTTGAGAAATTGATGATCTTGACTTCCCTGCCTTTGTAGTGTTTGATGTCCCCTTTCTTGAAATCTGGATATCTGAATAGTGCAGTGGTCCTGAACAGATCCTTGCTCGTCTGTCTGCTTCTACTCACGAGTTTTGCGGTGATGACTAATTCACCGCCAAATTTATCCTGGAGTTTCCTGCCAAGATTCTGGGTGAATTTCGCATCAGTGAGCTGATAATCATTTCCGCCTCTGACTTCATCCTCCTTGATGCAATGGACATTCTTTGCAGTCGCTTTCTTCAATTCATCTCTGATAAAGCTGAGGATTTCCGGAGAAGGATTTCTGACCTGAAGCATTCCGTTGAATGCTTGCCCGAGCAGTTTTGAACAATTTGCGCAGATCGTATATAGTATGGTGACCGGCACGATGGTGACATCATCAAGGAGCACTTCCGCCGCGACCATGACGCCTGGATTTCTCTTGTGTTCAGGGATGAACAGTTCGACCTTCTTCGCGTCCTTGAATCTCAATTCGATCATGTCGTAGACAGCATCATCTACTGAGTCTGTCGGAATCATCTTGCCTTTGTATTCGTGCTTGAAACAATTTGCACAGATGCTTACCGTATACTTGTCGCTTTTCTTGATTCTGACCGGGTCCATGAGGGTATTTAAAAAGAAAAGATTTATAATTCTATCTGGAGGCCTACTATCTATGGCGCAAGGCTTTAAACACAATCTAAAGCAGTTCTGGAATTTTATATGGAATGACGACAGCTGGCTGAGCTGGATTGTTAATATCGCTCTTGCCTTTGTCTTGATTAAGTATGCTTTGTTCCCTGTCCTCGGCTTGGTTCTGGGCAGCAAATTCCCTGTTGTTGCTGTTGTGTCGGGCAGTATGGTACATGACGGGAATTTCGATACGTGGTGGAATTCTCCTGCGGTCTGTAATTACCGACCCTGTACACAAGGAGATTATTATCTGATGCGGAATATCACAAAAGCACAGTTCGAGTCATTTCGGTTCAAGAACGGTTTCAACAAAGGAGATGTCATGGTGCTGACTTCTGCGAAAAATCTGAAGATCGGCGATACGGTCGTATATTTCGCCAGCGATGGCAGACCGATCATCCATCGATTGATCTCTTTGAAGCCGTTGGAGACCAAAGGAGATCATAATGTCGCGCAGATTATCACGACTGATCTCAATGAAGTCGGCATCGATCCGGGAAGATTGATCGGCAAAGCGACATTCAGAGTACCACTTATTGGATATATCAAGATATGGTTTGTAGCAATCCTGAATACGGTCGGAGTGCACTTGAAATGAAGTTTTGTCCAAAGTGCAAATCAATCATGATGCCGAAGAAGCAAGGCACCGGTGTCATCTTCCAATGCCACTGTGGTTATTCAGAATCAGGTGAAGCAAAGATCAGAGAGACTGTCAAGCAAGCCGAGAGAGAAATCGGTGTTGTACACAATGAAGTCGAGACATTGCCTGTTGTCAAGGTGATCTGTCCACACTGTAAATATGGAGAAGCTTCCAATTGGGAGATTCAGACAAGAAGTCCGGATGAAGCAGCGACACAATTCTTCAAATGCAAGAAGTGCGGACATACGTGGCGCGAATATAAATGAATATTCTTGAATATATTAAAGACGGAAAACTAAAGATTCTTGTCAAGCCAAAGTCATCAGAAACGAAGATACTTGGCTATGATGAAAGCAGAAAATCTTTGAAAGTCACGATAGCGGCTCCTCCTGAAGATAATAAAGCAAATAAGGAAGTAATCAAATTCTTTTCAAAATTGTTGAAGAAACCAGTCAGGATAAAATCAGGATTAAAGAGTAAAGAGAAGTTACTTTCTGTATAATCCCGTTGAACCAAATCCGCCAGCACCGCGTGAGGTCTTGCTCAGCTGTTTTGTTTCTTTGAATTGAATATTTTCTACTTTATTCAACACTAACTGAGCTATTTTCTTCCCTTTTTGGATCAAGAATGGTTTAGAACTATGATTGATCAAGATTACTCCTAATTCTCCTCGGTAGTTTGAATCGACCGTACCGGGCGTATTCAAACAAGTGATACCATCTTTCAATGCCAGTCCTGATTTCGGACGGATCTGTATTTCGTAACCGTTCGGAATCTCGAGCGATAGTCCTGTTTTTACCACGGCCCGTTCCCGTGGATTGATGATGAGATCATGCACTGAAAAGACATCGACGCCTGCATCTCCTTTGTGTTCATACTTCGGTATGATCGCGTCCTGGTGTATTCGTTTGATTTTAACAGTTGTCATTGGCGTAATTCAATCCCTTTGAGTTTCCCCTCGTACTTCTTATAAATCTTTCCTGATGCGTCAAACATACGGCGAGCAGCTTCTGCCTCGTCAGTATCGTGGTATTTATCGTCTAGGAATATGATCCTCTCGATACCTACCTGTATTATTGATTTTGCGCATTCATTGCAAGGAAACAAGGTACAATAGAGCGATGCACCCTTCGCCGACTCGGTGTTCCGATTATGGATTGCGTTCAATTCTGCGTGGACTACGTAAGGATATTTCGTATCCAGCTTCTCACCATCTCGTTGCCAAGGAAATTCATCATCATTGCAGCCCATGGGAAAACCGTTGTAACCGACTCCAATGATACGTTTATCTCTGTTGATTATGCATGCACCGACTTTCGTGCTGGGATCTTTGCTCCGTTTTGCAGCTACTAATGCGACTCCCATGAAAAATTCATCCCATGAAATCGCTTCAGGATCTTTCTTTGTCAAATCTTTTGTCATCGCATTCGTTCCAGGATCATATCGATCTCTCTCTTGAGCCTTTCCACGCTTTCTTTGCCGACACCGGGATTGTAGACTTTAAAGTCAGCTAATTCCATACATGCATCTAGCTGCTGACTGTTTTTATCACCAAACCGTTCCTTTTCATCGTCTTTTTTGAACTGTTTGAATGATATCGTATCGCCACGTAATAGTATTCGTTGATATCGGTCTTCGACGGGAGCATCAACACCGATCAAGCGGAAGTTTTTTGCTTTCTTCAGAATAGTTATTTCACCAGGGCTTCTGATGGATGTCACCACATATCTTTTCCCCGGTTCAAAGCTCTCTAGTGCTTTCTCGGCCAAGAAACCCGGACCATGCTGTTCTCTGAGCTGATTTCCCAGTTTTCTCAGATCATTCCGCACTTCTTCTGAAGTTCTCTCTGATGTTCCCAGTACTTTACGTAAGTAATCCGATAAAGAGTAAGGTACGAATCCTTTCGTCTTCAAATAATCGCCGACGGTATCTTTGCCGCCTCCGTTCGTGCCGGTGACCCCAAGAATAATCATATCGAGTGCCATGACGAACAGTATTTCCGCTACTATATAAAATTATTTGTTAGAAATATAAACGGCCCTGTTAACGACAAGGCCAACGTGTCTATGCCTCTGTTTCCTCAGCAAAAAAAGCATCAAGTTTCTTTGATTTTTTGGAAGCTTCGTAGCTTACAGTCATTGTCTGCACCTTTTTTTGTTGAACTAGTTCTCCAAGACTGTTGTTGCTTATAAATATCGTTACGATTCAACCTATAGTATCAAATATATACATTAAAACGTTAGAGAAAAGAATTATTCTTCGCCTGCGATGAGAGAAACCATCTTATCCTGCTTGCATTCGCCTGATTTCGCATCAATTTTTACATTGACCGTCTTGAATTGCTGCGTGATGAAGGTGATGTTCCATACCGTGCCGAACTCTTCGATATTCTGGAGGATCATGAATGTCTTATAAACCGACATTCCTTTGTATTTTTCATTGAGAACTGCTTCTGCTTTCTTCAAGGCAGCATCTTCGTTGATCTTCATATCTTTCAGATCAAGCGTATTGACTAATTTCTCCTGTTCCTTGAAGACTTCAGCATCTTCATTCTTGGTGATATCTTTGTCGACGACGAAAACACTGATGAGATTCGATGCAGGATTGAAATAACCGATCTGCCAGATGGATTCATTCGGTTTGTCGAGCATACGGAAGGCATGAGCGAGATAGGCTTCATGGTGAATCTTTCTCCATGAAGAGAATTCCTTTGACTTTTCCAATCTTTTTACAACATCAATGACCGACATGATGGCTTTAGAATTGAAATACTATAAAAATCTTACTTAAGTGTTATGATCTTTCCATCTGGTCCGGGATTCATAAGAAGAGCATTGCCTAGTTTCTGTTCTTTGCCGAATGCTTCATGGATGTGACCGCATAAGGCAAGAACGACGTTGTGTTTTTCTATGAATTCACGGTAATCAACATTACCGACATGACCGATGCCTGGGATTGAGTCCACTTTTGTTCCCTGCGGCGGTCCGTGTAGTAACAAGACAATCTTATCTTCTGGTTCGATGAGCTTTTTCATGCTTTTCAAGAATTCAGGGTTTCTCCTTGAGAACCCATCACCACCATAACCAAGGAAGGTGTACTCGCCAATCTTGATCTTTTTCTCATGAAGATAGTGGATGTTTGAGTATCGTTTAGACAGGATGCGCACTTCATCAGCATCTTCGTGATTGCCATGGATGAGCAGGATGTGGGTGTGTATCTGCGCAAGTTTCTTGATGAGAAAGTCTGTATGGTTGCCAAAGATAGAGAAGTCACCAGTGCAGATAACCACGTCAATCTTCTTTTCCTTGACCTCTTTCTTAAAATGCTCTATCCGTTTGAGCGTATCCATCACTGGAATGTAGCCTGAATGCTTTGTGCTTCCATGGATGTCTGTAAAGGCTAATATCTTCATTTTAAGGTCCCCATATAGATGATTAGTAGGGAAGATTTATATATTTGTTGTCCTTTATAAATTACAACATGGGGGAATACAGTTCGAAGTACGGAAAGTATGTACAGACTGCTAAGAAAGCACTCTACTCTGGTTTAGCAGCACTTGTTCTTGGAACAGCGGCTGCCTGTCATAAAAATTCACCAACATCGCCGATACCAAGTTCAAATTCTTCACCCACCATATACGCATATTCTGGAACTGTTCTCAATGATAACGGTACTCCTGCTTCAGGTGCAAAGGTCTACTTAGCTCCCGGAACTACTGCAGTACAGAATCAAGTTCCTAATGCATCATTCCCTTCAACCATTACCGGTCCAAATGGTAATTGGGTAATACGTTTGTATGCTGATGGTACACGAGCGTTAGGTATTGGCAATTCAACTCAGATGGCTATCATTGATAAAGATAATAACGGCGTTGGTGATGACAGGTCATACAACATTACTAATGGTCAGCCAGTTACAGACGTGGTTGCTGCAAATACTGTTGCAGATGGATCCTGGCTTGATGTCAAGTTATCTCCGACCGTCTATGCTTCAGGAGAAACAATGTCACCTGAATTTATCGGTTACAATTACGGTGCAAGTCCGGTCATTGTGAATTTTGATGTCATTCAATCAAAAGGCGGTTTGGAAACAATCCTTGGCACTATCGGTCCTGTCACGATGCAGCCTGGTGCGACAGATGTAGTGGTTAATTCTGTTGTCGATCCTTCATGGCCGACAACTGATTCACAGCCTGGCTCTTCCTATCATATCGATTCTGCGTACGGTAAATCTGATGTGTTTGTCATTCATAATGCACTGACTCCAGTGCCGACATATACTGCTACGCAGACATATACTCCGACTGCTACAACGGTTCCTCCTACTAGTACTCCTGTTCCGCCAAGTAACACTCCTACTCCGACAGATACACCAACGGCTGTTCCTACGAATACATCCACATCGGTACCACCAACTAACACTTTCACTTCGACTTACACTTCAGTTCCTTCAAATACACCGACATCAATCCCGCCGACAAGCACAGCAACATTGACATCAATCGTTACTGATACATTCACACCGACTCAAACACCAGTGCCTGCGACAAGCACGCCGACACCGTATAGTATTAGTCATGTTCCTATTCTTGATGATCTGACGACAAAAGATATTCCAGTCACAATTGATTCGAGCTCAACAGGTCCATTGTCTGCTACCTTGTTCTACAAGGTTTCAACGAACGGCACATGGTTATCACAACCGATGACTCAGATCAATGCAACACAATATGCTGGTGCTTTGCCTGATGCAGACATTCCAGAAGATGCAGTTGATATGAACTATTACATCGAAGCGACAGATGGTTCTGTGATACAATCTGCAGGCACTTCATTGTCGCCGAATACGACACGGATACATCTGACTGAATTGTTGATGGATAATACGGTTGCCAGTGTTTTATCGAGTCTTGGTACTGCCGGTAACTGGAATGTCGATTCGTCACAACTACTTGATGTTCCAACATGGTGTGATTTTTACATCACTCATAAAAACAGCAATACTATTTATCCCGAAGCAGCTATTAATTGTCAAAGTGATGCTGACGGTATAAATTCTAACGATGCCCCATCGACTTGGCAAAGCGATAATCCATCGCATCCAACTCTTAATATTTCGGATAGAACTAAGATTCCTGATATTCAAACGCAGACAACTACTTTCTGGAATGGCCTTTAAGTTAATATATTAACCATAATATTTATAAACTATTCTTAGTTAATTCATTAACAAATGAGTGAAAAAGACAGTTCTAAGACAGTATTGGCTATCTTTACCTATGATCTCTCAAACATTGATAACATAACAAAAGTACGCTTTGTTCAACTTCTAAAAGGCCGTAATGGCAATAAAGGTATCATAACATCATTTGGAGGCCGTTTCTTAGTTCCTGGCTGTTTTGCTGTTCCTGTTTCTAAATCTGATGAAATTGAATCTGTTTTGAAATTATGGAAGATATCATACAAAAAAGAAGGTGTACTGCAATGAATAGAAGAGGAGCATTTGCTGTTCCGTTGCTCATTTTGTTAGTGGTCACCCTTATTGCATCACTCTTTGTATCGCCGTTCTTCTCATTGACGGGATTCATAATATATTCTGAGATAACTTTCAATGGCAGCAGTTCATCAAATCTTACGTTTAATGGTACTTATTCGAATATCACATACATCACGTTACCATTGAATGCGACCGCTCGAAATGCAACAGTGAATGTAACGGGAGTAAATATCACAGGTTGGCTTCCGGACGTAAATTTGACAAATCAAACTATTGGACTTGCTTCCGGTCAGAAGTTAGGAGTTGATTCTCAAAACAATATCCATGTAGTTTGGTCTGATAATAGAAGTGGTAATAATGAAATTTACTATAAAAAGGTAAATGGATCTTCTGGAGTTAATCTGACTGGTGACATACAATTAACCAATCAAATTAATAACTCAGTTAGCCCTGATGTTGTAGTTGATTCACAGGATAGTCTCCATGTTGTTTGGACAGACACGCGACTCAATTCACTTGGAAGTATATTTTATACTAAGCTCGATAACAACGGGACTACACTAATAGATGATTTGATGATTGCCAATGAGACCAATCAGAGAGATTTCCCACGTATTAATGTTGGTTCTGACAATAGTCCAAGTATCGTATGGTATGATTCAAGACTTGGTAGTAACTCAGCAAACTGGGACATATTTTATAAAAAACTCAATAGTACTGGTAGTAATTTAACTGGTGATGTTAGGGTTTCTTTCAATACAACCTCCCAATCCGATTGGCCAGTGGTCGTTGTCGATTCAAATAATAACGCAAACATTGTATGGTATGACACCAGGTTTACGACTTACGGTATATTTTACGAAAAGCTCAATAGTACAGGGGGTAACATCACCTCGGAGACGCAAATAGTCAATTTATCTCCAAACAATAGATTTGACCCAGACATTGCAATAGATTCAAACAACAATATCCATGTTGTATGGTATGAGCAGCAGGATGGCAATAACGAAATCTATTACAAGAAACTCAATAGTACGGGATCAAATCTCACGGGAGACACCAGACTCACCAACAATGCTAATTCATCGCAAGAACCAACCATCGCAGTTGACAGCCAAGGTAATGTCCACATAACTTGGCAAGATAGAGTCAACGGCGAGGCAGCGACTGAAATCTATTATGAAGAGTTAAACAATTCCGGAATCAACCTCACCGGTAACATCAGAGTAACGAACAATTCAGGAAGATCAGTATCGCCTGCAATCATCGTCGATCACACCGACAAACCACACATCGTCTGGTCAGATAACAGGACTAATTCGTTCGAGATCTACTACACGAACTATTACAACGACTACCCGCTCAATCCAAGACTAGATGTCGGCAATAACGGAATGATTGAATTCAGCTACACTGGCAGATTGAACAACACATTGAACTTTAATGGTACGTCATTCGTCAATGGATTGAATGATGTGTTAGTCAACTCATGCGTCTGTACCGCCTGTCTCATCCAGGGAACAAACTGTTCAATCTCAATAAATACATCAGTCGAAAGCAGAGGACAGATACTCTACAGTGCGTTGAACATCACCTATGAGCTTGATCGTTCAGCGATGAATATCAGTAATATTGTCGCAACGGTAACGACCGGTACTGCAACAATCAATTGGACAACCGATGATCTCGGTAACAGCACAATCAATCTAGGAACAACTACGGCGTTAGGTAACTTCGTCAGCAACTCATCATTGATCTTCAATCATTCTATCCTTCTGACCGGTCTCTCAAGCAATACCTTGTATTATTACAACATAACTTCATGTGATGCGGCGAACAATTGCATCACGAATGGCACATTGACATTCAGGACAGACAGTGTAGCATCAACACCTTCATCAAATGGCGGCGGAGGAACCACTTCAGTATCTGATCCTCCTTGTGTACCATACTATTTCTGTGATATCTGGAGTCAATGTAAAGATGGAAAACAGAGCCGTATGTGTGACGATCTCAACAATTGCGCAGAACCAAAAGCAGAGACACAGTCTTGCACTGTTATCCAGGAAGAGAAGCCGAAGACTGCTGGCATCATCGAAGAGACCAAAGCACCAGTGAAAGAGTCACCGAGTGTACAGCCAATACGAAAGAGCCTCATCACCGCACTCTTGTTCCAGTATCAGTATCTCTTGTGGATAGTCATCGGATTGTTCTTAGTCCTTCTTCTCGTACATCCCGTCGATACCTTCCCGCTGGTCCTCTGGAAAGATAGAAGGTATCTGGAGAGAGGAGATATTGAGAGCGCTGATGCATTATATGACCGTGCGATACGACGCTTCAGCACATCAAAGAGACTAGAACGAAAGTATGTCACAAAAGTCGAACAACTCTCTCTGACGTTAGATGAATCAGAGAAAGAGGCAGAGAAGCAGAAAGCAGAGTTCGTGAGACAGTATGGAAGGATGAAGAATATGGATACTGCTGATTATCTCTCGGTATTCAATGCATACAAATCACTGCTCGAGACATATCTGAAGCTTTCACCGCAGACACGAAGAGACTTCGAATCATTGTTGATCGAGATGAAGCGCTTTGCTTCACAAAAAAACAGAGACGAGGTGCATACGTCTTGAAACGAGCTGCAGCGTTCTTATTGATACTGTTCGTCGGCCTTACTTCATTCCTCTTGTCACACCAATCAGACCGAGGATTTACCAGTCTCACCGGTCTTACTACGTTGAGTCCGAGCGTTTCAAATCTTCTGTTGAATTCAACACTCGGCACTAACCTCACTGATGAGAATCTGACGATCTATTACAATGCGAGCGATCCAGAAGGAGATAACATAACAAATATCACTGATTGGAGAGTTAACAGCAGTTCGATTGCTATCCTCAATATGCCGTTTGAGAATTACAGTGGCGCAGGAAGCACCACGATCGATTATTCGACGTGGGGCAATAATGGAACAGTCTTCGGCGCACATATGAATGCGACAGGAGATCATGATGGCTCCGGCGGCTACTTATTCAACGGCTCAGGGGATTACATCAATGTGTCCACGCTGCATGTAGTATCAGGTATCAATGATTCTTTCACCATCGAAGCATGGGTCTATCCTATCTCGACCGGAATCATCGTCAAAAAATCAGTAGCGAGCCAGGATCAGGATGGTGATTTCATCTTAGTCGCAGATGCACCTTCCGGTAAGATAGGATTCGCATTATTTGCTAACGGCGGCTGGTATCCGGGTTTCATCCAATCAGGCGGCGGACCATCATTGCTCAACGCATGGCATCACATCGCTGTCACACATAATGCTACCGGTAAACTTACCTTTTATGTAGATGGATTAAATGCATCTATCTTTTCAGGGATCACGTACACAGAGGGCGGCAACCATACTGTCTCTATAGGACAGTCACAGACAGGTATCAGTCTGCAGTCTTTCAACGGCACGATCGGTTATGTACGGATCTACAATAGAACTCTTTCCGCAGAGCAGATCCAGATATTGAACATGACTAGAAATAGCGTCATGTCATCACAGGAGACCATGATCGGCGATAATTGGACTGCAGTCATAACACCAAATGATGGTACCAGCGACGGAACATCTGTCACTTCAAACACAGTCCGGATCGTTGAAGATCGCGATGCTGACAGCTTCAATCACTTGTTTGATTGCAATGATGGTGATGCGTCTATCATCCCTCCTTCGACGAATTATTTCCTCAATCGCTCGGTCCAATTCTGTCCGGGTATTTTCAATTTACCTCGTGGAGTCAAGACCAATGTATCGAACATCAGCATCACATGTAACAGTACGACGTTGAATGCGACAAGCAATGCGTTCGATGGTATCGATGTACTCGGTGGAAATAATGTCACTGTTCAGAACTGTGTCATTGTAGGTTTCAGCGACGGCATCTTATTGAATCCTTCGAATAATAGCTTGATTGTCAACAATAACATCTCTTCCAGTACCAATGCAGGAGTCGATCTTTCATTTTCTCATAATAATACTCTCTTTAACAATACTATATTCAACATAGCGAATGCCGGCATCATCGTGAGCACGAGCAACAAAAATAACATCACCGGAAACAATCTGTACAATAGTAGCAGCGATGGCATCTTTGTTCAAGGAAATGTCGGACTGGGACAGACATCGACAAATAACACATTCTTCTCTAACAATCTATCCTATAATGGATTCGCCGGAATGCAGTTGACCGCGTCATCAATAGAGAATAGTGTGGTAAACAATTTCTTCTCGAATAACAGCGATACCGGCATCTACATCACCACTTCATCAACATTGAACTTAATCACAAACAATACGCTCCTCAACCATGTACATGATATATTCACCACTGGCAGCAGTTTACAGAATACCCTTGTCATCTTCACTGATAAGAATAAACTGCTATTTGATAATCTCTTTGTCAACGTCAGCCACATGAGCAATATCTTTGTGAACAAATCGATCGTCTCTGTCAATTCGTCTGCAGAGCAGAATATGAATACGACAGCAAATGTTTCGTTCTCTGTCATATCTTGCGGCGTACAACTCTTCGAGTCTCCTTCATTCAATACTGTCTTGCAGTCTGCAATTACGAACGCAGTCGCCTGTACGAAATGTTCTAATATGATCTGCGCCAACAATGTCACGAACTTTACGACCTCGTCCTTCTCGACTATCTTCGCAAATTACGTGCCGAATATCACTGCGGTGTTCCCGAATGCGACCGGTGCCTATCAGAATATCTCGGGTACTGATACGAATATCTCTCTTAGTTTCAATGTCAACAGCACGAGGACATTCAATGTATCTGCGGTCGATCTTGATTCAAGTATGCTGACGTATCGATGGTATGTCGGCGAGACCTTGAAGTTTAGTGAGAACGTAAGCAACACGTCTACAAGCCAGTTCAGTCATACGTTCGATACGGTCGGAAGTCATACGGTGACTGTCGTTGTCAATGATTCAGTCAGTAACGATACCTTCAGTTTCATAAACAATGTCAATGCATTGCCTTCCGCTGTCTCTGTCTCGAGAGGAACCCACATCAGCACCTTTGCGCCTTGTTCAGCAGAATTTGTCTGTGGCGACTGGAGTGTCTGTAACAACGGAACACAGATCCGGACATGCACTGATGCAAAGCGCTGTTACAAACCAAAGAATGAGACACAGCAATGCACTATCGCTCCTGTCCCAGAGAAACCGGCAGCGCGGCTGCCATCTGCCCCGACACCGGAAGTCAAGCCGATAGAAGTGAAGAGCAATGCCTTTGTGATAGCGATGATGTTGCTCGTGTTGCTCTCTATCGTTTTAGTGCTGACGCTCGTTGAAAAGCTCAGATCACCTACCTTCAGACACAGAAGGGACCGTGATCTTATCGTAACGAGAGATATCATCAGAAAAGCAAGAACGATTGAGAAAAAAGATAGACATATGGCAGAACATCTCTATCACGATGCGCTCCTTGCGTTTGATTCTTTGTCTTCAGAAAAGAAATTGCTGCTTGAAAAAGACATCTATGCATTGAAGAGTGAAGTCACTCCTGTGTATGGCAGCGAGTATGATGTTCTCGCGACCAAGAAGATCATTGAAAAGGTGAAGAGTGCAATAAAGAAAGATAGCAAAATAGCGGCAACACTTTACAACAATGCCATCCGTGCCTACGAATTCTTGTCGAAAGAGAAAAAGAAGCTATTCGAAGATGAATTGAATCAACTGCGGAAACTCTTACCGTAGATCGTAATAGTCTTGTAAGATTATCTTATCAACATTTTCCAATGCCGTGACAGTGTATAATTTACCATCGCTTAATTCTGTCACTTTTTTTGCCAGCGTAACGCCTTCTTCATCCAATTTGATGCCGACGATGGATATGGTGATTCCTGCTGCCTTTGCCATCGCTGCGACTTCTATGACTTCATCCTTGCTGCCCACGGTCTGTAATGCATCAGTCAGCAGTATCAGGTGTTTTGTAGCAGTACCGGATGAGAATAATTCGATCGCTTCTTTGATGACGCCGACCATGTCTGTCTCTTTGGAAGGCTTTGTTCTGGTGATCTGTTCCAGGATTCTATGAAAATCTTGGCAGGGTGCTATGCTGTGCTTGACTTCTTCGCCAAAGATGATCAGTCCGACGTTATCTTTGTTCTCTATCGCTTGGTATGCCAATGCGACTCCTGCTTTCTTCGCCACTTCGATCTTCTTTCCTTTCATGCTTCCTGATGCATCAAGGCCATAGATGATCTCCAAGTGACCTTTGCTTTGACGCTGGAATGATTTCAGATCCTCTCGCTGCATTATACGGTGATTTCTTCGAATCGCTGTCTTGATGGATTTCTTCAGTGCGATATCTCGGTACCGATCATCCTTCTTGAATGGTTTGATGTCTTCATGTTCGCCATAGATATTCCGTCTCTTGTGTATTTTCTCTCCGAAGATACCTTTCGGAAGCAAGT
The DNA here is from genome assembly GCA_965231065.1 of uncultured Methanosarcinales archaeon. Taxonomy (GTDB): domain Archaea; phylum Nanobdellota; class Nanobdellia; order Woesearchaeales; family UBA10107; genus UBA10107. Next base: position 28,136 of record OZ246410.1, on the reverse strand, counting down.
GATCGAGTTCTTCAGTGTACATGACCAACGAAGCTAATTGTAATCCTTTCTCGCTGATGGTGTAGCCAGGACCGAGTATGCCGTCGTCTTTCAGTGCATCCATGTTCTTCTTGATACGCTCGCTCAGTTCCCTTCTGAACTCAGGGACCTTGATGTTTCGCTCGACATAATCAGGATTATAGCCGGTCGACTGTTTGAGAATTGTCTCGCCAAATATGTTTTTGGCCATCTTGAAATCATTTACCATCTGTTCGAACATCATGTCCGGCATGAATGAGGTGATGCCGTTATTCAGTGCTTCATTGACTAACTTTCCTTCATCGAGCTTATCTTCTTCAGACTCCATGACTGAATGCGCTAATTTCTTTTCTTCATCAGGGTTGCTCGACATACTTCCCTGGAGCTCTTCGATCTTCTGCTTCTCTAGAAATTCATTTGCTTTGTCGTGCAGTTCGCTGTCAGGTAAAATCACTATGTTTCGCGTTTTCTGACATGAACTTCTGCATCTGTTCTTTGATGAAGTCAATCTCTGACGTCAAATACCTCAGTGATGGCTTTAGCTTGATTCGGTGCGCGACGACTGAGATGATGGCGTCCTGAAGATCCTTGCCGGTGACCTCTGCACGTCCGGCGAGGAAAGCATTTGCCTGTGATCGTTCATAGAGTCCGATACTCGCCCGTACACCCGGGGCTTTCTCGACATCTTTGTTCTCTCGCAATAATCGTATGAACAGAACTCCTAACGTCAGAAGTTTCTCGGGGAATTCGACTAATTTGTCTCCTGCTTTCTTGACGATGCTGACTTCCAATGGCAGTGTCTCCGGATACGACATGTAGATGACATCGAATCGATCCAAGAGAACATCAGCGATCTTTTCAGTGTTTGAATCCTCCGGATTCATGGTGCCGATGAAGATGAAGTTGGTTTGTAAGTCTACATCGTATGATCCTATCGTTACATAACCTTCCTGCAATGCTTGCAGTAATGCATTCTGCAGTTTCTCAGGACATCTATTGAGCTCGTCAAAGAATAAGACACCATTGTTTGCCTTGAAGATCTTGCCCGGCGTGAATGCTTCGATGCTCAAAGGACCGTATTCCATGGCTTTTGCCGGATCGATATCGCCGATGAGATCTTCTGCAGTGAGATCAGGAGATCCTTGGATTCGTACGAATCGCTGAGAACCGGTTATTAATTTCTTTTTGCTCTTTCCTGCTCTGCATTCAGGACAGGTTGGATTCTTTGGATCACAATGGTAGCCGCAATCGTTCAGTTCTAAATCAGGCAGTAATTTCGAGACATTCTTTGCCAGAGTTGTCTTTCCGATGCCCGGCGGTCCGATGATGAGAACATGACGTCCCACCAGTAATGTTGATTTCAGCTCGTGCTTAATCTGTTCTTGTCCGACAATGTCCTGCAATACGTCTCCTTTCATGAAGAGTTTCTTGAATTGTTCTTGAATCATAGGCACATTAGAATATGATAATGATTTAAAAAGGTTGTGGTGTCTTGATTAGAAAGGTATAAATAGTTATTTCGACTCAGCGGCGATCTTTATGGATTTGACTCGGTCTTTCACTTCTTCTGTCTTGATGAATTCCTTGATCAGTTCTTTCGCATCTATGTGGTCTCTCTTGATCTTTGCGAATACCCTGTTGTTCTTCACGAATGTATTCTTATGCTTCTTCTTGAACATCGCGACATGATTCTCCATCTTCATCGGCGGACCGGCGATGACTGTTTCTGAAGTGAGTCTGTTGTTTTTCAATATGAACCAGACAAATGCTTCTTTGTCCCACACCCAGCCTGATTTCTGGACTTTGAACTCATTGTCTTCCAATATTCTCTTGATCGCTTCATATGCCTTCAGGATCTTTGCGCCGACCACATCTTTCTTTCCTTCTTCGGGAATAATATCTAAGATGATCGCTCCTTTCACATCTTGTTTTTTGATTGTTTTTTTGGTGAAGAATTTTTCTGACGGGTTTTTGAGGAATTCCTTCGCTTTCTTGATGAATGTGTTGAACGCTTCATCTCCCAATGCCGCAGCCGCATTCCTGTCTCGCTGTATCGGATCGACGATGATCAAAGGACTCTGCGTCTTTGATGAGTTGAGTTCAAATAACGCGTCCTTATGATATTTCTGGATGTCGATGACTGTCTTCTCTTTCCATTTCTGGCTTGCTTTCAATAGGTTCATGAATGATCCGTAATAAATAACTAAAATATCCAATACGTGACCTGAAAATCCTTTGATGTAACTTTCTGCGCCATAGATATTGAATGCCTTGCAGAATGCTTTCGCTAATCTGATCTCATCGCTCTTCTTATGCTTTCTGACCCATGCGACATGCAGCGGCGAGACATCAGTCACATTCAGTGCTTTTACCGGATTCGTGACTTTCAGCACCGGAACAACTTCATAATTCAGTGAATTGGTGAATAAGAAATAATCTCGGGATCCGTGGACACGTGTCGCCTTGAATTTTTTAACTGCTTTTTCCAGCAAATCAGAAAGATTTTTGTCTTGTTGATTGTAATCGAACTGCACGAAGATATCGCAGTCATGGTCGCCGATCAGATGCGTGTCTTTCGCAAACGAACCGCCTATGACCGCAGATGCTTTGATTTTGTTCTTCTTCAGTTCAGCATTGAGCGTCTTGATGGTTGCTTCTATCTCTTGTTTCAGATGCCCATTCTGCGGCTTTATTTTCGCGATGATTTTCTTAAGCAGCTCCATAGTGCTTAGTGCTTGAATTTTGTTTAAAAACATTTGTATTGGTAGCAACTTATTTAAACACAAAACAAGTTTTAACTCATTTAATGGCTGACGCATTCGTGTTTCTGACAAGCATCACTTTCATCTTATTGGCAGGTATCATCTCTTTGGTATTGGCTAAAAAAACGAAGATACCGCTGCCATTGTTCTTGTTCTTATCCGGATTGGGATTGGGGAACATCTTTTACTATGATCAGCCATTGATACAACTGACCGGCACGTTCTTGAGTGTTGTCAGTATCGTCGCCCTGTTGGTTGTCATCTTTGAAGCAACGAGCAGAATCAAAGTCAGAGAATTCGACGCGTCCATGAAGTATGTCTTTTCGTTCTTTTTGTTATCGCTGGTGCTGAATATCGTTGTCCTTTCTTATGTCTCGCGGTTGTTCTTCGGCTTCCGGATCTTCGCTTCAGTCATATTCTCTTTGCTCGTCAGCTGCATCGAATATTATACGATATTTCCACGGCATCACGTACCGAACAATAAGATTATGCAGTTGCTCAAGGATGAATCAAAGCTTTCCTGCGCATTCATCTTGGTAATTCCGTTCTTGATCATCTCCTATTTCCTGAATACGGTCATGGTTCCGCAGACCTTGTTCAATACGATACTCTCTTTTTCAGTCAACATCTTCGCCGGCATCGGTATCGGTGTCATCATTGCATTGCTCCTGTTCAGGGTTGTTCACATCAGAAGTCTTGAGCGTTTTTCTTCTCTTGCGGTCGGAGTTGCTATCTTGCTTGCTTTTATTGTCGCACAGCAGATCGAAGGCAGCGGATTGGTCGCAGTAGCGACATTAGGGTTCATCTTCAGCAATATCTTCCTGCGGAACAAGAATGTCGTCGAGACGCGGCTTCATTCATTGTATTCGATCCTTGAAGTATTCATCTTTGTTCTGGTCGGTCTGATTGTCGGTCTGCCATTGTCTCTGTCATTCTTCAGAATTTCATTAGGGTTGTTCGTAGTGTATCTATTATTGCGATTGATCTCGGCGCAGGTCACTTTGCCACGCAGTTCGGTCTATGAGAAGTTTGAGATCGCTTTGTTTGTGCCGAAAGGATTGGCGACAATCGCTGCTGCATTCGCTTTGTTGAATTATACCTTCATCGGTATCGTATTGATGACCCAACTGCTGTTGGCATTCTTTGTGTACTCTTTAGTGTTTGATACCATATTGGATAAAGCAGGATTCTACAGGCATAGATAATCTTATAAAACACCATTTTGAAGTTTACTCTATGAAACAGAAGATACTATTAGACACGAATTTCGTCATGATTCCTGCTACTTTGAAGGTTGATATCTATTCAGAATTAGACCGCATCTGTGACTTCCCATATGAGCTATATGTGCTGGATGAGACGTTTATAGAGCTTAATAATATAATTGAGAGACGGAGGGGAAAGGAAAAGGCCGCCGCAAGGCTTGCAAAGGCCATTCTCGAGGCAAAAAAACCGAAGACTTTAAAAACAACCTCTAGCGACTACGTAGATAACATAATCCTTGGTTTAAAGGGATTTATAGTCGCAACACAGGATCGTATCCTGCGTTCAAAGCTTAAAAAGCAAGGGGTCAGGACCATTGTCCTGAGACAGACAAAATATTTGATGCTTGATTGAGGAAACATGTTTTACAAAACAACCGTAAAAGACCACGTGCGCGTTCCGCCGAATCTATTCACTGAAAGCACTGAAAAGTCTGTGCTGAAGGTCGTCAAGGACAAGTACGAAGGTTACATCTCACAAGATATCGGTGTTGTCATCGATGTCGCTGATGTCAAAGAGATCGGCGAAGGAATCGTTATTCCTGGCGATGGTGCATCATACTACGAATCCACGTTTGAGTTATTGACTTTCAAACCAGAGATGCATGAAGTCTTGCATGGTTCAATAAAAGATGTCGCTGATTTCGGCGCATTCATCAATCTAGGTCCGATCGAAGGTATGGTTCACGTCTCGCAGACGATGGATGACTTTGTCACCTTTTCAAAAGAGAAGACATTGAACGGCAGAGATTCAAAACGATCATTGAAGATCGGCGATATGTGCCGCGCGAGAGTTGTCGCAGTATCATTCAAGGATGTCACAAATCCAAAATTAGGTCTGACGATGAGACAGCCTGGTCTGGGAAAGATCGATTGGATCGAAGAAGATAAGGCGAAGAAAAGCGCTCCGGTGAAGGAAGCGAAGAAGGTAAAAGAAAAATGAAGAAAAAACTTTGTAAAAGAGACAGGCTATTTTACGTTGAAGACGTATGCCCACGCTGTCATTCAGCAGATGTAGCCAGCAATTTCCAGGGAAAGATAAGTGTCATCGATGTCGCTAAATCAGAAGTCGCTAAGAAAGCAGGCTTCCATGAGAACGGAGAGTACGCAATCAAGTGCAGATAAAATATGGCAAAACAATTAAAACGAACTGAAGAACCATTGCTGGGGAGAGAACGAGTTGATACAGAACTTGAATTTACTGCAGCAGTACCTGCTCGAAAACAGGTCATTGAGAGCCTTGCTACTCAGCTTAATGTCAAACCAGAACTTATTGTTGTCAAGAAGATCAGTCCTTCATTCGGATCACGGAAGGCTTCTGTTGTCGCGTATGTGTATAAGAATGACGCTGACATGAAGAAGATCGAAGAGAGGAAAGTTCTTTCTAAAGTCGGTTACAATCAGCCTAAGTACGAGAAGAAGGTCGCTGCACCTGTTGAGGCGAAATAAATGGCAGCACCTGCAAAAAAGGCAGCAGTAGCGCCTGTTAAGAAAGGAAAGACATACAAGATCTACAAGGCTTACAGAATTGAAGGTAGTAAATTGGTTCGCAAGGGCGGTATGTGCCCTAAGTGCGAAAGTTCTTTATTGGCTTTGCATAAAGACAGAAGATCCTGCGGCAAATGCGGATTCATGGAAAAACTGAAGGCATAGATTTATATTTCTGATTTTTAATATTGATTCATGGCAAAAATCCATTTCATCACACAGGGTTGTTCTGCGAACGTATCAGATTCTGAAGTCATGCAGGGACTTCTTTTAGAAAAGGGGAATACTCTCGTTGATACTCCTGAAGAAGCTGATGTTGTTGTTTACAATACCTGTACGGTGAAAGGAACGACTGAGACAACGTTCAAACGAAAATTAAAAGAATTAGAGGCCGCTAATAAGAAAGTTATTATTGCCGGATGCATTCCTCAGGGGCAGCCTTCTATCCTGACGAATCATTCTCGGATCGGTACGTATCAGATTAAAAATATTTCAAAAGTTGTGGATGAGACTGTCAAAGGGAATACAGTTGCTTTACTTGAACGAAACGACGAAGGACGATTGAATTTACCGAAGGTTCGAAAGAATTCATATATTGAGATCACCAGTATCTTGCAGGGTTGTTTGAATTCATGCACTTTTTGTAAAACGAAACACGCTCGTGGAAATGCACTTTCTTATCCTGTTCAGGATATTGTCAGACATATCTCCAAATCAGTCGAAGAAGGCGTTCGGGAGATATGGCTGACTTCACAGGATAATGCAGTGTATGGTTTAGAGTTTGACTCTAATTTGGCTTCGCTTTTGAAAGAGATCGTCTCTATTGATCGTGATTTTAAAATAAGAGTTGGTATGGGCAATCCGAAATATATGCTGCCATATTTGGATGAATTGATCTATGTTATGAAGAATCCGAAAGTGTTTAAATTTATTCACATCCCATTGCAAGCAGGTTCTGATAAGGTCTTGGAAGATATGAAGAGAGGCTATACTGCTTCTGAATTCGCATTTATTGTTAAGAAATTTAGAGAAGCTATTCCTGATATTTCAATCGCTACTGATATTATCTGTGGCTTTCCAACTGAGACTGCTGAAGATTTTGAAGAGACGATCAGAGTTGTTTCGGAGACAAAACCTGATATGATCAACGTCTCACGCTTCTGGCCTCGTCCTGGAACGCCGGCTGCTGCGATGAAGCAAGTTGATGGTTCTGAAGCCAAAGAACGATGCTCACGCATGATGGATCTGTTTCATCAGATTGCTTTGGAACATAATAAGCGATTTATTGGTGGCTCAGAGAAGATATTGATCACAGAACAAGGCAAGAACAATACATTCATCGGCAAGAATTCATCTTACAAACAGGTTGTTGTGAAAGGTGACTTGAAAATCGGGGATGAGGTTACGGTTAAGATAGCTTCGGTTAGTGCTTTGGATCTGAAGGGGGAGATTGTTTAATTTGAATGTTTGATGTTGTGCTGGCGGTTGTTCTTTCAGTTGGTTCGATATTTGGTGGTATTTTTGGTTTCTTAATGACATGTAGTTTGTATCTATTTTTGTAATAAAAAAGTATCTCCTTGACTGTAACCGGATGCAGCTTATGGGTCAGGATTTTATCGTTTTTTATTGCGTTGCAAAAGTCAATATACCAATCATCAGATATTTTCGATATATTGAAGTTAAAATATATAAGATATATGCTTGTTATTGTGAATATTATTGCAGACGGAATTGTTGGAAATTTAATTACAACTCCGACTAGAGTCCCGACCGCAAAAATATAAAATTTATTTAGTGTTTCGCTTAGTTCTTGTATCTTTTTGAAGTAAATATCAGTTAGTGTTTTCTCTTTGTCTTCTTTGTTCATTTTAATTATTTCTTATTCTGAAACGCTAACAAATCTTCAGCAGTGAGTTTACCGCCTTTTTTCAGTTTTTCTTCTGCTTTGTGCTGCATGACTTCAAGATTCACATGAGGTTTGTGATGTTCTTTCTTCTGATCTTTTCTTGGCCTTTCCCTTCGATTATGACCTTCTTCTCTTCGCTGATGATTTTCTGGACGTTCGTGAGCAACATCTCTTTGTTCTTTCCTCTTGGCTTCTCTTTCGTTATATTTCTCTTTATCTTCCTTGCATAACGCATCAAGTTCCCGTTGCTTGACGTCCAGCTCTTTGAATTGATTGGATAAGGATATGATCTCTTCGTGTTTCTTCTGACTTTCAGCAGCTTTCGAAGTAATTTCTTTGTGCGCAGCGTCAGCCTTCGCTCGTAATTCACTTATCTCCTTAGAAAGATCTCGAGCCTCATCAGACAGTATCTGATGCGCGCCTGATTCCCGTAATTCTTTCTTCTTCGCGTTGATGATCTTCATCAATTTCTGTTCCTTATCGAAAGAAAGTCCTTCCGTCTCGATCTTATACTCCATCGCCTTGATCTCTTTCTCGATGAAAGCGACGTTCACATGCTTGACTTCTTTAGTGGTTTTTTTGCGAGGAGGAACTAATTTCTTAAACAATTCAATCTTGACTTTAAGTTCCTTATTGAGCGCATCTCGCTCAACTTTCAATTTCTTGACAGAATCAGTAAGTGCGTTCCGTTCATTCTTCAGAGCATTCCCTTTAGAACGCAACTCATTCATTTTACCGCGATTCGCTCTACTTTGAGAAAAGTGATCTTTTTCAGATTTCGATGTAGTTACTTCTCGTTCGTTGTCCATAGTTCGTTCCACTAAGGGAAAAAAATAAAAGTTGAAGCACTATTTAGCCGAATAATGCGCCTAATCCAGCGGCAGCACTTTCTTCAGTCTTCTTATCTTCTTTCTTTGCTTCTTCCTTCTTAGCTGGTCCAGCAGCGGCAGGTGCAGCGGCAACAGGTGCTACTGCGGCTTTCGTTATTGCTTCGTCGATATTGATACCGTCGAGAGCAGCGACTAAAGCTTTTACTCTTGCTTCATCTACTTTTACGCCAGCGGCTTCCAATACTTTCTTCATGGAAGCTTCATCCACTTTCTTTCCCGATTTGTGGATCAGCATTGCTGCGTATACATATTCCATTTGGTTTCCTCCATTATGATTGTGATGGCTGTGTCGCAGCTTCGAGTGCTTTCGCCTCTCGCGCCGCTTTCAACACCATTAATTCTACAGTTGCTTTGTTGATAACTTTCGCTTCAAGAGCTAAGTTCAATGCCCATGTGTGAGCTTGAGCGATATCCGATTTTAATTTCTCGTCATCGATGGATAATACATCCTTCTTGTAGATCATGCCATTTTCATAGACTGCGACAACGTTCAAACCAATTTCCATCGGTTCGATGCTCAATCGCAACAACATGCTTGACAATGGTCCTGAACAAACATCTCCTTCCTTCAGCACTAATGAATCTTCTTTGATCTCGATCTTGCCGGCAACGACACCTGCCTTGATCTTCAAGTTCGCCAATTCTGAGATGACCGGACCTGGCGCGAATGGTGTCGGTCCTTTCGGGATCGTGATGTCAAACGGCGCCTTCTGTCCTGGCTTGATCGGTGATTTTGATTTGTTCTTCTGGATCGCTTTGTAAATCTTGAATGGATTTTCCTTAGTGAATAGCAATATCGGCATACCGCCTGCATGCTCCATTAATTTCTCAATTCCTGGTTTCTTGTCCTTTACTTTTTCAATCGCTAATTTCAATAACCGTCTCTTGGTCATCTTGATCAAGACGGATTCACGCAGTTTTCCTCGTAGGGACTGCAATTGCTTGCTCGGTAAACTTTCGGCATTGATGATACCGACGATCGGATACGAAGTTAGTAATGTAGCAAACTCATCGACTTCTTTCTTTTTCGATACCGGCGCTTTTGCTTTGTGTTTCATTTTATTCTATCTTCACCGGTTTGCTCATGGTGAATTTGATCATGACGTTCTTGATGTTGTTCTTTTCCTGCGGTAATGCATGTAATACTTGATTGTACACTGATAATACATTCTCAGTGATCTGAGCATCACTCATATCGTCCTTTCCAATTATGCCTTGGACCATCAGTGTATTCTTTGATGCTAATTTTAAGCTCTTCTTCAGCTTCTCAACGACTGGTTTTAGATTTGTCTTTGGAGGAACAACACAGCCTGCTTTCGGATTCGGCATCTTTCCCTTTGGACCTAGTACTCTACCGAATGCGACTGCGACCTGACTCATTAAGTTCGCCTGTGCGACAAAGAAATCGAACTCACTCGCTAATTTCTTCATGTTTTTCTTATTGTTCTTGTATGATTCGAATTCATCTAAGAGAATGACCTTGTCTGCTGGTTTTGCTTCCTCTTTCATTTCAGGACCGACTAATGCGCAGACCTTGATATCTTTTCCTGGATTGTGCGGTAGGTTCGCGAACAGAAGCATCTGGTTCTCTGTCTTCTTCATATCGATATCTTTGAAGGTGACAATCATATCTACTGACTGCTTGAAGTTACGTTTCTGAGAAGACTCTTTCAACTTCTTGATAGCATCGATTACTTGTTTTTGATCCATATTGGTCCCTTCTATTAGTCTTATCCAATAGTCTTAGCGGGTAGGTTTTTGAGAAATCAGGGTATTTATAAAGGTTGCTATGGTCATTCATAAGCTTTAAAAGACCTCAATAGCGGTTCATGAGTATGTCTACTGTAAATCATATCGCCATAATCCTGGATGGAAATCGGAGATACGCAAAAAAACATCACTTGCCTTTATACAAAGGGCATGAAAAGGGTTCTGAAAATGTTGAACGATTATTCGACTGGGCAGAGGAATTAGGAATCAAGGAACTCACATTATATTCCTTTTCTATGCAGAACTTCAAACGGGCAAAATCAGAATTCAAGTATCTGATGAATCTGTTTGAAATCTTTTTCAGAAAAGCAATTATTAAATTAAAAAAGAATCCGAAAGTGCGATTCAATTTTATCGGCAGGATGAATCTATTTCCAAAAAAGATCCAAAATCTAGCGAATGACCTCGTAAAAAAATCAAAGAATAATAGGAAATTAAAGGTCAATTTCGCATTCGGCTATGGCGGAAGAGAAGAACTTATAGACGCGATTAAAAAAATAGTAAAACAAAAATCAAAAATAACAGAACAAACAATTAAAAAAAATCTTTACTTAAACTCTGAACCTGAAATTATTATCAGGACCGGCGGCGAACAAAGAACATCAAATTTCTTGCCGTGGCAGTCAATCTATTCTGAATGGTTTTTTCTGAAAAAGATGTGGCCTGAATTCACAAAACACGATCTGAAGCACATTATTTCTGAATTTCATCGCAGAGAACGCAGATTCGGCGCTTGATCATTTATTATATAGGCCACGTTAATCATCTCATTAGCCTCTGCTGAGTGTCAAAAAAGAAACATTTAAAAAGGATAGACGATAAATCTAGACTTTAAGATGAAAGTGGTGATTAAGAAACGGACTATCTTCTCCAGCATGCTTTTATTTTTGCTATTCTTGCTCGTATTACTCGTTTCAGGAGTACCAAACCTTTTCACTCCAGCAAACAATACAATCACAAACGGAACAAATTCTACAGTAGCATTCACGTTCAACTATACTGGTCCAATCAACAGTGGCGGAAACTGTACTTTGTACATTGATCAGGCCCCTCGTGGTGTAAATAATTCTAATGCCACTACTTTGAATAATTCAATCATGAAACTCTTTGCAAATCAGTCCATCGCAGATGGAGCTCACAATTGGAGTGTCAATTGTTCCAATGAGACCTTCGCATCTGCTCAAGTATCGGCACTATTCTACTTCACATTGGATAATGTTCCTCCAAATACAACATTGATTGCTCCCGGAGCTTCACGAAATACGACAAACAGAACGATTAATTTCAACTGGACAGCGATCGATAGTATCGCATCAAGTTTCCGCTGTAATCTTTCCATCGACTCAGTTGTCAATGTATCAAATGTTATTATCATCAATAATACTCCTGTAAACCAGTCTGTATTGTTTAACGCAGACGGTACTCACACATGGAATGTAAGTTGTGTCGATAATACATCATGGGTCGGCAATACAAATACGAGCCTTACCAGAACGTTCACCATTGATACGACGATACCGCAGATCTTTGCAAGCATCAGACCATCAGCCGGAAACGAAGATACATTTATCAATTTCAATACGACAGCAAATGATACGGCAGGTATCAATGTTTCCTGTACATTATTCATCGGCGGTGTCAATAACGGTTCAATGGATTACAATGTTTCCACGAATTTGACAAACAAATCAGTTTCATTCGCGACACCAGGAACATATTCCTTACTCGCAAATTGTTCAGATCCAGCAGGCAACTATAATGATACAGTTGCTGCGACTACCGTAACAATTGCAGATGTAACACCACCGTTCTTCAATCAGTCAGTCGGTAACGTCACGCTTGAGCATGGAGCAGCATTGAATTATCAGATCAACGCTAGCGATAATGTAGCATTATCACTGTATTCGCTCAACGATACGACGAACTTTGCTATATCGCAAAGTGGACTTATCCAAAATAACTCAGTGGTCTTGTCTGTCACAAATTACTCATTGAACGTCTCGATCAACGACTCACAGAATAACAGAAACTCAACATTGATCACGATCACTGTCCAAGATACAGTGCCACCGGGCATCGAGAATGTTGTTCCTGGCACCATCACACAGAGTTCGACAGTCATCACATTCAACACGAATGAAACAGCGAACGCAACGGTTCGATACGGTCAAGGAGCTGCCTTAGAAGGAGTCTTCCAGAACGCGACATTCCAAACAGTTATGAGCTTCTATCTTACTGGCTTAAACTCATCGACACTCTACTACTTCAACGTCACTGCATGTGATCAGTTGAATCATTGTAATGTCAGTGGAGGATACAACTTCACGACTGGTGCACCATCAGTACCGACCGTCAGTACTTCAACGAGCGGTCATTCAAGTGGTGTGTTTGCTTCTGGCGCAGTAGGTGCAGCATCAACGACATCAGGAACAACAGTTACTGACACCACAGTCAAGCTTTGGGACGAAATAGGAGCTACACAGGAATCATCATTCAGTATCACAAAGGAAACTATACCATTCAGCTTTGTCAGTTTCATTGTCAATAAAGCAATCGTAAGTCCATCATTGAGAATCAATAAGCTCAGCGGCAGACCGACAACAACACCAGATCTTGGTGGAAAGATATACGCATATGTCGAAGTTGTCAAGACCCGAATCCTTGATGGAGATATCGTCTCAGCGAAAGTCGAATTCAGAGTTCCAAAAGGCTGGTTCACTAACAGTGGTGTAGCACCTGAAAGTGTTGTATTATACAGATTTGCAGGCGGATCATGGAATAAATTACCAACAAGCGTTGTCTCACAGGATGCTACTGAAGTCAAGTTCACTGCAGCATCACCAGGATTCAGCTACTTCGCGATCGGCGCAGGAGCATCAACTTCAGCACCATCCACACAACCAGCAGCTGCACCAGCTACAACCGGTTCAGCACCGTCTGCTCCAGCAGCAACGGCTGCAAAGTCGAGCAAGACAGTGGTTTACATCATCGCAGCGATTGTCTTGGTAGCAATCATCACCATGATGATGAGAAGAAGACGCTACTGATTCTTTTTTAATTTTAACTTACTTTAACAATTAGAAAAATAATTTATTTAACTTTTATATTGCTTTTAGAATTAATTTCTCGAACTCATCGACTTTCTTCTTGTAATTTTGAGCAGCTGTCTTAAGTAATTTCTTAGGTTCTTTGCCTTGTACTGCTAGTTCAGGCTTACCAACCAATGGGTGTTTCTTTGTCAAGGTAGCGAGATCAACACCTTTGGTGCTCCACAATTCATCTTTCAGAGCAGCGACAAAGGTAGCGTTCTCGTTCTCGAACTTGATTATTGCTGAATCCTTGTCTTCTTTTAGAATTTCGACTTTCATATAATATCGAAGAAACAGGTCCTTTATAAATATTGCTCATTCTGAATATAAATCTTTATAAATAAAGTGATGAGATGGATAAACGGGGATGGTAATGTTCGGCAAGAAAAAAGACGATAGTTCTACGTTACAGGAGCTTGATACGCGTATCAAGGCGGCATTCCAGGCAGTCAAGGAAGAGATGGATGATCACCTCACTTCTATCAATGATAGTACGGATGAGCTTCAGGAACAGGCTGATCGTGTCTCTGAACTCGATGAGAAGTTCGAGAAACTCAAAGAACAGTTCGATGAGATCCAACTGATGCTTTCCAAAGCATTGCAGCAGAACAAGGAATTCTCACTTTCTGATTCAGAGAAGAATGTCTTCATGATTTTGTATGCGATCGAGCAGACCCCTTTGAGTTATACCGATATTTCTATGAGAACCGGCCTTACTGAGCTGGCGGTGAAAGCTCACATTTTTGGCATGATCAACAAGGGCATACCGATCACCGAGCGGCAGATCGATGGGCAGTCCTTTTTCCGATTGGATAAAAAATTCAAAGAGTTGCAGGCGAAAGAGAATATATTGAAGATCGATATGGATGGGTTTTAACTCTCACTTGCCTGACCATTTCTGTATATTGCAAGTAGGATTCCGACAGGTGTAGTTGATTTCTGCGTAGCAATTTTATCTAATCTTGTCGAGATTAGTGGATTATTTCCAATGACTGTCGATATTATCTGTTTCGTGCATTATCTCGAACGATTAAACTATTTAATCAGTAAAAATTAAATGAACTACTACTTGATATAAAATTGACTAAATAATTTAATCAATAGCGATATCTTCCTGTCTATTTCTTGAAGAAGCAGCTATTTTCTCATTCTTGATCAATTTCTGCAGCTCGCGGACATACTTCATAGAAGTCTCAAGATGATTGTTGATCTTCTGCATCGCTTTCTCAAATGCACTCTCTAAAGTCGAGCCATTTAGTTTATACCCGATTACAGCCTTTCCTGCGTTGATATACGACGTTTTAATGACCAGATCGAGATCTAACCAGCGTTTCAGGTAATCATACATAGTTTGCCTGGTAACACCTGCGTGGAGTCCCATCTCCTCTACCGTCATCACAGAAGCCTCTGGATGCTTCTCCCGCTGTGCTGCTTTCATCTTTTCATACAATTCAGCAAGAACGTTGTGCATCTTATCAGTAGAGCCTTCTTTCCTTGGCATCAAGCCCATGCGATGCATGATCACTTTACAGAGCTCCTCTGATGTGGGGTTCATACTTGGTTCATGATTTGTTATTATGATCTTTGCTGTCATCTTTTCCTCTTTTTTACCGAATTGATTCGGCCTTTCTGTTGTCTACAGTAGAGATTATCCCGGAAGTTTAAATAACTCACGCGGGGTTGTCCTGTGGAAAATTAAATCTTTTAAGCAATACTTGTATTTTATATCAAAAACTGAATAAGAAGCCAAGATTCAAAGCAATTATCCGAATACGTCCTGGAACTACTTATAAAACACACTTAAACAGCCTTATCCAGTATACTAAAGCGTTCATTCGGAATTATCTCCAAATCATTAATTTCATCGTGTAACTGTATTTTCCACTAAACTCATCCATTCGTGCATAATCCCGACTCTGTCGGAATCATTTGTTCTATTAAGGAATTATCTCGACAAAAGACTTCAACCCTCGTCTACTCGGGAAGTCCACTTAAACAGATAAAAGAGTCAACACCATTTGAATTCGGTCATTATCCCGACACTACACCTAGTTCCAGGCTCCAGTAAGGCATTTTCCCTACAAGATAGACTGGTATACAAAAGATATGCAGAAATTGATTGCAGAAGAATTATGTCATTCTAAGCCAAATATGAAAGTGAGACTTACCCGAAGTAGCTTAACTGCTTCTTCTGCTGGATCTCAGATGCTTCCTGGCTCTTAGAAAGTATGCCTTTCAATTTCTCTTCGAATTTCTCGGCTTCCTGCTCAAGCGGTTTTGTGTCGATCTTCAGGCCCAGATATTTATCAAGGACCTTGATGACTGCTGCTGCTGCTTTTGAATCAGGCATCGAAGAGTGAGTCTCCGCGAAGATGCAACTGGTATCTTGCTTCGTATTTTTTGCTTTCAATAGAATTGTGCCGGTGACGCCCATGATGACGCCTTCTTTCAGTTCCTGAACGCCGATGCCTTCAAATACTTTTTTCATCCGGTCGCTGTTTGAATAGTAGTATGTTTGCGGAGTTGTCATCTCCTCATTGCTTGAGCCGACTCCTTCGATCGAGATGACTTCCTTGGCTTCGATCATGGCTGCAAGTTTCACGATCATATCACTGAACTGCCATTCCAGGCCTGTTGGATTGGTGACGACATGTAAAATGACCAGATTGTATTTCTTGTTATAGAATATCTCGATCGGTTGGACGATCTTTCCTTTGTGCACTGCGATCATCGGCGGAATGTCTTCGCTGATGACCGTTCCGATCGATTCTGTCTCGATGTGATCGATAAGATATTCAGTGACGATAGTACCGATCAGTCCAAAGCCCGGGAATCCTTCGAGCAATATGGCATTTTTTGGTTTCTTTTTCAGAACGATTTCCATCTTAGAGTTCCATAGCGAACATCGCGATCATCAAGAAGATACCTTCGATGAGGAAGATGACTTGGTAGACGAGCGTTGGAATTTCAAAGCCGAACAATCCTGGTCCGATGCCGAACTTCTGTAATGCCGGTAAGATACCAACAATCATGACTACTGCGCCGATAAAGAATGATATCCATCCGATGTGATTTGAATTAGTGAGTTCAATGATAGATTCTATCGCTAAGTATATGCCAAGGATTGCGAGTAAGAACGGGACGATTGCAGTGAACCAATTCGCTTCAAACAACGCAGATACGTTTGTTTGTAGAATGCCGAATTTCTCTAACAACGGAATCAGTCCTAATAAAAATACAAGGAATCCGATGAAACCGCTCATCCAGTCGCTTGTGTCTATCATAATGCTCCGAGTATCTGTTTTAGATTGTGTTCTAATTGAAGTCTGATCTTGTTTAAGCTCTTGACTGCAGTCAGCATATCATTCAATAATGTAGCAAGTTCTACGTCAGCATATACTTTGTACGACGGCGGAATATCAAGAACCTCTTGACTTGTCGCATGAACGATATCTCCTGCGACATCAGCAGCAGCACGAATCAGGAATAATCCATATACAAAACTTCGTTGCATGATATTTCTGAATTCAGATGCATCTTCCTTGTCAAGTTTCAACAATTCATGGATCTTTGATTCTGACAGTTTTCCGCTCTTCTCTTCGATTCCGGTGATTTTCTTTTCAAGCTTGAATGATCGCTTTGCCTGACGTCCCTCGACAAATTCTTCTGCGAAGGTGGATAATCCACCGAAGATCCTGCTCAAAACATTTCTGTGTCGGTAGTATCTTCCTGCAAGATCATTCAAGGCGCCGAATTTCTCTTTTGAACCTTTGACTTCATGTTCTAACTCGTTTAAAAAATGCGCTTCCTGTTCTAGTGTCGCAAGATTGAATTTCAAGAATTCTATGTACTTATTTTTTTGTTCCGGAGTCAATTGACTGCCAAATTTCTTGACGAATTTTTCATCAGCACTGAAGATGTCGCTTCGCAATAATGCTTCTTCGAAATTGATATTGTACATCTCCTGCAGTCCTTTATGGACGATATCAATCAACCGTTCGACATCTTGTCGGACGCCGGTTAGATTGTGTGCCTTGATCTCATCTCTGATCCTTGGAACTTCCCTCAGAACTTCGACTGCTTCCTTCACTAGATCACGCATCTCTTTTCGTGTCGCGCGTCGTTCTAAGTAGAGATTGATGATCTTTTTACCATATAATCCTTCGGGATAAGAATGTATTCTGCGTCTCTCAGTTCGTACTGCGGTAGCTGCCATGTGTCCTCTTTTTTCTATTGTTTCTGTATGATGCGCCGTTTATAAATATTTCGCACTAAAATGCCTTATTGAGCCTTCTTCCGGCCTATTGCATTGAACTCATCGACCCATTTTTCGGTGATTTTCTCGTTCACACCGCTTGTTCTTAGTTCGATACGCATCATGCGTTCTGAACCAGTGGATCGTAACAATTCACGCATCAGGTCATAAAACTCTTTTTCATCCTTCGCTTCTTTTGCTGCGACAATACGCTGCACCAATGCCCGCGGTTCAATCTCGCGTATATCTTTCTCAAACCGTCTTCGCTCAAGATCGATCGCATTCGCGCTTTCAAGACCTTTGACGACTGAATCAATCGCATCGAATAGTTTATTGTACAAAGGCACTTCCCATTTCAGGCTGTCGAGTATCTCTGTCGCTGCGTTGAATATCTCTTTCACACGTTCTTTGATCGCATCATTGTTATTCTTCTTGATCGCTTTCAATAGTCCTTTGATCGATCTCTGCTCACTCTGGATGTGATCGATCTGTGCATGCACACTGACTTTCTTATACTCACCAAGGCCGAAGTTCAGTTCATTGCCGATGGTGATGAGGTAGAGCAATTGTTTCTGTTCGTTGCTCAGCACGTCTGCTTCATTCTTCATCTCTTTCTTGAGCTTCTCTATCCTCTCATTGATATCTGCTGAGTAGAATCGGGTGTCGTGTTCCTTCAAAGCGCGTTCTTTGTGAGCAAGGTACTCTTCGACTTCTTTCATATCTATTTTGCCCAATTCGGATATCTGGATTGTTGATTTCAATATACCGTCTGCATCCTTGAGCCAGCCATCAAGGCTTCCGAGATAATCTTCAAGCTGTTTTTTGTATTGCTCTGCAGTACTCTTTTCCTTGACATTCGCCAGTCTTCCCTCGCGCACATCCTTGTAGAGCTGCTGTGCAGTCTCAAAGTTAGCTCTCGCCTTATCATAATTCGATTTGATTTTCCTGAATACACCGATCAGATTCTCTTTGTTTCGTTTGAATTTCGGTATCAGTACTGCAATCTTATTCAGTATACTCATTTCTCGTACTCTTCCGATGATGCCCGCTGCGGTACCTTTTTTTATGAGTAGGTACATGAGTCCTGCAAGTATGATTGCAAGAGCGATCCAAACGATGGTGCTGTTCAATTTGAATGTCGACGGTTTTAATCCATATTGTTGATAAATCGCATCAATTTTTACCTTTAATTCTTCGGTGGTGTATTTTGCTGCATCGTCATACAACACACCAAGATCTCCTGCTGCATCAGGGAACTTGTCTGAACTCAATCGGTTTGAGAGATCATCGTATGCGGTTCCGATCTCTCCATAATTATCATAGACATCAGCGTACGCTGCTGAAATCAAGATCATGCAGAGTATTCCGATCAGTATTGTTCTTTTCATTTGCCTCTCTTCTTCAGTGCCCGATCCCAGTTCGCAAGGACATTTGCGGTAGCAGCATCACTGCCGCATTTGCTGTTGTAACTATTCCAGATTGATCGTGCTTTTGCAGGATCAGATAAGAATGCTGCTTTGATTTCACTGTCTGCTTTTTGAGCGTCACAGGATGGTTTTGCCGGTTGTGTGGTCGGTTTTGTTGTTGGCTTCGTTACGGGAGGAGTTGTTGGTTGTTTTGTCGGAGCAGGTGTTGTGCCAGTCTGTTTCAATTTTGCATCGATCCTTCTTTTTTGATCGGCGATTCTTGTCTTGAGATCAGCAATCTTTATCTGCAGATCTTGTTTATTCGGTTCTGAACCGCTGCTGAATAATCCCAGGACGCTATCTTTTGCCTTTGCGAGTGTTCCTTTCTCTTGCGGTGTTGACTGCGGTGTCTGTGCAAATACAGTACTGACAAGCAATAACATGATAATGACTGATGTTATTTTATTCATCGTGCCGCTGCCTCTGCTTGCGTTGCTAATTGATCCGCAGCAGCATTCGCTGCTGACGCTTCCTGATATTTTCCTTGACCCAACAATGATTCCGCTTCACTATATTTCGCTTCTGCAGCGACACGGAGTGCCTCTGCCTGCTGCAGATTATTTCCTGACGCACCTACTACTTCACCGCCTGAACCAGAGATGATTCTTCCGGGTGGTACGTCTGAACCGCCGCCGGTGGTACCGAAGCCAGGAACTCGTGAGAATGGTGATAAGAAACTGAATTTATTCATGAAGAAGAATATCGCAGCCGCTATCAATAATGCAACAATAAGTATACCTATTCTCGAACCAGTATGCAGTTCTTCTCCTTTCTTACCGAACAACAAACGTATGCCTAAGAATATCGCTGCCGTTGTCAGCAAGAATGGTATATTGGTGACTAACGGAGTGAATGAAGTGAGGAATCCAGTGCCAGAGACAAAGACGAATGCAAATGACAATATCGTTGCCAATATCGCCGGACCGCTCTTACCTAATAATTTCTTTACTTGTTCATTATTTTTGAATAGATTTCCCAGTAATAACAATAATATGAAGAAGTCAACAAAGGTTCGTGCTCCTTTGTATGTCTCATTATAGACCGGAATCTGTCTTCCTTGTTCATCTGATGTATATCCTTCTATGGTATACCACTGCTTGATGCCTGATAACTGGTTACCGATGCTTTCTTGCACTGATTGAGCATGAACCGCAGTAACTAAATATAGGAATATGAATACGCCTACCAACACCTGCTTTTTGATGTCTTTCATTCCTTCCTCTTAGTGTCTTTTATACTCATTTTTTATTTAAACCTGTTCATTTTTTAGGGCCATATGTATCTCTGCTGATCTTGAAATAGTCCAAGAGGACTGTCTTTAACTGGTTCATTCCATTGATGCCTTTTTTATTGACACTGCGATCGATGATGCGGGCAAGATTCTCTCCTCCTTCTAGATTCGCTATGAACCTACTGATGGAGCTGTGACTGTCTTTTCCTTTTTCCATGAGCATATCGAATGATTGGACGGGCATAGCTCTTGGATTCAGGAAAATGATGAGTCCGTAGATATTTGAGATTGGGTGATATCCAACCTTTCCTTCTTCAGGGATCGGAATCGGTACCCGCAATGCATATGAAGGATTCGCCTGACGTATCAGCAACACGACACGTTCTTTTGCCAGCGGCAATTGTTCGACTTCTTTCAGTGATTCTACCAGTTCTGCTTTTTCTGATTCTGTTGTTCTGAACAGATCAAGGACTGTTGTTTCAGATGGTTTGGCATTTCTTTGTGTCTTGATCGTGATCTCTTCGATCTGTCGCTGCAGTGTTCTTTTATTTGGATTGCTTGGATCTGGCTGTAGTTGTTCTCGTAACTTCAACTTATTTTCTGCTTTCAAAATCACATCGGTCATCGTTTTCTGTAATTCAAGATCTGTTTTCTCTTCCTCTATCATTTTCTTGAATTGTTCAAGCTTTGCAAGTATTGTTTTATTTTTGTCATAGATACGTTGCAGTGATTTGCGTTCTTCTTCGGATACATGTTTTAACTTGTCAGACATCTCTTCCAGATTGAGTACCGGATACTCTTTGAAGAATGCTTTCAGTTTGTCGACTCCCTGCTCTAGTTCAGTATCAAATTCAATGGTGAAGAGCAGATAGTTCTCTTCTTCTTTTGTGAACGAAACGACTTCATTCACTTTCTTTTCTATTTTCTCATTGATGTCGAGAATCTCATTCGTATTCTGTTCAATTGAATGAATTTGGTTGCGTGCCACTGATGTTCTGCCGAGGAAATACGCAGCGTCGAGCTCAGACAAGCTTCTTTTGACTCCCTCGCGTTCGATAGGACTCTGTATGAGATTGACATTCTTTTTCAATAATGCATTCTTTCTCGCAACAAGATTCTTGATATCTTCTTTTGCTCGTTTGTTTGATACCATCGCATTAAATAATGCTCCTATTGCCTGTGTATATCCTTTTGCTATGTTTCTGCTCGGTGTATATAACAACACTAGGCATACGATGATGACGATGATATAGAGTATCATCCGTGACGCCGCTCCTATCTTAAACGCAGAACTTGGTTTTGAAGCTGCCAGCGAATTCGAGACTGTGCCTATGACTACTAAGAGTACTACGATCGTTACCATCAATATTGTTTTTTTCTTGTTGTCTTCCATGTTATTTGAGTATGTGGAATATGTTGTTGATCTTCGTCAGTCTGTTCTTTGCCTGCGTTCCGATGATAGGAAGATTCTGTATCTTGATGAGCTGTGCCGCCTGTCGTTTTGCTTCTGCAAGATCTCCCTTCTTGATCGCAGGGAATTGTGTGATGCCGATAGTCTCTGCCGGTACTCCGCTTGCGAAGAAGGACAGCGCTTTGTCATACAACGCTTTGATAGTTTTAGCGCTGCCTAGCACACCTCCATTCGGATTGATAAGATTTCGTACATCGGGAGGCAGTTTATTCCATCCAAGGAATGCAGCTCCGGCAATGACTGCCAGTATGATGAGCAGCATGACGACAAATATCATCATGAACTTCAGGTAGCCCAGCATGAGCCATAAACCTATGAATACTGCTACTGCGGCGATGATGCCCGGCACAACACCGAAGTAGTGTGCGGTCAGTATGAATGCAGCTCCTGAAAGGATCAGCATGATGATCCATTTTAGCGAGGATAACTTCAATCCTTTCTTCTCTCCGCCTTGTTGTGGTGGGCCTCCTTTTGGTGCTGCTCCGCCGCTGCTTGCGTCTCTGAACCCAAGACCTGCGGTTACGAATGATATGAATGCTATGATCATGACAAGAAGTCCGATAACCAGTAGGAAACCGGCTCCTTTCTCAGCTCCGAGCTCTGCTATCTTGGCGAACAATGCTAATGCGCTGAATAGCGTGATGGTGACAATGGTCGTTGTCCGTGCTGGTTTATCTTTCATGTTTGATGTCAGGACCGTGCCGATCATGAATGCAGTTGCTATCACCAGCACCAATTCCCATTCTTCAGCGAAACTGATGCATTGTCTTACGAAACTTTGTGCCATGCATGTTTCTGGCAGTGAGAGTACGAATATCGTAATTGCGATGAGTGCTACCGCTACCGGAATCGTCCGCTTCACAGTCTCTGGCATCGGTTTCATACTCGTTCTAGTTCCCTCTCTGTTTTTCTTGAAACGGTGACTTTGCCGCCGAACTCGGCGTTCAGGATATTCTGTACTTCCTGTGCCAGTGCATCGATCTTGTTCTCAATTTCTTCTTGCTCTGCCGTAAGCATATCTAATGTATCAAGTATCTTGAGATGCTTGCTGATCTTATGATTCAACGATGATATGAATGGGAATGTGTAAGTCCTTCTTCGCTCTTGCTCGATCATCTTCTGTTCCAACGCAATGCTTTTTTCTGTTTGATTTCTCAGTTTACTCAGCACTCGCGCTAGTTTCCATTCCAGTTTTTCAGCCTCGACGACCTTCTTGTGTGCTGCTTCGATGATTGGATCGATCCGGCTATATTCTTCTTCCTGCAGTTTCTCGATGAGTTTTCTACGCGTCGCTTCATAACTCTGCATCGTTCTGGTGAGTATCTTGACAACTCTTGTTCTTGCATTCTGCAATAATCCGTTCAATCTCTTATTATTCAACAATGATTTAAGATCAGCATCGCTGATATCCTGTGGGAGATGCATCTGTTGCATGAACCTATTCCTGATTTTTGATATGACCTTTGCTACTGCAAGATCCTTCGTCAGTTCCTCTCCTTCGACTGCGATATTATTCAGTTTCATATGCTTGTAGAACTCAAGATCAGACATGATATCTCTGTTTCTGACGCGATAGACATATCTCACAAGATCATGCTTGCCTTTCTCTTCTGAGCCGAGCCGTTCATCTACTTCTTTCTCGATGTGCATCATCCGCTTCTCTATCTCTGCTTCTATCCTTTCGACGTCAACCATGCTTTTCCTCTTTCTTCTCTTCTTTGATGACGTATTCGTCCTCTTTCTTGACACTCATCGGCTCTTCATGTTTCACCAGGATGTCGATTGCCTGATTCATCTTATTCACCAGATCGACATTGTATCCATGATCTTTCGCAAGCTTATTCATGAAGTCTCCTTCGAGTACTTCAAAGTCTTCCCGTGTCTGGACATCTTCGTTGAGTTTGTGCTGTTTTGCCAGATACACGATCGTTGCATACATATTCGCTTCTTTCTTCTCGATGTTTTTGAGTAACGCTCTGCTCTCTACGACCTTCTTCTTATCTTCATCTGAGAGTTTCTTCTTTCTCTTTGTCAGACCACTGAAGAATCCTTTTATGCCCTTGAGATCTCTCTTTCGTGTCTCTCCATGGACCGCAAAGAGGAATCCTTTGTCAAAGAGGAATACCAATCCATCGACCAGGAAGTAACCGCTGATGATGCCCAATAATGTAGCGATGAATATACCGATGCTTGAAAAGAGATTGAAGAAGAAGAATGCAAGCTGTATGATGAATACACTCGATAATAAGAGCAGGAATAGACCTCCATAGAATATGAACAGTACGATCAGGAGTGACGTAATCCATGGCATCGTTGTCTTTGTGACTAATGCGATAAAGGTGATCAATGCCACGAATCGTATAATCCATTTTGTCAAGCCGCCTTTGCTTAAACCATTGAGCTTTGCTCTTACCCATCCAATTGGGGTGAAGAAGGCTGTTGCTAATTTCTTGATATGGGAAAGGACCCAGTTCATTTTTTCTAGAGTCAACACAATCCATTTACCTACGTTGAAAATCCAGATGTGAACCTTCTTCAGTTTCGAAAGGAATTCGAACCATAATGCAGGATAGACTATCTCCGGATTGAATGGCACTGGCTTTCCTACGAAGAATATCGCGATGGTGTTGAATCCGATCAATAATTCAAGGAATATGATGGTGAGACGCAGGAAAAATACGAACGATGCGTTCGGCAGGAATGTCTTTGCATAGGGTACCCAGCTAAAGAATCGATAGAATGGTGAGAATATCGAATCACTGAAGTTTCTGATCTTTCCGACAAGCGGGAGCGATCGAAGCGCCCGATTGAATTGCTGACTGCTCCAGGTCTTGACCGTCTGTAATATCTTGCTTCCAAACCCTTTCGCTGCATTAGCCGCCGGTTCCTTCGCGATCTCTTCATCCGATTTCAATTCGAACTGTGCATGTGCTTGTATCGTTAACACTACGCTGAATAAGAACAATGCCAGTATTCCTAATGTCAGTCTCTTATTCATGCAGCTTTCACTCCGGTCTCTTTCGCGATCCGTTCAATATGTTCCTGCGCATCAGCATTATGATGCGTCAATGCCTGTGATCGCTGTATCATAATCTCTATCTCTTTCGTATGCCTCATCAGATCAAACAATAACTTCTTCTTCTTTGGCAGATAATCCGTGATCCATGTCAATTTCTCCTTCATATCTCTGATGATTGCTTGTTTCTGCTCGATCGTGAGTTCTGCCCTGCTGATCGCATCAATCTGCTTCGATAGTAATGAATAATACTCCCTGACTTTTAAATCATACTTCTGGATGACTTCTTCCTGTTGCTTGACCGCATTGAATTCCGTATCGATTCCTTCTGCGATCTTCTTGATCTCTCTGCCTGATTTCTCGAGGTTCTTGAACTCTTGCTCAACTATTTTTCCGTTTCTCTCTCTATCTTGATTTAACTCCTTGATCCATCTGACCGTCAGACCGATGAATGTCTTGATCCATATCTTGTCTCCCTTCTTCTCCAGGAGATGAGCGTAGCTCAGTAATCTTCTGTTCTTTGTCGCTCTCAGTTTTTCGATGACTTCTCTGAACTTTGAATCTTTCAGTTTCTGGAATTGTTCCCAATTGCCTTTTGATGTTTCTGCTTCTGTCAGTATTCTTCTGCCTAGCTCATAGATGTACTGCTGTGCTCTGCCTACTTCAGTATTGTCGTACTGATTTTTGTCTTTCAGCGTTTCCATTGCTTTCAATGCGATGCGTTCTGATGATTCCTGCATCTTTTCCATCATCGTAATGATTGATACGAAGTCAATCACCTGCGCAGGCGCTATCTCTGATGCTTGCTGCGCCATTCCGTGCATGCGCTGCGCTGTCTTCAGTGCTTCATCTGCTCTTCCTTTCGCTAGTGCAATTTCGATATCTCTCGTGTAGTCTTTCATGCCTTCTGCTAGTTTTTCTTCTGTAGCGACCTGTTTCGTTTCATCGAGGATCGATTTTGTCTCTGTATCGTTCTTGTCCTGAGCATCATTCACTGCTGTTTTCTTCTCTCCTTTTATTGTTCTCCAGGTAAAGGTACTTCCAATACCGATGAATGCGATGATCATCCAGAATGCGGACGCTTTTGTGCCAAATGTCTGGAATATATTTCCAAAGGGAGCTATGATGGTGCTGCTAAATCCAAAGATGAGCCATCCGGTCATGTATTTCATCGCATTATGTTCCCGCGCAGTCGCTCTCCAAAGTAATCCTCCGTTGATGAGCCATGCAAAGGTAAGAGCCCATCGTAATGAAATGCCTCCTGCAAATAATAGATAGATGATGAAGCCTATGCCGGTGGAGAGTAATATGCTTTCTTTCTCATATAACCCTGCCCAGCTTTGTATTATGATCGGTAAAATAATCAATAGAGCGACAAACAGATTCCGTATCAGACCAACGCCATCGAAGAGGAATGATTGGATTCCGCTGAAACTGATGGCGATACTTCCGCCTCTATATATCGAGAGCGTAAATATTCCACCGACAAGCAGAGCTATCGTCATGAAGATGTTCTTCCATCTGATGCCGTAATAGTCTTTATACAGTCCCATCTTTGCCTCGTTTTTTCAGTTCTTTATTCAGTAAAATTTCAATCAATGCAGAAAGGTTTGTATTTTCGTCTATCGCTAACTTCTTAGCCTCTTTCCAAAGGTCTGTATCTATCTTGATCGTTCTGGTGATCCGTGACATCTGCTTCAAAGAAATGATGTTTTTCTTTATAAATCTTTGTATCTTTAAATATATAATTATATATTTATATAAATACAATGATGTCTAAATGCAGTTTATAACGATGAATTAAGACGTAATGAACAATTTTATAAAAAACGAGAATCGATTTATTCTATCTTTGCCTGAGTTCCTAATGCCTGTCCTGGTAATCCTTTTTCGAATAAAGCCCGAACCGCACCTTTGCTGCCGTGAGCGCCAGTTATCTTGCCGGAAATTATCTTTCCTTTCGGAGAAGTCCATGTTATCTTCTTATTGACTAGTTTTTCAGCGCCTTCCTTCTTAGCAGCACCTTCTGGCAATATGACTAATCGGTTGCTGCCCTGCATCTGCTTGAATGATCCCCTGAAATTGACGATTACTGCTTTCATAGTATTTTGAACTAAGAATTCATTTATAAAGGTTACTATTGAGTATTCTTTCTGTATTTCTCAATAGTCTGCTTGATCTTATCGAGCATTTCCGGAGCAGGTTTCTCGATATGCTCGCCTATCTTGAAATATTTTCCGCCATGGTAGGACAGGGAATCTTTCTCTCCGACTTTTATGTCGACTGCTTCTCCGACAAACATGGTATGATCTCCCAGCGGTATGGTATGCACTACTTTGCATTCGACGTTTAGTGAAGCTCCTTCGACCATTAACGTATCGATCTTATTTGCTTTGTACAATTTGATACCGAGATCAGTAAGAACTTTTATTTTGTTTGTTGTTTTTCCCGTGGTTCCTCCTGCAATGCTGGAGATTACATTTTGGTCAAACGCAGCGAGACTCACGCCAAATACTTTTGTCTCTTCTATGTTTGCAGCAGTTGCTTTGCTCGGGCCTATACACACCGCGATCAATCCTGGCTTATACGAAACAAGATGAGTCCATTCAGCTGCCATGATATTATCTCCATACGTCCCTTTAGAAGTGATAAGACCGACGTTGGTTACAAAAGGCCTTGCAGGGGCAGAACCCCATCCTATGTCCATGCACATGAAATCGTTATGTTGCTTTTAAGGCTATCTATAGTAAGAAATAAAGAATTACTGGCAATAATAAAACACCCATCGCGTGATTTCTACCAACATTGACCACATTGGGAATAATTCCGATCGACGTAGAGATGCATAATATGAATATCCCGATGAATCCGGTGAAATAAAATACCAGCGCAGCGACAAAAAGCATGATTGAAACACATAATGCTGCATAATTTATTTTTGTTATTAATCGAGAAAATACTCGCGCTAAGGCCATCGTGAGAAATACACCGATGGCACCGGCAATCAATGCGGTGCACATAATCAACAGGAATGCATTGAATGTCGGCTGACCTAATAATTTCTGCACGACAATGATGGATCCGTTTCGTGCTTTATTTATCGAATAGAGTGTGATGAGACTCAGAACCATAGAGACTGTTCCGATAGCTCCTACTAATACTAAGTACATGTAATCTTTTGTCTTGCCGACTAAATTACCTCCTAAGACACCTGCCTGCGCCGGACCCATTCCAGGAGTAATGCAGGAGGAATCTTAGAGAATTCTTGGGTTGTCCGCGGATTGGACATATAAGTTCCAGAGACGATTTTAGTCCGTTTCGCTTAATACACAAAAGGTGAAACAAATGAGACAGGACATAGAACATCTCGATGTTTTCGAGAAGATGGATTTCGTTAAAACACTTCTTAGGAATAGGTTTCCTGAGATAGACGATTCCAACCTAATGGCAGTAACGTTATGCCGTTTAGCCCATTATGGAAGCGGAAAGTACAAATCTGAACTGACAGACAG